>NZ_JBIDBB010000007.1:0-242637 GCF_043202775.1 Glycomyces sp. NPDC048151 | reverse complement strand
CCGCTGATCACGATGGATGTGCCGTCGATCTCGCCGAACGCCACCGCGTTGACCGCGTCGATGTGGTCCTGGAAGTGCAGCATCTGCATCTGGTTCCTGAGGTCCCAGACCCGCACGGTCTCGTCGTCGCTGCCGCTGATCGCGACCGGCGTCCCTCCGATCGCTCCGAAGACGATGGAGTTGACCCAGTCTGCATGGCGCCCAAGGGAAATGTACGGCGCGGCCGATTGAAGGTCCCACACCCGCACAGAGTCGTCCTCGCTGGTGCTCACGGCGACCGGCCTGCGGTCGATCCGGCTGAACGCCACCTTCAAGACTCCACCCGTGTGGCCTTCGAGGACCGCTCGCTGCTCGCCGGTTCTCAGGTCCCAGACCCGCACCGTGTTGTCGTCGCTGCCGCTGATCGCGACCGGAATGTTGTCGATTTCGCCGAACGCCACACTGCTGACCCAGTCGGTGTGGCCTTCGAGGACCGCTCGCTGTGCGCCGGTTCTCAGGTCCCAGACCCGCACTGTGTCGTCCTCGCTGCCGCTGATCGCGACCGGAATGTTGTCGATCTCGCCGAACGCCACAGTGGTCACTTGCTCGGAATGTCCTTCGAGTTCGAGCATCAGCCGCTTTGTCCTGAGATCCCATACGCGCACGATCTCGTCATCGTTGCCGACGATGGCGATCGGCGCCCCGTAGAAGCGGCCGAAGGCTACCGCCTTGACCAATCCGGCTTCGCTGTCGAGCATTGTCTGCTCTCCGGTTCTGAGATCCCAGACCCGAACGGTCTCGTCATCGCCGCCGCTGACGGCGATCGGCGATCCGTCGACCTCGCCGAACGCCACCGATTCGACCCACTCTGTGTGACCTTCCAACACCGCCCGTTGCTTTCCTGCGGCGAGGTCCCATACCCGCACGGTGTTGTCGTCGCCTGCGCTGATCGCTACCGGTGCGCCGTCGACTTTGCCGAACGCCACCGATCGGACCCAGTCGGAATGTCCTTCGAACCGCATCACATGCTCGCGGGTTTCGAGGTCCCAGACCACCACGGGCCCGTCCTCGGTGCCGTTGATGACGAGACTTCGGCCTCCGACCTCCCCGATGGCGAGCCCGATGGGATCCGGAGGTCCGGCAAGGAAGAGTGCGACGGTTTCGCCGGATTCAAGATCCCAGATGTGGATCGTGCCGTCCTCGCCTCCTTCCGCACCAACGCTCCGGTTATCCACAATGCCCTTCCCCATGATCCTGGGGTCTTCGCTGAGCGCTCGGAACACGGTGAGCCGGTAATCGTCGTCGAGCTTCCAGACCAGTTCCTCGCCGTCACCTCCGCGGAAGAGGACACGGTCGTCTTCCTCTTCGATGTTCGCGTCGCCTCGCCGATGCGCGGTCGAGTACGCCTGCACGAGGTTCGGATCGAAGACGCCTCCGACGCACCAGCGCGGGCGCCAGCAGGCTTCGGCGCTCTCGATGCCGAAGTTCTTGACACCAGCCCTGGCCAGGTCGATGAGGATTCGCTGCGCACGGGCACTGCCGGGAGGAATCGCCTGGTAGAGGTGGGCTCTGGTGCGATAGGCGGAGGCGATGCGCCGCTCCCGGATCCCCGGTTGTGCACGCATGGCCGCGAGCAGGGTAGACGGATCGGCGTAGCTGAGGAAGTCCAGGCTCTTCAGGAGCTCATCGAGTTGGTTGCCTGCGGCCGCATGCGTGGCGAGGGACCTGGTGAGATAGCTCGGGGCCCGGTCCCAGCCGATGCGCTCGACTCGCTGCTGGAACTCCTTCGCGAGCTTGGCATTGCATTCCTCGATGGACCTGCGATCCTCCTTAATCCATTCGCGGGCGGCGTCGATGAGGGCCTGGTGGAACAGCTGGAATTGCGGGACGGCCCCTGTGCTCGCTTCGATGAGAAAGTTCGCAGCGGGCCCCTTGGCGAAGGCCAGCAATGCATCAGGCTCGACGGTCACGTTCTCGAGGCAGTTGACGGCGGCCGTCCACAAGTCGACTGTGAACCCGGGCGATTCGGCGAAGGCCAACGCGGTGAGCATCTCGCGGGCGTCGGCACTGACTCCCTTGATCTTCGGCAGGCACTCGAGGTATTCGCGGAACGCGTCCTTGGCGGCCCCAGAAAACTGGATGTCTTCGGGCGCGACTGGTTCAACGTCGAGGAGGCCGTGCCGATGCGCGAGAAGACTGGCGACGAGGAAGTTGGTGTTGGAGACCTCGGCGATCCGAACGGCGATGGGCATTGCAATCGCGTCGTCCTCGTAGACGGCGACATTGCGGTCGCGGCTGGTGTCCTGGAGAGTGGCGCTGACGAAGCGGACGAGGTCGTCGGGGTCGAAGTAGTCGTCGGTGTCGAGGTCGATGAAGGCGGCGTCGCTGAGGAGCTTGCCGACATCGACTCCGGCATATTTGCGGGAGCCGATGACGACGCTCGCGGCGCGGATCGCGGCGAGAGGCTTGATGATCTTGACGATCACGTCGCGGACCGGGTTGCCGGACTTCTTCCTGCGTCCGGGAACGACCTCGTCGAGGGCGTCGATGACGACGTTGAAGCGTTCGCGGTCGGCGAGCGCGACGTTGATGCGAACCGGAAACCGGTCGATGTCCTGCAGCTCATGGAGTCCGGCGGCGAGCAGGATCTCCGCTGCGATCTCGTCCGGTGTCTTGCCTTTGGCGTGGACAGCGCAGTGCACGGAACCCGGCTTGGCGGAGATCCACTCGTCGGCCGCGCCTCGGTGGCCGTCCGCCGGAGCGGTGACCGCAGTGGTGACGATCCGGGCGAGCACTGCGGACTTGCCGGCGCCGGGATTGCCGGTGACGACCGTGGGGATGTTCGGTGTCGGTTTGTCGGCGAGCGCCTTGTTGATCTGGCGGAGCGCGACCGAGCGGCCGCTGAAGCGCGAGCCGCTCAGGGCGAGGGTGGAGCCGGTGGCGCGCGGGCCCCAGTGGGACTCGTAGTCGCTGGTCTTGATGGGGAACCGGCCGATGCGGTCTTCGAGTTCGGGCCAGAGGTCTTGGAGACTGTCCAGTGTGAGCATGGCGCCGCTGCCGTTTGCTTCAGCGGAGACGACGATGCCGATGACCGCTTCGACGTTCGAGTCCCAGACCGGGCCGCCAGAGAACCCTCCCTTGAGGATGTCGCCTTCGGTCGTGGAGCGGTTGAGCTGGATGCGGCCGCGGTGCGTCTGGTCCCAGAGCACGACTTCGGCGACCGAGGAGACCGACGACTCGGCCCAGGGGAAGCCGCGCGCTTTGGCTTGCCGCCCTTTGAATGTAGTGGCGCGGTGAAGCGGGGGCGGGGCCATGTCGGGGATCTCGTCGTCGAGTCGGAGGACCGCGAAGTCCTCCGACCGGTCGCTGTCGTAGTGCGAGAAGAGGACCGTCGCGCCGATCCGTCCGGGGACGGCCTTGTTGAAGGGCAGTTCGAGGAGGACCGGCTCACCGTTGGTCGCGGCGCTGGCGAGGACATGGGCGCAGGTGATGACATGGCGCTGGTCGATTGCGATGCCGGTGCCTGCGGTGGCCGTGCCGTCGTTCGTCTTCGCGAGGACGCGCACGAGCCAGGAGGGGTTGTCGAACATGCGGCGCCTACTGTCCGGCGTCGGCGGGGTTGCTCCAGCTGAACTTGAGCTCGATGTGCGTCTCGCTCTTGAGGGAGACGGCTTTGAGGCTGCCGGAGCCGTCGAACTTGAAGCCCATGGTGACCTCGATGCCGCTCGGGGCGCGTTCGAGGTCCTTGATCTCTTCGAGGATCGCGCCGGACACGGCGACGACGGACTTGAGCGACTTGTCGAGGGCGGTGGCGGCCTCCTTGCCCATGGCCCCGGCGAGGCGGCCGAGGGCGCTGGCCTCGGAGGGCTTGGTCCCGGGAGTCCCGGGCGTCCCAGGGGTCCCGGGAGTCGCGGGCGGATCGGTCAGCTCGGCGTCGTCGACCTCGACGAGGAGTCTCGGGGCGTCGGGTTCGTCGTTGATGCGGACTGCGATGGTTGCCACCGCTGCTCCCTCCATGCCAGTGGACGCCGCGGCCGGGCGGCGAGACACCGATGGGGTGCAACGTCCTCCACGGCCCGGAAGGTCCAGTCAAGGAACATGATTCTCTCATGTCCGCACCACAGCGGGGTCTTCGAAGACGCCGGTCAACCGGGGAGCCGAGGATGTCAGCGGGGGCGACAGGTTCGCGTCAGGGCGGTGCAAGTCGGGCGGCCCATAGTTGCTTCATCAACGAGGAACACCTCACCGAAACGAAGATGGAGCAAGAAGATGAGCATCAGCCTTTCCGCCCAGGACCAGACCGTCATCCGCACCGCCGCTTACGGCGTCGTCACCCTCATGTCCTTCGCCGGGATCGCCGGTTCGGCCCACAAGGTCAGCACCGACGGGTCGCTGGCGCTGACCGCCGCGACCGGCGCGGTCGGGCACGCCCTCGCCGGGGCGAAGGCCAAGGACCTGAAGTTCCCGGGCAAGTCCGCCGCTGCGATCGCCGACCAGGTGCTGCCTGCGGTCACCGAGTCGGTGAAGCTGCTGGAGGCGCAGGACCCGGCGGAGGCCGAGAACTTCCGCTCCACGGTCCGCGTCGCCGTCGAGGCCGCGACCCGCGCGCACAAGGGCGCGCCGAGCCCGGTCATGGCCGAGATGACCCGCAAGATCGAGGAGGCGCTGAACGCTTAAGCGCCGCAAGCGCACCCACGCCGCCGTGCCCGAAGGCACGGCGGCGTAATCCGTTCTCGGAGGTGCTTTTGCGGGTGCGGACGGGCTGCATTCGGGCTGCGTTGCCCCTCCCGAAAAGCAGTGTGCAGGGGCGTGTCAGGCCTCGATCGCGCGGCGGACGATGCGCACGAAGTTGCGCACGTCGTCTTCGTTCGTGTCGTAGGAGGTCATCCAGCGGACGACGCCGCGGTCGGGGTCCCAGACGTAGAAGTGCGCTTCGTTCTGCAAGCGCGGCAGCAGCTCCGGGTCGACCTTGACGAACACGCCGTTGGCGTAGACCGGCTGGTCGAGGGTCAGTCCGGGGAGCTCGGCGACGCTCTCGGCGAGGAGGCGGGCCATGGCGTTCGCCTGCCGGGCGTTCGCGAGCCACAGCTCGCGCTCCAGTAGGGCCTGGAACTGGGCCGCGATGAACCGCATCTTGGAGAGCGTCTGCATGGCCTGCTTCTGCATGTACATGAAGTGCTCGCTCAGGCTCCGGTCGAAGAAGAGCACGGCCTCGCCCATCATCATGCCGTTCTTGGTGCCGCCCAAGGAGAACACGTCGACTCCGGCGCCGGAGGTGAGCGCCTTCAGGTCGGTGTCGAGGGCCGCGGCGGCGTTGAAGATCCGGGCGCCGTCGAGGTGGAGGAGCATGCCGTGCTCGTGGCAGCAGTCGGCGATCGCGCGCACTTCCTCCGGCGTGTAGAGCGTGCCGAGCTCGGTCGGGTTGGAGATGCTGACGACGCGGGTCGGGTTGTGCCGGTCGACGCCGTCGAACGCGACGCGGTGGCGCTCGATGAGCGGCACGGTGAGTTTCCCGTCGGGCGTGGGGATCGCGATGATCTTGCAGCCCAGGTAGTTCTCGGGCGCGGCGGCCTCGTCGGTCGCGATGTGGGCGCTCGCGGCGCAGAGGACGGACTCCCAGGAGCGGGTGACCGCCTTGAGGCCCAGCACGTTGGCGGCGGTCCCGTTGAAGACGAAGTAGACCGCGGCGTCGCCGAAGGCGTCGCGGATCGCGCCGACCGCCTGGCGGGTCTGGAGGTCGTGGCCGTACGCGCCGGCGTAGCCGACGTTGACGCGGTTGAGGGCGGCCATGACGTCGGGGTGGACGCCCGCGTTGTTGTCGCTCGCGAACGCGCCGAAGACGGTCTGGTCGATGATCCGCTCGAGCTCCTCGTCGGACGGGTTCGACTCGTTGTAGGCGAGCCACTCGTCGAACGTGACCTCGCCGTTCCCGTCGGCGTCGACCTGCGCGGCCATGCGTTCGAAGCGCTGCACCAGGGTTGCTCGCAGGGCCTCGGCTTCGGGGCTGCCTTCGGACTGGTTCCGGCTCTCGGCGACCGTGGCGGCGAGGAGTTCGAAGTCGCGGCGTTCGATCACGCCGCTCTTGTCGGAGTCGAGGATCGCGAAGATGCGTTCGAGTTTGCGGTGTTCGGCGGAACTTGCGGCCACGGGGTCCTCCTGGGCGCTTCGGCACGGGTCGGGCGCCGTCCCGTTCGGCGTCGGCGCCCTAGTCGCAGCCAGGGTAGGACCGCGTGACGGTGTTTCCGGGTCGCGACACTCCGGGGATCAGTACCACTCCCAGCAGACCGTGTAGGAGTGCTCGGGGAATTCGGGACTGCTCCAGGTGGACCAGCCGTAGCCCTCGCAGAAGGCCGTGGCCTCGTAGTCGCTGGTGCGGCCCATGACACGGGTGTTGGCGGACTCGCAACTGTCGGCGAAGCCGAACGTGTCGTCTTCGTACAGGACCATGCACGTGTACTGCTCGGCGTAGCCGATGTCGTCGGGGTAGACGATCTGGAGGCACAGCGTCACGTCGAAGTAGCTGTCGGCGGTGCTGTAGGTGCGGGCGCGGTCGCCGTAGCCGTCGTTGGTGCACGCGTACGTGTCCGCTTGGCCCTCATAGCGTTCGATCACGCGGAAGGCGCCGGTGTCGCACGAGGTGGTGGTCCAGGCCGAGCTGTAGTCGTTGGGGCCGTAGACGCATTCGCCGAGCTGGGCGCGGTAGGCGGTGTCGCCTTCGATCGCGATGTAGGCCATGCACAGCACGCGGGAGGTGACCGTGGAGGTGACCGACTGGTCGGAGGCGTCGTTCCAGTCGCAGGCGGCGAGGTCGCTCGTGCCCTCGACGATGTCAATGACTTCGAACGCCCCGGCGTCGCAATAGGTCCACTCGATGGTGACCTCGACGTCGCCGTAAACGTAGTAGCAGTCGCCGATGGCAGCGTCGGCGACCGGATCGGGCTCGGTGTACTCCTCCTCCGTGTATTCCTCGGTGTACTCGTCGGCCGTCTCGTCGGGGACCCAGCCGTCGGTCGGTTCGAAGCCGAAGTCGACGGTCTCGGTCGACGTGTCGGGGACCGGGTCGGTGCCGTCGTCGGCGTTCGCGACGCTGACGCCGACGATGCCCGCGAGAACGACGCCGCCGATCGCGGCCCAGCCCTTCAACGTCAGGCCGAGCACGGCCTTGACCGGGACGACCCCGTCGCCGATCGGGATCGGGATCTGCGCGTCGGCGAGCGGAATGTTGCCGGTGACGCCGTGGTCGGGGTCGAGTCCGAGGCTGGCGGCCTCGCCGGACGGGACGTTCAGATCGGGGCCGCCGCCGTTCGGGTCGGCTTGCGGCGCACCGACACCGAAGCTCACGCCGAGGCCGGGCGAGCCGTCGTCCTCGGAGGCGGGGCGGGCACCGGGCCGCTTCTTGTCCTTGTCTGGCTTGTCGTCGTGTTCACGCGGGCCGTTCGAGTCCATGGGCGCTCCTGATCGAAGGGGGGTGGGCTTCGATCACGAGCGTGCGGCGGCCGGTCACGCGTCCGTCCCGGTCCGGTCACGTCCTGTCGAGGAGCGATCCCGACCTGATCACGGCCGCGACCGGCGCGGACTGGAGGAGGGCTTCGTCGGCGGACGCGGCTTCGAGGACGACGAGGTCGGCGCGCGAGCCGGGGGTCGGGCCGTGCGTGGGGAGGCCGAGGATCGCAGCGGGGTTGACGGTGATCGCGTCGAGGAGGATCGCTCGGTCGGCTGCGGAGACGGCGCGGAAGAGCAGGCCCGCGAGCCAGGCGGCTTGGAGCTGGCTGCCGTTCCCGTAGGGCGCGAACGGGTTGCACAGGTTGTTGTTGGTGATAGCCACGGCCATGCCGGCGTGCGCGGCGCGCAGGATCGGGGCGACGGGGCGGGTCGCGTGCCAGTTCGTGGCTTCGCGGGGGCGGCCGGTGAGGTAGAGGTCGGTGGCGGGCATGACGGCGAGGGCGATCCCAGCGTCGGCGAGGGTGTCGAAGGCGCGGTCAGCCTGTTCGGGCGTCATGGCGGCGAGGGTGGTGACGTGGCCGATCGCGACGCGGCCGTGCATGCCGTGGGCGCGGGTGCGTTCGGCGACGAGGCCGATGAGGGACGCGTCAGGGTCGTCGCTGAAGTCGAGGTGCAGGTCGACGGGTGCGTCGTGGGCCTCGGCGAGGTCGAAGACGTAGTCGAGGTGGGCGGCCGGGTCGGCGTCGACATAGGGGCAGCCGCCGACGACGTTCGCGCCGGAGGCCATGGCGCCCTTGAGGAGTTCGCGGTTGCCGCCGAGTTCGAGGCCGCGCTGCGGGAACGCGACGGTTTGGAGGCTGATGCGGTCGGCGTTGCGGGCGGCGAGGTCGGCGTGGAGGTCCATGAGGTCGAGGCCGACCGCTGGGTCGAGTTCGACCATGGCGCGGGCGGCGAGGGTGCCGTTGCGCACCAGGGTGTCGACGGCACGCTGGGCTCCGGTCGCGACCACTTCAGGGCCGAGGCGGGGACGGAGGCGGGCGACGGCGGCAATCGCGTCGCCGAGGTCGGCGGTGAGTTCGGCGCCTTCGGCGGCGAGTTCGCGCGCGATCGGTTCGAGGAGGAAGGCCTTGTCGAGGTGGACGTGCGCATCGGTGAAGGCGGGGAGGACCGCGCGGCCTGCGGCGTCGAAGGTCGCGGGGGCGGCGGGGCCTGCACCCGGGGCGGCGGCCCGGACGACCTGTCCCCCTTCGAGGAACAGGTCGGCCGGGCCGCCCGGGAGGCTCGCGTCCAGGATTGCGTCCAGGGCCGTCACTGGAGGCCGATCGACTCGTCGATGAACTCGTTCGTCATGATGTCGGCGGGCGCGATGCCCTCCGGGATCTCCTCGCCCTGGGCCTCGAAGAGCGGCACGACCGAGTCGATGACCCGCTGCACCCGCTCCTCGTCGAAGTTCCCGAGCGTCGCATCCGGGCCGTTGCCGACGATGCCTTCGGCGAGTTGGACCTCCACCGAGTTCTCGTTGCCCGCCAGCGTGATCGGGGGCCCGTCCGGGATCGTCTCGGCGATCTCCAGGATCGCCCCGTTCACCGGCGCGGGGTCGTTCACGTAGTCGACCTGCGCCTGCTGGAGCATCGGCACCAGCGCCTCCAGGCACGGGCGCAGCTCCTCCAGCTCGCCCGAGCGCACCGACCACGCGTGCGGGTAGATCTCGTAACCCGACTCGTGGACGAGCAGGTAGTCGGCCGGTTTCATCCAGCCCTCGACGTCGTGCTCCCAGCGGTAGGGCTCGTTCGAGACGTACCCCTGCTGCATCGAAGCGCCGCCGTCGGCGACGAACCGCGCCGGGGTGCCGTCGAACGACGCGTCGGCCTGCGACTCGTCGACGTAGCCGTTCGCGATGAGGTAGTCCATGAAGACCTTGCCCTCGGAGTAGACGACGGGCGCGCCGGTGCCCGGCACGTCGTCCCACGAGTCGATGTCGTAGGTCGCCGGGTCGAACATGATGATCTGCGGGTTGATGTCGAGCGAGGCGAACACGCCCGTCACCGGGAACTCGGCGTTGGCGCGCACCGCGTCGTCGGTGGGCACGAAGCCGAGCGTGATCGACGTGTCCTGGTACATCTGGGCCGGGATCGGCTGGCCGCCGAGGAACGGACCGCCTAGGCGCACTTCGACGTTGACGCCGGTGTCGCCGAGCGGGCCGGTGTAGGCGCCCTTGGCGGCGTCGACCGTGCCGTCGGGGCCGACGAGCTGGAACGCGGCCGCGCGTTCGGGCGTGGCGAACCAGTCCGTCTGAATGACCACAGTGGAGGGGCAGATGTCGGCGAGCGGGCCCTCGCCGGTGGGTTCGGGGGCGGCGGTCTGGGCGGTGCACGCCGCGAGGAGGCTCGCTCCGGTCGCGGCCGCGAGGGCGGCGGTGAGTCGGCGGGACATAGGGGTCTCCTAAGAGGTCGATGGGGTCGGGGCTCGCGGCGGTGGGAGCGGGAGGGATCAGCGCTTGCCGTGCAGCCGGTCGACGCGACCGGCGAGCAGGTCGAAGCACCAGAACAGGCACAGGCCGACCAGCGACGAGAGCAGCAGGGCGGTGAGGAGCTCCTCGGTGGCGAGGCGCTGGCGGTAGACGTCGATCATGCGGCCGATGCCCGGATCGCCTTGGCGGAAGAAGAAGTCCGCGACGATCGAGCCGATGATGGCCTGGCCGCCGGAGATCTTGAACCCGGAGATCATCGCCGGGAGCGCGGCGGGCAGCTGGAGCTTCCAGAGGCGCTGGAAGCGGCCCGCGCCGTGCAGGGTGAACAGGTCGTGCTGGGCCGGGGCCACGGACTTCAGGCCGAACAGGGTGTTCGTGATGACCGGGAAGAGGGCGACCATGACGCAGACGATGACGCGCGAGCCGAACTCGTACCCGAACCAGAACCCGAAGAGCGGCACGACCGCGAGGATCGGGATCGTCTGCAGGACGACGGCGTACGGGTAGAGGGAGTACTCGGCCCAGCGGGTCTGGCTCATGACCACCGCGAAGAGCACGCCGAGGACGATCGCGAGCGCGAGGCCGACGAGCGCGACCTGGACGGTGGACCACAGGGCCGTCAGGATCTCGGTGCGCGCCACCGGGTTGAGCAGGCCTTGGGAGAGGACCTCCTCGGGCGAGGGCAGCAGGAACCGGGACTCGGCGGGGATGAGCAGGTGGCTGGCGGCGGCCCACGCGGCGATGACGACGACGAAGACGGCGACGGGCGCGAACACGCGCACGGGCGCGGTCTTGAACGGCCAGAGCGTGCGTTCGGTCTGGGGCGCTTCGGGTTCGGCGGCGGTCTTGGGTGCGGTCTCGAGGGTGGCGGTCATACGCGGGCCTCCTGCTTCGCGCCGCGCAGGGCGGCGGAGACGTCGGCGGCGACGGCGGCGAACTCGGCGGTGTAGCGCAGTTCGGGGTCGCGGGGGTAGGCGAACGGGACGGGGATGTCGGCGGCGACGCGGCCGGGCTGGCCGTTGAGGACGACGACGCGGGTCGACATGAAGACGGACTCGGGGACGGAGTGGGTGACGAAGACGCCCGCGAAGCCGTCGCGGACGAAGAGGTTGCCGACTTCCTCGTTGAGGCGCTGGCGGGTGATCTCGTCGAGGGCGCCGAAGGGCTCGTCGAAGAGGAAGACCTCGGGGCGGAGGGTGAGGGCGCGGGCGATGGAGGCGCGCATGCGCATGCCGCCGGAGAGCTGGGCGGGGCGGTGGTGCTCGAAGCCGGCGAGGCCGACGCGTTCGACGGCGTCGCGGGCGCGCTCGCGGCGTTCGGCTTTGGGGACGCCGGCGAGTTCGGCGGGGAGCTCGACGTTGCGGGCGACGGTGCGCCAGGGCAGGAGGGTGGCCTCCTGGAAGACGTAGCCGAGGTGGTCGGTGGCGACTTCGACGCTTCCGGTCGTGGCCGTTTCGAATCCGGCGGCGAGGCGGAGCATCGTGGACTTGCCGCAGCCGGAGGGCCCGACGAGGGAGACGAACTCGCCGGGGCGGATCTGGAGGTCCACTTCGTCGAGGGCGCGGGTTCCGTTCGCGAAGGTGAGTGAGACGCCGTGGAAGGCGAGGGCCGGGTCGATGCTCATCGCGACCACCGCTGGCAGTCGTATACATGACCCGGCCCGGGCTTGGGACTGTGGTTGAGCCGTGGGTTCATGGCTCAGTTTTATAGGTATACCATTGCGATCCGCGAACCGAACCGTTACGAGAATATTTCGTATACAATCATCCGATGATGGTGCCGTTGTGCGCGACGACGTTGCCGCCCTTGACGACGAGCTTGCGCTGCGGGACGCTGACCACGGCTTCCGCCGGTGCGTCGGCGTCCACGGCCACGAGATCGGCGTTGCATCCAATCGCGAGCCCGTAGCCTTCGAGGCCGAGAACGCTTGCGCCGCCATGGGTTCCGGCCGCGAGCGCGAGTTCGATCTCCTCGTCGGCCACGAGGCGGTCGCGGAAGGCGACCTGGTTGACCTTGCGGAGCAGGTCGCCGTCGCCGTACGGGGTCCACAGGTCGCGGATGCCGTCGTTGCCGACGGCCAGGCGCGCGCCGACCTCGTCCATGAGCCGCACCGGGATCACGGGCGCGCCGCCGACGGCGCAGGTGATCATGGCGACCCCGGCGTCACGGAGGCCCTCGGCGATGCGGCGCTGGTGGTCGGGTTCGAGGCCGCCCATGGCGTAGGCGTGGCTGATGGTGACGCGCCCGGCGAGGCCGGTCGCCTTGGTGCGCTGGATGATCAGCTCGTACTCCCAGGCGCCGAGGAGGCCCTGGTCGTGGAGGTGGACGTCGATCTTCGCGCCGTAGCGTTCGGCGAGGCCGAAGACGAGGTCGAGCTGCCCGGCGGGGTCGCGGTCGAACCCGGCGGGGTCGAGGCCGCCGATGACCTCGACGCCGTCCTTCAGGGCCGCTTCGAGGAGTTCAGCGGTGCCGGGGCGGGTGAGGAGGCCGCCTTGGGGGAAGGCGACGAGTTCGACGTCGACCTTCCCGGCGAGCCGGGCGGCGGCCTCGCGGACGGCTTCGACGCCGCCGAGGCCGACCTCGGGGTCGATGTCGATGTGGCTGCGCACGTGCGTCGTGCCGTGGGAGACCATGGCGGACAGGAGGTTCGCGGCGTAGTCGGGGTTGGGGAGGCCGAGTTCTTCGCGGCGGCCCTCGCCGTTGCGGATGCGCCCTTCGAGGGTGCGGCCGCCGGTGTTGGGGGTCCAGGGGCCGCCGAACATGGTCTTGTCGAGGTGGCAGTGGGCGTCGACGAAGCCGGGGAGGACGATCGCGCCGTCGAGGTCGATGACCTGGGCGGCGTCGCCGGCGGGAGTGGCGATGCGGCCGTTCGTGATGGCGATGTCGGTGATGGCGAGGGGTTCGCCGGGGGTCCAGGGGCGGGCGTTGCGGAGGAGGAGGTCGGTCATGGATGGGTCCTTTCTGGAGGGTCAGGTCAGGAGCATGGCGCCTCCGGCGGCGGTGCCGAAGGCGATGACGAGGACGCGGAAGGCGATGGGGCGCAGCTTGTCGGCGAGTCTCGCTCCGGCGGCGCCGCCGAGGAGGCAGGCGGGCGCGAGGACGAGGACCGTGAGCCAGTCGACGGGGCCGAAGAGCGCGACGGCCACGGTCGCCGTGGTGGAGACGGTGAGGGTGAGCAGGCTTTTGAGGCCGTTGAGGCGGTTGATCGCGGCGTTGACGCCGAGGGCGAGGGCGGTGAGGAGCACGATGCCCATGCCGCCGTTGAAGTACGCGCCGTAGACGCCGCCGGCGAAGACGCCGAGGTAGAGGAGGGCCCTGGAGTCGGTCTCGCGGGCGGCGAGGCGCTTGGTGATCAAGGGCTGCAGGGCGAAGAGCGCGGTCGCGGCGAGGACGAGGTACGGGACGAGCGCGGTGAAGACCTCGGCCGGGGCGGCGAGGAGGGCGACGGCGCCGCAGACGGCGCCGAGCGCGCCGGTGAGGACCAGGCGCGGCACGAGCGGGCGGAAGTCGGCCAGGCGCGAGCGCAGCGCGGCGGCCCCGCCGAGGTAGCCGGGCCAGACGGCGACGGCGTTGGTGACCGTCGCGGTGACCGGCGGCAGGCCGAGGGCCAGGAGTGCGGGGAACGAGAGGAGGCTGCCGCCTCCGGCGATGGCGTTGCAGACGCCCGCGCCGAAACCGGCGGCGAGCAGCAGGGCGATATGCGCGGGGTCCATGGAGTCCTTCCGGGAAGCGGCGGACCCAATCGTATACAACGATTCGCGAAGGCGTTTCGAGGGCGCTGGAGGGCCGGTTCGGGAACGCGTCAGGCGGCGGTCGGGGCCGGGTCCTCCGGGGCCTGCTCGGGCTGGCGCTCGCGCCTGCGGTAGGCGTGCGTGGCCTTGGCGACGTGCTCGGCGAGGAGGGCCGCCGCGCGGTCGGCGTCGCCGTCGGCGATGGCCGCGACGATCTGGTCGTGCTCGGTCCAGGAGTCCTCGGCCCGGCGCGGCAGCTCCACCGCGTACACCCACGCGATCTTCTGGCTGACCTGCCGGATCATCTGGCCCAGCACCTCCGAGCCGGAGGCCTCGGCGATGACCTCGTGGAACCGCGAGTTCAGGCGCGGCAGCTCCGCGAGCCGCCCGTCCTGCACCGCGTCCCAGCCCAGGTTCAGCAGCTCCTTCAAGCGGCCCAGCTGCTCGGGCGTGCGCTTCACCGCCGCGCGCGCCGCGCACATCGGCTCGATCGCCGCGCGGAGCTCAAGCAGGTCCTCCGCCTCGGCCTCGCTCAACTCGCGCACGAACACGCCCACATACGGCTTGGCCTCGACGAACCCCTCCGCCTCGAGCACCCGCAGCGCCTCGCGGACCGGCACCCGCGACACCCCGTACCGCGCCGCCAGCGACTCCTCGGTGAGGCGCTCGCCGGGCGCGTGCACGCCCCGGATGATGTCCTCGCGCACCGCCCGCACCGCCTCCTGCGGGGAACGGCGCGGCGCCTTCTCAGATGCCCGGTCGCCTGCCATGAAAAGCCTCCACTACGATCAGGCCACCATTGTCGTATACAGTCCCTCGCCCCCGGAACGCGGTGCCTCCTCATGACGCTCCTTCAGCCGCTCGGCGCGAACGACCGCGCCGACAACTACCTTCCTTCCCGGCCCGACACCGTCAGCTGGGGCCTCCTGCCGAACGCGGCGAGCGCGCCGGTCCTGCGCGTCGCCTCCGGTGACGCCGTCGTGGTCGACACGGTCAGCCACGAAGGCCTCCTCGAAGACCAGGGCGGCGACCCGGCGGCGTTCTTCGCCGCACACGGGATCGGTGCGGTCCTGGAGGACGCGGCCGCGATCGCGCGCGACTGCGAGCGCAAGCCCGACGCGGGCCCGCACGTCGTCACCGGTCCGATCGGCGTCGCCGGCGCGGAGCCGGGCGACGTGCTCGAAGTCGAGGTGCTGCGGCTGGAACGCCGTGCGCCGTACGGAGTCGTGAGCAACCGGCACGGGCGCGGGGCGCTCGCCGGGGAGTATCCGCTCGGCGAGGAGAACGTCAGCATCGTCGCCACTGTGGACGATCAGGAGCGGGGCGTCATCCCGGTCGGCGACGGCCGGTCGCTGCGGTTCGGGCTCGCGCCGTTCCTCGGCATCATGGGGACCGCGCCCGCCACGGACGCGCCGGTCCACTCGGTGCCGCCGGGCGCGCACGGCGGGAACCTCGACATCCGGCTGCTGGGCGCGGGATCGAAGCTGTACCTGCCGGTCGCGGTGCCGGGCGCGTCGTTCTACACGGGCGACCCGCATTTCTCGCAGGGGGACGGCGAGGTCGCGCTCACCGCGTTCGAAGCGCCGCTGCGGGCGACGCTGCGGCTTACCGTCCACTCGGACCCGGCCGCGCGGCGACTCGCCGCCGCCCTCGGCGGGCCGTTCGCCGAGACTGCGGAACACTGGATCACGACCGGACTCGACGAGGACCTGGACGAGGCCGTCCGCAAGGCGACCCGGAGCGCGCTCGCGTTCCTGCGCGAGCGGCACGGCCTGCCCGGGCCGGTGGCGCTCGCGTATCTGAGCGCGGCGGTCGACCTGCGGATCTCGCAGGTCGTCGACCTCGTCAAGGGCGTCCACTGCACACTGCCGAAGGAGCTGGGCCTTGACTGATCCGTTCATCTCGACGTTCGAGGACGCCGGACACGAAGGGCCCCTTGCGGGTCTGCGGCTGGCGGTGAAGGACCTGTTCGACCTCGCGGGCGTGCCGACCGGCGCGGGGAACCCGCGGTGGCGCGAGACGCACGGGACTCCGGGCGAGGACGCGGTCGCGGTGGCGCTGCTGCGCGCGGCCGGGGCGCGGGTCGTCGGGAAGACGATCACCGATGAGCTGGCGTGGAGCCTGAACGGGACGAACGCGCACTACGGCACGCCGGAGAACCCGGCCGCGCCGGGTCGGGTGCCGGGCGGGTCGTCGTCGGGGTCGGCTTCGGCGGTCGCGTTGGGGCTGGCTGACATCGGGCTGGGGACGGACACGGGCGGGTCGATTCGCGTCCCGGCGTCCTACTGCGGGCTGTTCGGTCTGCGGCCGACGCACGGGCGGGTGAGCCTGGAGGGCGCGGTGCCGCTGGCGCCGTCGTTCGACACGGCCGGGGTGCTCACGCGGGACGCGGCGACGCTGCGGCTGGCGATGGGCGTGTTGCTCGAAGGCGTGGCGGAGGCCGGGCCGATCACGCGTCTGCTTGCGCCGCAGGACATCTGGGCGGAGATTCCGGAGGCGACGCGGGCGGTGGTGATGGCGAAGGCGGAGTCGCTGGGCCTGCCGATCGACCGCGAACCGTTCTTCCCGGAGGGCGCGGACCCGTCGGGCGGGGCCCCGGGGCGCTTGGACGCGACGCCGCTGGAGACCGCGCGGGTCGCGTACGCGACCCTGCAGGCTTGGGAGGCTTGGCAGACGCACGGGGGGTGGATCGAGGCGAATGCGCCGGAGTTCGGGCCGGGCGTGGCGGCGAGGTTCGCGAACGCGGCGAAGCTGGTGAGCGCGGATATCGAAGCGGCGCAACGGATCCGCAGCGGCGTCACGGCGCTCGTGCGCGAGCGCCTGCCGGAGGGCACGGCCCTGGCGATCCCGGCCGCGCCGGGACCGGCGTTCACGATCGGCGACCAGCCGAATCGTGAGGCGATCGTGCGGCTGACATGCATCGCAGGGCTGTCGGGCGCACCGGGTCTGGCCGTCCCGGCCGGAACGGTCGACGGTCTGCCGGTGGGCCTCCAACTCGTCGCGGCGCAGGGCGGCGACGAGCGCCTGCTGGAACTGGCCTGAGGTCAGCCGGGCTGGAGCGCGCGTGGCGGGCGGTCAGCCCGCGCGATCAAGCGGCGTACCGCAGTAGCGTGCTCGGGCACGTGCTTGGACGCACGCTCGTGTGCTCGGATGCTGTAGGCCTGCGAGTCGGACACGAGTCGCCGGTCGCCGGTCGCCGGTCGCCGGTCGCCGGTCGCCGGTCGCCGGTCGCCGGTCGCCGGTCGCCGGTCGCCGGTCGCCGGTCGCCGGTCGCCGAATTGTCATACCCCCGTGCGACATTGGATTCGGGGGCGCTTGCGGACCGACACTCCCGACCCCGGGGGCCGAACCCGCCTCTCCGGTCGGCCCCGCCGAGGGCCGTTCCGCGGGGCCCCCTCGCCCCGCGGTTCCCTCGGTCCTGTCGTGTCACCGTGTACTTGCTGCTTGCTGCTCTTGCTGCTCTAGCTGCATCGCAGCCCGCTGCTCTCGCAACCTCTGCCGCTCTTGCCGATCCGCGGCGCTTGTGCCGCCGCGCGCGTTCGCGCACCGCCGCGCGTGACCCTGCCGGTCACCGCGGCCGCGTTGCGCGCGTGTCGTTCCGGGGGACGATCGCGTCCGTTCCTGCCAGGCGGGACGCGTGCGTCGTTCAGCGGTAGGTCAGCAGACGAGGCCCGAACGGAAGGCCTCGGCCACCGCGTGCGCCCGGTCGCGCGCGCCGAGCTTGCGGAACATGCGCCGCGCGTGGGTCTTGACGGTGTCCTCGGAGACGAACAGGTCGCGCCCGATCTCCGCGTTCGACTTCCCTTCGCTCATGCCCCGCAGGACCTGGAGCTCGCGCTCGGTGAGCTTCATGCCCTGCAGCGTGGAACGCTGCCGCGGCACGGTCTCGGTGACGCGCTGGAGCGTCGGCGAGGCGAACATGATCGCCTGCGCCAGCGCGACCAGCAGGTCGTCGGAGTTGTTGGACGGGGTGCGGATGACACCCCGGGCGCCCGCGGCGACCACCATGGCCGCCGTGCGCGGGTCGGCGGCGCCGGACAGGAGGACTCCCGTCCGGGGCGAGCGGGCGCGGACGGTCTTGACGAACTTGACCGGGTCCGGCGCGGCCAGGGCCACGTCGACCAGCACCACGTCCACTTGGCGGCGGCCGAGTTCGAGGAAGAGCTCGGGCGAGCCCTCAACCGACTTGACCGCCTGCGCCAGGCCCATGCGGGTCGCGCAGGCCGAGATCTTCTGTCCGGCTTGAGGAGTCTTAACACAGACCAGTACGGTTCTCACTTTGTTCTACCTTTCGCTGCGGTAGGCCGTGCGTGTCTCTGTTACCAGCACGCAGGCGGTCCGCCGCCATGACGCGAGTTCGCGCGGATTTTTCGAGTGACTTTTCGAGGTTTCCGGGGCGGGGGGTGGACGCCTGGTGTTCGGGCTCGCTTGACGCGAGTTCCCCGTCCCGGATGGGAAACTGGGGGCATGACACAGCGAAGAGGCGGACGACCGTACCGAGTCGAGTCCCGCGATATTGGTGACAACCGTTCACATCCACCTCGCCATGACCTGTCTAACGAACTAACGGCCCTGGAAGGTACGAGTTACGGCCGATATAAATCCTTGCGTGGCAAATGGTGGGCAGGTCCGGCGATTCTGGACATTTCGCGGGTCCAGTCGGACCCGTACGCGCCCCCGAGCCGCGTCGCGCTCGAGTTCGACGCCGAGGCCGCCGACCTGGTCGAAGACTGGTACGCGACCCCGGAGCGGCGGCGGGCGGTGGCGGTGCTCCTCGCGAAGCGGTTCCGGAAGGCTTGCACCACAAGGGACCTGAGGATCGACGGCGGCGGTCAGGAGATCCTGCGGCGGGCCTCGTGCACGGTGGGCGCGGACGGGTCGGTGGTGTTCCGGCTCGGCGCGCAGTTCCCGGGGCACGGGCGGCGCATCGCGGGGCGCCAGGCGGCGCGGCTGCTGTGCGAGGTCCTGCCCGATGCGGGCGACGACGCGCTGTCGGTGAGCGAGGAGGACGTCCTGGTGTGGACGCGCCACGCCGACGATGTCAAGGCGCTCAGGGAGTCCGTGAAGGCCGCGGGGCTCGTGGCGTTCGTGGCGGACGGCTCGATGCTCGCCAGGCGATCGGGGGTGGACGACAGGCCGCTGGAGCAGGGCGTGCCGTTCGCGTCGCCGGAGTCGATGGCGGTGGAGTTCGAACTGCCGCACGCGGGCACCGTGCGGGGTATGGGGATCGGTCCGGGCGTGACGTTGATCGTCGGCGGCGGGTTCCACGGGAAGTCGACCCTGTTGCGGGCCTTGGAGGCCGGGGTGTGGGACCACGTGCCCGGGGACGGGCGGGACTTCGTGGTCGCGGACCCGTCGGCGGTGAAGATCCGGGCCGAGGACGGGCGCGCGGTCACGGGCGTGGACGTGCACGCGTTCGTGGACCATCTGCCGAGCGGGGACGACACGCGGCATTTCACGACCGAGAACGCGTCGGGCTCGACCTCGCAGGCCGCCGCGATCGTCGAAGCCCTTGAGGCGGGCGCGAAGGCGCTGCTCATCGACGAGGACACGGCCGCGACGAACCTGATGATCCGGGACGCGCGGATGCAGGAGCTCGTGGCGAAGGACCGGGAGCCGCTGACGCCGCTGGTGGACCTGGTGCGGTCGATGGCCGACGAGCACGCGGTGGCGACGATCCTCGTCATGGGCGGCTCGGGCGACTACATGGACGTCGCGGACCGGGTGATCCTGATGGACGCGTACCGGCCCGAGGACGTGACGGAGCGGGCGAAGGCGTTGGCGGCCAAGCCGACCGGGCGTCAGGTGGAGGCCGAGGGGTTCCGGATGCCGCGGGCGCGGGTGATCGATCCGCGGTCGGTGTCGTCGGAGTCGCGGGGGAAGCAGAAGATCAAGGCCGGGGGCACGGACGGGCTGCGCTTCGGTGAGTCTGATGTGGACGTCCGATCGGTGGAGCAGATCACGGACCCTGCGATGACCACCGGGATCGGGCTCGCGATCGAGGCGGCCGTGCAGCACGGCTGGATCGACGGCGCGGCCACGGTCGCGGAGGCGTTGGACCGCATGGACGAGGCGTTGGAGGCCGAGGGCGAGTCGGCGCTGCTGCGGATCAGGGACATCGACCTGGCGGTGCCGCGGCGCTACGAGGTGGCCGCGACGCTCAACCGGATGCGGGAGCTGCGGGTGCGGCAGAGCGGCGAGTGAGGTTGGGGCCCTTGTGGAACCGGCCGGGGAAGGCGGGTCCGGGCGGAGGCGCGGAACGCCTGTTCAGGGGTTGGCGAACCACCTGAATCTCGGCAAAAAAGCGCCTTCGCGGCTCCGATCCCCAAAGGCCGCGAAGGCACTTGAACTCTATCGGTTTCCCGACAGTAGTGCGACTAACTGTCGGGATGTTGACACTTGCGGTTCCGACCCCCCGCGCGACCAGCGGTTAAACCAAGGGCCGGAAACGTGGCAGGGCCGCCGACGCGGAGTCGGCGGCCCTGCTGTCGCTCAGTGCTAGTGCGAGTGGCCGTGCCCGCCGTGGGAGTGCGAGTGGCCGTGACCGGCCTCCTCTTCCTCTTCCTCGGGCTTGTCCACGATCGTCACCTCGGTCGTCAGCAGCATGCCGACGATCGAACCGGCGTTGAGCAGCGCGTTGCGGGTGACCTTCACCGGGTCGAGGATGCCGGCCGCGACCAGGTCCTCGTACTCGCCGGTGGCGGCGTTCCAGCCCTCGCGCCAGCCCTTGCCCTGGACCGAGTTCACGATCACGTCGCCCGACTCGCCCGCGTTGACCGCGATGCGGCGCAGCGGCTCGGACAGCGCCTCCTCGACGATCTTGAGGCCCACGCGGGCCTCGGCGTCGTCGAGCTCGATCTTCTCGAGCACGGAGATCGCGTGCACCAGGGCCGCGCCGCCGCCGGCGACGATGCCCTCCTCGACCGCGGCCTTGGTCGCGTTGACCGCGTCCTCGATCCGGTGCTTGCGCTCCTTCAGCTCGACCTCGGTGGCCGCGCCGACCTGGATCACGGCCACGCCGCCCGAGAGCTTCGCGAGGCGCTCCTCGAGCTTCTCGCGGTCCCAGGACGACTCGGTCGTGGAGGCCTGCTGCTTGATCTGCGCGATGCGGGCGTCGACGGTCTCCTTCTCCCCGGCGCCGTCCACGATCGTGGTGGCGTCCTTGGAGACGGTGACGCGGCGGGCCCGGCCCAGGTGCGACAGGTCGGCGGCCTTGAGCTCGAGGCCCACCTCGGAGGAGATGACCTCGGCGCCCGTGAGGGCCGCGATGTCGCCCAGGATGGCCTTGCGGCGGTCGCCGAAGGCCGGGGCCTTGACGGCGCACACGCGCAGGGTGCCGCGCAGGGCGTTCACCGTCAGGGTCGCGAGGGCCTGGCCCTCGACGTCCTCGGCGATGATCAGCAGCGGCTTCGAGGTCTCGACGACCCGCTCCAGCACCGGCAGCAGCTCCTCGATGGAGCCGACCTTGGCGTTGGTGATGAGGATGTACGGGTCCTCGAAGACCGTCTGGCGCGAGTCCTGGTCGGTGATGAAGTTCGGCGAGATGAAGCCCTTGTCGAACTGCATGCCCTCGGTGACCTCGAGGACCGTCTCCAGGCTGGAGCCGTCCTCGACCGAGATGACGCCCTCGGCGCCGACCACGTCCATCGCCTTCGCGATGAGCTCGCCGATCTCCGGGTCCTGCGCCGAGACGGCCGCGACCTGCGCGATGTGCTCGTGCGAGTCGATCTGGATGGCCTGGGCCAGCAGCTCGTCGGACACGGCGTTCGCCGCGGCCTCGATGCCCCTGCGGATCGCGATCGGGTTCGCCCCGGCCGTGACGGCCTTGATGCCCGCGCGGCTCATCTTCTGCGCCAGCACCGTGGCGGTGGTGGTGCCGTCGCCCGCGACGTCGTTCGTCTTGGTCGCGACTTCCTTGACCAGCTGCGCGCCGAGGTTGGCGTACGGGTCGGCGAGCTCGATCTCCTTGGCGATCGTCACGCCGTCGTTGGTGATCAGCGGCGCGCCAAAGGAGCGCTGGAGGACCACGTTGCGGCCCTTCGGGCCCAGCGTGACCTTGACGGTGTCGGCGAGGTGGTCGATGCCGTGCAGCAGGTTGTGCCGCGCGTCCTCGGCGAAGTTGAGAATCTTCGGCATGGTTTCCCTTCCTAAGACACGAAAGGGCCCTTCAGGTGAAGGGCCCGATGCGTGCTAGTTCTCGACGACCGCGAGGACGTCGCGCGAGGACAGGACCAGGTACTCCTCGCCGTTGTACTTGACCTCGGTGCCGCCGTACTTGGAGTAGATGACCACGTCGCCGACCTTGACGTCGATCGGGAGGCGGTTGCCCTTGTCGTCGAAGGCGCCCGGGCCGACGGCCAGGACGGTGCCCTCCTGGGGCTTCTCCTTGGCGGTGTCCGGGATGACCAGACCGGAGGCGGTGGTGGTCTCGGCCTCGTTGGCCTGGACAACGATGCGGTCGCCCAGCGGCTTGATGGCAGCCTTGCTCACTTGGTTTCTCCAAACCTTCGTGTTCAATACGGATGTGCGCCACGACGGCGCGGGTCTCGTCGTCGCGGGTGCCGAGGCACCGGCCCGTGGCTGTTGGCACTCTCGCATCGAGAGTGCCAAGCCGATCATAGCGCTTAGCAATCTCGCCCTGCGAGTGCTAAGACGTAAGTTAGTTCGCCCAGGTGGGGACCGTCAACACCGGGTTCCGAAGGTCATACCATGAGGCACGTGGACACCAGCCTGCTCGCCGCCCTCAGGGCCCGCCCCGAGCTCCAGACCCAGGCCGCCGACGCCCTGCGCAGCGACGGCGACCGGGCGCCGCTGACGCTGCGGAAAGCGGGCGTGGAACCCGGTCTCGCGGCGGCGGCGCTCACGCTCGCCGATCTGCGGGAGAAGGCCCGGGGAAAGTTCGGCGAACGCGCGGCGAACCTGTACTTCACGCGGGCGGGACTGGAGCAGGCCACGCGGTGGGTCGTCGCAGAGCGGCGGGCGGCCCGGTTCGCGCGGCACGCCGGGGCGGTGACGGACCTGTGCTGCGGGCTCGGGACGGAGGCCCTGGCGTTCGCCGAGGCGGGCCTGCGCGTCGAGGCGGTGGACATGAGCGAGACGACGGCTGAGTACGCGCGGGCGAACGCCGAGGCTGCGGGCGTTCAGGTCGCGGTCGAGGTTGGCGACGCCCTGAAGACGCCTTTGGCCGAGTCGGCTTTCGCCGACCCTGCGCGGCGATCCGGCTCGACCAGGAACTTCAACCCGGCCGACTACTCCCCGCCGCTCGGCGCGCTCCTGAAGCACATGGCCGGGGCCCGGTACGCGGCCGTCAAGCTCGGACCGGGCATCGACCACGCGTGGATCCCCGAAGGGGCCGAAGCGGAGTGGGTCTCGGTCGACCGGGACGTGGTCGAGGCGTGCCTGTGGCTGGGCGAGGCGGCCGAGGTGACTCGTCGAGCGAGCCTGTGCAAGGCGGGCGAGTGGCACGAGCTGACCGGCAGCGGCGAGGAGAAAGCACCGGTCGGCGAAGTAGCGGCGTACCTCTACGAGCCGGACGGCGCGGTGATCCGGGCCGGTCTGGTGGCCGAACTGGCGGAGCAGTTGGAAGCCCACACCGCGAACGAGACGATCGCCTACCTCTACAGCGACCGGCTCATCGAGACCCCGTTCGCCAGGGCCTGGAAGGTCGAGGAGGTCTGGCCGCTGCACCCGAAGAAGCTCAAGGCGCTGCTAGCGGAGCGAGGCATCGGCCGCCTCACGATCAAGCAGCGCGGAACGGGCATCGACCCGGCTGCGCTGAGAAAGCAACTGAAGCTGAAGGGCCCCAACGAAGCAACCCTGGTAGCGACCCGCATAGGCGAATCCCACACGGCGCTGCTCTGCCAAGAGGCCTAAGCGGCCGCGTACGGCTTGATCTGGAGTAGGTCGTTAGCCACGCGGTCGCGCTCGATCTCAAGGTCGTAGCGGTTCTGGAGGTTCATCCAGAACCAGTCCGAGGTGCCGAAGTACCGCGCGAGCCGCAGCGCGGTGTCGGCACTGATGCGCCGTTTGCCGTGCACGATCTCGTTGATCCTGCGCGGCGGGACCGCGATCGCCTGCGCGAGCCGGTACTGCGAGATACCCAAGGGCTCAAGGAACTCGTCGGCCAGGATCTCGCCTGGATGGAGCCCGGTCAACCTATGCGGCCTGGTAGCGGTGGTCTTCGATGCGGATCGCGATGTCACCGACCGGGATGTCGATCATGAGCGAGATCGCCTCCCGCGCCATCTCCTCGACTTCCACGAGGTCGCGACCCTGCGTGAACACGCCGGGCACTTCGGGTACCTCGACGGGGAACCATTCGCCGTCCTTCGGCCCGACAATCGCGGTGTAAGCCCTCACCTCAGGCTCCCTTCGCCGTTCGAATGATGCCCCGAGCGGTGTACTCCGGTATCTCCCGATGTCTCGGCACGATCAGCCTGGTCCCAAGGATCTCGTAGTGATCGTGGCCGCCACCGTGCCTCACGAAGTCCAGCGTAGCGCCCTTTTCCTTGGCGATCGCCCGTAGCTCGTCCAGCAGATGCCCCTGCTTCATGTTCTTTGCTTCCCGGTCGGCGGCGGTGTCACCCGATAGAACGAGGTGAGGACTCATCAGTCGCGGGGGTGTTGCGGAGACAATAGCGCCCGTCCATCAGGCGTGGCGGTCTTGGAAGCGTTTGGCTTTGGCGCGGTTGCCGCAGGTCTCCATGGAGTGCCAGCGGCGGGAGCCGTTGCGGGTGGTGTCGAGGTACCAGAGGATGCAGTTCGGGTTGGCGCACTTGCGGATGCGGTCGGGGCGGGTGTCGAGGAGGTCGAGGAGCGTGGCGGCGGCGCGCCAGCCGGGGAAGCGGGCGGGGTCGTCGACTTCGTAGGTGATGGTGGGGCGGCCGTCGACCAGGCGGAGACGGCGGACGCCGTGGGCGAGGACCGCATTGATCGCCGCCTCGGCGCCCTCGGCCCCCGACACCACGGCCCGGATGGCTTCTCGGGCTTCCACGAGGAAGGCCGTGGTCTCGGCATCCGGAGCGTCCTGCGGGAGGTCGTGGGCCGCGAGCCAGTCGCCTAGGGCGCCTGGGGTGTCGAACATGTCGCGGCGCGCGCCCTGCTCCATCCAGGTGGTGTTGAGGAGGTCGAGCGGGAGCGGTTCGCCGGTGAGCGGTCGCGTGATGGCCATCTCCGAAGTATAACCGGTAAAAGTCTTGTAGTCGGTTAGGAAGGAGCGCTAGAGTTCTCGACATGAACCGGCTAAATGAAGTTAGCTGGTTAGGAAACGGAGAACCCCATGACCACGCTCCAACACCCCGAGACCAAGCAGCAGCCCGCCTGGGCCAGAGTCGCCGTCCCCACCGTCGCGGGCCTGGCCGGACTCCTCGCGCTCGCCGCGCTCCAGCAGACCACCGGTGCCGCGCTGTTCGCGCTGCCGTGGGTCGCCGCAGTCGGCATCATCGCCGTCGCCCCGCAGGCCCCGTTCGCGCAGCCCAGGAACATGTTCATCGGCCAGATCAGCGCCGGAGTCGTCGGCCTCGCGGTAGTCGCGGCCATGGGCGGCCCGTCGATCTGGGCCGCCGCCGTCGCGGCAGGCCTCGCCACCGCGCCGATGGTCGCCCTGAAGGCGCCGCACCCGCCCGCGACCGCCACCGCAGCGGTCATCGGCGCGACCGGCCCCTCGTTGCTGTTCCTCGTCGACCCGATCCTGCTCGCCAGCGCCGCGACGGTGCTCGTCGGGTGGCTGATCGGCAAGGTCCTGCCGGGGCACAAGTACCCGGCCCGCTGGTGGTAGTCCACCGATCCCGAAAGCCTGAACTCCCGAAAGGAACCCGTCATGTCTGCGTCCCGTCCCCCTTTGCCCCCGTTCACCGCCGAGTCCGCCGCCGCCAAGGTGCAGGCCGCCGAGGACGGCTGGAACACCCGTGATCCTGAGCGCGTGGCGCTGGCGTACACGCCGGATTCGGTGTGGCGCAACCGTTCGGAGTTCTTGACCGGCCGCGAGGAGATCAAGCGGTTCCTGGCGGCGAAGTGGGCCAGGGAGCACGAGTACGCGCTGCGGAAGCAGCTGTGGTCGTTCACGGAGAACCGGATCGCCGTGAAGTTCCAGTACGAGTGGCACGACGACGAGGGCCAGTGGTGGCGCTCGTACGGCAACGAGCTGTGGGAGTTCGACGAGCACGGGCTGATGCGCCGACGCGAGGCGAGCATCAACGACGTGGAGATCGAGGAGGCGGACCGGTCGATCTTCGGGCCGCGTCCTGACAGCGAGCGGTGACAAGGGGAGAGCCGGGCACGGACAGTGCCCGGCTTTCTGCGTTTCTACGGCAGGCGCGCGGTGAGGTCGACTTCGACGAGCTGGCCGGGGTAGCCGAGGGCGGTGACGCCGACGACGGTGCTGGCGGCCTTGAAGGCGGGGCCGAGGTCGGTCTGCTCGGAGAAGCGGTGCCAGGCGGCGCCGACGACGGCGCTGTCGGCGCTCACGACGTAGACGACGGAGCGGACGACGTCGTCGGCGGCCGCGCCGACCGAGGCGAGGGCGGCGAGGCTGTTCGCTGCGGTCTGGTCGATCTGGGCGTCGAGGTCGCCGATGCCGACGACCTGCTGGTCGGCGTCGACGGGGCACTGCCCGGCGAGCATCGCCAGGCGTCCGGCCTCGACCACGGTCACGTGCTCATAGCCCCCGGTGGGGTGCAGCTCGGTGTCAGACACACCGCGAGTCTATGGCCGGAGCCCCCCGGCCGAAATCGGTTTTCCGGGACCTACTCGGGGTGGGCGAGGCGGTAGCGGAGGTTGGCGTCCTTCTCGGTGACCATGCGTTCGAGGTCGACCTGGTAGTTCGCGAGCTTGTCGCGCAGGGGCTCGTCGCTCGCGCCGAGGATGCGGAGGGCGAGGAGGCCGGCGTTCTTGGCTCCGGCGATGGAGACGGTGGCGACCGGGATCCCGGCGGGCATCTGGACGATGGACATGAGGGAGTCCATGCCGTCGAGGTACTTGAGGGGGACGGGGACGCCGATGACGGGCAGGGGCGTCGCGGAGGCGACCATGCCGGGCAGGTGGGCGGCGCCGCCCGCTCCGGCGATGATGACCTGGAGGCCGCGGGAGGCGGCGGAGTCGGCGTAGCTGAGCATGCCGTGGGGGGTGCGGTGGGCGGAGACGACGCGGACCTCGAAGGGGACGCCGAAGTCGGTGAGGACTTCGGTGGCCGGTTCCATTGTGGGCCAGTCCGAGTCGGAGCCCATGATGACGCCGACGCGGGGTTTCTGCTCTGCCATTACTCGCCTTCCTGGAGCCATTTGGCGGCCCGCAGGGCGCGGCGCCTGAGTACGTCGGGGTCGTCGCCGCAGACGGTGACGTGGCCGATCTTGCGGCCGGGGCGCACGGCCTTGCCGTAGAGGTGGACGTGGGCGCCGGGGTCTTCGGCGAGGAGGTGCTGGAGGCGTTCGTCGAGGCGCTTGCCGCCGGGCGCGCCGCCGAGGACGTTCGCCATGACGGTGTAGGGCGCGGCGGTCTCGGTGGAGCCGAGGGGGTAGTCGAGGACGGCGCGCAGGTGCTGCTCGAACTGGCTGGTGCGGGCGCCCTCGATGGTCCAGTGGCCGGAGTTGTGGGCGCGCATGGCGAGTTCGTTGACGAAGAGGCCCTTGGAGGTCTGGAAGAGTTCGACGGCGAGCATGCCGCAGACGCCGAGTTCGGCCGCGACGGTCTCGACGATGCGGCGGGCTTCGGCGGCGGTCGCGTCGGTGAGGCGGGGCGCGGGGGCGATGACCTCGGTGCAGATGCCGCCGGTCTGGACGGTCTCGACGACGGGGTAGACGGCGGTCTCGCCGCGCGGGGAGCGGGCGATCTGGATCGCGAGTTCGCGCTGGAGGGGCATGCGTTCTTCGGCGATGAGGCGGATGCCGGAGGCGAGGACGGCCTGGGCGTCGGCGGGCGTGTCGATCATCCAGACGCCTTTGCCGTCGTAGCCGCCGGTGGCGGCCTTGAGGACGCAGGGGAGGCCGAAGGCCTCGACGTCGGAGATGGAGTCGACGGGGGCCCAGCGGGGCTGGGGGAGGCCGAGCTCGGTGAGGCGGGCGCGCATGGCCTGCTTGTCCTGGGCGTACAGGAGCGCTTCGGGGCGGGGCTGGACTTCGACGCCTTCGGCGACGAGGGCCTTGAGGGCGTCCTGGGGGACGTGCTCGTGGTCGAAGGTGAGCACGGTGCAGCCCTTGGCAAAGGAGCGGAGGTCGTCGGTGCTGCGGTAGTCGCCGAGGGTCGTCGCCGGGGTGACGACGGCGGCGCTCTCGGCGGGGTCGCCCGCGAGCACTTTGAGGCTCTGGCCGAGGGCGATGGCGGCCTGGTGGGTCATGCGGGCGAGCTGACCGGCGCCGATCATGCCCACCGTCGGAAGTTGCGTCGCGGCGTCCACGGCCAGAGCTTAACGTGGGCTCCGACCTCGGGTTCGGCGTTCGGGACGTGGCGTGACCTGCGTCGTTACGGGATGATGGGATGTCTCGGCGGTCGCAGTTTGCGGGGCCTGCGGGCGGCGGCGGCCGGGAGCGGTGATGATGGAGGGGTCACCGCTTTGCCGAGTTCCGAAGGGCCGCCGCCATGATCGAGTACTACTCCCCCGCCGAGATCGAGGCGATGCGCCCGGCAGGGCGGTTCGTCGCGGGCATCCTCAAGGAGCTGTCGGAGACAGCCGAGGTGGGCATGAACCTGCTTGAGCTGGACGACCTCGTGGCGCGGCGCATCAAGGAGGCCGGGGCGGTCTCCTGCTATGTGGACTACCACCCGTCGTTCGGCGGGAGCCCGTTCGGGAAGGTGCTGTGCACGTCGGTGAACGACGCGGTGCTGCACGGCCTGCCGTTCGACTACAAGCTCAAGGACGGCGACCTGGTGAGCTTCGACTTCGCGGCCGAAGTGGACGGCTGGGTCGCGGACTCGGCGCTGTCGGTCGTGGTCGGGAACGCGAGCGAGCAGGACCTGCACCTCATCGACACGACGGCGCGGGCGCTGGAGGCGGGCATCGCGGCGGCGACCGTGGGGAACAAGCTCGGCGACATCGGGCACGCGATCGCGACGGTGGCGCGCGGCGACGGGCTCGGCGTGAACACGCAGTTCGGCGGGCACGGCGTGGGCCGGACGATGCACGGCGACCCGCACGTCCCCAACGACGGGCGCCCGGGCCGGGGTATGAAGCTCAAGCCGGGCCTGGTGATCGCGATCGAGCCGTGGTTCCTGCAGACGACCGACGAGATCGTCTACGACCCCGACGGGTGGACGCTGCGCAGCGCGGACGGTTCGCGGGGGGCGCACATGGAGCACACGGTCGCGATCACGGAGGACGGGCCGATCATCCTGACCGCAAGGAGCTAGTGGTCCGCTTCGGTCCTCGCGAGGCGGGCCATGCGGTCGATCATGCGCTCGGTGGCGATCTCCTCGGCGGTGACGGCGTACCCGTAGTGGTCGCGCCAGTCGCCGTCGATGTAGAGGTAGCGCTTGTGCAGGCCCTCGCGGCGCAGGCCGAGCTTCTCGGCGACCCGGTTCGACGGGCCGTTCTCGGGCCGGATGTTCACCTCGATGCGGTGGAGGCGGCCGACGGTGAGCGCGTGGTCGACCACGAGCGCCAGCGCGGTCGCGGTGATGCCCTTCCCGGCGTGGCCCCGGTCGATCCAGTAGCCCGCGTACGCGGAGCCGAAGGCGCGGCGCACGATGTTGCCCACGGTGAGCCCGCCGCAGAGCTGGCCCTGCCAGCAGACGGCGAGCGGCCAGCTCGTGCCGTCCTTGATGGAGCGTTTGAGGCCGCGGACCATGGCGCGGAACGCGGCGGGCGAGTGCGCCTCGTGCCAGGTCGTGCCGGTGCCGGGTTCCCAAGGGGCGAGCCAGGCTTCGTTGGCGCGGCGCAGCTCGGACCAGCGGGCGGCGTCGGCCCGCCGGAAGGGGCGGACGCTGACGTCGCCGTGGTGCAGGTGCACGGGCCAACCGGGGTTGGAGAGGGTCATTCGGTGTCCAAGGTGAGGATCATCGGTTCCGGTCCAGGAGCAGCACGTCTACGGTCGAGCCGGCGGGCACCCGGGTCGCGTTCTCGCCGATCGTCATGAGGCCGGTCGCCTCGGCGAGTCCGGAGAGCGTGTAGGACGTGGCTCCCAGCGGGGCGACGGTGTAGCCGCCGCCGCGCCGCTCGGCGACGCGGACGGGCCGGAACTCGCGCAGCCCGCTCGGTGAGGATACGGGTTCAGTCAGGTTGGCGCGCACGCTGGGCCGGAAAACGGGCTCGGCCCCGGCGAGGCGCTGGATGAGCGGGCGGGCGATCACCTCGAACGCGATCGTGGCCGCGACGGGGTCGCCGGGGAGGCACACGACGGGGACCTCCTCGGGGCCGATCGTGCCGAAGCCCATGGTCTCGCAGAGGTAGACGGCGACGTGGTTGAAGTCGACGGCGCCGTCGCGGGAGAAGGTGCGGCGCACCATGTCCCCGGGGCCGAGGCCGGTGCCGCCGGTGGTGATGACGAGGTCGGCGCGGAGGATCTGGTCGTCGAGGACGGACCGGAGGGCGTCGGGCTCGTCGTCGCAGATGCCGACGCGGTACGCGTGCGCGCCCGCTTCGGAGGCGGCGGCGGTGACGAGGTGGGAGTTGACGTCGATGAGCTGGCCGGGCTGCGAGGGGCGGCCGGTGTCGACGAGCTCGTCGCCGGTGGCGATGACGACGACGCGGGGCGTGGGGCGCACGACGACGTCGGCGATCCCGGCGGCGGCGAGGAGCCCGATGAGGTTGGGGGTGACGCGGCGGCCCTCGTGGGCGAGGATCTCGCCCGAGGGGCGCTCGGATCCCATGCGGCGCACGCCGTGTCCGCGGCGCGGCACCTGCCGGACGTCGACGGTGGCCATGCCCTCGTCGGTCCACGCGAGCGGCACGACCATGTCGGCGCCCACGGGCAGGGCCGCGCCCGCGGCCACGGAGAAGCAGGTGCCCGAGACCAGGCGCACGGGGCGCCAGGAGGAGGCGGCGAGGTCGCCGAGGACTTTGAGGCCGACGCCGCGTTCGGGGCTGGCTCCGGCGATGTCGTCGCCGTTGCACGCGTAGCCGTCGATCGCGGCGTAGTCGAAGGCGGGGAGCGGACCGGGGTTGACGGCGTTCTCGGCCAGGACCGCGCCCGTCGACTGGGTCATGTCGATGTCGACCGGGGGCAGGGGTCGCACCAAGGCCAGCGCCTTCGCCAGGAAGTCGGCCAGTGGTGTCGCCTCAGTCCCCTTCACTCCTCATCCCCCCGTCGGTCAAGTTCCTCTCAGCGCCGCCTCGCGGTCGCCGGGTCAGTCAAGTGTCGCACTGAATTCGCGCAGCCAGGCGTTGAAGCCGGGCAAGTCGTCCCGCTGGGTTGCGAGCTCGACCAGGGTCTGGAGGTACGCGACGGGCTCGCCGGTGTCGTAGCGGCGGCCGCGGAAGACGACGGCGTGGACCGGGGTCCCCTTGGCGCGCATGGCCTCCATGGCGTCGGTGAGTTGGATCTCGCCGCCGCTGCCGGGCTCGGTCTGCTCCAGGACGGGGAAGATCGAGCCGGGGAGGACGTAGCGTCCGATGAGGATGAGGTTGGAGGGGGCGTCCTCGCGGGCGGGCTTCTCGACGAGGCCGGTCACTTCGACGACGTCTTCGGCGTCGGTGGGCTGGACGGCGGCGACGCCGTAGCGGGAGACCTGGTCCTCGGGGACCTCGATGAGGGCCAGGACTATGCCGCCGGTCTCGGCCTGGAGGTCGATCATGCGCGGGAGGAGCTTGTCGTCGAGGTGGCACCACTCGTCGCCGAGGAGGACCGCGAAGGGCTCGTCGCCGACGTGGCCGGAGGCGCGGCCGACGGCGTGGCCGAGGCCTTTCGCGCCGCCTTGGCGGATGGCGGTGATCTCGGCGATGTCCTCGGGGGCCTTGACCTTCGCGAGCATCGCGTCCTTGTGCTTGGCCTTCAGGGCGTTGTCGAGGTCGGCGCGGGCGTCGAAGTAGTCGATCATGGCGTCCTTGCCGGGGGCGGTGACGAGGGTGACGTCATAGGCTCCGGCGGCGGCGGCTTCCTCCACGATGTACTGGAGTACCGGCTTGTCGACGATCGGCAGGAGTTCCTTGGGGATCGCCTTGGTGACCGGCAGGAAGCGGGTGGCGAATCCGGCCGCGGGGATGACGGCTTTCGTGGCGCGGGGCGCGGTTGCTGACATACCGCGAGGGTAGCGTGCACACGCGGCGTGGGCGGTCAGCGACCCTGTCGAACAGCGGGTGAACGTTCATGTCGGGTGGTCCGCCCGCTAGGCGGCGACGCGCCAGGTGTCGCGGCCTGCTGCCTTGGCGGCGTAGAGGGCTTCGTCGGCTGCGGCGAGGACGCCTGTGGCCGTTTCGGAGTGCTCGCCGAGGACGGCGATGCCGATCGAGACGGTGATGTTGAGTTCGCGTCCGCCGGAGGCGTCGTTGACCTTGAACTTGCGGGCGTTGACGGCTCGGCCGAGGCGTTCGGCGACGACGGCCGCGCCGCTCGCGTCGGTCTCGGGCAGCAGGACCATGAACTCCTCGCCGCCGTGGCGGAACGCGAGGTCGACTTCGCGGATCTGGGCGGTGATGCGGCGGGCGAGCTCGGTGAGGACCTGGTCGCCGACGGGGTGGCCGTAGGTGTCGTTGACGGTCTTGAAGCGGTCGAGGTCGATCGCCAGGAGCGCGGAGGGCCGCTGGTAGCGGCGGGAGCGCTCGGCCTCGCGGCGCAGCGAGGTCTGCATGAACCGGTAGTTCCACAGGCCGGTGAGCGGGTCGGTGAGGCTGAGGCGTTCGGCGTGGCGGTGGAGGAGGACGTTCTCGACGGCGACGGAGGCCTGCCCGGCGAAGGTCTTGAGCGTGTCGACGTCGCCGGACTCGAACTCGCCGCCGCCGATGCGGTTGTAGAGGACGAGGACGCCGAGGACGCCGCCGTCGGTGCGGGGCGCGCCGCCGTACTCGGATTCGCGGCCGGTGCGCTCGGGGTCGGTGCTCTGGCGGCCGGTGCCGTGGTCGTGTTCGACGGGCTGGCGGCCGGTGCTGTGCTCATGTTCGACGGGCTGACGCCCGCTGAAGGGGACGGCGACGATCGTGCTCGCGTTCGGTTCCGTGGCGGCGCGGAGGCGGTCCTCGAAGCGGCCGTCGACGATGCGGCCGTGGGCGGGGACGCCGCTGGCGGCGATCGCGCCGACGATGCCCTCGCCGATGCGGATGGTCGCGGGCTCGGTGATGCCGAGGTCGCCTTCGCCGGCGCGTTCGCGGAGCTGGTCGGCGTCGTCCACGTCGACGAGCATGATCGCCCCGGCCTCGGCCCCGGCGGTGACCATGGCGGTGTCGAGGATGACCTCCAGGATGCGGTCGAGGTCGAGGGTCGCGGTGAGGGTCTGGCCGAGGCGGCCGAGCTGGCCGCGCATCTGGTCGCGGGAGGCGGTGAGGGCGTTGACGTAGGACTGGGTCTGGGCGGTCATGCGGTTGAACGCGAAGGCGAGCTGGGCGACCTCGTCGCGGCCGTGGACGGGGACGCGCACGTTCAGGTCCCCTCGGGCGACGCGTTCGGCGGCGGCCGAGAGCTCCGCGAGCGGACGCGTGGTCGAGCGGGCGAGCCAGGCCGCGAGGCCGACCGCGCAGATCGCGGAGGCGGCGACCATCGCGGCGAGGGTCCAGTACATGGGGATGACGTCGGTGGCGACCGTGCCGATGCTCAACGGCAGGAACGAGTCGGTGAAGTCCCAGCGTCCGGCGTCGGCGCTGCCGACCTCGAGGGGGGTGGGGCGGGCGTCCTGGAGGATGACGTCGGCGTCGGCGACGCGGGCGAGCCGGGCCAGGAACTCCTGGTCGACCTCGCGGAAGGCGCTGAACACGGCCTTCGTGCCGTCGGCGGTCTGGACCTCGGCCTGCGCGCCGAGCGCCACGATCGGGCCCGAGTGCTCGTAGGCGGCGGCCTCGCCGCAGTCGACCCAGGAGCCGGTCGGGGCCTCGGCGCCGATGTCGGTGCCCGTGTCGGTGCTGGCGGAGGCGAGGGAGGAGAAGACGACGCCGTCGACGACCGCCCGGTCGACGAGGAGTTGCGCCATTTCGACCGCGTTCTCCTGATCGCCGTTACGGTAGTTCAATGCCACCGCGGCGGCCGACGCCTGGATGCGCTCGCAGATGGTGCCGAGGGTCGAGTCGACCATCGTCACCGCCGAGTTCGCCAGCGCCTCCCCGCGGGAGTCCGCCAGATGGGACATGACGGCAGCGACGAAGACGGCCCCCACCAGGACCGGCCCGAGCACGACGACGAGGAACGCCGTGGTGAGCCGTGAGCGCAGCGACACCGAATCCCCCTCAAGTTCACTACTAAGAAGACTACCTAGAGCTACCGACTCGACACGACGCGGCAGGGCTATGTAAACGGGACTAACCGAAAGGGTGAGTGGGGTCGGCCATTCAGGGGAATCATCCCAGTTGAAAGCTTCGAGAGGAAGGAAACACCATGCAAGAGGCGAAGACTGCGGCGCGTCGGCAGCTGCTCGCGGCCCGGAACGCGATGCCCGGGGAGCAGCGCGGTTACGCCGATCTGGCGACATGGAAGGCCTTGCGGGACTTCTTGATCGAAGTCGTGGACGAAGGGGCCGTCGTGGCCGCGTACCGGCCGTTCGGCTCGGAACCGGGCGCGGCGCTCGAACCCGAACTGCCCGAACGGCTCGCGGTCGTCTACAAGGTCCTCGAGCCGGTGCTGCTGCCGGACAAGGACCTCGCCTGGAAGGAGGTCGGAGGCCCTGGGGGGCAGGGGGAACCGGACGCGAACTCGGCGGGCGGGGACGGGCCGAACCCGGGCGGGAAGACGCTCGGGCCGGACGCGATCAAGGGGGCCGCGGCGGTCATCGTCCCCGGCCTCGCCGTCTCAGATGACGGGATGCGGCTCGGTCGGGGCGGCGGCTCGTACGACCGGGCGCTGGCCCGGGTCGGACCGGAGGTGCCGGTCGTGGCGCTGCTGCGCGACGGCGAGGCCGGGTTCATGGTCCCGGCCGAGCCGCACGACCGGCCGGTGACGGGTGTGATCACCCCGGCCACGGGGTTCACCTCGCTGAGATAGGCCACACCCCTCAGGCGGATGGGATTAGCACTCTTCGGCGTTGACTGCTAATGTCGATCGGGATTTGTGTTGACTGCTGGAGGTCCGTGAAGTGCCTGTCTACGAATACCGCTGCAAGGAGTGCGGTTACGAGTTCGACAAACACCAGTCGTTCTCCGAAGCACGCCTCACCGACTGCCCGAACTGCGAGGCCAAGGGCGCGCTGCGCAAGGTCTTCGGCAACGTCGGGGTGACCTTCAAGGGGTCGGGCTTCTACCGGACCGACTCGCGGTCGACCGACTCCAGCTCCCTCAGCTCGAACGGCTCCAAGAACGGGGCGAAGAAGAGCGAGGCCAAGTCGGAGGCGAAGTCCGAGTCCAAGGCCGCTCCGAGCGCCAAGTCGGACTCCAAGAGCGCCGCCAAGGCCGCCTAGGCGCCCATTGATTTCAGCCGGTTCCCGCATCGCGGGGACCGGTTTTTTCGCGTCTCGAGTGAGGTTTTCCCACATATGCCGGTGGTAGCATATGCATATGGCTAAGAAGCGCACGATGGTTTACGCGAACGAGGAAGACCTCGCCCTCATCAAAGAGGCCGCGAAGCGGAACGGCGTGTCCGAGGCTGAGATCATCCGGGACGCGATCCACCGGGCGGCCATGTCGAGCCGCATCTGGGACGAGCCCTTCTTCAGGAAGACCTACAAGCGGACCCGCGACGAGAGCTACCAGGAGGCGAAGGACGCCGTCTGGGAGGAGAAGCTGGACCGCTACCACCAGTCGAAGGACGAACGCGAGTGATCGTGATCGTGGCCGATACCTCCGGCCTGCTGGCGGCGCTCGATGAGGACCACCCGGACAGCGAAGGCGCCCGCACCGTGTTGAACACGGCCGGGATGCTGGTGGTCTGCCCGGTGCTGTTCTCCGAACTCGACCACATGGTCACCAGGGACTTCGGGCGGGACGCCTCCTTCGAAGCGCTCGACGACCTGCGAGTTCGAGTCGACGAAGGACGGGCGGTGATCCCCATCGTCACCTCCCGCACGCTGAGCCTGGCTCAGGACATCCGGAGGCAGTACCGCGACCTCGACCTCGACTTGACCGATGCGGTCAATGTCGTGATCGCCGCCGAATACGAGACCGACACGATCCTGACCCTCGACCGCCGCGACTTCCGAGCGATCAAGCCACTGGCGCAGTTTCAAGCGTTCCGGCTGCTCCCCGACGACTTGTAGCCGGAACGTAGTCGGCCGCCTGATCCGAAGTCTTCCCGCGGGGCCCTGTCGCGCATCGCGACCGGGCCCCGCTGCTCGCTACCCCCAGATCCAGTCGTCGGTGGCGGGTTCGCCCTCCGGTTCGGCGCTGGTCGCGGGCTTGTCCGTCGGGGTCTGCTCGGCGGGCGCGTCTTGCGAGGCCTTGTCGTCCGCTTCTCCTTCGGCCTGGCCGCCGTCCTCGGCTCCGTCGTCCTGGGCTTCGTCGGGCGGCGGGACCTCGGAGTAGGTGTTCTCGAGGTCCTCGGCGGTCTCGTCCTTGTCGGGGTCCCAGCGGTACCGGTCGGACCGCTCCTTCATCACGTGCCACCAGACGCCCTCGGCGACCGTGCCCTCGTGGTCGCTGCCGTCGCCTTCGCGCGTCTCGTCGCCCGCCCAGACCGCGAGGGCCAGGTTCGGGGCGAACCCGGCGTGCCAGGTCGAGGAGGCGTTCACGCCCAGCTGCTCGTCGCCGTTCTCGAATCCGTTCATGTAGAGCGGGAGCGCCGCGTCGGCCGCGATGTGCGGTCCGGGCATGGTCTCCGAGCCCGGGTCGGCCTCGTAGCGCTCGCCGTCGGGGCCGTCGACGCGCTCCACGACGTAGGGCTCGACGACCTCGCCGCCGGTGGCGAGCGTCGCGTGCAGGACCGCCGCGTCGAGGACCGTGACCGGGTAGGCGCCGATGCCGACGTCCGGCTGGAAGCCCGTGGCCTCGGCGGGGTCGATCGCGGCGGCCACGCCGTGCTCGTCGAGGTCGTGCGGGTCCCACATGCGCTCGATGCCGAGCGCGGCGGCGGTACGGGCGACCGCGTCGCCGCCGACGGACTCGGCGACCTGGTAGACCGGCGTGTCGAGCTTCGCGATGACGGCGTCGTAGAGGCTGGTCTCGGCGTCCTGGGCGCCACCGATGTTCACCAGGTCGGTCTCGTTGCCTTCCTCGTCGAGGTAGGTCTTGAACCGGCGGGGCGAGGAGCCGTCGAGGATCGGCGACCAGGCGTCGAACCCGGCCTCGACGGCGGCGGCCATGACGACCGAGTTGAACATGGTGCCCGGCCGGTGGCCGACGTCCGCGGCCAGGTCGAGGCCCGCGCCGTTCTCGCCGCCGTAGTAGGCGAGGACGCGGCCGGTGCCCGGCTCGACGGCGGCGAGCGCGGCGGCCATGTGCTCGTCCTTCGCGGTGACCTCGCGGATGCCGCTGCGTTCGACGGCGAGCTCCTGGAGTTCGGGGTCGAGGGTGGTCACGATGTCGAAGCCGCCGCGCAGCACCTCGTCGGTGCCGATCCCGGCGTCGGCGAGCTCTTGGAGGACGAAGCCGTTCGTGACGAAGCCTTCCGGGCCCAGGCCCTCGGCGTCGTCCGTGGGGTCGAGGGTCTCCGGGAGGCCCGTGATCGAGTCGCGCTTGACCTGCTCGAGTCTGCCCGTGGCGACCATCTGGTCGAGCACGTACTCCCAGCGCTCGGTCGCGGCCTCGGTGTTCCCGCCCTTGCCGTAGGGGTCGCGCGGGTCGTACGGGCCGTCCGGGGACTTGATCTGCGCGACCAGCAGCGCGGACTGGGACGTGGAGAGCTCGGCGGCCGGGGCGCCGAAGAACGCCTGCGCGGCGGCCTCGACCCCGTACGCGCCGCGTCCGAAGTAGACGATGTTGAGGTAGTGGTTGAGGATCTCGTCCTTCGTGAACTCCTCCTCCATCTTCATCGCCATGGCCGCCTCGCGGGCCTTGCGGAGGTAGGAGCCGTCGCCGCGGATGTCGGCGACGTAGCCGACGTACTGCTGCGTGAGCGTCGAGGCGCCTTGCTGGTCGCCGCCTTTGAGGTTGTTGACGAGCGCGCGGAGCACGCCCTTGGCGTCGACGCCGGGGTGCTCGTAGAAGTTCGCGTCCTCGGCCGCGACCACGGCGTTCTCGACGTCGTCGGCGATCTCGTCGAGGTCCACGGAGGTGCGCTGCTCGGCGGCGAGCTCGCCCATGACCGTGGTGCCGTCGCTGTAGTAGACCGTGGAGCCCTGGCTGAGCGCGTCGTCGAGCGCCTCGGGGAGGTCGACGCTGGCGTAGAAGACCGAGCCGACCACGGAGACCGTGGTGGCGAGGACGAGGACCGCGAGCCCGAGGGCGGCGACCGTGCGCTTCTTGCGGCGGTGCTTCGGCTTGGCGCCCTTGGGCCGGCTCGGAGGTTCCTCGGGAGCGATGTGCCGTCGTCTCCTGAAGGGCCGCAAGCTGATCGTGCGGCCGGGATCTTCGGTCTCGGTTGCGTCTCGACCTGATTCCATACCGGGGAATACGCGCGAGTGCCGCCGAAGGGTTGCGCCGGTGCGAAAGGGACGTAAGTGGCTCAGAGGGCCAGTGCGACGGCTGTGGTCAGCACGAGCTGCGCCAGGGAGATCGGGACGAGGACCTTCCAGCACAGGGCCTGGATCTGGTCGACGCGCAGGCGCGGCCAGGCGACCCGGAGCCAGATGACGACGGCCGCGAGCGCGCCGGTCTTGGCGAGCGTCCAGACCGGGCCGAGGTACTCGGGCCCGGGGCCCTTCCAGCCGCCGAGGAACAGCACGGCGGTGAGGGCCGAGATGACGACGATGCCGACGTACTCGGCGAGGAGCAGCAGCGCGAACCGCAGCCCGGCGTACTCGGTGAGGTAGCCGAAGACGAGCTCGGAGTCGGCGACGGGCGCGTCGAACGGCGGGCGGCGGATCTCGGCGAGCCCGGCGGTGAAGAACACGAGCGCGGCCGGGGCCTGCCACAGGATCCACCAGGGGTTCCAGGCCTCGACGATCTGCGGGAGGCTCAGCGTCCCGGCCGCGACGGCGACCGAGGCGGCGGCGAGCACGAGCGGCAGTTCGTAGGCCATGAGCTGCGCCGCGCCGCGCAGGGCGCCGACGAGCGTGTACTTGTTCGCCGAGGACCAGCCCGCCATGAGCACCGCGAGGACGCCGACGCCGACGAGCGCGACGACGACGAACAGGCCCATGTCGAGGTCCGCGCCGACGAGGTCGCCGGGGCCGAGCGGGATGAAGAGGATGACCAGGAGGTACGGCAGGAGCGCGACGGCGGGCGCGAGCTTGAAGACCGGCTTATCCGCGTCGTCGGGGACGAGGTCCTCCTTCTGCGCGAACTTGACGCCGTCGGCGATGAGCTGGGCCCAGCCGTGGAAGCGCCCGGCGTGCATCGGGCCGAGGCGGCCCTGCATGTGGGCCATGAGCTTGTGCTCGGTCTGGCCGACCACCAAGGGCAGCACCAGGAACGCGGCGAGCACGGCGGCGAGCTTCACCGCGACCTCAAGAAGCATCGGGCCGCCTCAGGCGCGGGTCCGGCTCGATCCAGTCGTCGGGGACGCCCGGCGGCTTCTTCGGCGCGCGCTTGCGGACCGTACCGTGCCCTTCGCCGGGCTCCTTCGCTCCGGGCCAGGGCTTGACGACGCGGGACGCGAGGATGAAGTCCTTGCGGAGCGGGTGGCCCTCGAACTCGGGGGCGAGGAGCAGCGGCTGGAGGTCGGGGTGGCCGGGGAAGTCGACGCCGAACATCTCGTGGGTCTCGCGCTCGTGCCAGTCCGCGCCCGGATAGAGGTCGACGACGGAGGCGACCGCGCCTTCGGTGAGCATGGCGCGCAACAGGACGCCGCGCTTCTCGGCGACGGACCAGAGGTGGGCGATGATCCTGAAGCGGATCGCGGGGCTGTCGTCGGAGTCCTCGTCGGGGCCCTCTCCTGGGCCCTCGCCGGGGCCCTCGTCGACGGCCGAGAGCCAGTCGAAGAAGTCGCAGCCGAGGTCGTCGCGGCAGATGCGGACGGCCTCGTGCCAGTCCTTCGCGTCCACGTCGGCGACGGCGCGCGGGCCGTCCGCGCCGGTCTCGTCGAGGCCGAGGGCGGCCCGCACGCGGGCGTCCCACTCAGGCATCGGGCCTCCTCACGAGCGGGCCGAGGTTCGGCTTCCGCAGCGGTTCCTTCGCGATCTTCTTCTGGAGTTCGCCGATGCCGTAGAGGAGCGCCTCGGGACGCGGCGGGCAGCCGGGGACGTACACGTCGACCGGGATGATCTGGTCGACGCCCTTGGTGACGCAGTACGAGTCCCAGTAGGGCCCGCCGGAGTTGGAGCAGGCGCCGAAGGAGATGACGTACTTCGGCTCGGGCATCTGCTCGTAGAGGCGCTTGATCGCCGGTGCCATCTTGTCCGTCACGGTGCCCGAGACGACCATGAGGTCCGCCTGGCGCGGCGAGTGCGCGAACGGGATGACGCCCAGGCGCATGAAGTCGTGGCGGCTCATCGAGGCGGCGATGAACTCGATGGCGCAGCACGCGAGCCCGAAGTTGAAGACCCACAGCGAATAGCGCCGGCCCCAGTTCAGGACGAACCGGATCGGCTCGCCGAGCATGCTCGTCTCGGTCGGGCGCGCGGGGAACGGGAGTCTCACCGCCACCGCAGGACCCCCTTCCTCCAGGCGTAGGCGAGGCCGAGGGCGAGCACGCCCACGAACACGCCCATCTCGACCGCCGCCGCGGGCCCGAACGCCCGGAACACGGCGGCCCACGGGAACAGGAACACCGCCTCGACCGCGAAGAGCACGAACAGGAACGCGTAGACGTAGTAGCGGATCTGGACCTGCGCCCAGTCCCTGCCTACGGGATCGACGCCGCACTCGTACGTCAGGCCCTTCTCCTTCGAGGGGGCGCTGGGACGCAGCAGCCGGTTGGCGGTCATCGCGGCCGCGACGAACGCGAAGCCGGCGAGCAGGAGCACCCCGAAGACGGCGTAATCGCTCAACCGATCGGTGTCCATGACCACACCTTAGTGCCGCACAGCGGCTCGCGATACCCGTGCGCGCGCGGGAATCGGCGCGATTCCGAGCGGACTTTGAGGAAGTTCGGCGCACCGGGCGCAACCGGTCGGCACGCAGGGGCGTGTTGTTGTACGAAGAGGATTCACCGAACGCCGCGAAGTCCCAGGAAACGGACCGAGCGGACGGACGCACAGGCAACAGAATGGGATCACCGCACATGACCGCCGCCGGCGCACCGACGCTGCTCCGGGCCGACGCCGGGTACGCCACGATGCTGCTCGACCGGCCCGTGGACCTCGGCTGCGCCGACGGAAGCGCGGCCGCTCCGGTCGTTGAGAGGATTGTCGACATAACGACCCCGCCTCGCATCTCCCCCTTCGCTGACGCGACAATGGTTGCCGCCGGACACGAACTCGATGATCCGGACGATTCCCTTGTCCCACCGACCTGCGCTGGAGCGGATGTGCGAACGGAGGCGGACTTCGCCGACCTCTACGAGAAGCATTTCTCGGAGCTCGCGGCCCAGGTATGCGCCTACCTCGGGGACGCCACCGAAGCCCAGGACCTCGTGCAGGAGGCCTTTCTCCGCGCCTGGCAGCGCTGGGAGAAGGTCGGCGGCTACGAGGAGCCCGTCGCGTGGGTCCGCCGCGTCGCGTGGAACCTCGCCACGAGCAGGCACCGCCGCAACCAGGTCGCGCGCAAGTTCCTCCAGAAGTCGTCCGCGCCCGAGCTCGCCCCGGCCGCCAGCCCCGACCACGTCGCGCTCGTCGCCGCCCTGAAGCAGGTCCCGGCCAAGCGGCGCCAGGCGCTCGTCATGCACTACATGGCCGACATGACGGTGGCCGCGATCGCCGAGGCGACCGGCGCGAAAGAGGGCACCGTGAAGTCCTGGCTGCACCGCGGCCGCAAGGAACTCGCCGCGCTGCTCACCGACCCCGCCGAGGCGAGGCCCGCGAAGGCCGCCAAGGCTGCCCCCGAGTCCGACCCCGACACCATGCCGATCCGCATCAAGCGCGCCCTGCCCGGCGCGCAGCGCACCGCGCGCGCGAACCGCCGACCTTCCGTGAAGGAGGACCGCTCATGACCGTCGACCCTGAGGACGACAAGGTCGCAGCGGCGTTCGCGAGCTTCCGGGCGGAGTCCGCCGCGCAGTTCCCGCCGCCGCCGGTCAACGAGCTGCTGGGCCGCGCCCCCGCCGCGCAGCGCCGCCGCCGCCTCGTGTCGCTCGCCGCCGTCGTCGGCGCGTGCACCGCGGTGACCGCGGGCGGCTTCGCCGTGGCCTCAACGATCGGCCCGATCGCGTTCGGCCCCCAGCCCGCCGACGAGACGACCACGATCGCCGAGACCTCCGCGTCCGAGGAGGCCCCGACCCTGTCGATCGGCGACCCGGCCAGCCCGCAGTCCGCGGGCGACGAGGGCGAGACGCCGACGACCGCGCCGCTGAGCGAGTCGTTCATCGTCATCCCCGAGAACGCCGAGTGGGACGCGGCGCCCGACGAGTGGAGCCAGGACTGCGGCACCGGCCCGCAGGAGGCCGACCTCGAGACGTGGACGATCACCGCCGACACCGGTTGGCGCATCAACGACTCCGCGCAGGACCCCGGCACCGCCGCGGGCGACTACCAGTACGAGTACGGGACCCTTCTCGACCTCGACGCCGACGGCGCCCACGACGATGTGCTCCTCGAGCTCGCGTGCGGCGACACCGCCTCCGGCGTCGGCGCGTTCACCTGGGTCGAGTCGGAGTCGACGCTCGAGCTCATCGCCTGGGTGTGGGAGCCCGAGGGCTCGGACACCACGGTCGACATCCAGTCCGTCGAGGACGGCGTCATCGGGCTCGGCGGCTACGAGAGCCACCCGGAGACGTGGTCGGCCGAGTACGTGTGGGACCCGGCCGCCGAGGACTTCGTCGTCGTCGAGGACGAGGCGACCTCCGAGCCGACGCCGACCGAGAGCGCCACCAGCTCGGCCCCGTCCGAGACGCCGACCGCCGACGAGAGCACCGCCGCGGCGTCCTCCAGCGGGTCCTGATTGGAGACACGAACCGGGGTCGGATTCACGACTCCGGCGTGTCGCCGCACCCCGCCGCCGTCCAGTATCCGGGACGGAAGCGCGCTGCAGATCAGGCCTCGGAGAAGCCGAAACGAGAGGTCCAGGTCACTGCGGGCCCGTCTTCGTCTCAGCATGTGAGCCATATCGCGGAAAGTGGTGTCGCCTACATCGCGCCCGGGTCGCAGGGTTGGCATCGCGACGTGACTCCCGCGTAGCATCGCAAGTAGCAGACACGGCGGAGCCCCGCTCCCCCGACCGAAACGCCGCAGTCCTTGCGTGCCCCAGAACCCGCATGAGGAGAACTAGGTGAATACCGTCCGGCAGCTCGACCGGGTCGTCATCCGCTTCGCAGGGGACTCCGGCGACGGGATGCAGCTCACGGGTGACCGCTTCACTGCGGAGACCGCAAAGCTCGGCAACGACTTGTCGACCCTCCCGAACTACCCCGCCGAGATCCGGGCGCCCGCCGGAACGCTCCCGGGCGTGTCGAGCTTCCAGATCCACTTCGCGGACACCGACATCCTCACCCCGGGCGACCAGCCCGAGGTGCTCATCGCGATGAACCCGGCGGCGCTCAAGGCGAACCTGCGCGACCTCAAGGCGGGCGGCACCATCGTCGTCAACACCGACGAGTTCACCAAGCGCAACCTCACCAAGGTCGGCTACGACGCGAACCCGCTCGAGGACGGCACGCTCGAGGACTACCAGGTCCACGCCGTCGCCCTCGCGACCCTCACCATCGAGGCGCTGAAGGACTTCGACGTCTCGAAGAAGGACGCCGAGCGCTCGAAGAACATGTTCGCGCTCGGCCTCGTCTCGTGGATGTACTCGCGCCCGATCGAGGCCAGCGAGGAGTTCCTGCGCGGCAAGTTCAAGTCCAAGCCCGCCATCGCGGAGGCGAACATCGCCGCGCTCAAGGCCGGGTGGAACTACGGCGACACCACCGAGGCGTTCGCCGTGCGCTTCGAGATCCCGCCGGCCAAGCTCAACTCCGGGACCTACCGGAACATCACCGGCAACCAGGCCCTGGCCTGGGGCATCACCGCCGCCGGCGTGGCGTCGGGCCTGCCGGTGTTCCTCGGCGCGTACCCGATCACCCCGGCCAGCGACATCCTGCACGAGCTGTCGAAGCACAAGCGCTTCGGCGTCACCACCGTGCAGGCCGAAGACGAGATCGCGGCCGTCGGCGCGGCCCTCGGCGCCTCCTGGGGCGGGGCGCTCGGCGTCACCACCTCCTCGGGCCCGGGCATCGCGCTCAAGTCCGAGACCATCTCGCTCGCCGTCTCGCTGGAGCTGCCGCTCCTCGTCGTCGACGTGCAGCGCGCCGGACCCTCGACGGGCCTGCCGACCAAGACCGAGCAGGCCGACCTCGTGATGGCCATGTTCGGCCGCCACGGCGAGGCCCCGATCGCGGTCCTCGCGCCGCAGTCCCCTTCGGACTGCTTCGACATCATGATCGACGCCGCGCGCATCGCGCTCGCCTACCGGACCCCGGTCATGGTCCTCTCGGACGGGTACATCGCCAACGGCGCCGAGCCGTGGCGCCTGCCCGAGACCGCCGCGCTGCCCGACATCTCCGTCGCGTTCGCGACCGAGCCGAACGGCACCGACAAGGCCGGCGAGCCGGTCTTCCTGCCCTACCAGCGCGACCCGGAGACGCTCGCGCGCCCGTGGGCCGTGCCCGGCACGCCCGGCCTGCAGCACCGCATCGGCGGCATCGAGAAGGCCGACAAGACCGGCGACATCTCGTACGACCCGGCCAACCACGACTTCATGGTGCGCACCCGCGCGGCGAAGATCGCCGGGATCGACGTGCCCGACCTCGAGCTGGACGACCCGAACGGCGACGCCGACGTGCTCGTCCTCGGGTGGGGCTCGACGTGGGGCCCGATCGGCGCGGCCGTGCGCGGCCTGCGCGAGAAGGGCGTCCCGGTCGCCCGCGCGCACCTGCGCCACCTCAACCCGATGCCGAAGAACACCGCCGAGGTCCTCGCGCGCTACGACCGCGTCGTCGTCCCCGAGATGAACCTCGGGCAGCTCACCATGCTGCTGCGCGCGAACTTCCCGGGCACCGAAGTGGTCCCCTACAACCAGGTGCGCGGCCTGCCGTTCACCTCCAACGAACTCCAGGACGCCATCGAGGAGGTCATCAAGAATGGCTGACGTCAAGCTCGACGCCCCCAAGCTGAAGGCCAAGGACTTCAAGTCGAGCCAGGAGGTGCGCTGGTGCCCCGGCTGCGGCGACTACGCCATCCTCGCCGCCGTCCAGTCGTTCCTGCCCGAGCTGGGCCTCGAACGCGAGAAGATCGCGTTCATCTCCGGCATCGGCTGCTCCTCGCGGTTCCCGTACTACCTCAACACGTACGGCCTGCACTCGATCCACGGCCGCGCCCCGGCCATCGCCACGGGCCTGGCGACCTCCCGCCCCGACCTGTCGGTGTGGGTCGTCACCGGCGACGGCGACGCGCTGTCGATCGGCGGCAACCACCTCATCCACGCGCTGCGCCGCAACGTGAACCTGAAGATCCTGCTGTTCAACAACCGGATCTACGGCCTCACCAAGGGCCAGTACTCCCCCACCTCCGGGCCGGGCACGCTCACCAAGTCGAGCCCGATGGGCTCGGTCGACGCGCCGTTCAACCCGCTGTCGCTCGCGCTGGGCTCCGAGGCCACGTTCGTGGCCCGCACGCTCGACTCCGACCGCGCGCACCTGCACGAGGTGCTGCGGGCCGCCGCCGAGCACGAGGGCTCCGCGTTCGTCGAGATCTACCAGAACTGCCCGATCTTCAACGACGGCGCGTTCGAGGTCCTGAAGAACCCCGACACCCGCGACGAGTCCATCATCCGGCTCCAGGACGGCGAGCCGATCGCCTTCGGCGACAAGGTCGTCGTGCAGTCCGGTTACGGGCTCCAGGTCAAGGACGCCTCGGAGGTGGACGCCGCCGACGTGGTCGTCCACAAGTCCGACGTGGACGACCCGGCTTACGCGTTCGCGCTGTCGCGCCTGTCGGGCATCGCGCTCGACCACACCCCGATCGGCGTGTTCCGCAGCGTCAAGCGGCCCACGTACGACGCGGGCGTGCGCCAGCAGGTCGACGAGGCCGCCGCCGGAGTCGACCGCAAGGAGGCCCTCGACCGGCTCCTGCACTCGGGCGACACCTGGACCGTGCTCTAAGCAGACTGAACGAGAGCGCCGGCCGGACCTTCGGGCCCGGCCGGCGCTCTCGTCTTGTCGTCTAGAGGAGCGGTTCGAGCTCCAGGGCGGCGACGCGCAGGCGCTGGGTGAGCTCCGGCCACGAAGTGCGGATCTCCTCGAGCGGCAGCGCGACCGCGAAGACGATCCGCTCGGACGGCGTGTCCCCCACGCGCACCACGACTCCGGCGCAGCCGACGCCTTCGCGGAACTGGCCCATCTCGGCGTACACCCCGGACTCGCCGTAGACGGCCAGGTCGTATTCGAGCGCGTCCGGTTCGACGAGGGTGCGCCGCGTGAACGGGCGCATCCCGGCGGACTTGAGGAAGCGGTCGCGCTCGTGCGGCTCGAGCGTGGCCAGGAGGGCCTTGCCGAGCGCGGTCGCGTGCGCGCCGTCGTCGAAGCCGACGATGAGCTCCTCGACGTGCGGGCTGCGGTTCCCTTCGATGACGTCCGTGACGGCCGGGCGGCCCTCCACGAAGCGGGCGATGAAGGTCGAGTAGCCGGTCTCTGTGGACATGCGGCGCATGAACTCGCCGCACGTGCTCGGCCCGGCGATGGCGCGGGTCAGCTCGGAGTAGCGGTCGGAGACCTCGAGGCCGAGCGTGTAGCGGCCGTTCTCGTCGCGGCGCAGGTAGTGCTCGTAGACGAGCGTGCGCAGGAGGTTGTAGGCGGTGGCGCGGTTGAGGCCGCACTCGAACGCGATGCGCGGGGCCGTGACGCCCGCGGGGTGGTTGCCCACGAGCTCCATGATGCGCAGCGCCCGCTGGACGCTCTGGATCATCTTGGTCGGCTCGCTCTGCGCGCTCGGGAAGGCGCTGGCCGCCGATGCCTTGGCGGGCTTGTGGTCCGGCGCCGCGGGCCGGTTCCCGGCCACCCGCTTGCGGGGCGCGCCCTTGTAGTACGGGACGCCGCCTTGCGGTTCGTCCCCTGGTCGCCGCTGCTCCACCATGCCGCCGCTCCAATTTGCACCAGTTGGTCCGACTGGGGTGCCAGGGCGGCACCGGTCGGGCCGGTCGTGTTCTAACTATATAAACAAGGGCCTGTTGCGTCACAGTCACGGAGAGGGCAATATCTAAGTGTCAGCACCGTTCGCGGTCCGGCTCACGCCGGTCGCGGACAACCCGCGGCGGCGGCGTCGAGTCCCCACCAAACTTCCTCGTCGCCGCCGCGGAACATTCGAATAACCGAAACGCGGCGGCTCCCTCCCACCAGGGCCGCCGCGTTTCGTTCGTGCCGTAGGGCTTCGAACGAGGCGCTCCGGTCCGTCGTTAGCGAACGCTGTCGTACAAACGCAACAGTCGCACACGCTGTGTGTCCACGTCAAGACAGATCACGCGAACGAGCGACGCACGTTCACGATTCGGCGTTGTGCGGACGGAACGGGTTATCAGATAAGCGGAGTACGGTTGCCGTCGTGTCCACCTCCGCACCACCTCGCCCCAGAACGTCCACCACCGTCACCGCCGCCATGACCGTCCAGGTCGCCGCCGTCCTCCCGCTCTTCCTCTTCGGCGGCCTCGCCGTGCAGATCGCCGACGAGCTCGGCATGGGCCTCAGCGCGATCGGCTGGATCTCCGGCGCGTACTTCACCGTCACCGCCGCGACCACCGTGCCCTCGGGGCGGCTCGTCGACCGCTTCGGCGCGCTCGTCACCGCCCGGACCGCCATCGGCATGTCCGCCGCCGGGCTCCTCGGCGTCGCCGCCTTCGCGCACGACCCGGTCGTGCTCACCGTGTTCATGGTCCTGTGCGCCCCCGCGAACGGCCTCGGGCAGCTCGCGTCCAACACCGTGCTCAGCGAATGGGCGCCGCACGGCCGCCGCGGCCTCCTCTTCGGCGCCAAGCAGGCCTCGGTGCCGCTGTGCACCATGCTCGGCGGGCTCAGCGTCCCGCTCGTCGCGCTCACGCTCGGGTGGCGCTGGGCGTTCGTCATCGGCGCCGGACTCGTCCTCCTCGCGCTGGTCCCCCTCGCCGGGCTCGGGCGTCCCGCCGTGCGCCCCAAGAACAAGGGCGCGCGGTCCTTCGACACGCAGCTGGGGCTGTTCGCCGTCGCCACGTTCCTCGGCGCGCTCGCCGCGACCCCGATCGGGACCTTCGCGACCACGTTCACCGTCGACATCGGCGGCTCCGAGAGCTACGCCGGGCTCGTCCTCATGATCGGCGGCATCGCGGGCGTCATCGGCCGCACCGGCTTCGGCGCGCTCGCCGACGTGCGCCGCGGCGGCGAGTTCCAGATCATCGCCCTCATGCTCACCGCCGGGGCAGCCGGACTCGCGACGTACCTGTTCGAGCTGCCGTGGCTCCTGCCGATCGGCACCGCCGCCGCGTACGGGCTCGGCTGGGCCTGGCCGGGGCTCATGAACCACGCGGTCGTCCAGCGGTACGCGGACGCCCCGGCGCTGGCGACCTCGGTGACGCAGACCGGGATCTTCCTCGGCGGCGCGGTCGGCCCGATCTGCTTCGGGCTCATCGTTGACCACTACGGCTGGGGCACCGGCTGGACCGCAGCGGTGGCGGCCATGGCGGCGTCCGCCCTGTTCATCGTCGCGGGCAGCACGGTCGGCAAACGCCTCGCGCATTGACGTTCCTCGTTGCGGCGCGCACGACTCCCGGATCCCGTGCCGAACGGTCCGGGGTGCGAACACGATAAGGTGAGGCTGTGGTGACCACCCGACGCGCCCAGACCGCGCTGACCTTCTCCGACGAGGCCTTCGCCGAAGCGATCCGAGCCTCGCTCGATCTCGTCGAGGAACGGCTGCTCAAAGCGGTCGACACCGACCAGCCGCTGCTGCGCCAGTCCGGGTCCCACCTCATCCGCGCCGGCGGGAAGCGCTTCCGCCCGATGCTCACGCTCGCGTGCGCGCACCTGGGCGACCCGAACCGCCCCGGCATCCTCGACGCCGCCGTCGCGCTCGAGCTGACGCACCTGGCGACGCTCTACCACGACGACGTCATGGACGAGGCGCTCGTGCGCCGCGGCGCCCCGAGCGCGAACGCCCGCTGGGACAACTCGGTCGCGATCCTCACCGGCGACTACCTGTTCAGCCAGGCCGCGCAGATGATGGCCGACCTCGGCATCGAGGCCGTGCGCCTCCAGGCGGCCACGTTCGCGCGGCTCGTGCGCGGGCAGATCAACGAGACCATGCCGCAGCCCGAGGGCGCCGACCCCGTCGAGTGGCACCTGGAGATCCTCTCCGAGAAGACCGGCTCGCTCATCGCCACGTGCGCCAAGTTCGGCGCGTGGTTCGCGGGCGCCTCGGAGGCGACCATCGCGACCGCCGAGGAGTTCGGCGAGGTCATCGGCGTGGCGTTCCAGATCGCCGACGACATCATCGACATCGCCTCGGACTCTTCGGGCAAGACCCCCGGCACCGACCTCCTCGAAGGCGTCCCGACCCTCCCGGTCATCTACGCCCTCGGCGGCGACGACCCGTCCGAAACCCGGCTCAGGGAACTCGTCGCGGGCCCGGTCCCCGAGGCGGACCTGCCTGAGGCCCTGGAGCTCCTGCGCGCCTCGAAGGCCCTGGACCAGGCGAAGGCCACGCTCCTGCAGTACCAGGAGCGGGCGCGGACGCTCGCGAAGGCCCTCCCCGAAGGCCCCGCGCAGAAGGCCCTGGTCGACATCTGCGACTACATGATCGAACGCGACGCTTAGACCGCGATGACCCTCACCAAGGATTCAAGCCCTTTGAAGTCGTCCGGATTGCGCGTATAGAGCGGCAGTTCGTGGACCGAGGCGATCGCCGCGATCATCAAGTCCATTCGTCGCGGCTTCGGGGAACGGCCCTGTTCAACCGTCAGCGCAGCGAGAGTGCCGTACCGGCTCGCCGCTTCGCCGTCGTAGGGAAGCGGGTCGAACTCATCGATCGCCGCGTTGAGGACTTCCAGCCGAACGGCGCGCTTACCGACTGTCGGAGCCATGGCGATGCCCTGATGCAGCTCTGTCAGCGTGATCGCAGTGAGCTCCGGAATCTCCGGGAGCCGGTCGGCCGTGAGTCGCTTCAGATCGATCACAACGCAGGTGTCAAGGACCCCGCGGGGTTCGACTTCAGGCACCGGCTCGCTCCCACGGGTCGTCGTCTCCAAGGCGATCCTCGCCGAAGAACTCGTCGGCTTCGGCGCGCATCTCCGCGTAGTCGATGCTCGGCAGTCTCCGATGACGCTCGATCAATTCGGCGGAGGTGAGCTTGTGGCGGCGGCTGCGCGGGCGCACCTCGGCGACTTCGACTCCGTTGCGGGTGATGATGAAGCTCCGGCCATGTTCGACCGCATCCATGATCGCGGCGGAGTTGTTCCGAAACTCGCGCTGCGTGATTGTCTCCATACTCTGACTGTAGCATTATGAGACACACTGCGCTACATCAGAGCGGGGCGCCTGCTTCGAGGTGGGTGAGGCAGCGGTTCATCGTCGCTTCGAGGTCGTGCTTGGTGCCCTCGGTGGCGGCCCAGGCGCTGATCGCGACGGTCCAGGAGGTGACGACGAGGGCCGTGAAGTGGCGGACCTCGAGCTCTTCGGGTGAGCGGCCGGTGCGGGCGGCGACCATGCGGGCGAGCAGTTCCTCCGTCGCGGCCGTCTGCTGGACCTGCTTGGCGCGCAGGGCGGGGACGGCGAAGATCATGCGGACCCGGCGGCGGACCCGGGTGATGTCCGCTTCGGTGAACTCGGCGAAGAGGGTCGCGAGGACCGCCCGGAGGGCGGTGAGCGGCGGGTCGTCCTGCGACTGGCTCTCGAAGACGTTGACGATGAGCGGGTCGTACTCGTCCTGGACGACCACGTCCTCCTTCGTCGGGAAGTAGCGGTAGAAGGTCGAGGGGGAGACCCCTGCGGCCGCGGCGATCTGCTCGATCGTCGTCGCTTCATAGCCTTGCTCGTCGAAGAGCCGCAGGGCCTCCTCCTGCAACCGGTGCAGGGTCTCGATCTTCTTGCGCTCACGCAGCCCGGGAGGGTTCATGCTGCGATTGTGCCTCTTCGGCGCCCGGGCGTTTCGGGAACCTCGGGCCCGCCGCGCACGCGACGACGACCGCGAGGACCGCGCAGACCAGGAACACCGCGCCCATGCCGTCGGTGAACGCCGCGAACGCGGTGCTCGCGGTCTCCGGTGAGCCGAGCGCGTCAGCGACGGCGGCCGCGCCCGCGACGGAGTCCTCTGCAGCGGTCGCGGCCTCGGAAGGGAGCGGCGGGAGGTCGAGTTCGGCCCGGTAGACGCTGGAGGCGACCGACCCGAACACGGCCACGCCGATCGCGCCGCCGGTCTGGCGCAGGGTCTGCATGAGCGCGGAGCCGATCGCGGCGCGGTCGGCCGGGAGCGATGCGAGGACCGCGTCCGTGGCGGGGACGAGCGACATGCCGAAGCCCGCGCCGAGGACGGCGAGCCAGGTCGCGACGAGTCCGAAGCCGGTGCCCGGGTCGGTGGCCGTGGCGAGGGCGCACCCGGCGGCGGAGAGCGCGAGGCCCGCGATGACGGTGAACCGGTACCCGAAGCGGGCGGCGAGGCGTTCGGCGCCGAGGCCGCCGACCATGAGCCCGCCGATCATCGGCAGCAGCCGCAGGCCCGTGCCGAACGCGGAGTGGCCCTCGACGATCTGCAGGTACTGCGGCACGAGGAACAGCGCGCCCATCATGAGCATCGACGCTGCCGTGGCGATCATGGAGCCCCAGAGGAAGGCGCGGTCGCGGAAGAGCCCGAGGTCGACCATCGGCGACGCCGACCGGGCCTGCGAGACGACGAAGCCGGTGATGAGGGCGAGCCCGCCGATGCCGCCGACAAGCGTCGCGGTCGAGAGCCACCCGTCCACGGGCGCCTCGATGACGCCGTAGACGAGCGCGGCCAGGCCGACCACGGCCGCGAGCGTCGCCAACGGCTGCAGCTTCGGCGCGTTGCGGTCGGTGGACTCCGGGAGCAGGAACGCGATGGCGAAGAACCCGATCACGATGAGCGGCAGGTTGATGAGGAAGACCGAGCCCCACCAGTAGTGCTCCAGGAGCCAGCCTCCCAGGAGCGGGCCGAGCGGGAGCCCGATCGCCATGCCCGCGGTGAGCAGGGCGACCGCCCGGGTGCGTTCGGCGCCGCTGAACATGCTGGGCACGACCGCGATCGAGACGGGCATGACCACGGCCGCGCCGACGCCCATGAGGGCGCGGGCGGCGACGAGCACGCCGACCGAGTCGGCGATCGTGGCGAGGCCGCAGGCGACGCCGAAGATCGCGAGCCCGGCGAGGAGGACCTTCTTGCGGCCGAGCCGGTCGCCGAGCAGTCCCGCGGGGAGCAGCAGGGCGGCCAGCGCGACGATGAAGGCGTCGACGATCCACTGGAGGTCGGCCGTCGAGGCGTCGAGGTCGACGGCGAGGGTCGGGAGGGCGACGTTGAGGATCGTGACGTCGAGGCCGACGACGAGCAGGCCGAACAGGAGCGAGAGGAGGGCCCACCAGCGACGGCGGGCGGATACGGGTGCCATGGCGCCTCAATTCGGGAAGTTACTGTCATTTGACAGTAGCTATCAGAATTTTGGCTGTCAAGGTTCCCGAACTGTGTCCGGATTGTTCGTGTTCTGGATCGCACCGGGTCCCTGGCGGTGGCCGGGGTTCGCTATCGTTCAAAGGTCGCTTTCCCCAGGAAGCGGCGCCCCCGCCGCGGCGAAGCTTGCGAGCCGCGCATGAGCTCAGCCGATCCGGCGTGGATCTCGCCGATCCGCCGGTCGATCCTTCGGCGCACTGCTGCCGCCGAGAAGGGAGCGCAGTGCGACCCCGACACCACGGGCCCTCTGCCAAGCCGAAGTCCGTCCTCGCCGCGCAAGGCGTCATCTGGATCCAGTTCGCGGCGATCGTGCTGCTCTACTCGATCGGCGTGCGGTTCCTCTTCGACGCGACCCGGTCGTCCTCCAGCCACGACACGATGCTCGACGTGATCGGCTCGATCGACCTCGAGCGCCTGGCCACGATCCTCCTGAGCGTCGCCGTCACGGTCTCGATGCCGTTCATCGCCACCCGCCTGGGCCGCCGCCGCGCGCACGCGGTCAAGGCCGCGTGGTGGGCGCTCGCGATCGTCCCGGGCGCGATGTTCCTGTGGATCCTCGGCCGCGCGTACTTCGCGACGTTCCCGGACGAGGCCCCCTTCTTCGTGAGCGCCGCCGCCATGCTGGTGGTGTGCGGCTCCTTCCCGACCGCGACGCTGCTCCTCCTGCGCTCCAAGGCCTCCAAGGCCTGGTTCGCCGCCGAGGAGCTGTTCGAGGAGATCGACCGCGAGCTCGCCGAGACCGGGGAGCTGGAGACGGTCAAGGCCTAGCAGGCAGACGAAAAGCCGCGGAGGGGATCGCCCTCCGCGGCTTTCGCTTTATGCGCTAACCGAACTGGCAGCAGATGTTGTAGCCGCGGGCCGTCCAGAAGCTGGACGGGTTGGGGTTGGACAGGGTCGGGTCGCCGACGCTCGGGGCGGCGGCGGTCTGGCGGCCGTTGCGCATCTCGACGTGCGTGTGCGCGCCGCCGGAGGAGCTGACGCCGCGCCAGTCCTCGACGCCGATCTGCTCGCCGACGGAGATGGTCGCCCCGACGCCTTGGGACGGGTTCAGGTGCAGGTAGACGACGGTCTTGTCGAGGCTCGAGTTGTAGACGGCGAGGGTCGAGAGGCCGCCGGAGCCCCGGGCGCCCTCGGTCATGCGGACGACGGTGCCGGAGACGGGCGCGTAGACCGCGGCGCCGACGGCGTGCGCGATGTCGACGCCCTCGTGGCGTCCGGAGGTGGTGGTGTAGCCGTCGAAGTAGGCGGTGATGTTCGCCGAGGACGAGTGGTAGACGGCGTACTCGAGGTTGTCGGAGGCGGTGCCGCTGACGCCGACGAGGTGCCCGGCGTTCTGGTTCTTCAGGTAGGCGCGGAGGTTCGCGTCGGCGCCGGGGCTGAAGTTGTCGATCGGGCCGGAGTAGCCGCTGTTGTAGAAGACGGTGACGTAGCGCCCGGTCAGGTTCTTGGCCGAGGCGGCGTTGTTCTTGACGCACTGGCCTTGGCCCGCACCGGCGCTGATGAACTTGTAGCAGCCGGTGCTGGGGGTGTAGTTGCTGATGGACCCCGCGAAGTCGCTGAGGGACCCGGAGGTGTCGCTGTTGTAGTAGAGGCAGAACTCGCCGGTCTCGCACACGCCGTTGCGGGGCGTCGCGGCCTGCGCGGGTGCGACCAGGGCGAGCGCCGTCACCGCGCCCGTCAGGGCCGCGGCGATCAGGGCGAGCAGCGCGCGCCGCTTCGTTCGGATCCATCTCATGACTGCTCCTAGGGGAGGAAGGGAAGTCGATCGAATCCAGTCCAGAATGTGGCACGAATCTCCATGAGTCAAGCGTCAGATGAAGAAATTCTTCGTTGACTCGGAGCGCCGGGGCTATGTCGCGGGGGTGGCGAGGGCGGTTGCGGCGCTTCGCAGGGCGTCCCGGGGGGCGGCCGCGGCGGGGGCGTCGGCGTGCATCATGCGGGCCATCTGGGGGACGGCGTACCACCACCCGGCGAGGGCGAGGACGAGGAAGGCGAGGTCGGCGGGGGCGAGGGCGTCGCTGATGCGGCGCTCGCGCTGGGCGCGGGCGAAGACGGCGACCTTGGCGCGGTAGTAGTCGGTGCGGGCCTCCTCGTCGGGGACCTCGGGGAGGTTCGCGAGGCCCTCCCACAGGAGCAGCCGGGTGAGCGCGGGGTGCTGGGAGTGGTAGTCGAAGACGTCGGCCGCGTAGGCGCCGACCGCTTCGGGCCCTTCGAGTCCGGTGAGGGGGACGGCGGCGGCGACCTTGTTGAGCTCGTCGGCGAGGACGGTGGCGAACAGCTGGGACTTGTCGCCGAAGTAGCTGTAGAGGCGCTCCTTGTTGACCCCGGCGCGGCGGGCGACGCGCTCCATCGTGGTGCCGCCGGGACCGTGCTCGGCGAACTCCGCGACGGCGGCTTCCTTGAGCTTGCGCTTGGTCTCAGCGGTGTTCCAGGCCATCCGGGAATCATATCCAACGGTTGCGTTGAAATCCATCGCCGCTGTGCCTATACTCAATTCCAACGTTTCCGTTGGAAGGAGCAGACCGATGGGCCGCATAGCCACCGCCGTCGCGGCGGGCGCCGTCCTTGTCACCGTCGGCACCGCAGCGGCGGTCTACGCCGCCAATGACACCGAACCCGAACCCGACCTGCCGGAGCCGGACATGCAGACAGCACAGGAGATGGAGGCCGCCGCGCTGGAAGGCACCGGCCTGGAGATCCCGGACGGCTGGGAGATCGTCGACGTGCGTACCGAGCACCACGACGAGCGCGCGGTCACCGTGATCCGCCACCAGCCCGGGGAGTACCGCCTCGGCGGCCCGCACGCCACCGTGGTGCTCGACCAGGAGGGCACCGTCCTCGGTTTCACCAGGCTCGCAACCGAAGGCGCCGGGGCGGCGCTGCTCGACGCGGAGGAGGCCGAGAAGCGGGCGTTCGACTTCCTGCACACCGTCGCGCCCGACTACCTCGCCGGGCTCTCGGTGAACTTCGTGCAGCAGCACGACGAGACGGTCACGGCCGACGACGGGACCGAAGTCGAGATCTCGGGCATGAAGGTCAAGATGCACCACGAAGGAGGCCTGTACGCGTGGGTCATCGTCGGCCCCGACGGGGGCGTGCTGACCTACGAGCGCGACATCGCGTGGGACTCCAGCGAAGGCCGCCGGGGCACGCACATGTGGCTCCACGACTCGTGGATCGCGGCCTATGAGGGCACCGGGCCGCAGCCCGCCGCGCCGTACGCGGTCGCGGAGCCCTAGGGGGTGCCTGGTGATTCCGGGCGAGGCTGCATCCGAGTCCGTTTGTTCGCTCGCAAGGCGGAAGGCCCTCCGAATACCGGTGTTGTATTCGGAGGGCCGACAACGCAGCGAGCGGGCGAACGGGCCGGATGCAGACCGTTCGGGATCACCAGGCACCCCCTAAAGACCTGCCAGGGGGTAGGAAAAGGCCGCGGGGAGCATCGCTCCCCGCGGCCCCTTTTGTGCGCCTTAGGTGTTCAGGAACGTACTGGCCTGGTCGACGATGTCGAGGAGGAAGCCGGGCACGACGCCGAGGAGGATCGTGGCGGCCACGCCCGCGGCGACCACGGTGCCCGCCATCGGGCTCGGCAGGTTCACGGTGGGGGCGTCCGGCGCGGGCTCGTTGAGCCACAGCAGGACGACCACCTTCAGGTAAGGGAACGCCAGGATCGCCGAGGAGACGACGCCGACGATCACGAGCCCCAGTTCGTCGGCCTGGAGGGCCGCGGTGAACAGGCTGAACTTCGCGGTGAAGCCGCTCGTGAACGGCAGGCCCGCCAAGGCGAGCATGAGGATCGTGACGACCACGGCGGTCCCCGGCGAGTTCTTGCCGAGCCCGGCCCAGCGCGCCAGGTGGGTCGCCTCCTCGTCGCCGTCGCGCACCAGCGAGACGACCGCGAACGCCGCGATCACGGTGAAGCCGTACGCGGCCAGGTAGAACATGGTCTGGCCGACCGCCTCGCCGAGGGCGATGACGCCGATGAGGAGGTACCCCGCGTTCGCGATGGAGCTGTACGCCAAGAGCCGCTTGATGTTCCGCTGGGTCACGGCGAAGATCGCGCCGCCGAGCATCGTCGCCACCGCGATCACGGTGAGGATCAGGTGCCAGTCCCACGCCGAGGACGCGAGGCCCACGTTGAACACGCGCAGCAGGCCGCCGAAGGCCGCGACCTTGACGCAGGCCGCCATCAGCGCGGTCACCGGCGTCGGCGCGCCCGTGTAGACGTCAGGCGTCCACATGTGGAACGGGACTGCCGCGGCCTTGAAGAGCATCGCCACCGCGATCATCGCGACGCCGATGTACAGGAACAGGCGCGGCTGGCCCGAGTCGATCCCCGCCTGGTTGATCCCCGCGAGGTCCACGGTCCCGGCGAAGCCGAACAGCATCGCCATGCCGTACACGTAGAACGCCGAGGCGAACGCGCCCAAGAGGAAGTACTTGAGCGCGGCCTCCTGGCTGATGAGGCGGCGGCGCTTCGCGAGGCCGCACAGGAGGTACAGCGGGAGGCTGAGCATCTCCAAGGCGACGAACATGGTGAGCAGGTCGCCCGCGGTCACGAACATCATCATGCCGCCGACCGCGAAGAGCGTCAGCGGGAAGATCTCCGTCGCGCCGTCCTCGCGCCGCTGCGCCCTGTCCGCCGCCGAGTCGGCGACCACGGCGGCCTCGGCCACGAAGTCGCCGCCCTTGGTCGTGCGCCGCTCGGCGAGCAGCAGGACCGCGACGATCGCGAGCATCGCCAGCGTGCCCTGCAGGAACAGGCCGGGGCCGTCCAGGACCACCGAGCCGATGCCGACGCCTTCGAGGGAGAACGCGGTGCCGTTCTTGCCCGCGTTCAGGACCACGGCGACGAACGCGGCGGCCAGCGCCAGGACGGCGAGGCCGACCTGGACGACCAGCCTGCGCGCCTTCGGCACGGTGGCCTCCACGAGCAGGCCGCCGAACGCCGCCACGAACACGATGACCATGGGGGCCAGTCCGGCCCAGTCGATCTCGAGCCCCGCTTGCTGGGCCTCATTCATTGGTGACTCCTTCGGCGGCGGGCAGGTCCTCCGGGGTGCCGGAGATGAAGAGGAGCGTGTTGTCGACGGCCGGCTCGACCGTGTCGATCAGGGGCTGCGGGAAGAACCCGAAGCCGAGGATCGCGATCACCAGCGGCGCGACGAGCGCCTTCTCGCGCAGCGTGAGGTCGCGCTTCATCGCGGGCACCTCGTCGAGCGCCGGGTTCCGGGTGCCCTGCATGGTGCGCTGGTACATCCAGATCACGTACGCGGCGGCGAGGATGATGCCCAAGGTGGCGACGACCGCGACCGGCTCGTTGCCGGTGAAGGCGCCGAACAGGACCAGGAACTCGGAGATGAACGGCGCGGTGCCCGGCAGCGACAGCGACGCGAGGCCGGCGAACAGGAAGATCCCGGCGAGCACCGGCAGGGTCTTGGCGGCCCCGCCGTAGTCGTTGATCTGCGCCGAGCCGCGGCGGATCGCGAGGAAGCCCACGACGATGAACAAGAGGCCCGTGGCGAGCCCGTGGTTGAACATGTAGAGGACCGCACCCGTCGCGGAGGCCTGCGTGAACGCGAAGATCCCGAGGCCGATGAACCCGAAGTGCGCGATCGAGGTGTACGCGACGAGGCGCTTGAGGTCGGTCTGGCCGATCGCGACGAACGCCGCGTAGACCACGCCGATGACGCTCATGCCGATGATCCACGGCGCGAACGTCTGCGTCGCCTCGGGGAACAGCGGGATGCAGTAGCGCAGGATCGCGAACGTCCCGATCTTGTCCATGACGCCGACCAGGAGCGCCGCGACGGCGGCCGGGGCCGCACCGCCCGCGTCCGGGAGCCACGTGTGGAACGGGAAGAACGGGGCCTTGATCGCGAACGCGAGGAAGAAGCCCAGGAACAGCCAGTTCTGCAGCGTCCCCGAGGCCATCGGCTCACTGTCCACAAGGGTCTGCCAGTCGAAGACCCCGCCGTTGTTCACCCACAGGGCGATGACGGCGACGAGCATGAACAGGCCGCCCAGCAGCGAGTACAGGAAGAACTTGACCGCCGCGTACTGCTTCTTCGGGCCGGTGCCGTAGGAGCCGATGAGGAAGTACATCGGGACGAGCATCGCTTCGAAGAAGAAGTAGAAGAGGAGGACGTTGGAGGCCAGGAAGGTCGCCAGCATCGCCGCTTCGAGCGCGAGGATCAGCGCGAAGAACGCCGGTACGGAGCGCTTCACCGCGTCCAGGTCGCGCCAGGCCGCGAGCATCGCGATCGGCGTCAGGCCCGCCGTGAGGATCACCATGAGCAGCGCGATGCCGTCCACGCCCCACGACAGGTTCAGGTCCCAGGCCTCGATCCACGTGTAGGACTCGGTGAACTGGAGCCACGGCGCGTCCGCCGAGTAGTCGAAGCCGAGCGCCACCAGAGCGGCGAGCACGGCGACCACGCCGGAGACGCCGAGGGCGGTCCAGCGGGCCGCGTCGGCGTTCTCGCGCTTGATCGACGCGACGACCACCGCCCCGATCAGGGGCACGGCGACCAGCGCCGACAGCAACGGGAGTTCGTTCATTGGACGACCACCACCATGAGCGCGGCCACCACGATGACAGCGCCGGACAGAATGGACAGGGCATAGGAGCGGACGAAGCCGGTCTGCAGCACGAGCAGGCGGCGCGACGTGCCGCCGATCGCGGCCGACAGGCCGTTCACCGCGCCGTCGACGACGCGGCCGTCCATGGCGACCGAGGCGCTGGCGGCCAGGCGGCTCGGGCGTTCGAACACGCCGCGGTTGACGGCCTCGCCGCCGAGGTCGGCGCGGGCGGCCCGCACCGGCCAGGAGGCGGCGCGCGGCACTTCGTCGGTGCCGCCCCGGAACAGGAGCCAGCCGAGACCCGCGCCGAGGACCACCACGATGGTGGTGGCGATGGTGACCTGCATGTGGGTCAGGTGGCCGTGGACCTCGTGCGGCTCGCCGAAGACGGGCACGAGCCAGTCGGCGACGCCGGTGGCCATGAGGCCGCCCGCGCCGAGCGAGCCGAGGCCGAGCAGCACCAGCGGCACGGTCATGATCGCCGGGGACTCGTGCGGGTGCACGTCGTCGGTCCAGCGCTTGGGGCCGTGGAAGGTGAGCACGAACAGGCGGGTCATGTAGAACGCGGTGAGCGCGGCGCCCAGGAGCGCGGCGCCGCCGACGACCCAGCCCTGCCAGCCTTCGCGGGCGAACGCGGAGGCGATGATCGGGTCCTTGGTCCAGAAGCCGGAGAACGGGAACAGGCCGATGATGGCCAGCCATCCGGCGGCGAACGTCGCGTACGTGAGCGGCATCTTCCGCCAGAGGCCGCCGAAGCGGCGGATGTCGGTCTGGTCGTTCATGGCGTGCATGACCGAGCCGGAGCCGAGGAACAGCCCGGCTTTGAAGAAGCCGTGCGCGAGCAGGTGGATGATGCCGAGCGCGAACGCGCCGCCGCCGAGGCCGACCGCGAGGAACATGTAGCCGATCTGGGAGACCGTGGACCAGGCGAGGACCCGCTTGATGTCGTCCTTCGCGCAGCCCACGACCGCTCCGAAGAGGAGGGTGAGCGCGCCGACGACGACGACGGCGGTCTGCACGTCGGCGTTGAGGCTGAAGATGACGTGCGAGCGGGCGATCAAGTACACGCCCGCGGTGACCATGGTGGCCGCGTGGATGAGCGCCGACACCGGGGTCGGGCCCTCCATGGCGTCCGGGAGCCAGGTCTGGAACGGGAACTGACCGGACTTGCCGCAGGCGGCCGCCAGGAGCAGCAGCCCGATCGCGAGGCTCGTCTCCGTGGAGAGGGACTCGGCCCCGTTGAAGACGCCCGCGAAGTCGACGGTGCCGAGCGCGCCGATCATGGTGAACATGGCGAGCAGGAAGCCGACGTCGGCGACGCGGTTGGTCAGGAACGCCTTCTTGCCCGCCGTGGCGGCGGCGGGCTTCATCTGCCAGAACGAGATGAGGAGGTAGGAGGCGAGACCCACGCCCTCCCAGCCGATGAAGGTCATGAAGTAGTTGCCGCCGAGGACGAGCACGAGCATCGCGGCGGCGAACAGGTTGAAGTAGGCGAAGAACTTCCGGCGTCCTTCGTCGTGCGACATGTAGCCGACGGCGTAGACGTGGATGAGGAAGCCGACGCCGGTGATGAGCAGGCAGAAGACCGCGCTCAGCGGGTCGAACAGGAGGTTCGCCTCGACTTCGAGGTCACCGACCGAGAGGATCGTGAACAGGTCGAGGTTCGCGCTCTTGTTCTCAAGGCCCGCAAGGGAGCTGAACATGGCGAGGGCGAGCGCGAAGGCGCCGCCGATGGTGGCGACGCCGAGCCAGTGGCCCCACTTGTCGGTGCGGCGGCCTCCGAGGAGGAGGACCGCGGCGCCGATCGCGGGCAGGGCGATGAGCAGCCACGCCAGCGAGAGGAGCCCTTCGGCCGGTGCGTACGAGATGTCGTCCACTGTGTCCCCTCTAGGCCTTCAGCAGGTTGGCGTCGTCGACGGAGGCGGAGCGCCGGGACCGGTAGATCGCCATGATGATCGCCAGGCCGACGACGACCTCGGCGGCGGCCACGGCCATCACGAAGAACGCCATCACCTGCCCGTCGATGTTGCCGCTCGTGCGGGCGAACGTGACCAGCGTCAGGTTCCCGGCGTTGAGCATGAGCTCCACGCACATGAACACGACGATCGAGTTGCGGCGCACCAGGACGCCGACCGCGCCGATCGTGAACAGCGCGGCGGCCAGGATCAGGTAGTACTCGGGGCCCATCAGTCCCGCCCTTCCGTGTGCTTCGGGGCCGCCTCGGCGGCCGTGAGCTGGCGCGGCGGGACATACTCCGACAGCGACGCGGGCTCGACCGAGCCGTCGGGCCGCAGCGCGGGCGTCGCGGTCGAGTCGGAGGTCGCGAACACGCCGGGGCCGGGCTTGGGGCCCGGGTAGTTCCCGGGGGCGAACCGCTCGCGGCTGTGCTCCTTCTGCCCGCGGTGGCCGCCCTTCTTGGCGACGTGCGCGAACATGAGGGCGCCGACGGCGGCGACGGTGAGCGCGCCCGCCATGACCTCGAACGGGAACAGGTACGTCGAGAACAGCGCCTCGGCGATCGCCTCGACGTTCGACTGCTCGCCGGTGGCCCAGCGCGGGTCGGCCGCCATGGTCATGCCCGAGACCGCGCGCGCGAGGCCTGAGGACAGGAGCGCCGCCAGGCCGATGCCGAGCAGCACCGCGAACAGGCGCTGCCCCCGCAGCGTCTCGAACATCGAGTCCTTCGAGTCGCGCCCGAACAGCATGAGCACGAACAGGAACAGCATCATGATCGCGCCCGTGTAGACCATGATCTGCACGAACCCGAGGAACGGGGCGGCCTGCATGATGTAGAAGACCGCCAGGCACAGCATGGTGATCGCGAGCATCAGCGCCGCGTGGATCGCCGAGCGCGCCAGCACGAGGCCCATGGCCCCGCCGAGCGCGATCGGCGCGAGGATCCAGAAGAAGACCGACTCGCCCATCGAGGCGTTCTGCGCGACGGTCTGCGCGAGGTCGATCACTGCTCACCCCTCCGGTTCTGCGCGAGCATCTCCGTGAGCGAGAACTCCGCGCCCTCGCTCGCGCCGGGGTTCTGCGGACCGGACGCGTAGTACGCCTTCTCGCTGTCGCCCAGGCGCATCGGGTGCGGCGGCTGCTCCATGCCCTCGATGAGCGGGGCGAGCAGCTCCTCCTTCGTGAAGATGAGGTCCCGGCGGTCGTCGCGGGCCAGCTCGTACTCGTTGCTCATCGTGAGCGAACGGGTCGGGCAGGCCTCGATGCACAGGCCGCAGAAGATGCAGCGCGCGTAGTTGATCTGGTAGGTCTTGGCGTACCGCTCGCCGGGCGAGAACCGCTCGGCCTCGGTGTTCTCCGCGCCCTCGACGTAGATCGCGTCGGCCGGGCAGGCCCACGCGCACAGCTCGCAGCCGATGCACTTCTCCAGCCCGTCGGGGTGGCGGTTGAGCACGTGGCGGCCGTGGTACCGCGGCTCGAGCTTCGAAGGCTCCTCCGGGTAGTCCACGGTGACCTTCGGCTTGAACATGTGCGAGAAGGTGACGCCGAAGCCCTTCGCGAAACCGGACATCTACTCCTCCTCTCCCTTAGAAGTCTTTGCGGGTTCGAGCTCGGTGAGCGAACGGGGGCTCGGCGGGACCACCAGGTCCAGCGGCGGGACGGGGAACCCGCCCAGGCCCGTGTCCGCCTCAGCGGGCTCTTCGTACTGCTTCCGGTTGGGCCAGAAGAAGATCAGGGCCATCACGACGATCGCCGCACCGCCCGCGAACGCGATCCGGGTCGGCAGCTCGTTCTCGGTGTCCAGGCCGATGTTCATGGCCGCCAGGACCATGAGCCACACGAGGGAGACCGGGACGAGGACCTTCCAGCCCAGGCGCATGAACTGGTCGTAGCGCAGACGCGGCAGCGTGCCGCGCAGCCACACGTAGAAGAACAGGAACGCCAGGACCTTCCCGAAGAACCACACCAGCGGCATGAAGCCCTCGTTCGCTCCCGGCCACCACGAGGCGGGGAACGGCGCGGCCCAGCCGCCCAGGAACAGCGTCACGCACAGGGCCGACATCGTCACCATGTTGACGTACTCGGCCAGGAAGAACGACGCGTACTTCAAGCTGGAGTACTCGGTCGCGAAGCCCGCCACCAGCTCCGACTCCGCCTCAGGCAGGTCGAATGGGGCGCGGTTCGTCTCGCCGACCATCGAGATCACGAAGATCACGAAGCTCGGCGCGAGGATCAGGAAGTACCAGCCCGGCAGCGTGATCTCCGTGCCGCCGAAGTTCATCGGCAGGCCCTGCGCCTGCGCCTCCACGATCGCGCCCGTCGACATCAGCTGCGACTGGAAGAACACCGTCAGCACCGCCAGGCCCAGCGCGATCTCGTACGAGATCACCTGCGCCGCAGCGCGCAGCGCGCCCAGCAGCGAATACGTCGAACCGGAGGACCAGCCCGCCAGCACGATGCCGTACACGCCGACCGCCGAGCACGCCAGGATCAGGAGCACGCTCACCTCGAAGTCGGTGAGCTGCAGCTCCGTCTCCAGGCCGAAGACGTTCACCTCGGGCCCGAACGGGATCACCGCGAACGCCGTGAACGCGCACGCCACCGCGATGACCGGGGCCGCGATGAACACGACCTTGTCAGCGGTGCGCGGCATCACGTCCTCTTTGAACGCGAGCTTCAGGCCGTCCGCGAGCGACTGCAGCAGACCGAAGGGCCCGTTGCGGTTCGGCCCCGGCCGCACCTGCATGATCGCCACCACGCGCCGCTCGTACCAGATCGTGAACAGCACCAGGAGCACCAGCACCACGAAGACGAGCACGCCCTTGACGAGCATGAGCCAGATCGGATCGTTCATCACTTGACCGCCTCTACAGATTCGGCCTCAGCGGCCGGGCGAGGGACGTTCGGGTAGGCGCGGATCTGGACCACGTCGCCGGAGCCGGCGCCCAGGTGGCGGTAGATCCCGCGACCGGGCGCGTTCTGCGGCAGCCACACCACGCCCTCGGGCATGTCGGTCACCCGCAGCGGCAGCGTGATCCCGCCGATCGAGGTCGCCACGGTCACACCGTTGCCCTCGCTCGCGCCGATCGCCTTCGCCGTCGCCGCGCTGAGCCGCACCACCGGGTCCGGCGCGCAGCCCGCCAGATGCGGGTTGTTCTCCTGCATGGAACCGCCGTCGAGCAGCTGACGCCACGTCGCCAGGACCGCCTTGCCGTCCTCGTGCACATGGGCGGGCTTGTCCGAGGCCCAGTCCGGGGCGGGCTGGCGCGTGATCGGATCCGGGAGCCCAGCGAGCTCCGCACGGACCGTGCGGGTCTCGGCGGTCCCGAGCTCGACGCCCATCGCCGCCGCCAGGGTGTCCAGCACCGCGTGGTCCGACATGAGATCCGAAGGGATCACCGTGTCGAACGTCCGCAGGCGCCCCTCCCAGTCGAAGTACGCGCCGGGCTTGCCCGTCACGGGGGCCACCGGCAGGATCACGTCCGCCACGCGCGTCACCGCGGAGTGCCGGATCTCAAGGGAGACCACGAAACGCGACGCGTACAGCGCCGCCTCCACCGCCGGTCCGTCCGCGAAGTCGTACGGGTCCACGCCGCCGATGAGCAGCGCGTCCAGCTCGCCGTCCGCGGCGGCCTGCAGGATGTCCCACGCGCCGCGACCGTCGTTGCCCGGCAGGGACTCCACGCCCCAGTACTCGGCCAGCTGCTCCCGGTCCGCCGCATAGGAGGCGAGACCGCCGCCCGGCAGCAGACCCGGAAGGCACCCGGACTCCACCGCGCCGCGGTCGCCCGCGCGCCGGGGGATCCACGCCAGCCGCGCGCCCGTGGCCTTCGCCAAACGGACCGCCGCCGAGAACGCGCCCTCCACCGTCGCGAGCCGCTCGCCGAGGAGCACGACCGCGCCCGCTTCGCTGAGCGCGTCGCGCACGAAACCGCCGCGCCTCCAGCCGTCGAGGAGTTCGGCCTCCTCGCCCGGCAGGGCCTCGATCAGGTTCGCGTTCAGCTTCGCCGTGCCGCGCGTCGCGAACGGCGCGACCACGTGCACGCGCTGGCCGCGCTGGCGCACCGCCTTGCGCAGGCGCAGGAACGCGATCGGGCATTCCTCTTCGACTTCGAGGCCGACGGTGACGACCACGGGGGCCTTCTCCAGGTCCTCGTAGGTGACCGCGCCGCTGGAGGGGAAGACCCCGGCCACGGCGTGCGCCAGGAACTCCGACTCCTCAGTGGAGTGCGGGCGGGAGCGGAAGTCGATGTCGTTGGTGCCGAGGGCGACCCGCGCGAACTTCGCGTACGCGTAGGAGTCCTCGACGGTGAGCCGCCCGCCCGGCAGGACGCCGACGCGGCCCGCGGCCTCCTTGAGACCGGCCGCCGCGCGGCGCAGGGCCTCGGGCCAGGACGCCTCGCGCAGCGACCCGTCCTCGTCGCGGACCAGCGGCTTCGTGATGCGGTCGGCCGCCTCGATGTAGGAGGAGCCCCAGCGGCCCTTGTCGCAGTTCCACTCCTCGTTCACCGCCGGGTCCTCCCCCGCGAGGCGGCGGAGCACCTTGCCGCGGCGGTGGTCCGAGCGCTGCGAGCAGCCCGCCGAGCAGTGCTCGCACACGCTGGGCGTCGACACGAGGTCGAAAGGCCTTGAGCGGAACCGGTACTGCGTGCCGGTGAGCGCGCCGACCGGGCAGATCTGGACGGTGTTGCCCGAGAAGTACGACTCGAACGGCTCGTCCTCGTACACGCCCACCTGCTCGAGCGCGGAGCGCTCCATGAGCTCGATGAACGGGTCGCCCGCGACCTGGTCGGAGAAGCGGGTGCAGCGCGCGCACAGCACGCAGCGCTCGCGGTCGAGCAGCACCTGCGAGGAGATCGGCAGCGCCTTCTTGTAGCGGCGCTTGTCCTTCGGCTCCATGCGCGTCTCGGTGCGGCCGGTGCTCATGGCCTGGTTCTGCAGCGGGCACTCGCCGCCCTTGTCGCAGACCGGGCAGTCCAGGGGGTGGTTGATCAGGAGGAACTCCATGATCCCCTCCTGGGCCTCCTTGGCGACCTCGCTGGTGTGCTGGGTCTTGACGACCATGCCCTCCATGGCGGTGGTCGTGCAGGACGCGGCGGGCTTGGGCATGCCGCGCCCGTTGCCCATGTCGGGGACGTCCACGAGGCACTGGCGGCAGGCCCCGGCGGGCTCCAGCAGCGGGTGGTCGCAGAAGCGGGGGATCTCGATGCCCAGCTGCTCGGCGGCGCGGATGATCAAGGTGCCCTTGGGGACCGTGACCTCGACGCCGTCGATGGTGAAGGTGACTTGATCGGTCATGTCTAGTGGGCTCCGATCTTCTCGGCATCGAAGAGGGGGGTCTTGTGCCCTTCGATGTAGTCGAGGTAGTCCTGCCGGAAGTACTTCAGCGACGAGGTGACACAGGAGGTCGCGCCGTCGCCGAGGCCGCAGAAGGAGCGGCCCAGGAGGTTCTTGCACGCGCTCTCGAGGAGCTTGAGGTCGCCGAGGGAGCCCTGGCCGGAGAGGATGCGCTCGTAGACGCGCACCATCCAGTAGTTGCCCTCGCGGCACGGCGTGCACTTGCCGCAGGATTCGTGCTGGTAGAACTTCAGCCAGCGCCAGCAGGAGACCACCGGGCAGTCCTGGTCGGAGAAGATCATGACCGCGGTGGTGCCGAGGATCGAGCCGGCCTTGGCGACGTTGTCGAAGTCGAGCGGGACGTCGATCGAGTCGGCCGCGAGCATCGGGGTCGAGGAGCCGCCGGGGGTGAAGAACTTGAGCTCGTGCCCGTCCTCCATGCCTCCGGCGAGCTCGATGAGCTCGCGGAGCGTGGTGCCCAGCGAGCACTCGTACTGGCCGGGGCGCTTGACGCGGCCCGACAGCGAGTAGATCATCGTGCCCGCGGCGTTCTCGGAGCCGAGGTCCTTCCACCACTGGGCGCCGCCGAGCACGATGTGCGGGACGGCGGCGATGGAGCCGACGTTGTTGATGCAGGTGGGCTTGTTGTAGAGCCCGTGCGTGGCGGGGAACGGCGGGCGCAGGCGCGGCTGGCCGCGCTTGCCCTCCAGGGAGTCCAGGAGGGCGGTCTCCTCGCCGCAGATGTAGGCGCCTGCGCCGGAGTGGATCACGACTTCGAGGTCGAACCCGGAGCCGAGGATGTCCTTGCCGAGGTACCCGGCCTCCTTCGCTTCGCGGACGGCGTTGCGCAGCCGCCGGGCGGCGTGGATGGCCTCGCCGCGGACGTAGACGAACGCGCGGGAGGCCTTGATGGCGTAGGAGGCGATGACGATGCCCTCGATGAGCGAGTGCGGGTCGTTCATCATGAGCGGCAGGTCCTTGCAGGTGCCCGGCTCGCCTTCGTCGGCGTTGACGACCAGGTAGTGGTCCTGGCCGTCGTCGGGCACGAACTGCCACTTCATGCCGACGGGGAACCCGGCGCCGCCGCGTCCGCGGTGGCCGGAGTCCTTCATGAAGGAGATGAGGTCGCCCTCGGAGTACTTGAGGGCCTTGCGGAGCGCCTTGTAGCCATCGAGCTGCTCGTAGACGTCGAGCTTCCACGCGCCCGGGGACATCCAGCGCTTGGTGACGACGGGCTTGAGCTTGTTGAGGGCGTCCTCGCGGGGCCGCCTGGGACCGGGCACGGTTACGCTCACTTCGCTTCCTCAGGTTCCTTGGCCAGCAACGGGGCTGTGGCGTCGAAGGCGGGGGCCGTGATCCCGGCCTCGGCCGCGAGGCGGGCCCCGGCGAGCGTGGCGTCGCCCTGGGCGTTGCCTTCGAGCCCGGCGGTGCGCTCCTCGTCGAACCCGGCCAGCTGGACCGAGATCTCGCGGAGGGTGCACAGCGGCGCGCCGCGGCTGGGGATCGGGCGGCGGCCCTCCTTGAGCTCGCGCACGAGGTCGAGGGACTTGGCCTCGTCCATGTCGTCGTAGAACTCGTAGTTGACGGTGACGACGGGCGCGTAGTCGCACGCGGCGAGGCACTCGGCGTGCTCCAGCGTGATCTTGCCGTCCACAGTGGTCTCGTCGTGGCCGACGTCGAGTTCGTCGCTGAGCGCGTCGAAGACCTTCTGCCCGCCCTTGGCCTGGCAGAGGGTGTTGGTGCACACCGAGACGAGCCAGTCGCCGGCCGGTTCGCGCTTGTACATGGTGTAGAAGGTCGAGACCGCCTGCACCTGGGCCTTGGTAATGTCCAGGATCTCGGCGCAGAACGCGATGCCGTCGTCCGAGACGTAGCCGTCGTGCGACTGCACCAGGTGCAGCAGCGGCAGGAGCGCCGAGCGCTCGCGGCCCTCGGGGTAGCGGACGAGGATGGCCTCGGCCTGCTCGCGGATCTTCTCCGGGTAGTTCACCTGTCGCAACCTCCCATGACCGGGTCGAGCGAGGCCCCGCCCGCGATGACGTCCGCGAGCAGGCCGCCTTCGGCGAGCGCGGGGATCGACTGCAGGTTGATGAAGGAGGGCTCTCGCATGTGGACGCGGAACGGCCTCGTGCCGCCGTCGGAGACGGCGTGGATGCCGAGTTCCCCGCGTGGGGCCTCGATGGCGGTGTACACCTGCCCGGCCGGGACCCGGAAGCCCTCGGTGACGAGCTTGAAGTGGTGGATCAGCGCCTCCATCGACTGGCTCATGATGTGCCGGATGTGGTTGAGGCTGTTGCCCATGCCGTCGGCGCCGAGGGCGAGCTGGGCGGGCCAGGCGATCTTCTTGTCCTCGACCATGACCGGGCCGGGCTCGAGCTTGTCGAGGCCCTGGCTGATGATGCGCAGGCTCTGGCGGATCTCCTCGAGCCGGACCACGTACCGGGCCCACGCGTCGGCGCCGTTGTGGGTCGGGACTTCGAAGTCGTACTCCTCGTAGCCGCAGTACGGCATGGTCTTGCGCAGGTCCCAGGCGAGGCCGGCGGAGCGGAGCACGGGACCGGTGACGCCGAGGGCGAGGCAGCCGGAGACGTCGAGGTAGCCGACGCCCTGGGTGCGCTCCTGCCAGATGGCGTTGCCGGTGAGCAGGCCCTCGTAGTCGTCCAGGCCCTGCGGCATGTAGTCGACGAACTCCCGGATCATCTTGACGCCGTCGCGCGGGAGGTCCTGGGCGACGCCGCCGGGGCGGACGTACGCCATGTTCATGCGCAGGCCGCACACGGCCTCGAAGATGTCGAGGATCTTCTCGCGGTCGCGGAAGCCGTAGATCATCATCGAGAGCGCGCCGAGCTCCATGCCCGTAGTCGCGAGGGCCACGAGGTGGGAGCTGATGCGGTTGAGCTCCATCATGATCACGCGGATCACGTCGGCCCGTCTGGGGACGGTGATCCCGAGCAGCTTCTCCACCGCGAGGCAGTAGGCGGTCTCGTTGAAGATCGGCGCGAGGTAGTCGGCGCGGGTCACGAAGGTCGTGCCCTGGGTCCAGTTGCGGTACTCGAGGTTCTTCTCGATGCCGGTGTGGAGGTAGCCGACGATGGGCCGCACGGAGCGGACGGTCTCGCCTTCGAGCTCGCAGACCAGGCGGAGCACGCCGTGCGTGGACGGGTGCTGCGGGCCGAGGTTGACGATGAGGCGCTCTTCGCTGACCGGGTCGACCGAGGCGACGAGCTCGTCCCAGTCGCCGCCGGTGACGGTGTAGACGCGGCCTTCGGTGGTGTCCCGTTCTGCGGCGTAAGCGTCTTGAGCGTTGTCGGTGGCGGTCACTTGTAGGCCCTCCGTTCGTCCGGCGGCGGGATGTGCGCGCCCTTGTATTCGACGGCGATGCCCCCGAGCGGGTAGTCCTTCCGCTGCGGGAAGCCCTCCCAGTCGTCGGGCATGAGGATGCGGGTGAGGTGCGGGTGGCCCTCGAAGACGACGCCGAACATGTCGTAGGCCTCCCGCTCCTGCCAGTCGGCGGTCGGGTAGACGGCGGTCACCGAGGCCACGGTGGGGTTCTCAAGGCCCACAGCGGTTTCGAGCCGCACGCGGCGCCGGTAGGTCATCGACGTCAGGTGGTAGACGACGTGGAGCCGGTTGCGCTGGTCCGGGTAGTCCACACCGGACACCGAGTTGCAGAGCTCGAAGCGCAGGCCCTCGTCGTCGCGCATGGTCTTGCAGACGTCGGCGACGCGGTCGGGCGCGACGTGGATCGTCAGCTCCCCTCGGTCCACGATCACCGCACGGGTGATCTCGTCGCCGTGCGCCTCGCGAAGCGCGGCGACGACCTCGTCGAAGTACTCGCCGAGCGGCTCGGACGTGGAGACGAGGTCCCCCGCGGTCGGCTGGGCCTGCACGAGGCCGCCGAAGCCGGAGGTGTCGCCGGTGTCGGAGACGCCGAAGAGTCCCTTGCGCTGCATGCCGACAGGCTGCACGTCGTCGGGCCCGGAGGCGCCGGTCCCGGTCGGATCGGAGCTCATCGCTTGGCCACCGCCTTCCGGATGCGCAGCTGCTCTTCCGTCCCGGCCTCCACGGCCTCGGTCCACTCCTTCTTGCGCTGCTTGTTGAAGCGGTAGGAGGAGGGCATCGCGCCGGGCTTGACCACGGGCTCGGGGAGGTCGGCGAGGGCCTGGCGGCGCTTCTCGCCGAGCGGCTCGGCCTGGACCTTCTCGTGGAGCTTGAGGATCGCGTCGAGCAGCATCTCCGGGCGCGGGGGGCAGCCGGGGAGGTACATGTCGACGGGCACGACGTGGTCGACGCCCTGCACGATCGCGTAGTTGTTGAACATGCCGCCGGAGGTGGCGCACACGCCCATCGAGAGGACCCACTTCGGCTCGGGCATCTGGTCGTAGATCTGGCGCAGGACGGGGGCCATCTTCTGGCTCACGCGTCCGGCCACGATCATCAGGTCCGCCTGGCGCGGGGAGGCGCGGAAGACCTCCATGCCGAAGCGGCCGGTGTCGTAGCGGGCGGCGCCCGTGGCCATCATCTCGATGGCGCAGCAGGCGAGCCCGAACGTGGCGGGCCACATCGAGGCCCTGCGGGTCCAGTTCACCAGGGCCTCGACGGAGGTGAGGATGATGCCCTGCGGGAGTTTCTCTTCTACACCCATTTTCGGAACCTCAGTCCCAGTCCAGTCCGCCGCGACGCCACTCGTAGGCGTAGGCGACGAACAGCGCGGCGATGAACATGAAGACGGCCCAGAACCCGAAGATCCCGAGGACGTCGTGGTGGACCGCCCACGGCACGAGGAAGATGATCTCGATGTCGAAGACGATGAACAGCATCGCGGTGAGGTAGAACTTCACCGGGAACTTCGTGGGCCCCGAGGTCGTGGGGGCCGGTTCGATGCCGCATTCGTAAGGGTCGTACTTGGCGCGGTTCTTCCGGTGCGGGCCGGTGATGCGCGAGGCGACCACCGAGACGATGCCGAACCCGGCGCCGATCGCGAACATGATGACGACCGGCACGTAGACTTCCATCCCCATTAGACCCTCCTTCCAAGTCCTGGAGTGACGATCCGCATCCCGTTGACGATCCGGTCGGCGGCGTCGCGCCCGGGTCGGTCGGTGAGGTTCGCCAGCAGTTTCAACACGACGCGCATGAGCGCGGGACGCTTCAGGCCGTGCTCGGTGCACAGCTTCATGACGGTGGGCTTGCCGATGAGGTGCGAGAAGATCCCGCCCATGCGGTAGTAGGAGCCCCAGAGGTCGTCCATCCGGTCGGCGTAGGTGCGCAGGACCGCTTCGCGGCGCGGCACGCTGGGGGCCCGGAACGCCTCGGCGACAACGGCTCCGGCGACCTCTCCGGCCTCGATCGCGTACGCGATGCCCTCGCCGTTGAACGGGTTGACCATGCCGCCGGAGTCGCCGACGAGCATGAGCCCGCGGCTGTAGTGCGGGGTCCGGTTGAAGCCCATGGGAAGCGCGGCGCCGCGCACGGGGCCGTCGGCGTTCGCCTCGTCGGCGAGGCCCCACTCCTCGGGGGTGTTCGCGAGCCAGTCGCGAAGCAGCGCACGGTAGTCGGTCTTGCCGTAGCCCTCGGAGGAGTTGAGCACCCCGAGCCCGACGTTGACGCGGCCGTCGCCGAGCCCGAAGATCCAGCCGTAGCCGGGCTGGAGGACGTCCGGCTCGGCGGCGGTACGCAGGGCCAGCCAGGACTCCAGGTAGTCGTCGTCATGCTTGGCGGCCGACTTGTAGTACTGCCGGACGGCCACGCCCATGGGTCGCGATTCATCCCGCTTGAGCCCCAGGGCGAGCGCGAGACGACCCGAGACCCCGTCCGCGGCGATGACCAGCGGCGCACGGTAGGTGACCTGCTCGCCGTCCTTGACCGCGGTGACGCCGCAGACGCGCCCGGCGAGGTCGAAGACCGGTGCGGTGACCTTGACGCCGCACTGGAGCGAGGCTCCGGCGGCGACGGCGCGGTCGGCGAGGATCTGGTCGAAGTCGAGGCGGGTGCGGGTGAGGCCGTAGTCCGGGAAGTCCTGGAGCGCGGGCCAGTCCAGTTCGATGGCGATGTCGTCGGCGACGACGCGGAGGCCCCGGTTGCGGATCCAACCGGCGGACTCGGACGTGTCGACGCCCATCTTGAGCAGCTGCGCGACGGCGCGGGGGGTGAGGCCGTCGCCGCAGACCTTCTCGCGGGGGAAATGCGTCTTCTCCAGCAGGAGAACATCGAGTCCCCGGGAGGCCAGGTGGTAGGCCGCGGCCGAACCACCGGGTCCCGCGCCGACGACGACGACGTCGGCCTCCGGGGCTGCGTGAGTGGTCACGGGCGTCCTCTCAGGCGTACGGGGCGGTGATCCTTGTAACGACCATCCGGCTTGTGAAGATCTTCACAAGCGTTTGCCGCAAGTCTAGAACTCCGCTATCTACGCCCTGTCACTTAGGTCCGCCTAAGTTGTCATTATTCGAGGTCACGAGGCATACAGGCGTACCTGAACCAGAGTTGCGGGAGCGAGGGGAGCGCCTGAGGTGACGCAAGAATGGAGAGTGATAAAGCCGACAGTCGAATACCCTTGCAACACGTATCCCCTTGAAACACTCTCGTAACAAGTGCCGTGGATGAAATCGCCGCTCCCCGTAGAGGAACCGGGCGATCGAGGCAACGTGGCCAGCGACACATCGTTCAAATTTGAAACTTCTCCCGGGACACCGTATGGTCGATGGGTAATTCAAATCTGAACTATTCAGTCCGCTCTCGCTATCGAAGAGGTAGGAACATGTCTGCTGTCGAGCCCGTCAAGGTCTCCGTCATCTTCTACTCGGCCACCGGCAACGTCACCGCCCTGGCCCGCCAGATCGCCGCCGCCGCGGAGAAGCAGGGCGCCGAGGTGCGCCTGCGCCGCATCGCCGAGCTCGCCCCGCGCGAGGCCATCGACTCGAACCCGGCCTGGGCCGCCAACCACGACGCGATCGCCGAGATCCCCGTCGCCACCGCCGACGACGTCGACTGGGCGGACGCCGTGCTCGTCGGCTCCCCCACCCGCTTCGGCAACATCGCCTCGCAGGCCAAGCAGTTCCTCGACACCCTCGGCGGCCTCTGGTTCCAGGGCAAGCTCGCGGGCAAGGTCTACTCCGGCTTCGCCTCGGCCTCCGGCAAGCACGGCGGCAACGAGTCCACGCTGCTCGCGCTCTACAACTCGTTCCACCACTTCGGCGGCATCGTCGTGGCCCCCGGCTACTCGAACGAGATCCTGTTCGCGAACGCCTCGCCTTACGGTGTCTCCCACTGGAACGGCTCCGACATCGACGAGACGACCCTCGCCGCCGCCGGCGCCCAGGCCGAGCGCGTCGTCGAGACCGCCGCGGCCCTCAAGGCCGGCCGCGCCGCCCTCGCCGCCTAACAGCAGCACCAAGAGCAAGAACTGAGCGCCCGCCCGGGTCCCCTGGGCGGGCGCTTCGCCGTGTGCGCCAAGGTCTTGCGGCGGTCAAGGCGGGGCTTCGGCTCACGGAGGCAGAACATGAAACTCTTCTCGTCTTGTGGGTGATGACGACCCGGGGCTGCGCGAGGGATCATTGAGATACGCACAGGGATACGGAAAACGTACAGGTGGCGAGTAGGTGCAAGCAGACTACGCCAAGCCTCTGGCCGAAACCCAAACCGGACGGTTCTCCGAGACCGATGCCTTACGAGGCATGGGATCTCAGTCCCCGCGTGCTATCGGGTTCCACAGCAGACCACGGCCCTCCACGGGGCGTGCCGGGTGGGAGATCGACGGTCGGGATCACCTCGACCGGAGGCGGTGTCCAGAACGAGGCACACGAAGACGACTGGTGTGACCGCGAGGCCTGCAAGGCCTGAGCGAGGCCTTATGAGGCCTGCACGGGAGACCAGCCGGGCGCGGTCCCGCCCCCAAGCCAGGACCGTGCGCCAACGGCATCGCCGTGTCGCTACGCGGGGATGCCGTCGGGGAAGAAGTCGCCCACGTTGTCGTGCTCGCCGCCGGGCTCGACGCCACCGAGAGGAGGGACATAAGTGAAGTCGGCGGGTTCGCTGACGGGCATACATCCCGATGTGACAACCAGCGTGACCGTGTATGCGACGCGGTAGAGGTACTCGAGTTCGCGTTTTTCGTCGTAAGCGATGATCGAGCGGTCGGTGCGTTCAGAGCTGACCCTCTCATCGTCGAGCAAGATCTCGTACCCGGCCGCCTCCCATTGTTCGAGAAGCGCATCCGCGTACTGCTCGCGGACCAGTGGTGTCTGCGCATCGGCTTCCGAGAACGCGTACTCGAGCTCGACACTCACGTAGTCGGGATCTTCGACGCCGTCGTGGCTGCACGGGTGGTCGAGCCAGAGCCGGCCTTCGAAACCCGGGAAGTCAGGAAGGGTCCCGGCGGTCTCCGCCGCCGCAGCTTCCATCGCCTCGTAGGCTTCGGCCTGCGTGTAGATAGACTCCGGCGGTTCCTCCCCGCCACCGAGGCCTTCCGCGATCGAGCAGCTGGAAGCAAAGGCCAGCAACGCGATCGCCGTTGCGGCTGTCCAGGCACGCGCGGCTGTCACAGCGAGTCCTCGTAGGAGTCGGGAGAGTCGAACGGGTTGACGGCGTCGCCGGAGGGGATGCCGTCCGGGAAGTAGCGCTGCACCCGGTCGTTCCGGCCGCCGGGCACGATGCCGCCCGAGGGCGGGACGTACTCGATCTCGCCGAGGTCGCTGACCGGGACGCAGCCCGACCGGATCCGCACGACCGTGTAGAACGCGGCCGAGTACCAGAGCTTCACGCGGTCGTCGGGGCGGAAGGCGATGAGCTCGCGGTCGATCCGGTCGCGCGCTTCGAGGGTGCGGTCGGCGATGATGCGGTAGCCGAGCGCGGTCCAATGCTCGCGCAGGATGTCGACATAGCGCTCGCGCACCAGCGGCGTCTGCGACTGCTCCTTGGTGAACCGGTACTCGATCTCGACGTTCGTGTAGTCGGGGTCCTGGACGCCGTCGTGGCTGCAGGGCGTCTTGCCCCAGACTCGGCGCTCGAACCCGGGGAAGTCCGGGAGGACGGCGACAATGTCGGCGACCGCGGCCTCCATGGGCGCGTAGGCCTCGGCCTGGGTGTAGGCGGGGGTCGGCGGTTGCTCGCTCATGGCCTCTTCCAGTGTCGGGCTCATCGGACCAGCTCCTCGTTGCCGGTGACGATGTTGGCCTGGTTCGTGCGGCTGATCTCGTTGTTCGGCTCGCCTCTGTCGCTGCCGTCATCCCAGTATGAGCTGTGGTTCTCGGTCGCGCCCTCCCAGAACTTCCACCACTCGCTCGGCTCCCGCGGGGAGTCGCTGGTGAAGGTGTTCGCGCCGAACTCCTCGTTGACGGGCGCTTCGCCGTGGACGGGGCCGTACTGGATGACGTCCTCGTCGTTCGTGGAAGCCCACACGTTGTTCTCGTCGACGCCGAGTGCGGAGGCGGTGTCGACGCTGACGCCCGGGGAGGCGATGAGCACGAGATTGTCAGCCTCGACGCCTTCCTGCGCGGCGGCGGTGCCGACCATGGTGGTGCCGTAGGAGTGCCCGGTGAGCGTCAGGTTCGACGGCTCGCCTTCGGCGGTCGCGCGGATGCCCTTGGTGAAGTCCTCCAGGTCCGCGGCGCCGTCCTGCGCCCACTTGTCCTGCATCGCTTCGGGAACGATCGAGTCGGGGGCGTCGTAGCCGAGCCACAGGACCGTCGCGGTCTCGTCGCCGCTGGCGGCCTCGGCGTCGCGGGCCATCGTCTCGGTGCGGTCCATGTCGCCGCCGCTCGCTCCGGCGAGGTTGCTGGTCGTGCCTGGCACGTAGGCGTTGACGTTGTCGGCGGTGTCGGGGTTGCCGATGGAGACGATGGCCTGGCCGCTGCCTTCGGTGCCGAAACCGAGCAGGTAGTACTGCTGGTCGGTGCCTTCGTAGATCTTGGGGGTGCCGTCCTCGTTGGTGATGTGCTCCTGGAGGTTGGAGAGGTCGGTCCGGTCCTGCTTGAGGTCGTCGAGTTCGGCCTTGGCCTTCTCGTACTCCTCGGACTCGGGGTCGAGGCCGGCGAGTTCCTGCTCCTTGGCGGTGATCCGGGTGCCGAGGCTGTCGATCTCGTCGTCGATCAGGGTCCGGTTCGCGGTGTCCCTCGATGCGACGGGGATGCCGTCGACCGGGCCGACCCACTCCGGGTGCTCCTCGATGAGGGCCTGGCGCTCGGATTCGCTGAGTCCCTCCCACCACTGGTTGACCTGCTCGGGCGACATGCCGGAGGTGCCTTCGGCGATGGCCTTGGCCTCGTTGGCGACCTCTTCAGAGACGCTCTCCTTGTAGTCGTCGACGAGGTCGTCGTAGGTGGCGCCGAGGTGGGGCGGGAGCTCGGTCGGGTTCTCGCTCATCTCCGAGAGCGCCGCGGCCGCCTCGTCGTCGGCGTCGTGGGCGCGGGACATGACCGACCGGAGCCAGTCCTGGTACTGCCCGGCGAGGCCGATGGCGGTGCCGTAGAGGTCGACGGAGTCGAAGAGGACCTTGAGGGTGTCGATGTCCCAGAAGCCGTCGGGCTTCTTGACGCCGCACATGTCGCAGAGCCACTGCGGCGGATTCAGGGTGAGGATCGCCCGGTGGAGGTCGCCGGAGAGGTTGACGTCGTACTCGCTGTGGGGCCCTTCGATGCCGAAGTCGTGCTGCTCGATGAGCGGGATGAGCTCCTTGAGCTCGTTCTGCTCCTTCTCGAACGAGTCGGCGGCCTCGAAGAGGGTGGTGGCGATGCGGGTGCTGGCGTAGTCGGATAGGTCGTCCTCGTACCGGTCGGCGGTCATGCCGATCTGGTCGCGCACCTGCGTGGCGGTGTCGGACTCGTAGTGCTCGGTGCTGAGGTGGCCCTCGATCACGTCGCTGCGGAGCCGCTCGGTGTGGGCGAGCTGCTGGTCGACGTAGGTCTTCCAGGAGTCGCCGAGGGAGCGGACGGCGCCGCAGTCGAGGTCGCGGAGGTGCTCCCAGGTCATCTCGCTCATGGGGGCCTACCAGTCCGGCCTGGAGGAGGCGTTCGCGTTGGGGCGCTCGGGGTAGAGGTCGCCCGCGACGGACGCGAAGGTCCCGGCGTTGTAGTCGTCGACCTCGACGGCCTCCTCGGCGCAGACGGCGAGGTACTCGCCGGTGTTGCCGACGAGTCCGCAGAAGCCGCCCGCGCGGTGGACCTTCCACCATTCGCCCGCCGCTTCGAGGGCGGGGCCGAGCGCGGTGGCGGCGTCCTTGAGGGGCCCGGCGGCTTCGGCGTTGGCGGTGGCCATGGCCTGAGCCTGGGTGGTGACCTCTTCCTCGATCTCGAAGAGGATGTCGACGGATTTGCGGACCTCGTCGGGGTCCATGGCGAAGACGTCAGCGCCCGCCATGGGCGTCCTTCGGGTACGACGGAGTCAGATGGGGCGCAAGGGGCATGGTTCGAGTCCTCGGAGGTTAGGAACGAAACTTCCGTTCACTATATGTGCCGAGGACCACTCGGGCCAGGCCCGAAGAACGGGTCAGGCCTGGATGCGGGCGAGGACGCGCTTGGCGAGGTCGCCGAGCTGGCGCATCTCGGCGTCGTCGAGCTCGTCGAAGACGAGGTCGCGGACGCGCCTGACGTGGCCGGGGGCGGCCTGGGCGAGGCGTTCGCGTCCGGCGGGGGTGAGGCGGGCGAGGGTCGAGCGGCCGTCGTCGGGGCAGGCGAAGCGCTCGATGAGGCCCTCGCTCTCGAGGCGGCGGGCGACGTGGGAGAGGCGGGAGAGGGAGCCGTTGCAGAGGAACGCGAGGTCGCTCATGCGCATCTCGCCGGATTCGGCGTGCTCGAGGCCGACGAGGACGCAGTACTCGAAGTGGTTGAGGTCGGCGTCGCGCCGCAGCTGCACTTCGAGGGCTCCGGGGAGCCGCATGACCACGCCGATGAGCGCCAGCCAGGTCGTCATCTCCGCTTCGTCGAGCCAGGGCGCTTCATCACTCATGCAACAAGCTTAACTGGACTACTTGATACATCAAGAAACCCGAGCTAGATTTATTGAAGGTTCAAATAAACTGGAGTGACTGATGTCCGGCCGACCCGGCGCCGCGTTCGACGCCTTCCTGGAGACCACCGCGCCCGCCGCCGCGAGCCGGCGCGACTGGACGCCCGAGGACGGCGCGCTGCCCTCGCTGTACCTGAGCCACGGCGCGCCGCCGCTGTTCGACGAGGCCGCGTGGATGGGCCAGCTCTTCGACTGGGCGCAGGGACTGCCGAAACCCAAGGGCATCCTCATCGTCTCGGCCCACTGGGAGGCCGCGCCGCTCATGATCTCCAGCCCCGCGCCGGGCACCCCGCTCGTCTACGACTTCGGGGGCTTCCCTGAGCGCTACTTCAAGATGAAGTACGAGACCCCGAACGCGACCGCGATGGCGCTCCGGGTCGCCGCCGCCATGCCCGACACCGAACCGCTGCACCAGCACCAGAGCCGCGGGCTCGACCACGGCGCGTGGGTGCCGCTCAAGGTCATGTACCCGGACGCGGACGTGCCAGTGCTGCAGATGTCGATCCCGACTCACGACCCCGACCGGCTCATGGCCATCGGCGCGCGGCTGCGGCCGCTGCGCGAGGAGGGGTACCTCGTGGTCGGCTCGGGGTTCATGACGCACGGGCTGCCGTTCGTGGACTTCCACCACCCCGAGAACGTTCCCGGCTGGTCGGCGGAGTTCGACGTGTGGGCTTCGGAGGCGCTGGCGCGCGGCGACATCGAGGAGCTGGCGCGCTACCGCTCGCAGGCGCCGGGGATGCCGTACGCGCACCCGACGGTGGACCACTACGTGCCGCTGTTCGTGACCTACGGGGCCGCGAGCGAGCAGGAGCAGGCCGCGACCACCGTCATCGACGGGTACTGGTTCGGCCTGTCGAAGCGGTCGTTCCAGCTGAACTAGACGTTTGGGCCCGGCCACGGGGCGGGCCCGAAAGCCGCGGGCAGGTGATCGTCATAAGTCCCCGCCCGCACGCGCCGTCCGCGCCGCCCCCACCAGGCGGCCGGACGGCGCTCCTGCTTTCCCTTGCCGTGCTGCCTACTTGCTGTGCCGCTTATTTGCTGTGCCGCTTACTTGAAGCCGCGGTGCATGGCGACGGCGCCGCCGGCGAGGTTGCGCCAGGCGACCTTCCGGAAGCCCGCCTTGACGATGCGGTCGGCGAACTCGGCCTGGTCGGGCCAGGCCATCGTCGACTCCGAGAGGTACCGGTACGCCTCGGGGTCGGAGGCGACGCGGGAGGCGACCTTCGGCAGGACGTGCTTGACGAAGACGCCGTGCGCCTTGCGGTAGGGCTTCCACACCGGCTTGGAGACCTCGCACAGGACCATGCGGCCTCCCGGGGCGAGGACGCGGCGGATCTCGTGGAGGCACGCGTCGAGGTCGACGACGTTGCGGATGAAGAAGGAGCCGGTGACGGCGTTGAACGCGTCGTCGGCGAACGGCAGCCGCAGCGCGTCCGCGTTCACGAGCGGGACCTGCCGGTCCTGGTGGTGCTTGAGCATCTCCAGGGAGAAGTCGACGCCGATGACGTCGGCGCCGGACTTGGCGAGCTCGGCGGTGGAGACGCCCGTGCCCGCGCCGAGGTCGAGGCAGCGCTCCCCCGGCTGGAGGCTCAGGGCCTCGCGGACGGCCTTGCGCCACCGCTTGTCCTGCCCGGCGACCATCACGGTGTTGGTGCGGTCGTATCCCGGCGCGACCCGGTCGAACATCGCGGCGATGCGGCCGGGTTCTTTACGCGGGGTATTCGCTTCGTTCGACTCGATCACTCGCACAGCCTTGCACACGGGAAACAGAAAATCCGCCGGAGCCCTGTCGGTGTGGGCCCCGGCGGATCAAGGGGTTATATCGGGCGCGCGCGGGGTAACGCGGCGCGTGCGGCCATGAGGGAGCAAGATGCGGCCGAACGCTCGCCCGGAAGGGAGACTGGGGATTGAACCTGGGGCGCAACGGAAGACGCGGAGCGGGTCGCGGGTGAGCGGTGCATCCTTGCCTCCTGGTCGTCTTCGGTTCGCGGGTGGGCGGACCGGCTGGGATGACGCTGAGAGATCCCCCGAGTGCGGTCTGCGCTACAGCACCACATTGACGCATGGAAGCTGTGATGTCGATCTATGAAACCGAACCGTTATCCCGTGTAACCCTTCCGATAGCAATGAGGTGCCGGTTGTCACAGGGAGCGACGCAGTCGTATGCGTTCGTCGGAAAACCGCTGGTTCCACCGGTTTCGGCGCCCGTGTCCGGGATGATGCGGCGCACAAAAAACGGCGGGGCGCGCATGCGCGCCCCGCCTTCTCCAGGGGATACACAGAGAGGCGGACCTCTCCGGTGCAGAAAGTCGTTCAGCCTGCGTTCAGGCCCTATTCAGCATCGCGGACGCAGCGCCGATCGACAAGTGCCGAGATCGAAGCGTTATTCAGGGGCTTCCGTTCAGTGGGACGCCCTACCGCTGGATGAGACGGCCCTTGAGCACCGTCGCGGTGCACTTCCCGGCCGCGCCGTTCACCAGCGCCGCGTACGGGTCGCCCTCGGTGTCGACGTCGAAGACCGCGAGGTCGGCGCGGTTGCCGACCTTGATCGCGCCGATGTCGTCCCGGCCCAGCGCCTTCGCGCCGCCCTCGGTCGCAGCGCGCACGAGCCATTCGTTCAGGCCCTCGCCGCCGTCGCCTTGGGCCAGCGCGAGCTTGCGCAGCAGCGGCCATTCGGCGGCCACGTCCAGGTCCGGGCTCGACGCCCGCGAGTCGGTGCCGATCGCGACCGTGTTGCCTTCGGCGCGGTAGGCCGCCACAGGCGGTTCACCGGCTTCGAGGCGCGCGTTCGACCGCGCGCACAGCGCGACCGCGGTACCCAGGGTCCGCAGCAGCTCCCGGTCGGTCTTGTCCAGGTGGACGCCGTGCGCCACATGGGAATCGGCGCCGAGCCAGCCGACCTTCTCCATCTGCGCGGCCGGGGAGTGCCCCGCACCGCCGTCGGCGATCTCCAGTTCGAGACCGGCGCGGCGGTTCATGAACGCGAACGGCCCCGAGCCGCGGCGCACGAACATGTCCTCGTGCATCGTCTCCGCCAGATGCGGGTGGAGCCGGATGTCGAGCGTCCGCGCCAGCTCGGCGAGGCTCTTGCCGACCTCAGTACCGAGGGTGTACAGCGTGTGCGGGCTGATCCCCACCGCCACGTCGGAGTTGTTCACCGCGCGGGAGTCGGTGACGACCTCGCGCCACGCCGCCCGGCGGACCTCCCACGCCGGCCCGTCGATGAAGCACGCCTCCCAGTACGCCACGCCCGCGAGGTCGGAGGCGAACAGCGGCCCGAAACCCGCTGCGGGCGTGACGATGTCGGCCACCGCCGTCACGCCGTGCCCGATCGACTCGTCGATCCCGGCCTGCACCGACGCCTTCCAGGCCTCGTCCGCGGTCGCGGGGTTGCGGCGCGCGAAGTCCTGGATCCACTCGAAGAACTCCTTCTCGTTGCCGTACATATCGGCGAACGCGGAGTAGCACAAGTGCGTGTGGGCGTTGACGAGCCCGGGGGTGAGCACGCCGTCGAAGGCGGTGGTCTCGTCGGCCTCGGGGGCGTCGGCGGCGGGGCCGACGTAGGCGATCCGCCCGTCGTCGACCCCGACCGCGCCCTCGCGAACCGGCTCGTCCGCGATCGGGACGACGACAGGAGCGGTGTAAACGTGCATGGAACCGAGCTTACTCAGCGTCGGCGGACTCCAGCGCGGCGTACGCGGGCCGGATCACTTCCTCGATGACGCGGCGGCGCTCCGGGTGGTGCAGGAACGACGCCTTCATCGCGTTCTCCGTGCAGCGCTTGACCTCCGCCCAGCCCCACCCGAACGTCTCCGACAGGATCTGGAACTCCCGCGAGGTGCTCGTGCGGCTCTGGAGGCGGTTGTCGTTGTTCACCGTGACCCGGAAACCGAGGTCGTACAGGGCCTTGATCGGGTGCGTCTCAATGGATTCGGCGCCCTCGGTCTGCAGGTTCGACGACGGCGCGACCTCGAGCGCGATGCGGCGGTCGCGGATGTAGTGCGCGAGGTTCGACAGCTTCGCCTCGTCCCCGGACAGGTCGATGTCCTTGATCAGCTGCACGCCGTGGCCGATGCGGTTCGCGCCGCACACCGCGACCGCGCCCCAGATCGACTCCGGGCCCACGGACTCGCCCGCGTGGATCGTGAACGGCATGTTCTCCCGGCGCAGGTAGTCGAACGCCTCGACGTGCCGCTCCGCCGGGTTGCCGATCTCCCCGCCCGCGATGTCGTAGCCGACGACGCCCTTGTCGCGGAAGGCGACCGCGAGCTTCGCGATCTCCAGCGTCCGGTCGGCGTGGCGCATCCCGCACAGGAGCGTGCGCACCGTGATCGGGTTCCCGGCCGCGGCGGCGAGGCGCTGGCCCTCCTCGAATCCGGCGAGGGTGGCCTCGACGACCTCTTCGAGGGCGAGGCCCGCGAGGAGCTGCTGCTCGGGGGCGTAGCGCAGTTCGGCGTAGACGACGCCGTCGGCGGCGAGGTCCTGGGCGGCCTCGGAGGCGACGCGGAAGCAGTCGTCGGAGCGCTGCATGACGGCGACGGTGTGCGCGAAGGTCTCGAGGTAGCGCTCGAGGGTGCCGGAGTCGGCGGCGTCGAAGAACCAGTTCTTCAGTGCCTCGGGTTCGTCGGCGGGCAGCGTGTGGCCGATCTCGTCGGCGATCTCGATGATCGTCTGGGGGCGCAGGCCGCCGTCGAGGTGCTCGTGGAGCACGGCCTTGGGGGCCTGGCGGATCGCGTCGATGTCAAGCGGCTTCGGATTCATCCCATGAATATAGCCAGCCGCAATCGCGGGCCTGCCTCACAGCCGCACTTCGTCCCAGTGGACGGGCCGCTCGTCGGCGAAGACCACGGCCCACTCCAGGGCCCAGCGGCGGTGCCACACCAGGTTGTCGTCGACGCCGCGCGGCGGGGCCTGCCCGGCGCGGCGGGCCTGGTCGCAGACCCAGTCGAGGCAGTAGTAGAGGTCGAGCATCTCGGCGATCACGCCCGGGTCGCGGGTCGGCGTGAGCTGGCGGTCCCGCCAGGCGCCGAAGGACTCCGGGCGGCGCAGGTCCGGCAACAGCTCGGGGAGCTCCTCGCTGCACGGCACCGCCGGGTCGAGGTGGTCGACGAGGCCGAGCAGCCACGAGACCGTGTACAGGCTCTCGAGCTGGTCGGCGTAGCGGGCGCGCTCGCCGCGGCCGCAGGCGATGAAGCCCCACTCGTCAGGGGAGAGGTGGTCGAGGACGTGCGCGTCGAGGAGCCAGCGCATCGCCAGCTCCTCAGGCATGTCGAAGACGCGGGCCTGGACGATGTTGAGGATCGCGGCGCGGGCCTCGACGTGGCCGCGGGGGCGCATGCGCGGGAGCTGCCCGGCCGGGAACGGGAGGGGGAACTGCGCGGGGGGCGCCGGTATGCCGAGCGCGCTGAAACCGTCCACTGTGCGCAGTCGAACGCTTCGCTGGTCTGAGATCGCCGTCGGCATAGGGCTCCCTACCACTTGGGGTTCACCGGTGGGGGTGAGTGCGCGTTCACTAGGAAGGGTGATTGTGAAGAACTGTAGCGTCCACCACAGGCCGGAGTCAACGCGGGCAGAGGAAATCTTTAAGGTTCTATCTACGTGTTACGCAGGTGTTTCACTCCTACCGCGCGTGAGTCGCAAGTGTCCCCGGGGACGAATCGAACCCACCGGTAACCACGCCCGTTCGACACCCTTCGACAGCGTTCGCACCCGCCCGGCACGATCCGGCGGAAGCACGGGCAACTCCGGTCACATCGGACGGCGTTCCGGAGGCGGGCCACCCGAGGGTCCGGCCTCCGTCCGCCGCGACGCGCCGGGCATGCTTGTACCGTGAGCACTCCCCAGGTCTTCGGCGACCGGTACCGGCTCGTCCGGCCCGTCGGCGCCGGCGGCATGGGCCGCGTCTGGCAGGGCCTCGACCTCCACCTCGAACGCGAAGTCGCCGTCAAGGTCGTCAAACCCGACCTCCTCGACGGCCCCCAGAAGCACGAGGCCGCCGCCCGCTTCCGCCGCGAGGCCCGCGTCACCGCCCAGATCCAGCACCCCGGCGTCCCCGCCATCTTCGACGCCGGACTCGACGACGCCACGGGCGAGCTCTACCTCGTCATGGCCTACCTCCCCGGCCTCAACCTCCGCGACCTCCTCGACGAGACCGGCGCCCTCCCCGGCGACTGGACCCTCGCCATCGGCGCGCAGCTCGCCTCCGTCCTCGCCGCCGCCCACACCCGCCAGGTCGTCCACCGGGACCTCAAGCCCGCCAACATCATCGTCGGCCCCGAAGGCCTCGTCCACGTCGTCGACTTCGGCATCGCCGCCGTCCTCGAACCCGACACCTCGCGCCTCACCATGACCGGCGACAAGCCCGGCACCCTCAACTACATGGCCCCCGAGCAGATCCGCGCCCAGCCCGCCGGGCCCGCCGCCGACCTCTACGCCCTCGGCGCGCTCCTCTACGAGATGGCCACCGGCGAACGCCTCTTCGCCGACCGCGGCTCCGCCTACGAGGTCCAGACCGCCCACCTCAAGGAACTCCCCGACCCCGTCCGCCGCCGCCGCCCCGACCTCCCCGCCGAACTCGACGGCCTCGTCTCGCGCCTCCTCTCCAAGGAACCCGCCGAACGCGGCTCCGACGCCGCCGCCGTCCACCTCCGCCTCGCCGCGCTCCTCGCCGCCGCACCCGCCTCCCTTGCGCCCGTGCACGACTGCGGCGACCCGACCTGGCCGTTCCGCGCCCCCCTCGCACCCGCCCGCGTCGCCGCCCTCGCCGCCGCCCAAGGCGCCCAGGCCGCCGCACCCGACCGCCGCGAACGCATCGCCGAAGCCGACCGGGCCTTCGGCGCCGGCGACTACAACGGCGCACTGAGCGCGTTCCGGTCCCTCGCCAAGGACTTCGAGAGCCCCGACCCCGCCCTCGCCCTCCACTGCCAGATGCGGGCCGCGCAATGCCTTGCCGCCCTAGGGAACGCGGCGAGCGCCCTCACCGGGCTCATCCGCGTCATCGAACGCCAGCGGCGCCTCGAAGGCGAACGCGCCCGCTCCACCCTGCGGTCGCGCCGCGTCGCGGCCGACCTGCTCGCCGTCCTCGGCCGCGCCCCCGAAGCCCACCACGAACTGTCCACAGTGGTTCAAGAGATGGCCGCGGCGCTCGGCCCCGCCGATGCCGATACGATCGAAGCCGAACGGCTGCTGCGGACCTGGTCCACCGCGCCCCAGGGCCTTCCGGCCGGGCCCCGGGCGGGATCCGCGTGGCCCGCGCCGCCCCCCGCCACGCCTGGGAGTCCTCCTCGATGACCGCCCTCGGTCCCTACGTTCCACCGCTCGACCACGACAAGAACCGCACGCGCAACGGCTGGGCCCGCTTCGGCACCTACATGTGGGCGTTCATGCCACTGCTCACCTGCGGCTTCGGCGCCCCGATCGCGTTCGCGACCGCGCTCGCCCGGCGCCGCGACAACCTGACGGTGACCGCGCTGGTGGTCCACTCGGCGCTGATGCTCGCGGGCTGCACCGCGATCGGCGTGTACGGGGAGTACCCGCCGCTGTGGGCCGACGTGCTCTTCTACTGCACTGTCGGCATCACGTCGCTCGTGTCGACCGCGCACCTGCTCCTGATCCGCTCGGCGGTCTGGGCGCCGCCCGAGCGCGTGCACGTCCCCGTCGCGCGGCTGTCGAGCATGGAGGTCGTGGACCGGGCGCGCCGCCTGCGCGACCAGGCCCGCCGCACCGCCGAGGCGGATCCCATGCTGGCCAAGCGGCTCGGCATCGGGCGGCCGGACCTGCCGCGCCAGTTCGACGACGGCGGCCTCGTCGACCTGAACCACGCGCCGCTGCCCGTGCTCATGTCCCTGCCGGGCGTCACCGAGCGCAGCGCACGCCAGATCCAGGACTGGGTCGAGCAGTCCGGGCCGTTCGGCAGTCTCGGCGAGGTGATGCTCGTGATCGAGATCAGCCCGACCTTCGAGCACCACCTGCGCGAGTACTGCGTCTTCATCCCCTAACGGGGGCAAGCGAGAAGGCCCCGAGACCAGGTCTCGGGGCCGTGCTGTTCGCGCGCGCTACGAGCGCGCGCTATGCCCGGCCTACACCGGGCGGGGTCCTACTCGAGGCAGAAGACCGAAGCGGTGCGGCCGAACTGGTCCTCGGCCGGGTAGTACGAGGAGCCGGTGCACTCCATGGCGAGCGCGTCGGCGTCGACGGTCGTCCACTCGGCCTGCGGGACCTCGATGACGCTGGTGATCGTCGCGTCGCCCGCGGCGCAGTCGATGGTGCCGAAGTTCCACTGCGTGGTGGCGGTCAGGGTGCACTCGCCGGGGTTGGCGGGCACGGTCGGGGTGACGCCCTCGGAGCTGGGGATGCCGTTGGCCTCGACGCAGAAGACGTAGTCGACCGCGTACGTGGTCTGGTCGTAGATCATGGACCAGTCGGTCCAGGTCGCGCCGGGGACCTGCGCGCCGACGGTCTCGCCGCAGAGGTCGTAGATCGGCTGCGGGTCCTCGACGCCGGTGCCGTCCGCGGTGGCGGTGACGGCCGGGTCGGCCTCGATCGCGGTGATGGTCCAGAACGCGGCCGGGTCGGAGCAGTCGACGGCGAAGACCGACGGGTCGTCGGAGATCATCTCTTCGGGGAGACAGTCGCCGGCCTTGGCCTCGGCCACGGCGTCGACCTGGTCGGAGCTGACCTCGGTGTCGCTGCCGGAGTCGGAGGCGGCCTCTTCGAGGATGCCGCAGCCGGAGAGGGCGACGCTGCCCGCGAGGGCGACGCCGCCGACGGCGAGGAGTCGGCGGATGGGACCGAAGGTCTCGGAGTTGAGGTTCATGAGCTGCTTTCTGTGGGTCACCGCCGATCGGGCGACGGTGCTAGGGAATTCAGCGCGACGATATGGGAGAGACTCAACTACTGAGACGGCAGGGATCGCTACGACGCCGCTCGTCACGCGCTTGACCTGGGATTTCTCGCTGTTCACTTGACGACCGGCCCGCTTGCATGGCGAGGATCACAATGGTTGCAATTCGGTCAAGCCGCAAGGAAACTCAACTGTTTCTCCGGTTTCCTTGCGGCGCAAAGGAGGACGCGGGTTCCGCCCAATGGTCGCCGCGCCCTCCGGCTCTGGGTACTCAGCCGATCTCGACGAAGTACTGGGTGCCGTCCAGGCTCAGGATGTCCTCGAAGTAGAGGAGGTACTGGTCGGCTCCGGCGGGGACCTCGACGCAGGCCGAGCCCGAGGAGGTGCCGCCGGCGGAGACGTCGGGGACGAGGGTGATCTGGTTCTCGACGGTGTTCATGCAGTCGATGCTGTCGTAGAAGGTGCCGTCGGCCCAGACGCCGAAGGTCACGTCGAGCCACAGCGAGCCGGTCTCGGTGCCGTTGTAAGTGCCGTCGAGGGTGACGAGGCTCTGCTGGAAGCCCTCGGCCGGGGCCGAGTTGAACTCGTCGGCCGCGACGACCGCGTCGGTCGCGTCGAGCGTCGCCTCGGAGGCGGTGACGGTCCAGTCGCCGACCTCGAGGGTCGAGCCGGCGGCGAGCGGGGCGTCGGGGCTGGTGCCGTCGCCGCCCGCGGGGGCCTCTTCTTCGGCGGCCGCGTCGGCCTCGGTCTCGGCGGCGTTCGTGGTGTCACCCGAGCCCGTGTCCTCGGTGCCGCAGGCGGAGAGGGCCGCGAGGGCGATGAGGCCGGCACCGGAGGCGGCGAGGAGGCGCTTCGAGATCTCGGGGAATTCGATGTTCATGATCAACCTTCTGTGGAGTGGTGTTCGTAGTTCAGATCTTGTGAACTCACTTCACGAGATTAGTAGACTGTGTCGAGCCTCCGCAACGCGGGGTGGGTTACGATTCGATAAATCCAGACAGGGGAGCCCCATGACCACCCGTGACGCCGGTTCCGGCGAGACCATCACGCTGACCGACCTCGCCCGACTCGCGGGCGTCGGCCGCAACGCCGTCAGCAACTGGCGCCGCCGCGAGTCCGACTTCCCCGCTCCCGTCGACGCATCGGCCCGGCGTTCACGGTTCTCGCTGCACGAGCTGGAGCAGTGGGCGCAGCGGCACGGCCGGGCGCTGCACGTCACCGGCGCCGACCGGCTCTGGTTCGCCCTCGCCGGGTCCCACCCCACCGCCGAGGCCGCGCTCGGCGCGGTCGCGGCCGCCTTCGGGGGCGGCGGCGAGCCCGCGATCGCCAAGGAGCTCAAGGACCTGCGGCGCGAGACGCCCGCCTCGGCGCTGTTCGAGTTCTTCATCGAACGCGCCCGCGAGGCCTCCGGGACCGGCGTGCCGCCGGGCATCGCGCCGCTGGCGGACATCGCCGCGGTCGTCGCCGAAGGCACCGCGAACCCTTCGGTCCACGACCCGGCCTGCGACGAAGGCGACCTGCTCGCCGAGACGGCCCGCCGCACCGGCCCCTGCCGCGTCCTCAGCGGACAGGACCTCTCCGCGTCGCGCGCCGCCATCGCCGAGCAGCGCCTGCGCCTCCTCGACGAGGACGCCGAAGTGACTGCGCGCGTGGGCGACTCACTCGTCCAGCCCGTCCCTGCCGAACGGTACGACCTGGTCGTGTGCGACCCGCCGTTCAACGTCAAGGACGGCGGCGTGAACCAGTACGTCATCGGGGACGACCCGCGCCTGGCGTACGGGACCCCGCCGCGCACCGAACCCGAGCTCGCGTGGGCGCTGCACTGCGTCGCGCTGCTGGCGCCGGGCGGCCATGCCGTCGTCCGCATGCCCGCGCAGGTCGCGCACCGCCGCACGGGGCGGCGCATCCGCTCGGAGCTGCTCAGGTGGGGTGCGCTGCGCGCGGTCGTCGACTCTCCGGAGGCCAAGGCGCACATCTGGATCCTCACGCCGCGCGGCGAGACGACGCAGCTGCTCGTGTCGGGCGGCGGCGACTTCGCCGAGGCGTGGCGGTCGTTCACGGCCGTGCCCGACGCGCCGCTCGCGACGGCCGATTCGACCACGGTGCCGCTCATGCGCCTGTGGGACGAGGACGTCGACATCTCCCCCGCGGTCTACCTCGCGAGCGCCGCCGCGGACGCCGCGAGCCTCGCCGAGGCCGTGTCGGGCCTGGGCGGGACCCTGGAGTCGCTCGCGCGGCACCCGTTGCCGCGCTTCGGGACCGGCACGGAGGAGAGCGTCCCGGAGACAAGCCTGGCCGACCTCGAACGGGACGGGCACCTCGTCATCGTCCCGGGCGGCAGTGCCGAATCGACGGCTCCGTACGCCGGGGCGGGCGGCGACGCCAGGTGCGTGATCGTCGACCCGGTGGGCGAGCCGCAGGTGCGCCTCGGCGTGCGCAACGAAGCGACAGAAACACAGTGGACAGTGACATGCGAGCCTACGGTCGACCTCGGCTGGATCGCCGCCGCGCTCACGGCGCGGCTCCCGACCGCGACCAAGCGCACCGCGACCGGCGCGAAGCGGCGCCTGCTCTCGGTGAAGATCCCGCGCCTCGCCCTCGCCGACCAGCAGCGCCGCGGCGCGGCGTTCACCGCCCTCGAAGACCTCCGCGCGTCCCTCGCACGCGCCGGATCCGAAGCGGAAGCCCTCGCAGCAGAGGCGGCAGCGGGCCTGGTCGCGGGCACGGCCACCGTGGAAGAACACTGAGCCCAACCCATACGGGCGGCCCCGGGTACCCTCCCGATCCCACCTTCACCACTACCAGTGAAAAGGACACCCTCCCATACGGGTACGACAAACCCCTATGACCTGCGAAAACGAAAGCCAGCCCGACAGGCGGGCGCGGGCGGTGTCACCCGAAAGCAGCCCGCTCGTGCAGGTGGTGCGGGCGGGCCGGATGCCATAACGTCGGAAGTGTCCCCGTCGCCCGCCGAAAGCCGCAGCATGGACCACGCCGAACCGCCCGAACCCGAGCCGCCGGCACCGGCTCCGAAACCCCGTGCACCCGTCACGGTCATCATCGCGATCGCACTGCTGTGGGCGCTCACCGCCGCAGCCGCCTGGGTCGCCCTCATCTCCGCAGTGGCGACCAGCTTCGAGGTGAGCGTCCGCTTCGCAGGTCCCTGGAGCCCACTGGAATTCATCGAACCGGCACTCATCGCGGCCGTCGCCGTCCTCTGCGGACTCCTCGCCGCGAAACTCCGCAGCGGCCGCGACTGGGCCCGCCGCGTCACCGTCATCGCGACCGCGATCGCCCTCGCCGCCGCGATCCTCACCGGAGCAGGACTCCGCGCCGGAACCGGCGCCGCAGGCACCGTCCTGCTCGCCGCGCTCCTCGTCCTCCTGGTCCTGCGCCCCGCCCGCGACTGGTGCGACTGCGACGCACCCCGCCACAGCCCCAAAGCCGACAGCGCCGCACAGCCGCCCCACCAGGTGGTCGCCTCGCTCCTGCTCCTCTGGACCGCCGCCGCGGTCGCCCTCTACGCGGGCGCGCAGGCGCTCCTCACCCTCGGAGGCGACGAAGCGGACCTCTCCGAGGAGAACACAGCATGGACGGCAGGACTGGTCATCGCACTCGCGATCGTCCACGCCGCCTTGAACATCGGATTCTCATTCCACCGCAACTGGGCCCGCTGGTCCACCCTCGCCCTCGTCGCGGCCTACGCAGCCTGGCTCCTCATCGCCGCAGCATGCGACCTCATCGACGACGGCACCGGCCCCTGGCCGATGCTCGCACTGCTCTGCCTGATCCCGCTCGCCCTAGTCGGCTCGCTGGCGGGCACGGACGCCCGGGAATGGTGCCGCCCCGAGGCGACCCAGAAGTAAATGGAGCCGGTGACAGGACTCGAACCCGCAACCTACGCATTACAAGTGCGTTGCTCTACCAATTAAAGCTACACCGGCTGGTCAGCACCGCTTTCACAGCGCGACGGGACGATTCTATCCGACCCAGGCGCGAACGGCGTCGTGGCCCGAAGCGGGCTGCGGGTCGTCTTGTAGCGGAATAGTGGCGCTGGGTTGCGAGCCTGAGGTCATGGAGGCGTCGAACGTAAAGACGAATGTCGAGCGGTACGGGCCCGCCGCGTCGATCGCGGTGTGGGCGGCGGCTCCGGTCGTGTGGCTTGTGGTCTTCCTGGTATGGCTGTTCACCGCGCCGTCCGAGCCGGGGTCCGCTAGGCGTCCCTGAACGAGAAGACCTGCATGCCTTCGAGGGTGAAGCAGGCGAGGCGGGTGTCGCTCGCGTCGCACGTGTAGACCTCGAGGTCGGTGCGCAGCGAGGTCCGGTCGCCGTCGCGGCCGAGGCCGATGACGTTGCCGGTGTTCGTGCTGAAGGCCGAGGCGGACGGCCAGGTGAGGGCACTGCCGCCGTCGATGGCGGTGAAGTCCTGGTCGTCGACGTCGTTGCCGACCGCGTCGAAGCCCTTGTCGTAGATCTGGGTGCGGACGTCGTCGCCTTCGTAGTGCTCGACCATCATGCGGTCGCCGAGCGGCGCGATGTAGCGGTACTCGCGCTCGTCGAAGGTGTGGACGATCTTCTCCTTGTCGGCGTTGTAGACCTGCCAGGTGAAGACGTCCGTGGCGCCCTCGACGGGTTCGCGCACGCACACGACCTTCTCGCCGCAGGCGGTGAGCTGGTCGGGCGCGGGCGTCTCGGACTCGACGTTCTCTTCGTCGAGGTCGGAGAGGCCGTCGTCGATGTCGTAGACGTTGAGGTCGTACCCGGTCTCCTTGTCGACGGCGACGTACAGGAGGTTGTCCCAGCCGAAGTAGAGGTCGTCGACGGTGTTGACCTCTTTCTCGGCCACGGTCTCGCCGGTCTCGACGTCGTAGACGTGCGCGACGTTGTCGCTGGTGACCGCCCACACGCGGCCGTTGCCGTTGGCGCGCAGGGAGGGCTCCTTCAGGTCATCCGGGGTGCCGACGAGGTTCCAGTTGGCGACGGTGACGCCCTCTTCGACGTTGCCGAGCTCCCAGCTGGAGACGGTCTCGCCGTTGCCGTCGTAGACGGTGAAGGCGTTGCCGCCCAGAGGGGCGACCACGAGGTTGTCGCCGGAGCGGACGGCGGTGCGGTCGACGCTGTCGACCGTGTTGCGGGTGTCGCCGTTCTTCCAGTCAAGGAAGTAGTAGCGGTAGGGCTTGTCGGCGCTGAGGTCGACCTCCTGGGAGAAGGCGATGAGGTCCTCGGAGACGTAGAAGTTCCCGTCCCAGCCGCTGCCCGGGATGACGACGTCCTCGTCCCACAGCGGGTCGCCCGTGCCGGTGTCGACGGCGCGCAGGTGGAGCTCTTCGCCGCTGGCGTCGCTGGAGGCGGTCGTGTACGCGTACAGGGCCTTGTCGTCCCAGACGCGCACCTGGAAGACGGTGTCGTTCGCTTCGGCCGCAAAGGGGACGACGTCGCCGACGGGGGCCAGCTCCTCGTCGAACGGCTTCTGCTTGTAGGGGTTGGTGAGCCAGAACCAGCCGATCGGCAGCACGATCGCGAGAACCACCACCGCCGCCGCGATCGCGATCCACTTCGGAGGGATCTTCCGCTTGGGCGCCTCGGTCTCGCCGCGGCGCAGGGTGATCGTCTCGTCGGTGCGCGGCGTGACCGGCGGCAGGCTCGCGCCGGTCTGCGGCGACAGGTGCGGGGCCGTGAGGTTCTGCGGCGGGGTCGGCGGGACCTGGACCGGCGGGGTCACGGGCGCGGGGCTCGCGAACGCCAGGGCCGCGCCCTCGCTGACGGGCAGTTCGGGCTGCTCGAGGACCGTGGGCGCGATGCCGAGTCCTTCATGGAGCATCTTGGACACCATGGGCATGCGGCTGGAGCCGCCCACGAGGAACAGGCCCGCGAGGTGCTCGGGGCGGCGGCCGGTGAGGCCGAAGACCCGCTGCGTCTCGGCGACGGCTCGGGCGAGGAGCGGGCGGGAGATCTGGTCGAGCTCGCCGCGCGTCAGGTGCAGCGACTGGGCCATGTCGGGCACGGTGACGGGTGCGACGGAGGACCGCGACAGCATCTCCTTGGCGGCGCGCACCTCTTCCCACAGTTCGCGCCGGTTGCGCAGTTCCGATGCGCCGCTGGGGTTCTCGAGTCGCTTCCAGATGTCGGGCTCGCGCTGGCGCACCGTGGCGCCGATGTGGGCGACGAGCGCGGCGTCGAAGTCGAGGCCGCCGAGGTCGGGCAGGCCGCCGTCGGCGAGGACCCCGAAGGAGCCGTCCGGGCGGCGTTCGAGGACGGCGATGTCGAGGGTGCCGCCGCCGAAGTCGAAGACCGCGAGGGCCTGGCCCGGGCGCAGCGGGTGCGACAGGCGCGAGGTGTAGTAGTGAGCGGCCGCAACGGGTTCGGTGAGGATCTTGACGGGCCGGTACCCGGCTTTGGCGGCCGCGTCGTGGAGGGTCGCGCGCCGCTGCTCGCTCCAGGCGGCCGGGCAGGTGAGGACCGTGTTCGGCAGGTGCCCGACTGATTCGACGGCGGTGCGGGCGACGCGGGAGAGGATCGCGGCGAGCGCGGCGGCGACGGGGATCTCGCGGTCGCCCAGGAGGATCGTGCCGTCGCCGATGCGCTGCTTGGGGTTCGGCTCGAACCGCTCGGGGGCGGTGAGCGCGAGCCGCTCGGCGTCGCGTCCGGTGTGGATGGTTCCGGCGGGGTCGAGGAACACGGCCGAGGGCATGACCGGGGAGCCGTCGAACAGGAGCGGCCGGGTGCGGCCGTCGGGCCACACCAGCATCGCCACGGTGTGGGAGGTGCCGAGGTCGACGCTCAGGAGGTAATCAGCCGGCATGTGGTCGCAGCTCCGGGGCTAGGGGGCGTGCAGGGTCGTTCCAGGTTAGTCCGGCGGGGCGAATCGCGCGGTCACGGGATGACCGTTTGTGGTCGGTAGCGGCGCGGGCGTTCGGGTTTCGGCGGGCACCACGGACACCGGTCGTCCTGCGGATTTCGCGCCCAGTCTCGGCGAAGCTTGCGAGCCGTCAATTTGCACAGGCGACAACCCTGCCTCGGGAGTACGACAGTTTCGGACCGCAGGGCGGGGGGTGCGTGACGGACGACACGGAGGTGTGTCCGGGCGGGCCCCGCCAGCGCCGGACGCCCACGCCGCAATCGATGCGCGTCGCGGTGGTCGATGCGGCGGCGTGCCTGGGCTGTGCCGCGTGTCGCGGCGGCGGCTGCGATTGCGCGTTCGAGCGGGTCGTCGGCGGTGCCAAGCGTCCACGCGTGCGGCGGTGCGTTGAGCTGCGTCGCGGGCGGTCCTGGCGACGGCGCGTCCGGGTGCGCGCCGCCGCGTTGATCAGCGGCGGCGGGCAAGGAGCGTCGGGTGATGCCGCGAGCGGCTCGCGGCGGCGTCCAAGGCGCGTCGCATGGTGCCGGGCGGCTCGCTCTGCACCGGGCGTTTGCGTGCTTAGCGGCGCTGACGTTGGACCTCGGCGAGGGCGATGGAGGCGGCGACTGAGGCGTTGAGGGATTCGACCTCGGAGGAGATCGGGATGCCCGCGCGGTGGTCGCAGGTCTCGGCGACGAGCCGGGAGACGCCCTTGCCTTCGTCGCCGACGACGATGAGCAGCGGGTCGTTGGCGACGGGGAGGTCGAAGACGTCGACGTCGCCGCCGCCGTCGAGGGCGACGGTCATGAACCCGGCCTGCTGGCAGGCCTGGATGGTGCGGGTGAGGTTGACGACCTTGGCGACGGGCAGGCGGGCGGCGGCGCCGGCGCTGGTGCGCCAGGCGACGGCCGTCACGGAGGCGGCGCGCTTGGACGGGATGATGAGTCCGTGGCCGCCGAACGCGGCGGCGGAGCGGATGATCGCGCCGAGGTTGCGCGGGTCGGTGACGCCGTCGAGGGCGACGAGGAGCGGCGCGGTGCCGGAGGTCTGGCTGATGCGCAGGAGGTCCTCGAACTCGGCGTACTGGTAGGGCTCGATCTGGAGGCCGATGCCCTGGTGGAGGGCGTTGTTGGTGCGGCGGTCGAGGTCGCGGCGGGCGAGTTCCTTGATGGGGAGGTCGCGGTTGCCGGCGAGGCGCACGGACTCGGCGACGCGGTCGTCGAGCTCGGTGCCGAACGCCACGTAGAGGGCGGTGGCGGGGACCTTCGCGCGCAGTGCCTCGAGGACGGGGTTGCGGCCGAGGATGAGCTCGGGCTCGTCGTCGCGGCGGCGGGTCTGGGCGCGGTTGGTGGGGCGGGCCTTGCCGATGTTGGTGGTGCGGCCCTCGGCGGCGGCCTTGGCGCGCTCCTTGGACTGCTTCCACTGGGTCTTGCGGGGCTTGTCGTCGCCCTGGTACTCCTTGTGCCAGGGGCGGTCCTCGGCCTTGAGGGTGCGCCCCTTGCCGGCCAGGCCCTTCTTGCCGCCGCCGGAGCCGATCTTCGGTCCGGCTTTGGAAGTCTTGCGGCGGTTCGGGTGTCCACCCTTGGTGCTCATCGGTCTCGGTTCCCCAGGTCTCGGTCGTGGTCGGCGGCTTCGCCTCGATGCGGACGCGCTAGTTCACTGTCCACACGGGACCGCGAGGGGTGTCCTTGACGGTGATGCCGGCATCGCTGAGTTCGTCGCGGATGCGGTCGGCAGCCGCGTAGTCCTTGCGGGCCCTGGCCTCGGCGCGCTGTTCGAGCGCGAGCTTCACGAGCGCGTCGACGGCGCCGTGCAGCTTCGCGTCCCCCGGGTCGTCCCAGTGCGGGTCGAGCGGGTCGAGGCCGAGCTGGTCGAGCATAGCTCGGACGGCGGCCGCGTGGCGGGCCGCGGCGGCGTCGTCACCCGCGTCAAGTGCGGCGTTGCCCTCGCGGGCGGAGTCGTGGATCACGGCGACGGCCGCCGGAGTGTTCAGGTCGTCGTCCATCGCGGCGGTGAACTCGGCGGCGAGCGAGCCGCCGATGGTGGCCTCGGCACCGAGCGCCTCGGCGGCGCGGTGCACGAAGTTCGACAGGCGCTCCCACGCGGAGCGGGCCTCGCCGAGGGCGTCCTCGGAGAAGTCGACGGCGGAGCGGTACTGGACGCCGGTCAGGTAGTACCGGATGGCGGCCGTGTTGAAGCCCTTCTCGCCGAGCGCGGCGACGGACAGCGTGTTGCCCAGGGACTTCGACATCTTGGTGCCCGAGAGATTGAGCATCCCGTTGTGCACCCAGTACTTGGCGAACGGGAGCCCGGCGGCGGTCGACTGGGCGAGCTCGTTCTCGTGGTGGGGGAACATGATGTCGGTGCCGCCGCCGTGGATGTCGAAGCCGTCGCCGAGGTAGCGGCGGGCCATCGCGGAGCACTCGATGTGCCAGCCGGGGCGGCCGGGGCCCCACGGGGAGGTCCAGGCGGCGTCGGCGGGCTCGCCGGGCTTGTGGGCCTTCCAGAGGCCGAAGTCGCGGGAGTCGCGCTTCGCGCCGGCCTCGGGGCTGGAGAGCATGTCCTCGGGGCGGCGGTGCGAGAGCGCGCCGTACTCGGGCCAGGAGGAGACGTCGAACCAGACGTCCCCGGCGCCGGTGACGTACGCGTGGCCGCGTTCGATGAGCTCGGTGATGAGGTCGATCATCTGGGTGATGTGCCCGGTCGCGCGCGGCTCGTACGTGGGCGGCTCGCAGCCGAGGGCCGCGTAGGCGTCGCCGAGGACGCATTCGTTGGCGTAGGCGATGGACCACCACGGGCGGCCCTGCTCCTCACCGCGCACGAGGATCTTGTCGTCGATGTCGGTGACGTTGCGCACGTACGTGACCTTGTAGCCGCTGCGGCGCAGCCAGCGGATGAGCACGTCGTAGGAGACGCCGGAGCGGAGGTGCCCGATGTGCGGCGGCCCTTGGACGGTGAGGCCGCACAGGTACACGCCGACTTCGCCGGGCTTCCGGGGCTGGAAGTCGATGACGGATCGGGTGCCGGTGTCGTACAGTCGCAGGCTCACCCGACAAGTCTAAACAACGCAGGCCCCCGCCTAGCGCGCCTGGCCCCGTGTGTCAACCCCGTGTGAACGGGAGTTCGAGGGCCGGGGCGGCGGTAGTACCCCGGTACCGCCCGGCCCTGGTGGCTCCTCCCGGGGCATGAGCCGGAAATCCGCCTGGAAGCAGACGCGCGGCAGGCGCGGTCCGCTTAGGCTGATGCCGTCCCCAACCCCGCTCAGATCGGAGCCACATGTGATCACCGCGAAGGGCCTGTTCAAGCGCTATCGCAAGACCGTGGCCGTCAACCAGCTCTCCTTCGAGGTGCGGCCGGGCGTCGTCACCGGTTTCCTGGGGCCCAACGGCTCCGGGAAGTCGACGACGATGCGCCTGATGCTCGGCCTCGACCACGGCGAAGGCGAGACCCTCTTCGACGGCGAGTCGTTCACCGACATCCGCCGCCCCATGAACAAGGTCGGCACCCTCCTGGAGGCCAAGCCGTTCCACCCCACCCGCTCGGCCCGCAACCACCTGCGGATGCTCGCCAGCGCCAACGGCATCGGCGACAAGCGCGTCGACGAGGTGATGGAGCTGGTCGGGCTCGGCAGTGTGAAGCGGAAGAAGCCGAAGGGCTATTCGCTGGGCATGGCGCAGCGCCTCGGCCTGGCGCAGGCGCTGCTGGGCGACCCCGGCATCCTGCTGCTGGACGAGCCGACGAACGGCCTGGACCCGCACGGCATCCACTGGATGCGCGACATGCTGAAGCATCTGGCGTCGCAGGGCCGCACGATCTTCGTCTCCAGCCACCTGTTGTCGGAGATGCAGTTGATGGCCGACGAGCTGGTGGTGATCGGCCGGGGCACGATGATCTTCAACGGCGACGTGGACCAGTTCGTGCGCGAGTTCACGCAGTCGACAGTGATCGTCCGCAGTCCGAGCGCGGACGGTTTCGCGACGGCCCTGGAGGGCGCGGGTGCGGGCGTCGTGAGGGGCAAGGACGGCGAGCTCGTGGTCTCCGGGTTGGAGATCGGCGCGGTCGGGCATCTGGCGTTCACGGAGAACGTCGAGCTGTCGGAGCTGTCGACGCGCAGTGCCTCCCTGGAGGAGGCGTTCATGTCCGCGACGGGCGCCTCCGAGGAGTTCGTCGCCGCCGAGCCGCTCGGCGGGACTGCCCAGACCCCTGCTACCCAGACCGGTGGTGCCCAGAATGCTTGACGCCCTTCGTTACGAGTGGACGCGCCTGACGACGCTGCGGTCCACGTACTGGCTGGCCGGTATCGGTGTGCTGGCGGCGCTGGCGATTCCGGTGATCGCGGGGATCGCGGTGTCGGATCAGCCTTTGGACCAGGTGACGGCGGCTGCCGGGTTGAACGGCGGTGCGGCGTTCGGGATCCCGTTCCTGGCGGTGTTCATGGCGATCATCGGGATCTTCGCGACCGGGCACGAGTACCGGCACGGGACGATCCAGCCGACGTTGACGGCGCTGCCGCAGCGTTCGAGGCTGATCCTGGCGAAGATCCTGGTCGTGTCGGGTGTGACGGTGGCGGTGACGGTGTTCTCGCTGGCGTTGAACGCGTTGACGCTGCTGATCTTCTGGGGCGACGTGCCGGGCCTGTTCGAGGACCCGCTGCGGTCGGCGCTGATCGGGTACGTCGTGTACACGCTGATCTACACGCTGACGGGCCTGGGCCTGGGGCTGCTGTTCCGCGGCGTGCCGTCGGCGCTGGTGGTGATCTTCTTGGCGCCGTTGATCATCGAAAACCTGATCTTCGGCCTGTCGTTCCTGCCGGCGGCGGACTGGCTGGTGCCGGTGGTGAAGTTCCTGCCGTTCTCGTCGGGCGCCCGTCTGATGGCGGTGGACCTGACGGAGATGACGGGTGAGGGGATGCCTGACTTCGACTACTTCGGGCGTTGGGGTTCGGGCGCGGTGTTCGCGGTGTTCGCTGCGGTGATCATCGCGGCGGCGTGGACGCTGTTCAAGAAGCGCGACGCGTAAGACGACGCAAGAGCGGCCCGGGGCTCACCGCCCCGGGCCGCTGCTGCTTGCCTCGCTTACGCGTTGGCTTCGAGTTCGCGGCGCACGAGGTCCGCGGTCTCGATGGAGTTGAGGGCGGCGCCCTTCATGAGGTTGTCGGCGACGACGAAGAACTCCAGGGAGTTCGGGAAGTCGATCGACTGGCGGATGCGCCCGACCTGGGTGCCGCCCTTGCCGACCGAGTCGATCGGCATGGGGAACACCATGTTGGCCGGGTCGTCGACGAGGTCGACGCCGTCGGCGGCGCCGAGCACGCGGTGCGCGTCGGCGACGGTGACCTCGCGTTCGAAGGTGGCGTGGACGACCTGGGAGTGGCCGACGGCCACGGGGACGCGCACGCACGTGGAGGCGACCTTGAGGTCGGGCAGGCCGAGGATCTTGCGGGACTCGTTGCGGACCTTGAGTTCCTCGGAGGTCCAGCCGTCGTCCTTCCAGCCGCCGACCTTGGGGACGACGTTGAGGGCGAGCGGCGCGCCGAACGGCGCGTTGAAGTCGTCGCCGAGGACGGCGCGGATGTCGCCGAGCTCGGTGCCGATCCTGTCGATCCCGGCGAGCTTCTGGATCTGCGCGTAGAGCGCCTCCAGGCCTTCCTTGCCGGAGCCGGACGCGGCCTGGTAGGACGCGACGGACATCGAGACGAGCCCGAATTCGGCGTTCAGGGCCGCGAGCGAGGGGATGAGCGCGAGCGTCGTGCAGTTGGCGTTGGCGATGATGCCCTTGGGGCGCACGGCGGCGGCCTCGGGGTTCGCCTCGCGGCACACGAGCGGCACGTCCGGGTCCATGCGGAAGTACCCGGACTTGTCGATGACGACGACGCCCTTGGCGGCGGCGACGGGCACCCATTCGGCGCTGACCTCGTCGGGCAGGTCGAAGTGGGCGATGTCGACGCCGTCGAACACGTCCGCGGCGAGCGCCTGGACCTCGATCTGCTCGTCCCCGACCTCGAGGACCTTCCCGGCGGAGCGGGCGGAGGCGACCAGTCGGATCTCGCCCCAGTTGCCGCGCTCCTCGGCGATGAGCCGCCGCATGATGGAGCCGACGACGCCGGTGGCGCCGACGATCGCGACGTTCAGCTTGCGCGCCATGCCTATCGCCCCGTTCCGGCGTAGACGACGGCCTCTTCGGCGCCGCCGAGCTCGAACTTGTCGTGGACGGCGCGGACGGCCGCGTCGAGGTCGGTGTCGCGGCAGACCACGCTGATGCGGATCTCCGAGGTCGAGATGATCTCGATGTTGACGCCCGCGTCGGCCAGCGCCTGGCAGAAGTTCGCGGTCACGCCCGGGTGCGAGCGCATCCCGGCGCCGATGAGCGAGATCTTGCCGATGTTCTCGTCGTAGATGAGCTTCTCGAACCCGATCGAGGCCTGGTGCTTCTTGAGCGCCTCGGTCGCCTTCGGCCCGGCCTCCTTGGGGAGGGTGAACGAGATGTCGGTGTGGCCGTTCCCGGCGGTCGACACGTTCTGGACGATCATGTCGATGTCGATCTCGGCGTCGGCGATCACCTGGAAGATCGAGGCGGCGGCGCCGGGCTTGTCCGGGACGCTGGTGACGGTGATCTTGGCCTCGGAGCGGTCGTGCGCGACGCCGCTGATGAGTGCTTGCTCCACGGGCAGCTCCTCCATGTAACCCGACACCATCGTGCCGGTCTTGGTCGAGTACGACGAACGGACGTGCAGCGGGAGCCCGTAGCGGCGGGCGTACTCCACTGCGCGCAGGTGCAGGATCTTGGCGCCCGAGGCGGCCATCTCCAGCATCTCCTCGAAGGTGATCGTGTCGAGCTTCTGGGCGTTCGGCACGATCCGCGGGTCGGCGGTGAAGACGCCGTCGACATCGGAGTAGATCTCGCAGACGTCCGCTTCCAGCGCCGCGGCGAGCGCGACGGCGGTCGTGTCGGAGCCGCCGCGGCCGAGCGTGGTGATGTCCTTGGTGTCCTGGCTGACGCCCTGGAACCCGGCGACGATCGTGATGAAGCCCTCGTCGAGCGAGGAGCGGATGCGTCCGGGGGTGACGTCGATGATGCGGGCGACGCCGTGCGCGGCGGTGGTGATCATCCCGGCCTGGGAGCCGGTGAAGGACCGGGCCTGGAAGCCGAGGTTGTTGATCGCCATCGCCAGGAGCGCCATGGAGATGCGCTCGCCGGCGGTCAGCAGCATGTCGAGTTCCCGGGGCTCCGGTACCGGCGACACCTGGGCCGCGAGGTCCAGGAGCTCGTCGGTGGTGTCACCCATGGCGGAGACGACGACGACCACGTCGTCGCCGCGCTTTCGCGTCGCGACCACTCGTTCGGCGACGCGCTTGACGCGTTCGGCATTCTCCACCGATGAACCGCCGTACTTCTGCACGACTAGCGCCACGGATTTCACCTCACTCGCTCGTGTCTCAGGTCACTCGACGCCGCCCGGTCGGGGGCGGCCACCTCACCTTAGCTGCGCATACCGGTGTGTCGCCAGGTCGTTCTGGGTGGTGGGACAGAGAATCGGGCGGTGGCATGGAAACGCACCGGCAAGACAGTGGCAGCGCTCACGTTCGTGTTGGCGCTGGCGGGCTGCGGGACGGCGACGGCCGTGGACCCGCCCGAGGACGCGCCGCGCCGCCCCAGCGCCCGGCAGACCCTGATCGGGCGGGCGAGTCTCGCCCTCGACCGGACGTTCACCGCCGAGTACGAGTGGTCCGAGGGCGGCACCGTGACGGTGTGGGCCGCCGAGGACGGGACGTGGCGGGTCGACGTGCCCAGCTGGGCGCACGGCGGCACCGTCGACGTGTCGGTGGCGTGGACGACCGGCGGGTTCTTCCAGTGCGCGGCGGGCCGGTGCGTGCGCCTGGCCGGGATCACCGGTGAGATCCCGAAGGACTTCGACCCGAAGGTGCAGCTGCCGTTCGTCGAATGGCTGCCGCGGCTGCTCGACCGGCACCTGCCGTTCGCGATCGCCCAGGACGGCGACTGCTTCACGCTCACCCCGAACACCGTGGTCGTCGACCCGCCGATCCCGCCCGGCGAATGGTGCCTCGACGACGCCGGGACGATCCGGTCGGTCGAGTCGGGCGCGTTCGGGACCCTCGAGCTCGCCGCCGAACCGGCCGAGGCCGTCGCCACGGTGGAACTCCCCGGCGACCTCTCCGACGCCGAGCCGATGGGCCGCAAGGCGCCCCCGGAGCCGACCCCGACACCGGACCCGTCCGCCGCGCCGTCGGCGACACCGTCACCTTCGCCGACACCGGCCGAGTAAGGAAGCCGACACGAGCAGGCGTCCCGCCCCCTGCCCGTGGCACCATGAACGATGGCGAGCGACGACGCCGCTACGCGACGGCACCTTGTGCCGCGACCACTGCAGAAGCGCCCCGCCGGGGACACCGGCGGGACCCGCGACCCGAAGGAACGCGCATGACCGCACCGATCGACCGCCACGCCCAGACCGCGGTCCCGATCCACCCGCTGCTCGCCGCCCGCCACTCCACGCGCGCCTTCGCCCCCGGCAACGACCTCACCGAAGCCCAGGTCACCGCCCTCCTCGAAGCCGCCCGCTGGGCCCCCAGCGCCGGCAACACCCAGCCGTGGCGGTTCCTCCTCGCCCGCCGCGACACCGGCGAGTTCAAACGCGTCCTCGAGACCCTCAACCCCGGCAACCGCGACTGGGCCGCCAACGCCTCCGCGCTGCTCGTCGCCGTCCGCACCGACGCCAACGCCAAGGGCCCGCTCTCGCACGCCGCCTACGACCTCGGCCAGGCCGTCGCGCACCTGACGTTCCAGGCCGCCGCCGAAGGCCTCACCGTCCGCCAGATGGGCGGCTTCGACGCGGCCGCGCTGGCCGCCGAGTTCGAGCTCGCCGCGCCGCTCGTGCCGACCACCGTCGTCGCGATCGGCCTGCCCGGCGACCCGGCCGACCTCGACGACGCGCTCGCGGGCCCCGACCGCACGGTGCGTGCCCGCATCGCCGTCGACGACCTGCTCATCCACCCGTAATGCGGCCGGGGCGGTGCCGCATCGCGGCGGTTCCGTCCCAATATGCGGGCGTCGAAGTCGACCGGAGTCACCGCGCAGGTGTACGCTCTCGGGGTCATGCGGTACTCGATGCTCCTTAGCTGCCGCGGCGGGGCCAACTAGGTCGGCTCCTCGTCGCGGGTTTTCGCATGCCGGCTGGCTCAAAGCAATCAACGGCTCAGACCACCAGCGACATCTCACAGGAGCATCAATGTCTTCCTCTTTTGCGGACCGCGCCAAGCGCTACCAGCCTTACCACTCGCAGTTCAAGGTCGACCTGCCCGACCGCACCTGGCCGGACAAGATCACCGAGACCGCGCCGATCTGGTGCGCGGTGGACCTGCGCGACGGCAACCAGGCCCTGATCGACCCCATGACCCCCGACCGCAAGAAGAAGATGTTCCAGCTGCTGGTCGACATGGGCTACAAGGAGATCGAGGTCGGCTTCCCCTCCGCGTCGCAGACCGACTTCGACTTCGTGCGGCAGCTGATCGAGCAGGACCTCATCCCCGACGACGTCACCATCCAGGTCCTGACCCAGTGCCGCGAGCACCTGATCGAGCGGACCTTCGAGAGCCTGCGCGGCGCCAAGCAGGCCATCGTCCACTTCTACAACTCGACGTCGACCCTGCAGCGCCGCGTCGTGTTCGGCCTGGACAAGGACGGCATCACCGACATCGCCACGCAGGGCGCGCGGCTGTGCCTGAAGTACCAGGAGATCCACACCCCCGACACGGCGATCCGCTACGAGTACTCCCCCGAGTCGTACACCGGCACCGAACTGGACTACGCGGTCGAGGTGTGCGCCAAGGTCGCCGAGGTCATCCAGCCCACCCCCGAGTGGCCCCTGATCGTCAACCTGCCCGCCACCGTCGAGATGGCCACCCCGAACGTGTACGCCGACTCGATCGAGTGGATGCACCGCAACCTGCCGAACCGCGAGTCCCTGATCCTGTCGGTCCACCCCCACAACGACCGCGGCACCGGCGTCGCCGCCGCCGAACTGGCCGTCCAGGCCGGCGCCGACCGCGTCGAGGGCTGCCTGTTCGGCAACGGCGAGCGCACCGGCAACGTGTGCCTGGTGACGCTGGGCCTCAACCTGTTCAGCCAGGGCGTCGACCCGGGCGTCGACTTCTCCAACATCGACGAGATCAAGCGCGCCGTCGAGTACTGCAACCAGCTGCCCGTGCACGAACGCCACCCGTACGCCGGGGACCTGGTGTACACGGCGTTCTCCGGCTCGCACCAGGACGCCATCAAGAAGGGCTTCACGCACCTGGAGGCCGACGCCGCCGCCGCGGGCGTCCCCGTCGACGAGTTCACCTGGGGCGTACCGTACCTGCCGATCGACCCCAAGGACGTCGGCCGCAACTACGAGGCCGTCATCCGCGTCAACTCCCAGTCCGGCAAGGGCGGCGTCGCGTACGTCATGCAGAGCGAGTACGGCTTCGACCTGCCGCGCCGCATGCAGATCGAGTTCTCCGGCGCGATCCAGCGGCACACCGACGCCTCCGGCAAAGAGGTCTCGACGCAGGAGATCCACGAGATCTTCCGCCGCGAGTACCACCCCGAGTACCAGCCCACGCCGCGCCTGGTCGTCGAGGACCACACGACCGTCTACACCGGAGAGACGCTGACCCTGGAGGCGTCGATCGTCCTGGACGGCGTCGAGCAGAAGGTCGCCGGCACCGGCAACGGCCCGCTGTCGGCGTTCACCGACGCCCTGGCCTCCGTCGGCGTCCACGTCGAGGTCCTGGACTACGCCGAGCACGCCCTGTCGGCGGGCCAGCACGCCCAGGCCGCCTCCTATGTGGAGACCGCCATCGACGGCCGCACCGTCTGGGGCGCGGGCGTCCACCCGAACATCGTCCTGGCCACGATGCGCGCCGTCGCCAGCGCCTACAACCGCGCCTAGACGCAAAACGCTAGGGCCGCAGACAGTATCGTCTGCGGCCCTTCGCGCTACCTCCGGTAGGCCCGGAGCAGGATCGACATCATCGCCAGGCCCGCCGCCATCGAGAGCACATGCTCGACGCCCGCGACCCACGGCGATTTCAACGGCTCCAGGTCGGTGATCGGGAGCAGCAGCCAGAGGATCCGCCAAGCGTTCCAAGCGAACAGCGAACCCGACGCCACGAACCCGAGCGTCATCGGCAGCCACATCGGCAGCCTTCCGCGGCCCAGTGCGCAGACGCTCCACGCGCCGAGCACGGCCCATGCCGCGCTCGTGCCGACCAGCAGGCGCGAGTCGCGGTTCCACAAGTCGAGCGCGTCCGGATTGAGGCCCGCCGTCCCACCTGCGGCCCAATAGGTCCACAGCGCAACCGGGACAGCGGTCGCCGCCAGCGCGAAACCGAGCCGCGCCCCGGAGGCGGCCCTCGCATCGCGTGATCGGCCGGTGAACGCGGCGGGCCAACGCTCCCGCATGTAGACGGGGACCGCGACGATCAACCCGAGCGCCATGCCGGTGAACCCGACCCCGATGAACGCCAGGTCCCAGGCCGGGAACGGCTCGCTGACCGGATCGCCTCCCGAGCCGCCGCCCGCCGCGCCCAGCAGCGCCGACAGCACCGAATAAGGCAGCAGCGAGACCAAGAACCCGCTCGCGGCCCAAGCGAAGAGGATCACGATCCACGCCGGGATCCGCTTCCCCCACTCCTGCGCCAGCGCCAGCCCGAGGGCCACCCCGAGCCCGGCCATGCCGATCGTGACGACGTTCAGCGCGATCCACTCCGGCATGTTCGCGCCGAACTCCTGCGGCACCGCCCCGATGAACGCCCCGATCACCCACACGATCTTGACCACCAGGTACAGGGACATCGTCCCCGCCGCCACGAACCCCGCGACCCGGCGGGCCCGCACCCAGCCAGATGCGAGCGGCCGGTCCTCAGCCGCCATGACTTGCTGCTTGTCGCTCATACCAACGAGTCTCATGCCATTACCGACGCCTGGCCTCACTCCCGCGCGGGACCGGCCTCCCCCACCCGGGTGACCGCCGCGGTACGAAGCCGGACAGCTCGATCACGAGGGCCGCTGTGCGGCAGGAACTCTGATACAACAAGTCCATGGCCGACCCCCTCGCCCGCATCCGTGCTGCCCTCAGCGCGTTGACACACCGCCCTCGCAAGATGCGCCACGCCCCGCGCCGAACGGTGCCGCTGCCGGTACATGTGCTGATCATGGTGCTCGCCGCGCTCAGTGTGTTGGCGGTCCTGCTCTGGCTGCTCACCGACGACCGAACCTCCCCGCTCAGCGCCGTGCCCACCGACCAGACGATTCTGGAGGTCATCCGGCTGGCCTTCTACGCGGTGGCCGGAATCGGCGGCGTGATCGCCTTGACCGTCGCCTACCGGAAGCAACGCCTCAGCGAAGCCGAGGTGGCACGCGAGGACGCGAAGCTCTTCAACGAGCGCTTCGCCGCAGCGGCCGAACAGCTCTCCTCTGAACGCACCGCCAACCGACTCGCCGGGGTCTACGCCATGGCGGCGCTCGCCGACGAATGGGATACAGGACGGCAGACTTGCGTCAACGTCCTGTGCGCGTATCTGCGAATGCCGTATGAGCCGCCTGTCGAAAGCGCAGCGAAGGATGCCGACCAGTACCGCGCCGCTGTGGAAGAGCGATTGGTCAGGCATGCGGTCACCGATGTCATCCGAGAGCGCGTCCGGGCGCCGCTCGTGCGGGGAAAGACCTGGCACACGTGCGACTTCGTGTTCGACGGCGCCACGCTCGACAGCGCCGACTTCAGCAAGGCGTCGTTCCTGGGCCGGGTCTCGTTCTTCAATGCCCGCTTCCCGACCGGAGCCGTCAACTTCTCGGGCGCTTACTTCCGCGGCGACTTGAACTTCCGCCAGGCAACGGTTTCGGGCGGCATACTCTCCTTCACCCTTGCCGACTTCGGGGGATCGGCGATGTTCGCGGAAATCGAGGTTACGGGCGGTCGCGTGGACTTCCAGAAGGCCCGGTTCCCGACTTTCTCCACCTGGTTCTTCAGGTCGAAGTTCTCCGGCGGCACCGTCGATTTCGACGGGGCGTACTTCCAAGGCCATCAAAACGCAATACAACCTGACCTGCGCTTCACCGACGCCGAGTTCAGCGGCGCGGCGGTGTCATTCCGGCAGGTCACCGTCTCTGACGGTGCCCTCGACTTCACGGGAGTCAAGAGCTGGACGCACCCGCCGATCTGCAGCCTCCACCACCAGAGCGACAAGCCGGGCCTGCTGCTCCCAGAGAACACAGCCTGAACGCAGAGCAGGTGTGGAGGCCGCCGGTCGCGAAGACGTGGGCGATCTGGGTCCGGACGAAGCCGGGCGCGCTGGCAGGCCAAGTGCCGTGGAGGCCGTCGCCCGGGCTGCACGGGTCGGCCATTTCAGCGTGCTGAGCGTGCGTCCCGCCTCGTGATGTCGGCGGCGGCGCCCGGTCTCAATCGGTCGGTTTCGCCTGCTTCTCGAACCAGCACAGGCAGAACGGGTGTCCGGCGGGATCGGCGTAGACCTGGAAGCCCTCGGGGGTCTCAAGGTCGGCGGCGGCCTGAAGCACCTTCGCGCCGAGCGACATCACCGTCTCGTTCGCTGACGCGAAGTCGGGGACCCAGAGGTCGAGGTGGATCTGCTGCGGCGGCTCGCCGTCGGGCCAGTCGGGCGGGACGTGGTCCGGCGCGAGCTGGACGCCGATGCGCGGCGCGCCGTCGACCATGACCGTGTACCAGTCGTCTTCGGCGTCAACCGAACCGCCGAGGACGCCGGCCCAGAAGCCGCTCTCGGCGGACAGGTCGGCGGCGTCGAACACGACCACTTGGTGCGTGATGTCCATCAATCGATCGTGCCAGAATGATCCGGCTCGGGGAACCCGTTCCAGGGTTCGCCTCATCGGCGGCCGATCCCGGTCATCCGCAGGAGATCCGACGGGAGCCACGGATAGTCCGCGCAGGTCTCCCGGGGGTGCAGCACCGCGCGGAAGTACCAGAGCACGATCATCGGCCCCACCGGCGGCGCGACGAGGAGCATCAGCCACGGCTGCCCGCCCCCGAACGCCAGGAGCGCCACGAACACGAGGATGAGCGGCGGCGCGGCCGTGCTCGACACGCAGACGGCGAGACCGGGCCGGTGCAGGCCGCGCCAGACGCGGACGCAGACGACCGCGCCGAACAGGAGCACCGCGGCGAGGAACGCCATGACCGCGCCGACGACGATCATCGTCGCATCCGGGCCGTCGACGCCCATCCCGACCATCACGCCACCGAACAGCAAGCTGCCCAACGACATCAGCGCCGACCCGAACACCGGCACCGCCGCCAGGACGAACGCGATCTGCGTGGGACCCTGCAGGTCCCGCACCCTGACCCGATGCGGGCACTCCCCGGGCGCGACGACCAGACGCGAAGGGGCCCGGAATTCGGCCGCACGCCGCCCGCGGATCCACCCCGCGTCCTCACCGGCATCCGGCGGCGCCGCTTCGACGGTGATCAGCGGATCCGGACGGGCCGCTTCGAGGGGATCGCGATCCATTGCGGGGCTTTCAAGAACGAGGGCGAAGCCCGGATATCGAGGCCGGGAGTGCCCACATCCTAACGCCGCGTCGCGACCCGTGCGGGTCCGCGAAACCGCCCGCCGCGAGCCGGATCCGACCGCTCACGTCTGCAGCATCTTCTGCAGGAACGGCGGCGGCCCTTCCAGTGTCCTGCACTCGGAACGGGGCGGGAAACGGACCAGAGCGAAGCCCGCCGAGACCGCCCAGTAGGCCGCCAACGGCGCCACCGCCAGCGCCGAGGGCTCGTCCAAGACGACCGCCGCCCAGACGCTCAGGCAGATGACCAGGCCGTACCCGCAGAACGCGGCCACGAACAGCAGCACCGGCGCCCGGTGGTACCGCCTCGATCGCTCGCCCAGCTCGAGGACACCGGCGAGGGTGACGAGCGCCAGTGCAAGAACCGAGAATGCGTGAGCCAAGTCCGTTCCGGGCCCGGACAGGTCCACATCCGGACGCGGGTTCAGCACGAACACCAGCCATATGACCGCGCCGATGTACAGGTACAGCAGGACCGTGTTCGCGATCGCCATCGCCTGGTAACGGCGGTGCAGGTCGCCGAACCTGATGCGGTGCGGGCAGTCCCGGGCGCTGAACCGCTCCGCCACGGGCATCGCCGCGAACGACCCCGGGTCATGCCGCAGCAGCGCCCGGATCGCGGGAGCGTGCCCGGGGTGGGCTTGGCAGGTGTCGCGGCCGTAGAGCCTCGACCGGAACCAGAACAGCTGCCAGACGACGACCGCGAACGGCAACGCGAACAGCGGCGCGATCCGGATCTCGGCGAGCGCGACGATCGCTCCCATCGCGGCCAGGAACACCAGGAACCCGACGGCGGCGAACGGGATCGCCGCCTCACCGGGACGATGCAGCCGCCTCCAGGACCTGGTCAACGCCGCTGCCCCGAACGACTGCAGCACCGACCCGCACACCAGCAGCAGGCCGATGAGCGCGAGACGCAGATCGTCGTCGCCGAAGCCGACGACCGCCAGCCCCAGACCGACGAGGAGACCGAAGACGATCACCGCCCAGCTCAGCCCGACAACAGCCACACCACCGACGGCCGCCATGCGGCCCTTCGCGTTCAGGTCGGCGAACCGCAACCAGTGCGGGCACCGGTGGTATTCCGGCCCGGTCGGGACCGGCTCGGCCCAGCCCGAGTCCGGCGCATCGGGATCGGCCTCGACGGTGATCTGCGGGTCGACCGGGAACAGCTCAGCGGAGCGGCCGGAGAACGGGGGTTCGAGGGATTCGTATTCCATTGCGGGGCTTTCGATCCGGCAAGAGGCGAGGTCCCGGCCGTGCTCGGCGGGGACCTCGCGAATTGTAGGGAACGGACCAGGCCCGGTCAGCGGTAGGCGGCGCTCTGCAGGGAGTACAGCTCCGCGTAAGCGCCCCGGCGGGCCATCAGCTCGTCGTGCGTTCCGGACTCGGCGACCCGGCCCTCCTCCAGGACGATGATGAGGTCGGCCATCGACACCGTCGAGAAGCGGTGCGAGACAAGCACGGTCACCGTCCCGCGCTGGCGGCCCGCGTGGACCTCCTCGGCGAAGCGCTCGAAGAGGGCGTGCTCGGTCTGCGGGTCGAGGGCGGCCGTGGGTTCGTCGAAGAGGACGAGGAGCGGGTCCTTGCGCATGCGGCCGCGGCCGATCGCGAGTTTCTGCCACTGGCCGCCGGAGAGGTCGGTGCCGTCGTCCCAGCGGGCGCCGAGGCGGGTGTCGAGCCCGGCGGGGAGGTCGTCGAGGACGTCGTCGGCTCCGGCGCGTTCCATCGCGGCGCGGACGCGGTCGTCGTCGTAGCCGCCGCCGAGGTCGCCGATGCCGACGGTCTCGCGGGCGGTGAACTCGAACCGGGTGAAGTCCTGGAACGTCGCGCCGATGCGCTCACGCCACGCGTCCACATCGAAATCGGTCAGGGCGTGGTCGTCGATGTTGATCCGGCCGGAGGTCGGCTGGTAGAAACCGGACAGGAGCTTGACGAGGGTGGTCTTGCCCGCGCCGTTCTCGCCGACGAGCGCGACGACTTTCCCGGCGGGGAGGTGGAGGTGGATGTCGTCGAGGGACTTGCGTTCGGACTCCGGGTAGGAGAAGGAGACGCCGTCGAGGGTGATCCCTTCGGTGAGGCGCGCGGGCACGGGGGCGGGCTCGGCCGGGCCGCCCGACTTCGCGGCGTACTCGCGCAGCCAGGTGATGCGCTCACCGAGCCGTGCGGTGCGCGTGAGCATCATGGACCCGAACGCGACGTTCGCGGCGGCCCCGGCGACCATGCCGATGAGGCCGACGAGGAGGACGACGTCGCCCGCCGTCGCCTGGCCGCGGACGGCGAGGAAGAGGACGACGCCGATCCCGGCGGCCATGCCGAGCGCGGAGATGAGGCCCTCGACCATGGCGAGGCGCCCGGCCCGCCACTGGCCCTTGTTGCGTTCGGCGACAACGGTCTCGCCGACCTCGTGGTGGCGGGCGGCGACCGCCGCGGCGGACCCGAAGATGCGCAGTTCCTTGCCCGACTCGGAGAGGGTCGCGACCTCGAAGAGGTGGCGGCGCTTGCGTTCGGGCTCGGCGGTCGCGGCGTACACGTCGTCGACGATCGTCCCGGCCTTGTTGGAGACCGCCATGGCGACCAGCGCGAGCAGCGGGAAGACGAGCAGCAGCGGGTGGACCTGGAGGAGCAGCGCGCCGCCGACGAGGATGGTGACGACCGCGCGCAGCCACTGGACGAGCTGGTTGACGCCGCCGGAGAGGAGCCAGCTGTCCTCGCGGATGCGCTGGACCTCGTCGAGGTACTCGGGCCGCTCGTGGTGGTCGAGGCCGGGCGGGGTGCCCATGAGGACCATGAGCTCCCGGTCCCCGGCGCGGGCGGTGTGGTCGAGGACGAGGAACACGAACTTGACGTAGACGAAGACGACGGTCCAGATGAGGGCGACGCTGAGGGCGAGCCCGGCGGCGGCGAGCCAGGCGGCCCGGGCGTCGCCCTGCTGGACGGCGTCGATGACGAGCTTGGTGAGGTACACGCCCGCCGGCATCAGGACCGCTTGCGCGACACCGAGGAGCTGGAGGGAGACGATGGCCTTGGGGTTGGCCCGGTAGCCGACGGCGAGGCCGGTCTTCAAGCCGCGCAGGCGTTTCAGGATCTTCTCGGTCACTGGGGTTCCTAGGAGGTGCGGGCGAGGCGGTTGGCCTGCAGGGTGAAGGCTTCGGCGTAGCGTCCGCCGAGGTCCATGAGCTCTGGGTGGGAGCCGTCCTCGACGACCTTGCCGCCGTCGAGGACGACGATGCGGTCGGCGCGGCGCACCGTCGAGAAGCGGTGCGAGATGACGATGGTGGTGAGTCCGGCGGTGATGTCGAGGAACTGCTCGTAGAGCTCGGCTTCGGCGCGCACGTCGAGCGCGGCGGCGGGCTCGTCGAGGATGAGGATCTTCGCGCCCGCCTGGACGGCGAAGAGCGCGCGGGCCAGGGCGATCCGCTGCCACTGGCCGCCGGAGAGGTCGGTGCCGCCGTCGTACTCGCTCGACAGGACCGTGTCGAGTCCATTGGGGAGCGATTCGACGAGTTCGCGGATGCCCATGGGCTCGCAGGCCTTCCAGATCCTTTCGGTGTCGCCTGCGAGGTGCGGGGCGCCGAGGACGATGTTCTCGCGCACCGTGAGCTGGTAGCGCGTGAAGTCCTGGAAGAGCGCGGAGAGGCGGGTGCGCCAGACGGCCGGGTCGACCCCGGCGAGGTCGGTGCCGTCGGCGGTGATCCGGCCGCCGGTGGGCGCGTATAGCCCGGCGAGGAGCTTGACGAGGCTGGTCTTGCCCGCCCCGTTGTGGCCGACGACCGCGAGGGACGTGCCCGCCCGGATCTCGAGGTCGAGGCCTTCGATGACGGGCCGGTCCGATCCGGGGTAGGCGAAGGCGACCTGCTCGAACCTCACGGACTGCGCGGGTGCGGCGTCGGGGAGGGCGGCGGTGACCGGGCGCTCCTCGACGGCGAGGTCCGATTCGAGGGCGAGGACCTTGGGCACCGGCAGCGCGCCGAGCGCGAGGAACGCGGCCTTGTCGTCGAACGCGGAGAAGTTGAACATCGAGGTCAGGGCGACGAGGTAGACCGAGAGGGCGGCGAAGCCGACGGCCCCGTCGATCCCGGCCTGCGCGAGCGGGATCGCGGTGGCGGCGGTGAGGACGAGGAGGCCGCCGATGACGGCGACGGCGACGCGGCCGCTGAGGCGCTGGTAGCGGCCGGAGTAGGCCATGCGCTCGGTCCACTGACGGTCGTAGCGGTCGAGGAGCCAGCCGAGGAGGCCCCAGACGCGGATCTCCTTGGCGGGCTCGGCGTTCATGGCGAGGTCGCGCAGGTACTCGCTCTCGCGCATCTCGGTGGAGCGCAGGTAGGTGGTCTTGCCGATGCGCGTGTACTCGTTCTGCATGGCGATGAAGATGGCGGGCCAGGCGACGAGCCAGGCGAGGCCGACCCAGATGTTGAAGGTGCACAGCACGATCGAGGCCCCGGCGGCGGCGAGGAACTCGGGGCCGATGGTGGCGAGGCCCTGGACGGCGCGCTCGGGGCGGATGAAGTCGGCGCCGAGCTGGCGGGTCACGCGCAGGAGCGCGAGGATCCCGGCGTCCTCGAGGTGCGCGATCCCGGCGGGGCGGGCGACGGCGGCGACGAGGCGGTCCTGGAGGAGCAGTTCGAGTTCGCGGCCGAGGTTGTGGGCGACGGCGCGGTGGAGGATCTCGACCAGGCGTCCCAGGAGCATCGCGGCGACGCCCGCGCCGAGCAGGAGGTACGCGTACCGGGCCTCGGGCGAGCCGGGCCCGGCCTGGGCGGCGGCCGGGACGGCGCCGATGAGCAGGCCCGTGGAGACGGTCATCGCCAGCGGGAGGGCGGCGACGAGGACGGTGGTCGCGGCGAAGAGGGCGGTGCGCGGGCGGCTGATCTGCGGCAGCAGCCGTACGACGGCGAGCACGGCCCGGCCCGCCTCGAAACGCGGTGGCTTGACATTCGGGGGTGTCATGCGAATCCATTCATGATGTCAATATGACGTTTGCATGACACCATAACGGAAGCCGTGAGCGTTCACCATCCCCGGTTCCACACTGCGAGCAAGCGCTTCGGCCCCATCGCGCGAGCGCGGGTAGTGTTGTCCCTCGTGTCAGCGCCCAATCTCGTCAACCTCGAAACCGTCTCCAAGGCCTACCCCGACCAGGTGGTCCTCGACGCGGTCTCCCTCGGCATCGCCGCAGGCCAGCGCGTCGGCGTCGTCGGCCGCAACGGCGACGGGAAGTCGACGCTGCTCAAGCTCATCGCCCGCGCCGACGAGCCCGACTCGGGCCGCGTCGTGCACACCGGCGGCACCCGCATCGCCGTGCTCGGCCAGACCGACAGCCTCCGGGACGACGCCACCGTGCGCGCCGAGCTGTTCGGCGGCATGGACGCGCACGAGTGGGCCTCCGACCCGCGCGTCCGCGAGATCCTCACCGGCCTCTTCGGCGGCCTCGACGCGCCCGTCCTCCCCGAGGGCCTCGACTCGGTGATCGGCGTGCTCTCTGGCGGCGAGCGCCGCCGCGTCGACCTCGCCCGGGTCCTCTCCGCCGACGCCGACCTGCTGCTGCTCGACGAGCCGACGAACCACCTCGACATCGAGGGCATCGCGTGGCTCGCGGCGTACCTGAACGCGACGCGCGCGGCGATCATCACCGTCACCCACGACCGGTGGTTCCTCGACGAGATCTGCGACCGGATCTGGGACGTGCAGCGCGGCAACGTGTTCGAGTACGACGGCGGCTACTCGGCGTACGTGCTCGCCCGCGCCGAGCGCGAGCGCCAGGCGAACGTGGCCGAGGAGAAGCGCCAGAACCTCATGCGCAAGGAGCTGGCGTGGCTGCGCCGGGGCGCCAAGGCGCGCACCGGGAAGGCGAAGTTCCGCGTCGACGCCGCGAACGAGCTCATCGCGAACGAGCCGCCGCCGCGCGACACCGCGGAGCTGGTGAGCTTCGCGACCGGGCGCCTGGGCAAGACCGTGTTCGAGGCCGAGAACGTCACGGTGCAGGCCGGGGAGCAGACGCTCCTGGAGGGCCTGGACTGGATCCTGGGCCCGGGCAAGCGGGTCGGCCTGCTCGGCGTGAACGGCGCGGGCAAGACCTCGCTGCTGCGCACGCTCGCGAACGCCCTGGACGACGTGCAGCCCGCGAAGGGCCGCGTCAAGGTCGGGCGCACCGTCAAGCTCGCGTGGCTGACGCAGCACATGGAGGACCTGGACGGGTCGTGGCGCGTGCTCGAGGCGATCGAGAACGTCGCGAAGCGGGTCCAGTTGGGCAAGAAGGAGATGTCGGCCGGGCAGCTCGGCGAGCGGCTCGGGTTCGTCGGCGGGCGGCAGCGCACCTTCGTGCGCGACCTGTCGGGCGGGCAGCGGCGGCGGCTGCAGCTGGCGCGGCTGCTCATGGCCGAGCCGAACGTGCTGTTCCTCGACGAGCCGACGAACGACCTCGACATCGAGACGCTGACGCAGCTCGAAGACCTGCTCGACGACTGGGCGGGGACGATGGTCGTGGTCAGCCACGACCGGTACTTCACCGAGCGGGTCTCGGACGAGACGTGGGCGCTGCTGGGCGACCGGCGGCTGCGGCACCTGCCGCGCGGGATCGAGGAGTACCTGGAGCGCCGCGCGGACAAGTCCGCTGCGCCGCAGGCGAAGAGCGGCGGCGCTGCGAACGCGCCGAAGTCGTCGGCGGCCGACGACCGGGCCGTGCAGAAGGAGCTGTCGAAGCTCGAGCGGCGGCTGGCGAAGGTCGAGGAGAAGATCGCGGGGCTGTACGCCGACATGGCCGAGCACGCGACCGACCCGGGGAAGCTCGGGGAGCTGCAGGACCAGGTGACGGCGTTCGAGACCGAGCGCGACGCGATCGAGGAGCGCTGGATGGAGCTCGCCGACTAGGGCCCGTCCCGGGTCGTCGTGCAGGCTCTCGCCAAGGGCCGCTTGGGTTCGCGCGCCGGTGACGGACGGCGCGCGACAGGCCTTCCCGGTCGCGTTTCGATAACGGAGCCGAATAGTCTAGCGGGTCCGAACGCTCCCATACCGGTTGGTAACCGACTCTTCATTCACTGATTTATGGGCCTCTGCCAGGGGGTTCACAATTCACTGTGATTTCCCTAACCTCAGGTTGAAAGCCCGAAAGGACCGGTTCCACCGAACCGCGCCCTACGGGCGGTGCGCCCCCATCGATCCCTTGCGCACCAACCCGTCTGAACCGAGAGGGAGTACCCCCCTATGACCGTCTCGTACCGATCACTTCGCCGCGCCGCGGCCGCGTCCCTCGCGGGCGCGGCCGCGCTCGGCTCGATCACCTTCGGCGGCCTCGCCGCACACGCCGAACCGGCGGCGCAGATCGTCGGCGCCGCTTCCCCCTCCGCCATCGACGGCGAGTACCTCGTCGTCATGGAGGACGGCTCCGCCTACCGCGAGGCCGACGAGATCGCCAGCGACGCAGGCGCTTCCGTCGCCAGCGGCTACGCCGAAGTGGACACCGTCCTCGTCGAGGCCACCGAGGCCGAGGCGCTGGAGATCGCCGCCGCCGACGGCGTGGCGTTCGTCGAGCAGAACGCGGTCGTCTCGATCGACGCCGTGCAGTCCCCCGCGACCTGGGGCCTGGACCGCATCGACCAGTCGAACCTGCCGCTGACCAACAGCTACGAGTACCTCGGCACCGGCTCGGGCGTCCACGCGTACATCGTGGACACCGGCATCAACGCCTCGCACTCCGAGTTCACCGGGCGCGTGGGCGCGGGCTACGACTTCATCCAGAACGACGCGACCCCGCAGGACGGCAACGGGCACGGCACCCACGTCGCGGGCACCGTCGGCGGCACCACCTACGGTGTGGCCAAGCAGGTCACGCTCCACGGCGTGCGCGTCCTCGACAACGCCGGATCGGGCACCACCGCGGGCGTCGTCAACGGCATCAACTGGGTCGCGAGCAACGCGATCAAGCCCGCCGTGGCGAACATGAGCCTCGGCGGCGGCTACTCCGCGTCCCTCAACAACGCGGTCACCGCCGCGGTCAACTCGGGCGTGACCTTCGCGGTCGCGGCGGGCAACGAGGACCAGGACGCCTGCAACGTCTCCCCGGCCTCGGCCCCGGCCGCGATCACCGTGGCCGCCAGCGACAACACCGACACCCGCGCCTACTTCTCCAACTTCGGATCCTGTGTGGACGTCTTCGCGCCGGGCGTGGACATCACCTCCGCGTGGCACTCCTCCAACAGCGCCACGAACACCATCTCGGGCACCTCGATGGCCTCCCCGCACGTCGCCGGGGCCGTCGCGGTCTACCTGGGGCTCAACCCGAACGCCTCCACCAGCGCCGTCGCCTCCTGGGTGACCGGCAACGCCGGCACCGGCAAGATCTCGGACGTCCAGGGCAGCCCGAACCTGCTGCTGTACACCGGGACCGGCGGCGGCACCGACCCCGACCCGAGCGACTGCACCGCCACCAAGTCGACCGCGACAGCGCTTCCCGACCGCGCCACCGTCAACTCGACCCTGGCCCTCACCTGCGACGGCAACGCGCGCAGCAACAGCAGCGTGGCCGTCAACATCACCCACACCTGGCGCGGGGACCTCGCGATCTACCTGATCGCCCCCGACGGCACGAGCTACACGCTGAAGACCTCCTCCAGCGGCGACTCGGCCGACAACGTCATCGCCACCTACCCGGTCAACCTGTCCAGCGAGACCGCAACGGGCACTTGGACACTGCGCGTCGTGGACGCCTACTCCGGGGACACCGGGACGCTCAACTCCTGGACTCTGGAGCTCTGACCCCCCGAACAACTGAATAGCGGGTGACCGCGGGCGGGCCCTCCCCGTCGACCGCTGCACCCGGCGCCGCGACCTGGAGCCGTCGCCGCCGGGAGCCGCGCCAGGGCCCGCACCGCGGCCCCGCGCCCTCCCGAACGTCGGCGCGAGCCGATCCGATCCCCGCACCCATCCCGCATCCCGTCCCGGCCACTGGACCGGCCCGGACCACCCGAAGGGACCCAATGTCCATGTCGCACAAGAAGAGAACTAGCGCGGCCGCCGCCGTCGGCGTCGCCGCCTTCACCGCGCTCGCCTTCACCGCCACCGCCGCCGAGGCGAAACCGGCCATGGGCCAGATCGTCGGCGAGGACGCCGCGGGCGCCATCGCGGGCGAGTACATCGTCGTCCTCGAAGAGGGCACCTCCGTCTCCACCGCCGTCAAGAGCGTCGAAGGCGAGGAGGTCGTCGAGACCTTCGAGGAGATCGACGCGTTCCTCATGGAGTCCAGCGAATCCGAGGCGAAGGAGCTCGCCGCGAAGGACGGCGTGGCCTTCGTCGAGCAGAACGCCGTCGTCTCCATCGACGCCACCCAGACGCCCGCCACTTGGGGCATCGACCGCATCGACCAGCGGAACCTGCCGCTGTCGGGCAGCTACACCTACAACTACACCGGTGAGGGCGTCCACGCCTACATCGTGGACACCGGCATCAACGCCACCCACACCGAGTTCACCGGCCGCGTCGGCAACGGCTACGACTTCGTGTCCAACGACTCGACGCCGCAGGACGGCAACGGCCACGGCACGCACGTCGCCGGGACCATCGGCGGCACGATCTACGGTGTGGCCAAGCAGGTCACGCTCCACGGCGTGCGCGTGCTCAACAACTCCGGCTCCGGCACCACCGCCGGGGTCGTCAACGGCATCAACTGGGTCGCCGCCAACGCCATCAAACCCGCCGTCGCGAACATGAGCCTCGGCGGCGGCTACTCGGCGGCCCTGAACAACGCGGTCGCCAACGCCGTCGCCTCCGGCGTCACCTTCGCGGTGGCTGCGGGCAACGAGAACCAGAACGCCTGCAACGTCTCCCCGGCCTCCACGCCGTCGGCGATCACCGTGGGCGCGACGACCTCGACCGACGCGCGCGCCAGCTACTCCAACTACGGGTCCTGCCTCGACGTGTTCGCGCCGGGCTCGAGCATCACCTCCGCGTGGCGCACGAGCAACACCTCCACGAACACCATCTCCGGCACCTCGATGGCCACCCCGCACGTCGCGGGCGCCGTCGCGCTCTACCTGGACGCCAACCCGGGCGCGTCGACCTCCGCGGTGACCTCGTGGGTCACCGGGAACGCGACCACCGGCAAGGTGACCGGGGCGGGCACCGGCAGCCCGAACCGGCTGCTGTACAGCCTGTAACCGCTGATCCCGGACGGGACCTTGCACTCAGTGAGCGCAAGGTCCCGTTCTGTTTATCCCTTTTAGACCAAGCGCCGCATTTGCTAATTCACTGATCTCCTGACGCACTTCGGGGGGTTTACACAGTTTGTTCTAAGCCTTAGGCTCACCACCAGGGTCTGACGGCCCGTCGCAGAGCCGTGGGGCCCGGACGGGTGAAGCGGACCGGGCGGGAGCCCGGTCCGCGCCGCCCGACCCTCCACCCTCCCCCCCGGGGACGGCCGCCCCCAAGCAGGCGGCTCCCCCGCACAACCGAAGGAGTTCCGTCTTGTCAACGGCAGGAACGAAACGGCGCATCCGAACTACCGTCGCCATCGGCATCGCCGCAGCGGCGGCCGGAGGCTCGCTCGCAGCGGCCTCCGCGTTCGCCAACGCGGCCGAGACCCCGGCACCCGACGCCGCCGACCTCATCATCGGCGCCGACTCCCCCGACGCGATCGCCGGCGAGTACATCGTCGTCATGGAAGACCAGGCCGCCAGCGCCACCAGCGGACTGGACGCGCTCGCCGACGACCTCGGCGTCTCGGTCGACGTCGAGGACACCCTCGGCATCGTCGACGGCTACGTCGCCGAGATGAGCGAGAGCGAAGCCCTCGAACTCGCCGCCGACGACGCTGTCGCCTACGTCGAGCAGAACCAGCGCGCCTACGCCTCCGAGGTGCAGGCCGACCCGCCGTCGTGGGGCCTCGACCGCGTCGACCAGGACGCGCTCCCCCTCGACCAGTCCTATGAGTACACCCAGTCCGGCACGGGAGTCGAGGCGTTCGTGCTCGACACCGGCGTGAACCTCACGCACCAGGAGTTCGAGGGCCGCATCGGCGAAGGCTACGACTTCATCGACGACGACGCCGACCCGAGCGACTGCCACGGCCACGGCACGCACGTCGCCGGGACCATCGGCGGCTCGACGTACGGCCTCGCGAAGGACGTCACGATCCGCCCCGTCCGCGTCCTCGACTGCGAGGGCTCCGGCTCCTACGCGGCGATCATCGGCGGTATCGACTGGGTCGCGGCGAACGCCGGCGAGTCGGCCGTCGCCAACATGAGCCTCGGCGGCTCCTTCAGCCAGGCCCTGAACGACGCGATCGCCGCCGCGGTCGAGTCGGGCGTGACCTTCGCGATCGCCGCGGGCAACGAGGGCCAGGACGCGTGCAACGTCTCCCCGGGCTCCGAGCCGAGCGCGATCACCGTGGGCGCCACCGATGAGGACGACGCGGCCGCGTCGTTCTCGAACTTCGGCGAGTGCGTCGACATCCTCGCCCCGGGCGTCGGCATCACCTCCGCGTGGATCGACGCCGATGACGCCGAGAACACCATCTCGGGTACCTCGATGGCCACCCCGCACGTCGCGGGCGTCGCCGCCCTGTTCCTCGAGGCGAACCCGGGTGCGACTCCCGACGAGGTCGCGACCGCCCTCACCGGAGGCGCCCTCCCGGACGTCGTCGCCGACCCCAACGGCAGCCCCAACCTGCTGCTGAACACCGCTTTCCTGGCCAGCGCTTAGGGATGAGGAGATGAAGGGGGCCGGAGCAGCGCGCCGCTCCGGCCCCCTTCGCCGTGCCCTCGGAGTGGTGAGGGCCCGGCGCGGTTCTCGTAGGAGCCGCGGGCGGGTGCACCCGCCCGCGGACTTTCTCTGGCGGCTCGATCGATCCCACTGTGCCGCCTCCTACGAGAACCAGGGGGTAAGTCCTGGGTCGAATGAAGTCGTTTTTGCTATCTACTACAACACTTGCGGTAGTCAAGTGGCAACAGAAACTTTTGCGCCTGTGGATAACTCATGGTTCTGGCGCGTTCCGCCAGGTAGATCGCCTGTGGATAACTTTGGCGGATTCTGTCGGCCCGCTGCACGCTCGTCGAGAGGGTCGCTGCGAGGGCTCCGAGGGTGTCGGCGGCAACGGTTGCACCGGCTCTCTTCGCCGTGTCGGATACCGGACAGAGAGTCGGAAACGCCTGAGGCGCAACAGTTCCAGTGGTGTCATGGATGCGGGAGCCGCTCAAGACTCCCAGCATCTCAACCACCAGGGGGAACGTGCGATGAAGCGCGTGAAGCAAGCGAGCGCGGCGGCCGTCATGGCGGCCGCCCTGCTGTTCGTCGGCACCGGGGCAGCCCAGGCCGGGACCGAGGCCGGTGACGCGGAGGAGAGCCGCGTGATCACCAGAGAGGTCACCGAGGACGACAAGTGCGAGGACGTCGGCGGCGGCACCTGGTGCTACGGCTGGGGTCTCGACAGCAGCGGGCTGAAGAGCTGCTACTCGAACTACTTCCACCCGACGAACCGGCACAGCGCCTGGGCCTCCATCGGCAGCGACCAGAGCCGCGACGTCCAGGACGCCGGGCTGACCGCGCGGGCCTACGCCGTCGCGGGCCACGCCTTCACCTGCAACGTCAAGTACAACCCGGACGCCAGCTAGTCCGCGCGCCCGCGGCCCCGGCAGCCCCGCTGCCGGGGCCGCGGCGCGCTCAGGGGGCGAGGAAGGTTCGGCGGAGGAGGAAGCCCAGGCGGGCGGCGACCCGGTCGGCGTCCCAGCCGCAGTCGTCGGCGAGGGACTCCATCATGTCGGTGGCGATGAGCGCCCAGAACATGTCGACCGCTTCCTCAGTGCCCCACTGCGGGTCGAGCCGTCCGGCACGCTCCAGGCGCTCGACGACGACGCGGCAGTTCTGGCGCTGCCGCTCGGCGACGCCGCGCTGGTAGTCGGCGACCGCGGGGTCGCTGTGCCGGGTGTTCCTGATGGCCCGGTGGACGCCCTTGGCGCGCAGGTTGACCCGGGTCAGGTGCCGGGCCCATTCGTCGAGGACCGCCTCAGGGGTCTCCTGCTCCCAGATGCGCTCGAGCGAGTCGACGAGGCCGAGGTGCTCGACCGCGTAGTCGTGCAGGGCCGGGATCAGGTCGGCCCGCGACCGGAAGTGCAGGTAGATCGCGCGGCGCGAGACGCCGGCGCGGTCGGCGACGGCGTTCATGGTCAGGCCCTCGAACCCCTGCGACTCGACGATCGCGAAGATCGCCTCCAGCAGCGCGGCCCGCGTGCGGCGGCCGCGCGCGTTCTGCGGCTCGGCGGGCGTCATTGTGACCCCCGAGTCAGACCGTTGCAACTTCTCATGGTGTGTAGTTTACTAACTTCACACCTAGTGAAGTTACAGAAGGAACCCTCCCGATGAACGCCGCGCCTGCCACAAGCTCCGCCGTTGCGCCCCAGACGAACCGCTGGTCGATGGTCGTCGCCGCCGGGCTCATCCTCTTCATGGTCAACATCGACGTCTTCACCGTCGCCACCGTCATCCCCGCCATCACCGAGGACTTCCGCGTCTCGCCCGCCGCCGCGCAATGGGCGGTCCTCGGGTTCACCCTCCCCGCGATCGCCCTGGTCATCCCGGCCGGAACCTGGCTCGCGAACGTCGGCCGCCGCCCGGCCCTGCTGCTCTCGGTCGGCGGCTTCGCGGCCCTCGGCGCCGCCGTGGCCCTCGCGCCCGGCATCGGCTGGCTCATCGCAGCCCGCTTCCTCCAGGGCGCCTTCGCGGCGGTCACCTTCGTCCTCCTCCCGCTCATCGCCGCCGAATCCGTCGCCCCGGCCCTGCGCGGCCGCGCCATGGGCCTGGTCTTCGCGATCGGACCGGTCGGCGGCGTCGCCGGACCGGTCCTCGCCGGTCTCCTCGCCGACCAGTTCGGCTGGCGCGCAGCGTTTCTCCTCAACCTCCCCGTAGCGGTCGCGATCCTCGCGATCGCCGCCCGGCAGCCGCGCACCGCCCCGCTCCGCGCCCCCGACCGCAGCGCCCTCCCCCAGACCGCCTACCTCCTCACCGCCGCCGCCGCGACCCTCCTCGCCACGACCCTCGCCGTCGAAGCCGACCCGGTCTGGCTGGCGCTCTCGGCCATCGCGGTCCCACCGGTCATCGCCTGGCTCCGCACCGGCCCGGGACGCGATGTCCGCCAACTCTTCACCGCCGCACGCGCCCCGCTCCTCTCCCTCGCCGCGCAGTCCTCCGTGCAGCTCGTCATCATGCTCATGCTCCCGTTCTTCCTCACCCGCGAACTGCACGCCGACGAAACCCAAGTCGGCCTCCCCGGCATGGTCCTCGCCGCCACCATGGCCGCGACCAGCCTCGCCGCCGGATGGCTCACCGACACCTGGGGCGCCCGCCCCACAGCGGCACTCGGCACGGCCGTGATGACCGCAGGAGCCGCAGCCCTCGCCTTCCTCGATCCTGAGTGGACACTCACTGACATCCTCTGGCGCATAGCGATAGTCGGCATCGGCATCGGCCTCTACGCCAGCGCCCAGACCGCGATGACCCTCGCCGCTACCCCGCCGCATCTCGTCTCGACCGCCTCCGGGACGCTCAGCCTCGTCCGCCAGAGCGCCGTCGCCGCCGCCCCGTCCCTCGCGACCCTCGCCTGGGGCCTCGCGGGCTACTCCCTCACCGGCATGCGCGGCGTCCTCGCAGGCGCCGCCGCGATCGGCCTCCTCGGCTGCCTCGCACTCGCGGCCGCTCGCCGCCCACACCGCGCTCATTCACGCCTCAGCATCCACTGATATGCCCGTTTACCTGCGCGGCCAGTCCCCCGCGACTACCTTCCCTTTCGGACCGTGCATCGCCGGTACCCGGCGCTGCGACCACTCGAACGAGAGGGACGCCATGCGAACGACTCGAACGATCCGCAAACACACCGTGAAATGGACCGGCGGCCTCGCCGCCGCAGGCATGCTCGTCACCCTCGCGGCCTCCGGCCCGGCCACCGCCGCGCCCGACCAGCACGAACCGCCCGAACAGCCGACAAATGCCAAACTCCCCCAAGGCATCCCGATCACCTTCGACCTCATCGAAGGCGAAGGGAAGCTGACCATCGACGGCAAGTCGTACTCCACCGGCCAGATGGAAGGCGCCATGAGCATCGTCCCCGCCGCAGGCGCCTGCCACAGCGGCGACGCCAATGCAGACACCGGTGGCGAGTGCCCGACCGAGCTGCTGGTGGCCGACGTGCACTTCGCTTCCGCCATCGGCCAGAAGACCGGCGGCCTCGGTCAGCTCCGCATGGCGGGCTACGGCTACAGCGACGCCGAGCACGCCCTGGTCGACGCCGGAATCGACCAGACCGGCGACTTCACGACCCGCGCCCACGGACTCTGGATCACCGCTGAACGCGGCCCCGACTCGCAGGCGATCGCCCTCCGCTCGAACAAGCCGGTGGCGCTCGTCCCCGACGAAGACCAGCCGACCACCGAGCACGACGACGCCACCACCTTCCCGCCGCAAGGCACCACGTACGCCCTCGACCACCCGGTCGAACTCGTCGACCCCGAGAACCCTGAAGCGGGCGTGGTCGCCGTCCTCGAAAGCTTCAACGCCATCGCCAGTCACCAATAGCGCCAAAGTCTTCGTCGCGCCCGCTCGTCACGGGCCCGGCGACGACATGAAGCAGGCCGGTCGAGGCTCCACCTGACCTCGACCGGCCTTCTCAATGCTCCGCGATCCTCCCGGGGCAGGTTTGACAGATCGCGGAGCGGTCCATGCGCCGCCTCGCGGGCGGTGGCTACCGCTTCGCGTCGGCGATCTCAGCGCGGGCGCGCTCCAGAATGCCGCCGCACCACGGGTCGTTGTTCCACGCGCCGTTCCACACGACCGCCGCATCCAACGCGTCCGGCTCAACTGCCGCGACGTTGAAGCGGCAGCACTCCCGCGCCCCCACCCCGTCATCGACGTCGATCAGGTAATAGCCCGGCTCGTTCGGGTACACGCTCTGGTCCGGCGGGACCAGGTACACGCTGAACAGCGCTGGGCCCCTGACGAAGTCGCCGATGAAGCCTTCGGCGCACGAGCGACCGTCCGAGCGGAACCGGTGCCCGCCTTCATCCGCCGCGCTGATCGTCTTACCCATCACAGAACCGCACCCCGCTCGGCACTGACGCGATCGGCGTCCGCGCCCGATGGAACACCCGGAACGCCGACTCCTCCACCCAGATCTTCCACGCGGGCTTGAAGGACCGCCAGAACGGACCCCATGTCGCTTTCAGCTCACCGGAATTGATCCCGGACACCAGCAGCACGAGGTCCGCGCCGTCGCCCGTCACCACCTCGAACGAATCCGGCGCGTCGGCGCTCGGCACGCGCACCCGGTAGGACCGGAAGTCGTCATGGAACGACCCCCGTTCCACGGCCGCAACATGGTTCGCGCCGCCTTGGATCGGACTGCTCATCGCCTCTCCTCCACTTTCGGGTATCGCACTTCCGACAGAACGGGCGTCCCGAACCGCCGCCAGCGGGGGGCATACAGCGGCCCTGGACCACCCGAACATCGCGAACCGCAAGCTACGGAACCCGACACCCAAGAATTTAGGTGATGTTTCTGCAGTTCACAAGATGCAAATCGTTGCGGCGCAATGAGACCGTGCAAATTTTGCCGTCGCTTCAGAGCCGTATCTTTTCCACGGTTGTACTCTCACACCGCGATTCTCACAGGAGCCAAATCGGTGTGGACTGTGCGATAGTGAGGGTTCGATTGCAGGATCGCGAACGTGGGGGGCACGTATGGCGAGGACCGAACTCGGCGCCTGGTTCATCCAAATGATGATGAGGAGAGGTCGCCTCAAGCTCGGCCTGACGCAGAGAGAAATCGCAGAGCGAGTGCACATCGCGACCGACACCTACCGTGCCTATGAAGCCGGGCGCAGCTGCCCGACTCCCGCAAGTATCAAGGAGCTTGCGAAAGCCTGCGGCATCAGCGACGAGATCGCCGACTACATGGTGCAAGTTGCGGTCGCCCGCCGGAAGGGCCACGCGATCGAAGCCGGAACCCGATTCAACGCCCTGTTCATTGCACTTGCCGAGGCTCATTACGGCTTCATCTTCAAGTTCGACTCCTCCATGATCCCGGGGCCGCTGCAGCTTCAGGAGTACCACTACATCGTTGTGCGCCTGGCTGAACCACTTGCCACTGAGCAGTTCATCGATGGCGGCTGGGAATTCAAAGATGAACGTCAGCGGGCTATTGAGGCCCGCACCGATCGGCCGACCATACAGTTCCTCATCGGCGAGACCGCGCTCCACCAGCTTCGCGAGATTTCTGAGAACCTATACCAAGATCAGATCGCCCACCTGCGACGATGGGCTCGACGCCCGGGTGTCTTCATCCGAATACTTCGCGGCCCTGTGCCTGCGCAGCGAAGTAACTTCAGCATCTATACCGAGGGTGGCAGCGAGCTTGCGGGCCCTCCCATCGCCTACACCGAGACCATCGACTCCAGCTGGGTGATCGACGGCTCGGTCCGAATCGCGGGTTACGATGACTTCCGCAAGGCCCTTTGGAAAAAGGCGATCCGGATCGAGGTCTACCCAGATGACGACAGGCGTGTCCGATTGGCGTAAGAGCACCCGCAGCGCTGGCGGCAACAACTCAGACTGCGTCGAGGTTCGCCGCGCCTGGCGCAAGAGCACCCGTAGCGGTGGAGGGAACAACACCGACTGCGTCGAGGTCGCGTTCTGCTCTGACGACGACGGCTTCCACCTCCGGGACTCGAAGCTCGACACCGCATCCCCGGTGTTCGACCTGTCCCCCAAGGACTTCAGTGCGCTGATCAGCGCGGCAGGCTGACAAGACACACAGACATAGCGAAGGGGCGCCGTCCTTGCGGACGGCGCCCCTTCGTCGTTTCCTGTGTTACATGGCTCCGGTGAGGTAGAGGGTGGTGCCGATGACGGTCATGAGGAGTGCGGATCCGGGGTGCATCCAGATGGAGGCGCGGATGTCGTGTTTGCCCCAGACGAACCAGATGCCCGGGAGCAGGAAGATGATCTTCGAGGGGACGGTCCAGATCGCCCAGAAGTGGTAGATGGAGAACAGGACCGTGTTGAACAGGGGCGCCCAGCGGCCCAGCTGCGGGAGCCTGGGGAGCAGGAAGCCGCGGAAGTAGTACTCCTCGATGAGGGGGAGCAGGAATCCGGTGAAGGCGCCGAAGATGAGCATCGTGGTGACGATGGTTTCCTTGCTGTAGGCGTCGAGGTAGGTGGTGCCGGAGGAGCCGGAGCCTTCGAAGGTGACCCAGGTGAAGAAGGTGTCGTAGGTCCAGGTGTCCAGCGGGGCGAGGGAGAGCGACACGATCGCCATGTACAGCAGGAAGCCGATGCCGATGAGGGTGATCTTGCCGCGGGTGAACGGCTTGTCCCTGTAGCGGACGACGCCGCCGCCCATCGTGTACTTGCCGGTGGCCTGTTTGCCGAGCCAGAACAGGCCGAACCAGAGCGGGAAGAGGACGACCATGAGGCCGATGGCCCAGGCGGCGAAGATCGGGGCGCCGATGGCGCGCGAGATCGGCGCACCGATCCAGGCGTAAGCGGCGACGATCAACGCGCCGGGGACGAGGTGGAGGGCGATGGACAGCGGGATCGAATGCTTGTCAGCGAGCAGTTTCGCTGCGAATCGGTTGGTGGGGCGGGCCTTCGGGGCCTCGAGCTGCGTTTCGTTCATGTCCGAAAGCATCGTCGGCCGCGCTGTCGCAGCCCTGTCTCCGGACTGACACCTCACCTGACACGGGAAAGGGCCGACGCGAAACGCGTCTGTCAGCGGTCGGTTCTTGCGGAGCAGGTCGAATAGCGCCGGGACTCGCTTGTCAGGTTTCGCTGAAGGTCCGCCGGTACGCGCTGGGTGTGGTGCCGAGGCGTGCCCGGAAGCGGCGCACGTCCGCATACCCGACGCGGGACACATCCCGATGGAGAACGCTCCCGACGGAGAACGCTCCCGACCAGGTCGCCCGCGCGCTCGCCGACTTCTTCACCGCATAGATGCTCGAATATGATCCGTGTGCGGCGGCGGTCCCGCGCCGCGAGAGGAGGCGGCTATGACGGTTCGCGTTGCGGCGCATGAGGATGCGGCGGACATCTACCGTCTGCTCTGCGGCTTCGCCACCAGCTACCGGCCTGAGCGGGCGATCTTCGAGGACCGCACGTTCCCCAGCGTCATGGAGGCCGCCGCGGCCGGCTCCGCCGAGTTCCTGGTCGCCGAGCGGGATGGAGCGGTGGCGGGGTACCTCCTGGCCGCGCGGGCGCCGACGCTGTTCGCCGGCGGCACCGTCCTGGAGATCCTGGAGCTCGCCGTCGACGAGGCCGATCGGGGCCGCGGGATCGGGTCGCTCCTGGTCCGCGCCGCTGTCGACAAGGCAGGACAGGCCGGTGACGTCGAGGTGACGGTGCCCACCCGCCGCGCGGCCCGGTTCTACGACCGGCTGGGGTTCACCGAAACCGCGGCCTATTTCAAGTACAACCTGGGCCGCGCCGCTGCCGACGCGGGTGGCGGCTCAGGAAGCGAGGAGGGTTTCGATGAGCGCGCCACCTGACGGACTGCCCGTCTACCGGGTCCTGACCGGCCCGGACGACGAGACGTTCTGCCGACGCGTGAGCGAGGCGCTCAGCCTCGGTTACGAGCTGCACGAGGGCCCTGCCGTGACGTTCAACGGCGAACGGGTCGTCGTCGCTCAGGCACTGGTCTGGCCGACGGACCGGTAACGGTCCGTCGGCCGATCGTGGAGGACGTGACACGCGTCGGCCCTGCTGTTCGCCTGCGCCTACAGGTCGCGGTATCGCTTGGCGGCCTTGAGGGCCGGTTCGAAGTCGGCTGCGGTGGCCTGCTTGGGCGGGACGTCGAAGCTGCCGCCGGACGGCTTCTCCGCGAAGTACGGGATGCCGTAAGCCGGGAGGTCGCGCTGGAAGCGCCAGCCCTCGGCGAGCGGGCCGACATCGTAAGCGTCCCAGCCGATCGAGTCGAGGAAGACGGTGGCGGTCTTCTTCGCGTTCGCGTCGTCCCCGGCGATCAGCATGACCGACCGTTCATCGCTGTTCTCACGGGCGAGATCCGCGATGTGCTTGAAGAAGATGTTGTTGAAGCCCTTGACGACGAACGACTCCGGCAGGTGGGCCTGGAGCAGCTCGCTCGTGGTGGTGGACTCGTCGTCGAGCTCGGCGATCCGGCCGTCGCGCTGCGGGTAGTAGTTGTTGGTGTCGATGACGACCTTGCCGCGCAGCTCCTCGACCGGGACGGCCTTGTAGGCGCTGAGCGGGACCGTCACGACGACGAACTCTCCAGCGGCCGCCGCCTCGGCGGGCGTCGCCGCGCGGGCCTTCGGGCCGAGTTCCGCGACGAGACCGGCGAGCGAGTCGGGCCCGCGCCGGTTGCTGAGGACCACGTCGTGGCCTGCCGCGACCGCGAGACGCGCGATCGTGCCGCCGATGTTTCCACTGCCGATGAATCCGATTGTGCTCATACCCGGTCACAACGAGCGCGCAGCGGCGGTCATTCCGCTGGTTTGCGGTGATTCGCGTCATCGGAGGTGACCGCGAGCCGGGCGCGGTGCGTGCAGTCTCGCATCGCGCCCGGCTCGCGGGCGTGTTGCCTAGCCGCGCTTGTACTTCTCCCACCAGGTGAAGGCGCCCTTGTAGGCGTCCGGGGTGTTGTCGGCAGCGTGGCTGGCGAGGCCGTTCTTGCCGTAGAAGTAGTCGTGGACCTGGGCTTGGGCGACGCCCGCCATGTCCGTGTCGCCCACCGCATTCGCGTGGATGTGGTAGGTGAAGCCCTGCTCAGGGGTGCGCAGCCACGCCGCGAACCCGACGTCGCGCAGGGCCTTGACGGTCTGCCAGCGCTGCGTCGTGGTCATGGAGCTGACCGCGATGTCGACGACGCCGCCGCCGTCGTGCGTTCCGGCGGAGCTGGGGTTGCCGGTCGTGTAGGAGCCCTGGGTGAGGGTGATGCTCCAGGAGAGTTTGCCGTCGGCCGCGGCGAGCATGTTCTTGGTGCGGGTGTTGACGCGCTTGCCGCCGTAGGTGTCGGTGCTCGATCCGACGTTGATCGGGCGGGTGACGGTGTACAGGCCGGTGTCGGTGCCGAGCTTGGTGAGTGAGGTCGGGCCGGGGATGCCGTTGGCGTCGAGTCCGGTGTAGCCCAGGGACTTCTGGTAGTTGGCGTAGGCGGTGACGGTGGTGGTGCCGTAGTGGCCGTCGACGGAGCCTGCGGCGAGGAAGTTCTTGGCGTCGAGTGCCTGTTCGACGACCTTGACGTGGGGTCCGGCGGTGAGTGTGGTGCCGGTGCCGGACTTCGGCGGGTCGACCATCGCGGCGACGAGCACGAGTTCCATGTCGACCACCGCTGCGGCCTCGGCGGCGCCTGCCGTGAAGACGGCGGGGACCGTGGCGGCGGTGATCCCGCCTGCGGCGATGAGCGCGCGGCGCAGGAGCGTGCGCCGGGAGTGGGTGTCGGGTGTTGCTTCGGAGGTCATCTGTTGGTCCCTTCCTGGAGCTTCGCACCGAGGGGTGATCGACGCGACAATTGTCGAGTAACGGAACCATATCGGAGAAATCTTTCGTTGAGAAGTCCTCCAGTGAAACAAATCTTCATCTTGGCGGGAATCGCCGGTCCTCCACGTTGGGCGGCGGGCAAATATCATTGAGCGACACTCGTCTGAGAGGTGGACATGTCCCCGACCGTCGAAGTCGCGATCTCCACGGAGACCGCCAAATACGCCCCCGACAGCCCCCAATGGCGACGCGAAGTCGCCGCCCTCCACACTGAGCTGAGCAGTGAGACCGCTTCTGTCGCAATACGATCTGAGACCGCCTCGGGCACCAAGGGCGCTGCGGTTGACGTGATCCTGGCGCTCGGCACCTCCGGCGCGCTCGTCGCCGCAGTCGAGGTCATCCGCGCCTGGCTCGGCCGCGACAAGACCCGGACCATCACCGCGACGTGGACCGACGAGGACGGCAAGGAGCGGCGTTTCACCCTCACGGGCGAGAACATCGACCAGCAGTCGCTCACCGCGCTCAGCGAGTCGATCGGCCGGATGATCGAAGGCCGCTGATGCCCGACCGCCGCTACCGGGCCCTCCTCATCGGCAACGCCGTGTTCAGGCGTGACCCGCAGGGACTCCCGAAACTCCAAGGGCCTCGCGCCGACGTGGACGCCCTCTGCGAGGCCCTGGCCGACCCCCAGTCGGGCATGTTCGCCACCGAAGACATCGAAACGCACATCGACCGCAGCCATTCGAACCTGCGCGAGGAGCTCTACCGCTTCTACATCGAAGAGGCCACAAGGGACGACGTACTGCTCCTCTACTACAGCGGCCACGGCAAGCTCGATCTGCAGGGCCGACTTCACCTGTGCACCAGCGACACCCTCGTGAGCAGGCTCCGAGTGACCTCGCTGCAGTACAAGGAGCACATCGACGCTCTGATTCAGGAATCGCCAGCGGCAGCGACGGTCACGATCCTCGACTGCTGCCACAGCGGCGCCTTCCGCGGCGGCGAACTGAAGGTCAAAGCGACGGGCAACGGCCGCTGCGTGATCACCAGCGCCAGCGCCACCGAACTCGCCCTCGACGCCCTCGGTCCCGGCGGCACCAGCCCGTTCACCAACGTCCTGGTCACCGGCCTCCGATTCGCCCCCACCGAGAGCCAGTTGTCCGCCCAGGACCTCTACGACTACCTGGAGACCGAACTCAGGCCTGCCGGAACCTCCCGCCCCCAGTTCTACTTCGACGGAACCGGCTCGATCGTCCTCGCCCGCCGATCCGTACCCGCTTCGGAACCGTCGATACCGCCGACCGCCGAATCGGGTCACTTCATCCAACACGTCATGACCGGTACGGACCTCGGCGAGTTCAACATTCCCGGGCCCACGGCGGATCGAGACTCGCCGTCTTCATCACTGGGCCTGCACCTCCCGGAGCCGCGCACCCACCTCTGGAGGCTGCTCAACGAAGCTGTTGCATCCGCGCTGTCGGAAGATGATGAGAACGACAAGGACCCGAGCGAGCGCTTGCGCGAAGTCTTCGAAGCGGCAGCTCAGCTCGACGATCGGTGGCCGAAGGCGGTACTCAAGCGGCTTCCCCAAAGCCGCGAACAGTTCATAGTGGTCGAGGCCCTGTGCGCCGGGCTCGCGAGGATAGATGCCCGCGCGGCGATCGAGTTCGCGCAACGGTTCACTTTCGGGAGCGCCGAGCGAACCGGCGCCCAACTCGCCATCGCTGCTGCCCTGCCTGATTCGGAGCTCGTTCTGGCGCAGCAGATCCTGCAGGAGGCCATCGCGTCTTGCAAAGACGGGTATGGAGACAGGGAGACGCAGTTGCTAGTGCGGCTCTTTGAGATCCAGTGCAGCGCCGAGATACCGGAGCCTCCAGCGGATATCGCGCCTCTCGCCCGAGTCGCGAGGGCGCTCAATCAGATCGCCCCCGATATTTGGGGAGACCTCATCGAAGACCTGGAATCCCTGCTTTGGAACCAACCGGATCAGGCGGTCTGGACGCCGGTCCAGGCTGAAGCGGCTTTGCGGATGGCGAGATTCGCGCCCTCCACCGCTCAGCGGTTCTTCAGCCTCGACGGCCACATGCTTCACGAGAGCGATTTTGAACGACTCCCCATCGAGGACATCACCTGCGGCGGCTCCGCAATGCTCGCTATCGATCCCCCTATCGGCCATCGTCTTCTCGAAATCGCTGAGCGACGCTGCCGATCCCATGCCGACTGGGTCAAGCTGTTCAATGCCCTGCTCGATGCGCTGCAGACCTCGCCCGGCCCTTCGCCAGCGCAGGCCGAACATCTCATCACAATGGTCGAACGGGCCGTCGATCACGTTGCAGAGGAGGAACGGTGGCGGCTCTCCCACGCGGCTGATGCGCTCGTCGCCACCGCGCCCGTAGCCGCCAGTCGGCTCCTGCGGATCGACTCCGATGAGGACCGCATGCGCCGCGGCCTGATTCGGGTCGCCAAGCAGGCCGCGGCCGTCGATGCCGTGACGGCCAGGCCCATCGCATATGCGGCCGAGCGTCTCGTGCTGTCGATCCTCGATGAAGTCGCCGAGGCGAACGAGCTGATCTACCTCGCTGAGGCCTTCGCGGCGATCGATCCCGACCATGCGGTGCGGCTGATCAGGTCGATGCCGGAGAACGGGCTCAGCCAGTCGCTCGCGATCTCGAAGGTCGCCGCGGTGTTCGCGGCGACGTCGCCGGACCGGATCGCGCGACTTGTCCGCGATCTCGCCACCGGCGAGAAAGCCGAGCGGGTGGCGACCGACGTATACGACGGCGTCGCCGAGGTCGATCCCGAACGGGCGCTGGAACTTGTGGCATCGCTGCCCGAGTCGCCGTATAAGTCCAGCGTCATTGCGACTGCTGCCGAGGCGATTGCCGCGTTCGCGCCGCACCGCGCTGCGGAGGTCGCGGCCACCATCGACGACGAATACCGCCGCGGCCATACGCTGCTTTCGATCGTGCAAACCATCGTGAAAGACGATCCGGATTGGGCAGCCTTGATCGCTCTCACCATCCCGGACACAGCCGAATGCGCCTACGCCCGGGTCTCCGCACTGTGCATGGCGGGTCTGGCCCTTCCGGCCCAGGCGGAGGAGCTGCTCACCAGGGCAGAAATCACCGCTGGCCAGATGGACAACGACTATCTCAAAGGCTCGCTGCTGTGCGACATCGCCAACGCACACATCGAGATCGGCTCCGTGCCGCTTCGCGCGTCCCGACTGCTCTCACAGGCCGAACTGTGCGCCTCAGCGAGCGCCGAGGACGACGCCGACCGGCGGACCGCGCTGCTCGCCGAGGTCATGGTCGGCTGGGCCTCGATCGCGCCTAGGAAGGCCGAGAGGATCGCGGAGGGACTGCCCGACGACTGGAAGGACCGGGACACGCATTTCGAGCGCGCGGCGACAGCCTTGGCCGCTGACGACCCTCGCAGGGCCGAGCAGTTCATCGCGATGATCGGCGGACAAGATGAACTGCTGCGGGCGCAGAGCGCACTTGTCGAGGAATTCTGCAGATCCGCGCCCGGGCGCGCCGAGCAGCTGGCCCTCACGATGAAGTCCGGTTCAGAGCGGACTCAGGCGCTGCTCACCGTCGCCGAGGCCGAGCAGCGGCGCCGGTCCTGGTAGCGGAAGGCAGGGAAGTCGGCTTCGGGACCGGTCCCGGGCCGGATGGTTAGCGTCGGGTGCATGGATCGTGGATCGCCTGAATACGTCGAGTCCGACTCGTCGATCAGATTGCGCGGCTTCCTGTTCTGGCTGCTGAATGTCGCGACACTGGCGCTGGCTGCCTGGCTGGCGGTCGCCGATCGGGCTCCGTGGTCGGCACTGGTGACCGCGATCGCCGTCGGCCTGGCCGCCTTCCCGCTGGGGCTGCTGATCTTCTTCGCGGCGGCGTCGGCGGGGAACCGGGTCAAAGGGGCGCTGGCGACCGGGGCGTTCAGCGGATTTCTGGCGTATCAGATGCTCGACTGGGTCGACCCCGACACCGCTGGCGACGCACTCGTCGCCGTCGTCCTGTGGGCCGTCGGACTGGCGCTGGTCAGCTGGTGGGCTTGGCGCGCCGAGCGGCGCGCAGAGTCGTAACGCGAAGGGCGGCAACGCTTTCGCGTTGCCGCCCTAACGGTGTGCGTGTGGTGTCAGACGATGCGGTCGAGGATGATCGGGCCGCGCTTTGCGGGTTCGGCGCCGACCTTCCACTGGCCCTCGAGGGTTTCCTTCGCGGCGGCGAAGCGCTCGGGGGTGTCGGTGTGGAGGCGGAACACGGTCTCGCCCTGCTGCACGGGCTCGCCGACGGTCTTGAGGATCTCGATGCCCGCACCGAACTGGACCGGCTGGCCCTGGCGTTCGCGGCCCGCGCCGAGGCGCCAGGCCGCCACGCCGACCGCGTAGGCGTCCATCTCCGACACGAAGCCGTCGGCGTCGGCCTTGATCTCCTCGAATTCGCGGGCGACCGGGAGCGGCGCGTCGACGTCGCCGCCCTGGGCGGTGATCATCTTGCGCCACTTGTCCATCGCGCGGCCGTCGTTGAGGGCCGCGGCGGGGTCGGCGTCGGGCTGTCCGGCAGCGGCGAGCATCTCCTTGGCGAGGGCGACCGTGAGCTCGACGACGTCCTCGGGGCCGCCTCCGGCGAGGACCTCGACCGACTCGCGCACTTCGAGGGCGTTACCGGCGGTGCGGCCCAGCGGGATCGACATGTCCGTGAGGAGCGCGCGGGTGTCGACGTCGTGGTCCTTGCCGAGGCGGACCATGGTCTCGGCGAGTTCGCGGGCCTGGGCGAAGTCCTTCATGAACGCGCCGGAGCCGACCTTGACGTCGAGGACGATGGCGTCCGCGCCTTCGGCGATCTTCTTGCACATGATCGAGGAGGCGATGAGCGGAATGGCCTCCACAGTGGAGGTGATGTCGCGGAGGGCGTAGAGCTTCTTGTCGGCCGGGGCGAGGTCGCCGGTGGCCGCGCAGATGACCGCGCCGATGTCCTTGAGCTGCTCGATGACGCTCGCCTCGGTCATGTCGACCTGGAAGCCGGGGATGGACTCGAGCTTGTCGAGGGTGCCGCCGGTGTGGCCGAGGCCGCGGCCGGAGAGCTGCGGGACGGCGACGTCGAAGACGGCGACGAGCGGGGCGAGCGGGAGGGTGATCTTGTCGCCGACGCCGCCGGTGGAGTGCTTGTCGACACAGGGCTTGCCGACCGCGGAGAGGTCGAGCGTGATGCCGGAGCGGATCATCGCGGCCGTCCAGTCGGCGATCTCGCGCGGCTGCGCGCCGTTGAGGAAGATCGCCATGGCGAGGGCCGACATCTGTTCGTCGGCGACGACGCCCTTGGTGTAGGCGTCGATGACCCAGTCGATCTGGGCGGTCGAGAGTTCGCCGCCGTCGCGCTTGGTGCGGATGACGTCTACAGCGGTGATCATTGGGTTTCCCTCACAGACAATGGAATTCGAGGAGGGCGGGACAGTCTTGGCGCTGCTTGCGAGCCATAAATTGGCACTGTTCCCGCCCTCGCCCTACAGGTATTCGGGGCCGAACGCGCCCGGGAGCAGGGCTCCCACGGTCGTCGGCTCCGGCGCGGCGTCCACCAGGCACTCGGCGCCGCCGTGCTCGTAGAGCAGCTGGCGGCAGCGGCCGCAGGGGGTGAGGGGCTCCCCTTGGCCGTCGACGCAGGCGATCGCGACCAGGCGCCCGCCGCCGGTGCGCGCGAGCTCGGAGACCATGCCGCACTCGGCGCACAGGGTCAGGCCGTAGGAGGCGTTCTCGACGTTGCAGCCGGAGACGATCCGGCCGTCGTCGACGAGCCCGGCGACACCGACCGGGAACTTCGAGTACGGGGCGTACGCGTTGGCCATGGCCTGGCGGGCCTTGTCCCGCAACGTCTCCCAGTCGATGTCGGCCATGGCTACTTGTCCCCCGGGTTGTACGGCACGCCGTCGGCCGCGGGGGCCTTGGCCTTGCCGATGAGGCCCGCGACGACGACGAGCGTCACCGCGTACGGCAGCATCTGCAGGAACTCGCCGGGGACGACCGAGCCGCCCGAGGCGTCCAGGTCGCGGGCGACCTGGGTGGTGAACCCGAAGATGAGCGCGCCCGCGAGCACGCCGAGCGGGTTCCAGCGTCCGACGATCATGACCGCCAGGGCCACGAAGCCGAGACCGGCCGTCATGTTCTTGCCGAACGCGAGCGAGTTCGCGATGGTGAACCAGGCGCCGCCGAAACCGGAGATGAGACCGGCGAGGGCGACGTTCCAGAACCGCAGGCGGTTGACGTTGACGCCCATGGAGTCGGCGGCGGCCGGGTGCTCGCCGACCGCGCGGGTGCGCAGGCCCCAGCGGGTGCGGTAGAGCAGGAACCACACCACGAACACCAGCGCGAGTCCGATGTAGACGAAGATCTTCTGCTGGAACAGGACCGGGCCGAGCACCGGGATGTCCGCGAGCGGGCCCCAGTTGATCGTCGGCACCGAGAAGGCGCTGTTGAGCCCCTCGGCCTTCTTCAGCTGGTCGTACATGAAGCTGGTGAAGCCCAGCGCCAGCAGGTTGAGGATGACGCCCACGACGACCTGGTTGACCTGGTACTTCGTGGCGAGCAGGGCGAGGAGCATCGTCGAGAGGAACCCGGCGAGCATCGCGCCGACCATACCCGCATAGACGTTCCCGGTGATGTTCGCGACCAGGACGCCGGTGAAGGCGCCCATGAGGAACTGGCCCTCGATGCCGATGTTGATGACGCCCGAGCGTTCGCACACGACGCCCGAGAGCGCGCCGAACAGGTAAGGGAGCGAAAGGAACAGGGCCCCGGCGAGGATCGACTCCGCGCGGAACACCGTGCCCGGCTGGGAGTACGCCCAGAACAAGAGGCCCAGGACGAACGCGGTGACCGCGATCCCCGAGGCGAGCTTCAAGCGGCGCTTCGGGATCCCGGCGAGCATCCAGACGCCCGCGGCGGCGGTGACCGCGCCGAGGACCGCCACGCACACCGTCGTGGGCAGGGCCCACTCGAGGTCGGTGAGGGTCCGGTCGAACGCGATCGTGGTCGTGTCGCCCGAGCCGACCACCGCGAACGCGATGACGAGCAGGGCCAGGCCGAGCACGGTGAAGGCCGTGCCGGGCTTCGCGAACCGGGTCGGGACGCTCTCGTCGACGACCGCCGGTGAGGAGGTCATGGTGTCCACTGCCATGGGGCTCACCAGCCTTTCGCTTCGAGGGTGACCAGGCCGCCGCGCGGCGTGCGCAGGTGCAGGATCGCCTTGACCAGTGCGGGAGCGGCGATGAAGAGCACGATGATCGCCTGCAGGAGCGTCGAGATGTCGACCGGCACGTCAGGCTGGGCCGACAGGGCCCCGGCCTTCAGCGCGCCGAACAGGATCGCCGCGGCGACGATGCCGCCGGGGTTCGCGCGGCCCAGGAGCGCGACGGTGATGCCGTCGAACCCGTACTCGAGGGCCGTGTTCGTGGTGATGCCCGAGGAGCCGACGCCGAGCGACAGCGCCGCGCCGGCGAGGCCCGCGAGGCCACCGGCTACGGCCATCGTCGTCGTGTACGTCGAGCCGATGCGCATGCCGGCGGTGGCCGAGGCGTGCTCGTTGAAGCCGACGGCGCGGATGCGGAACCCGAACGTCGAGCGGGACAGCAGCCACCACGTGAACACGGCGGCGAGGATGCCCAGCGGCAGCGCCCAGTTCACGCGCAGGCTCTCCGACAGGCCCGACAGGAGCTTCGGCATCACGGCCGTCTCGTTGACGGGCTTGGTGATGAGGTCCGACTTCGTCTCCGAGTGGAGGAACTCGGTGCCGATGGCCCACACCAGGAACAGCCCGGCGATGTTGTTCAGCATGATCGAGGAGATGACCTCGTGCGCGCCCGTCGTGGCCTTGAGCAGGCCCGGCACGGCGCCGAACGCGGCGCCCGCGATCGCCCCGGCGATGATCGCCAGCGGCAGGTGGATCACGGCCGGGAGGCTGAAGGAGAAGCCGATGATGAGCGCGCCGAGCATGCCGAAGATCATCTGGCCCTGGGCGCCGATGTTGAACAGCCCGGCGCGGAACGCGAGGCCGACGGCGAGGCCGGTGAAGATCAGCGGGGTCGCGTACGTGAGCGTCTCGGACAGCGGGCGGAGCAGGTCGCCGAACTCGGCGGTCCCGGCCGCGTAGCGGTCGAGCGTGTTCAGGTTGAGGACGGCGCCCTCGAACAGCGCGATGTAGGAGTCGCGCACGAGGTACCAGGAGGCGGACAGGGCGTCCTGGGGGCGGGCGAAGAAGTACGTGTAGGTGGAGCGCACGTACTCGTCGGAGACGATGAGGAGGACCGCGCCGATGAGGAACGCCAGCAGCAGCGAGTAGATCGTGACCATGACCGAGTTGGCCTCGGTCAGGTAGCGGCCGAAGAGGCGCATGAAGCTCGGCTTCGCTTCGGGGGTCTCGCCCGCCTCAGGCTGGTCGGCGGCCGGGGCTTTCGTATCCGTGCTCATCGGTCACCTCCGTTGGCTTCCTCGTCGGTCTCGGCCGTGTCGGCCTCGGTCTCGGGTGCGATGTCGGCGCCGACCATGAGGCGGCCGATCACCTCGCGGGGCGTGTCGGGGGCGACCTCGCCGACGATGCGGCCGTTGTAGATCACGGCGATGCGGTCGGCCAGGGCGTAGATCTCGTCCAGTTCGGACGAGATGAGCAGGACCCCGGTGCCGGTGTCGCGCTCGGCGACCAGGCGCGAGTGGATGAACTCGGTCGCGCCGACGTCGACGCCGCGGGTCGGCTGCGCCGCGACGAGGAACCGGCGGGGCCGGGAGAACTCGCGGGCGATGATGACCTTCTGCGCGTTGCCGCCCGACAGCGACGAGACGGGCTCGTCCGGGGACTGCGTGCGGATGTCGAACTCGGCGATCGAGTCGACCGCGCGCTTGCGCACGGCCGCGGCGTTCACCGCGCCCCGCTTGCTGAACGGCGAGTCCCGGTACTGGTTGAGGACGATGTTCTCGGCAACCGTGAACTCGCTGATGACGCCGTCGCGGCCGCGGTCCTCGGGGATGTAGCCCAGGCCGTCCGCGATGCGGTGGGCCGGGCCCGTGCCGTGCACGTCCTTGCCGTCGATGGCGATGCTGCCCTCGTCGGGCTTGATGAGGCCGAGGATCGAGCGGGCCAATTCGGTCTGGCCGTTGCCCTCGACGCCCGCCAGGCCCACGATCTCGCCCGAGTGGACGGTGAGTCCGAGCCCGTCGAGGACTTTCACGCCCGCGTCGGAGACGACGGTGAGGTCCTTGACTTCGAGTCGTGCCTCGCCCGGCTCGGCCGGGGACTTGTCGACCTGGAGCGTGACGGCGCGGCCGACCATCGCGGAGGCCATCTCGGCCTCCGAAGCGGTCGGCTCCAGCTCGGCGACGACCTTGCCGCGCCGGATCACCGTGATGGTGTCGGCGACGGCCTGGACCTCTTTGAGCTTGTGGGAGATGAACAGGATCGACGTGCCGGACTCGGCGAGGTTCCGCATGATCTGCAGGAGCTCGGTGATCTCCGCGGGCGTGAGCACCGCGGTCGGCTCGTCGAGGATGAGCAGTTCCGTCTTCGGCCCCGACAGGGCCTTGACGATCTCGACGCGCTGCTGGACGCCCACGGGCAGGTCCTCGCAGATCGCGTCGGGGTCGAGTTTGAGGCCGTACTCCTCGGAGACCTGGCGTACGGCCTGGCGCGCGGCCTTGGCCGAGAGCACCCCCAGACCCTGGGTGTGCTCCCGGCCCAGCTGCACGTTGTCAGCGACGCTGAAGGGCCCGACGAGCTTGAAGTGCTGGTGCACCATCCCGATCCCGGCGGCGATCGCGTCGCCCGGACCGGTGAAGGAGACCGGCTCCCCGTCGATGAGGATCTCGCCGCTGGTGGGCGTGAGGATCCCGTAGAGCATGTTCATGAGCGTCGACTTGCCCGCGCCGTTCTCGCCGAGGATGGCGTGGATCTGCCCGGGCTCGACCACGAGGTCGATGTCGTCGTCGGCGGTGAACGAGCCGAACTTCTTCGTCAGGCCCTTCAGTTCGAGTCGCAATTCGTGTCCTTAGCTTCGATCCACTCGGCTACGAGGCGGCGGGGCTGGCCGGCGACTCGACGACGATGGTGCCGTCGATGATCTGCTGGGTCAGCGCCTCGATCTCGGCCTTGGTGTCGGCCGAGACGGCGGAGTCGAAGTCGTGGAACGGGGCGATACCGACGCCGCCGTTCTCCAGGGTGCCCACGTAGGAGCCCGAGATGGCCTCCCCGCCGTTGGCGGCGTCGTAGGCGGCGAGGACGGCGTCCTTCACGGCCGTCTCCAGGCCCTTCTCAGCGGAGGTGATGATCTCGGCGCCGTACTCGGTGGACTCGAAGCCGTCGGTGTCGACCCAGATGGCCGAGACGTCGGGGTTCTCCGAAGCGGCGGTCAGCGCGCCGATGCCGGCGGGGCCGGCGACCGGGAACAGGATGTCCGCGCCCTGGCTGATGAACGTGTCCGAGGTGCTCTTGCCCGCGGCCGCGTCCTCGAAGCCGTTGATGAACGTGCCGGTCTGCGCCGCCTCGTCCCAGCCGAGGAGCTCGACGTTGGTGCCCTTGTCCTCGTTGTGCTTCGCGATGCCCTCGGCGAAGCCGTCCATGAAGATGGTCACCGGCGGGATCTGGATGCCGCCCCAGGTCGCGACCTTGCCGGTCTGCGACTGCGCGGCGGCGACGTAACCGGCGAGGTACGCCGACTGCGCGGTGTCGAACTGGATCGAGTAGACGTTCGCGACCTCGGAGAAGCCGTCGACCGTGGCGAACGGGATCTCCGGGTTCGCGGTGGCGATCGTGTTGACGTTCTCGGTCATGAGGCCGCCGACGCCGACGACGAAGTTGCAGCCGTCGTCGACCGTGGCCTGCAGGTTCGGGTCGTAGTCGGTCTCGGAGGAGGACTCCTTCACCTCGACCTCGATGTCCGAGTTCTCGGCGGCGGCGGCTTCCATGCCGGCCCACGAGGACTCGTTGAAGGACTTGTCGTCCACGCCACCGGAGTCGGTGACCATGCAGGCTTTGAACGAAGCGTCGGCGTTGTCGCCGCTGCCGTTCTCGGACGGGGCCTGGCCGCAAGCGGCAAGGGCGGCGAGGCCGACGGCGGAGAAGCCCGCCAGGGCCAGCTTGAACGGCTTGACAGCCATCTCGGTCTCCTTTGACAATCCAAGGGGTAAGTCGATACCCGCATAATCATGGCCGCAGTCGGTGGCCTTTGACACCGACCTTGATGATTTCGTTACCGAAACATCCTATGACTGAGATCCAGCGGTGAACTGGTGTTTCACCCGGGCTACGGCGCGATTGCAGCTCCGGGCGCCTCCGAACGGTCACAAGTGGGTGAATTCCCGGTGGCCCGCTACGTCCAGAAGACGGCCACCCCGGCGGTCACCGCGATGAGCGCGCCCGTCGCGTAGAAGTGCCCCGCGGCGACCTTCTCACGCTTCTTCCACACCGGGATCGCGATCATGACGCCCAGCAGGAGGGCGAGCAGGAACTTCACGCCGAGCTTGGCGTGGTTCGCGTCGCCGTCGGCGCTCGCGATCCCGTACAGGACGATGCCGGTAGCGAGCTGGGTCGCGATGCCGTACAGCATCGCCGAGTTGAAGTTGAACCTCTTGGAGAGCAGGGACACGAGCCAGCCGCCGAAGACGGCCGCGAACCCGAGCAGATGGAGGTAGCGCAGCAGCAAGTGGACGAATTCCATGCGCCGGAGTATTCCAGAGGACCCGACGACCCCTTGCGCGAGCGGCCCGACCCGAGCCCCGGTCACACGGGCCCCGCGGCATCGACGGCGCGGAATATCCTAGGTGGACCCCCATCCCTGAGGAGGCCCGCGATGGCCGATCCGCTCTCCGTCCCCGATCTCGACGACGAGCCGCGCGCACCCGACCCGGACCCGATCCCCGGACCGGGGTTCGCGGCCGTCGCCGCACTGTGGCTCTTCGCCACCGCCTTGGGCGTCGGCTTCCTGTTCACCGCGGTCGTGCTCGTGTTCGACCTGACCGCCGACGACGGCAGGGCGGGCGTGACCGCCGAGGCCGTGATCGCCCTGGTGCTCGGCACGCTCGCGGCGCTCCACGCGGTCGTCGCCGCGCAACTGCTGCAGGCGCGCGAATGGGCGCGGAAGGCGGCGGTGCTCATCGAGACCGGAGCCGTCGCGGCCAGCCTGGTCGGGACCGTCGCCGCGTTCAGACTCGACGCCGCGATCGCTTCGCAGGCCTCCGGGGCGTGCCTCCTGGCCGTGCTCCTCCACTGCGGCGTCATCGCGCTCGTGACCGCCCGGTCAGTGCGGGACTGGTGCGGTGAAGTGCAAGAACAGCCGGGCGACTGACGCCTTCGACGCGGACGGCCGGGCCCCGCAGGACCCGGCCGTTCGCATTCACTTAGCTGACGCGGTGCGCTCCCGCGGCCGCGCGGGCCACGAAGACGCGCGGGGTCGGCAGGCCGTTCGCGGCCGCCGCCTCCAGCACCGCGGCCTCGACCTTCGCGGCCGCGGCCGACTCGACGAGCGCGATCGCGCTGCCGCCGAACCCGCCGCCGGTCATGCGCGCGCCCAGGGCGCCCGCGCCGAGCGCCGCGTCCACGGCCGAGTCGAGCTCGACCGAGGAGACCTCGTAGTCGTCGCGCAGCGACACGTGCGAGGCGGTGAGCAGGTCGCCGATCCCGGCCACGTTGCCCCGCTTGAGGATCTCAACGGTCTTCAGTACCCGCTCGTTCTCGGTGAGGATGTGGTGCATCCGCCGGTTCAGGCGCTCGTCGTCGAGCTTCGCGTGCTTCGGCGCGTCGCGCAGGAACGGCACGCCGAGCTGGCGGGCCGCCTCCTCGCAGTCGGCACGGCGCAGGCCGTACTCGCCGTCGACGTGCCGGTGCGGGGCCTGCGTGTCGATCACGAGCATGACCAGGTCCTCGGCGGCCAGGTCGAACGGGACCTGCTCGCGCGAGAAGTCCCGGCAGTCGAGGAACATGACGTTGCCCTCGGTGCACAGCAGCGAGGCGGACTGGTCGAGGACGCCCGTGGGCGCGCCCACGTACTCGTTCTCGGCCTTCTGCGCGATGCGCGCGGCCTCGGCGCGGTCGATCTCGTGGCCGTACAGGTCCGCGAGGGCGATCAGGACCGCGCACTCGAGCGCGGCCGAGGACGACAGGCCCGCGCCGTGCGGCACGTCGGAGTTCACGGCGACGCGCACCGGCCCGACCGGGTAGCCCGACTCGTTCAGCGCCCAGGCGGTCCCGGCGAGGTAGGCGGCCCAGCCCTCGACGCCTTCGAGGGAGTCGGAGCGGACCGTCGAGCCTTCGCCGTACGTCGAGTGGAACTCCCAGGAGTCCGACTTCGCGACCGCGACCGCCGCGTAGAACGGCAGCGCGAAGGGCATCACGAAGCCCTCGTTGTAGTCGGTGTGCTCGCCGATGAGGTTCACGCGGCCGGGCGCGGCCCAGGTCCCCTCGGGTTCGGCGCCGAAGACGTCGCGGAAAGCGGCCGCGGCGGTCTCGGCGAGTTCGACGGCGTGGAGGTCAGGAGTGGGCATGCTGGTAGTACTTCCAGGCGTCGGCGACCATGCGGTCGAGGGTGTCCCGGCTGGGCTTCCAGCCGAGTTCGGTGTGCGCGCGCTCCGAGGAGGCGACGAGTTCGGCCGGGTCGCCGGCGCGGCGCGGGCCGATGGTCACGGGGAAGTCCACCCCCGTGATCTTCTTGACGGTGGCGACGACCTCCTTGTTGGAGAAGCCGTTGCCGTTGCCGAGGTTGTAGATCTTGTGCTCCCCGGCCTCGGCGGCCTTGAGCGCGAGGAGGTGCGCGTCGGCGAGGTCGGCGACGTGGATGTAGTCACGGACGCAGGTGCCGTCCGGGGTCGGGTAGTCCTCGCCGAACAGGCCGAACGACTCGCGCTTCCCGGCGGCGGCCTCGAACGCGATCGGGATGATGTGCGTCTCCGGCTCGTGGTTCTCGCCGTGCCAGACACCGCTCTTGTCCTCGTAGGCGCCGACGACGTTGAAGTAGCGCAGGGAGACCGCGGCGAGGCCGTAGGCGGTGACCTCGGAGGCGATCGCCATGTCGCTGGAGAGCTTCGTGGCTCCGTAGGTAGAGGTGGGGGCCTTGACGGCCTCCTCCTTGATGGGGACCTCGAGCGGGTTGCCGTAGACCGCGGCCGTGGAGGAGAACACGAGGGTCTTCACGTTCGCCTCGCGCATGGCGTCGAGGAGTGCGAACGTTCCGGCCGTGTTGGCCTCCCAGTAGATGTCCGGCTTGGCCATCGACTCGCCCGCGGCGATGAGGCCCGCGAAGTGCAGGACCCCGTCGAAGGTGGCGTCGAGGACCTCGCGGGCGTCGCGGACGTCCTTCTGCACGAGCTGCGCCCCGGCCGGGACGCGGGAGGCGTCGCCGGTCGAGCAGTTGTCGAGCACGACCACGTCGTGGCCCGCTTCGAGCAGCATCGTGGCGACGATCGAACCGATGTAACCGGCGCCGCCGGTGACGAGGTACTTCACAGTGCTCCTTTGAGAATGTCAGCAGACGTCTCGGGGCCCAGGTCGTGGACCCAGCCGCCCATCACGGACTCCGAGGACGCCAGGAACTTGACGCGGCCGGGGCCGCGGCGGATCGAGACGAGTTCGAGGCGCAGGCGGCCCCACTCGCGGTCCTCGCCGACCGGCGCCTGGTGCCAGCCGGCCATGTACGGCATCTGCTCGCCCGGGTAGGCGGCGTCGCAGCGCTTGAGGATCTCCAGGTAGAGCGGCGCGAACGCGTCGATGTACTCCTCGGGCAGCTCGGCCAGGTCGGCGAAGCGGGCCTTCGGGTAGACCTGGACCTCGAAGGGCCAGCGCGCCGCGTACGGCGTGAAGGCGATCCAGTGGTCGTTCTCGGCGATGACGCGCGGGCCGGCGGACTCGGACGCGATGATGTCGTCGAAGAGGTCGCGGCCGGTGGTCTCCTTGTGGCGCTTGGCGGCCGCGAGGTACTTGCGGGTCTGCGGGGTCACGTACGGGTAGCCGTAGATCTGGCCGTGCGGGTGGTGGAGGGTCACGCCGACCTCGACGCCGCGGTTCTCGAAGCAGAAGACCTGGGCGATGTCGCCGCGCGCGGAGAGCTCGGCGGTGCGCTGGGCGAGGGCGCGGACGATGAGGGCGACGCGTTCGGGGCTGAGGTCCACGAGCGAGGAGTCGTGGTCGTCGGAGAAGACGACGACCTCGCAGCGGCCCGAGGCGGGCACCGAGCTCTCGAGGTTCGCGGGGGTCTCGGTCGGCGCGAGCGGGCCGGGCTCGGCGAAGCCGCCGAAGCTGGGGAAGCGGTTCTCGAAGACGGCGACCTCGTAGTCGGGGGCGGGGATCTCGGTGAGCTCGTCGCCTTCGCTCGGGCAGAGCGGGCAGGCGACGGGCAGGTTGGGGCGGCCGGAGCGCCCGGCCGAGACGGCCACCCACTCGTCGCGGAGCACGTCGTAGCGCAGTTCGCCGGCGCTGACGCGGTCGCCGAGGTCGCGCTTGTCGGCGTAGGCGGCGCGGCCGGTGCCCGGCCCGGTCGAGTAGTAGAGGATCTGGCGGCCGTCGGCGAGGTCGCCGGACTCCATGTTGAAGTCGGTCATGGTCTCTTCTCGGTGGTGTTCGTGCGTTTCCCGGGGCCGTGGTGTTCGGCCGGAACCGGAGCGAGCACGACCTGGTCGACGTGTTCGCGCAGTTGGCGCCGGGCCTCCTCGTCGAGGAGGGAGTCGGTGACGATGACGTCGGCGTCGTCGATGGACGCGATCGTGGCGATGCCGACGACGTCGAACTTGGTGTGGTCGGCGACGACCACGAGGCGGCGACCCTTCGCGGCGAGGGTCGCGACGGTCTCGGCCTCGAGGAGGTTCGGGGTGGTGAACCCGGCCCGCAGGGACATGCCGTGGACGCCGAGGAAGACGGTGTCGACGTTGACCTTCTCGAGGGAGGCCACCGCGAACGGTCCGACGAGCGCGTCCGAGGGGGTGCGGACGCCGCCGGTGAGGATGACGGTCTGGTCGGCGCGGCCGGCGCGGTAGAAGACGTCGGCGACGGGGACCGAGTTGGTGACCACGGTGAGGTCGGGGACGTCGGTGAGGCGGTGGGCGAGGGTCCAGGTGGTGGTCCCGGCCGAGAGGGCGATGGCCTGGCCGGGGCCGACCAGGGTCGCCGCGGCGTCGGCGATGGCCTGCTTCTCGGCTTCCTGGCGGACCTGCTTGACGGCGAAGCCGGGCTCGGTGGTGGAGCCGAAGTCGACGGCGGTCGCGCCGCCGTGGACCTTGGCGACGAGGCCGCGGTCGGCGAGGGTCTCGAGGTCGCGCCTGATGGTCATGTCGGACACGCCGAACTCTTCGACCAGTTCCGCAACGCGGACCGCACCGGTCCGGTGGACGCGTTCGGCGATCCGGCTCTGTCGCTGTTGCGCCAGCATGCCGCCTCCTCATGTTTCGAGAGCAGAGTGCTCAAGATCCAACACAATTAAACATCAGGATCGGCGGCGCCGCAATACCGGGTGGCCGCCTTCTCGGCGTGGATGTCAGAATCGGTCCATGACCACTGCCGACCGCAAACCGCGCGTCCTGTCCGGGATCCAGCCGACCTCGGACTCGTTCCACCTCGGGAACTACCTGGGCGCGATCCGGCAGTGGGTGGCGATGCAGGACTCCACGGACGCTTTCTACTTCGTCGTCGACCAGCACGCGATCACCGTCGATCACGACCCAAAGGTATTGCACCAGCGCTCACGCGTGAGCGCCGCTCAGCTCCTGGCGCTGGGCGTCGACCCCGAGCGGTGCACGCTGTTCATCCAGTCGCAGGTGCCCGAGCACGCGATGCTGGCGTGGATTCTGAACACCGAGACCGGTATGGGCGAAGCGTCGCGCATGACCCAGTTCAAGGACAAGTCGGCCAAACAAGAACGCACAACCGTCGGGCTGTTCACCTACCCGATCCTCCAGGCCGCCGACATCCTGCTCTACAACACCGACCAGGTCCCCGTCGGCGAGGACCAGCGCCAGCACCTGGAGCTGACCCGCGACCTCGCGATCCGGTTCAACACCACGTACGGCCAGACGTTCACGGTGCCCGAGCCCTACATCGTCAAGGAGACCGCGACGATCAAGGACCTCGCCGAGCCCGAGAAGAAGATGTCGAAGTCCTCGCCGTCGCCGCGCGGGTGCCTGTACCTGCTCGACGAGCCGAACCAGATGCGCAAGAAGATCAAGAGCGCCGTCACCGACTCCGACGCCGAGGTGCGCTACGACCCCGAGCACAAGCCGGGCGTGTCGAACCTGATGAACATCTACGCCGCGCTGGGCGCCACCACGCACGAGAAGCTCGAGTCCGAGTACGCGGGCCGGGGCTACGGCGACTTCAAGACCGACCTCGCCGAGGTCGTGGCCGACTACCTCGGTCCGATCTCCATCCGCACCAAGGAGTTCCTGGCGGACAAGGCCGAGCTCGACCGCATCCTCACCGAGGGCGCGGTGAAGGCCCGCCACGTCGCCTCGCGCACACTCGCCAAGGCCTACAAGAAGGTCGGCTTCTACCCGCCGGTGGCGCTTTAGTGGCGCCGACCGGCACGGCCGCACGGGGCGTCACCGTCGGCGTGGCGATCCCCGTGCCCTCGCCCTGGCGGCAGGTCCTCGACGACGCCCGGATCGCCTCCGGCGACCCCCTCGGCGGCATCGTCCCCGCCCACCTGACCCTGTTGGGCCCCACCGAGCTCCCGCCCGGCGGCCTCGACGCGTTCAAGGCGCACCTGGAGGCGGTCGCCCTGGCCTGCCCGGCGTTCACCCTCCACTTGCGAGGCACCGGGAGCTTCCGCCCGGTGACGGACGTCGTGTTCGTCGCCGTCGCGGAAGGCATCGCGGTCTGCGAGCAGCTGGAGTCGGCGATCCGAAGCGGGCCGATGCAGCGCGAGCGGTCGTTCCCGTACCACCCGCACATCACGATCGCCCAGAACGTCCCGGCCTTCGCGCTCGACCAGGCCTTCGACTCGATGTCCCGCTTCGAGGCCAAGTTCCGCGTCGACGCCTTCACGCTCTACACCCACCCGAGCCCGGGAGCCTGGACCGGCGAGACCCTCGCCGGAGCCCCCATCCCCTGGACCCCGAAGGCCACCTTCCCCCTCGCCGGGAACTGAAGGGCCGCAAGCGCGCCTATACGCACGTCAAGCGAGCTTCACCGGTCGGCCACCCATGCCGTCCAGTGCCGTCCGATCTCCGACCTCCTTGTTGCCGGTGGGATTTATGATGAATCCCCACCGGAACGCGAGGAGTCTTCATGACCGGCGAAACATCTTCGGGAACCCCGTTCGCGGAGGTCCTCAAAGAGACCCTGGCACTGTCCAAACAGGTACAGGCCAGCCAGAACGCCGACCCCGGAGAAGGCGATCAGGTCGTCGAGCGCGCCGAAGGCCTGATCAAGGTGACGGCGAGCTCCAACGGCGAAATCCGCATCACCCTGGACCCCAAGGCAATGCGCATGGGCTCCGAGTTCATCGGCGAAGAGCTGTCCGGTGCCGTCAACGAATCGCTCGCCGCGCTGAACGAGCAGCGGCTCGCCGCCCAGAACCTCGACCTCGACGCGATCAACCAGCAGGTCGAAGCCCTTCAGGAACAGGCCAGCGCCCAGCTCAACAACTTCATGGACGGCATCCTCCGCGCCCACCAGGCCGCGGGCGAGTCGGAAGCGGGCAAGGAGTAACCCGTGGCGGGATCGATCGACATGGACCCCGACCTCCTGGCCGAGATCCAGACTCAGCTCACCACCGTCGGCGACGACTTCAACACCATCGCCGAGAACTTCGTCGGGAAGATGGAGGCGCTCTCCGAAGCCTACGGAGGCGATGAGGTCGGCGGCCTCATCCTCGGCATTCACCAAGAGGTGCTCACCGCCTTCCAGCAGTGCCTCCAGGACGCCGGCGCCGACATCGACGCCGTGGGCTCCATCCTCGGCGAGGTCGGCACGGTCACCCGTGAGCTCGACGACGAAGTGGCCGGTATCTTCAACGAACTCCTCGGCGACCTGGGGGCCTGATCGCATGGTCATCAACCTGCCTCCCCAACTGGGGGAGATTCTCAACATCCTCGGCTTCGACTGGCCCGCATCGAATGAAGACCAGCTCTTCGAGATGGGTCAGGGCTGGATGGAGGTCGCCGGAGAGATCGACGCGAAACTCCAAGAAGCCGCCCAGAGCGCCCAGCGGGCCTGGGCCGACAACGTCGGCCAGAGCATCGACGCCTTCAAAGAGTGGTGGGAGGCCGACGACTCCCCCGCCGAAGCCCTCCGCACCGCCGTGTCCGGCGCCAACCTCGGCGGCGCTGCCCTCATGATCTGCGCAGGCATCGTGCTGGCGTTGAAGATCGCCGTCATCGTCCAGCTCGTGCTCCTGGCCATCCAGATCGCCGCCGCCATCGCCGCCGCGGCCGCCACCCTGGGCATCGCGGGAGCGGCGCTCCCCGCCATCTACGCCCTGGGGCGCAAGATCATCTCGAGCATCCTGCAAGAGGTCGTCATGCGACTGGCGATGGGGGCGTAGGACGCGATGGCCTGGAAACGCGCACCCGGAACCCCCTCATCGCAGCTCGCCACCCCGGCGATCCGGAAACTGCTGCTCGGCCGCAAACTCGAATACAAGGCGCGAGGCCACGCCGACCGCCCGATCTTCGACAAAGGCTCGAACAACAACCTCGCGATCCCGAACAAGCCGACCTACAACCCCGCGACCAAGAAATGGACGCTGCACGTCCAGCGGCACGAGGGCTGGAACGCCAAGGACTACCGCAAGAAGACCGACGCGATGATCAAGGCCGGCAGGGACGGCAAGCTCAAATATGTGAAGAATACCAAGCCGGAACGCAAAGGCGCCCAAGGCAAGAAGCGCGACCTTCAAGAGGAGAAGGCGATCCGCAAGGCCATCAAGATGGAGGATCGCGGCAACGTCGAAGGCGCGCAGAAGTACCTCGACAAGCGTCTGCGCACCCTCGACACCCAGGAAGCCGACCACATCAGGGAGCTGCAGATCGGCGGCAAAGACCTCCTGCACAACAACCTGCGCATGATCGACGCCGAGACCAACAACGGCATGGGCTCCCAACTGCGCAGCCAGATCGTCCAGGCGACGAACATGGGCATGAAGAACGGCGACCTCATCGAGATCGTCGAACTCCCGGGGATCCGCCGTAACATATAGGCGCCGACGGACCGTTTGCTGAAAGGGCACGATGAGCACCGACTTCGAGCAGATCACAGCGAAGATCGACTACCTACTCTCCCGCGACGACATCGCCTTCCCTCCGAACGTCTACTGGGACTGGAAGACCGAAGGGCTGCGGGAGCCGCTCACCGACGAGAGCCTCACCCCCCAGGAACGGCTCCTCGCCGTATGCGACGACCTGCGCATGGGGCAGCTGTGGTTCTACGGAGCCGACCGCCGCCGCGAACGGCTGGTCGACGAGTCCGAGACCGAGTGGGCCGGCGACCACGACTGGATCATCATCGGCGAGTCCGCGCTGGCCGAGACGACCGCGATCCTCCTCCACGCGCGGACCGGCGAGGTCGCGTTCTACGACGCCGACGCCTGGGACTGGGACCTGCGGGACAACTTCGTGTTCGTCAAGCAGTCCCTCGCCGCCTTCGTCGACGAGGTCGCGCTCGGTCTCGACTACCAGCTCCTCTACTACCAGAACCTCGAGGAACTGGCCGAGGTCCTCGGATTCGAGGACGACGAGTTCCAGGGCATCGAAGCCGACCCTTGGTACCATCTCCTGCGGGAAATGCGAGCGGACCTCTCCGGCGACGCCGCCGTCCCACGCGACAGAAGGCAGGAACTCCTCCGCCGCCTCGAAGCCGACGAGGACGAGGACTGATCCGCGGTCGCGGTCCGACGAGAGCTGAATCGAGAGGCACATGCCCACCCGCGAGGAATACCTGGAGCTGTGGGGCGAGGAGAACACCGTCCCGGTCCCCGTGGCCGAATGGCGGTCGAAGTTCGCGGCCCCGGCCCCGACCTGGCCGGAGGTCGACCTGCTGCCGATCGACATGTCGGTGGCGTTCACGTCCTACATCGACGGCGAGTACGACCTGTTCGACGAGTTCGAGATCCGCTACGAGGAAGAGGGCGACACCCAGACGTTCCTCATCCTCGGCAAGATGCCCGAGACGGCGACCTCGTTCTTCGTGCTCGACCCGGACACCGGTGTCATCCACCTCATGGACCCCGAGGACATGACGCTCGAGACGGTGAACGCGACCTTCGCCGCGTTCGTGCGGTTCCTCTACCGGTTCGCGCAGTTCGTGGAGGCCGACGAGGGCGAGGAGAACCGCCCGGCCAAAGCCCAGGTCCTGGAACGCGAGCTGAAGGCGATCGACCCCAGCGCGTTCCAGCGCCGCGACAACTGGTGGAACATGGTCGTGCTCCTGCTCAAAGGCGAGCTCGACTGATGGAACTGGATCCGAAGACCGCGTTCGTATGGACGCCCGACGACCTCATGGAGCTGCCGCGCCGCGGCCTCGTCGAGCTCGGGGTGCCCGCCGACAAACTGCCGGACGAGGACTGGGTGCCGCGGCGGCTCGCAGGCTTCTACGACGCCGACGCGATACCGGAGCCATTGCATGCGTTCTCGGTGATCCAGTTGCGGGCCGGTTCCATGACGATCGACGCCAAGCTCGTGGTCCTCGGCATCGTCCCCGGATCCCCCGGCCTCCTGTACCTCCTCGACACCGGGACAGGCGAAGTACTGCAGTTCGACCGGAACACCAACGGCGTCCGCGGGGTGAACTCCTCGTACCGGTGGTTCGTGGAGTTCCTGTGGCAGTTCGAGGCGCGGAAGAAGCAGACGGGCGCCGAACGCTTCGCCGACGTCCTCAACCCCGGCTTCCGCGCGACCCTCGACGGCATCGACCCCTTCGCCTTCCAAGCGGACCAGTGGTGGCCGGGCGTCTGGAAGGAACTGGGCTGATCTCGCCGCAGGGCAGGCGGGCAGACGACTAGGACCGAGCGGCTGGTGCCGTTCGGTCCTCGGGCGTCGCCGCTTCGGGCTAGAAGTCGAAGAGGTCTTCGAAGACGCTCTTCTTTTTCTTCTTCTTGTAGTAGTAGTCGTCGCGACGGTGGTCGTCGTAGTGGTCGCGGCGGTGGTCGTCATGGCGGCGGTCGTCGTAGCGACGGTCGTCGTGACGGCGGTCGTCGTATCGGGGGTCGCGCGGCGGCGGGCCGGAGGGCGCGACGGCGGCGGGCGGGCCAGCGTGGAACGACTGCTCGAACTTCATCAGGTGCTCGAGCTCGCCGCGGTCGAGGAAGATCCCCTTGCATTCGGAGCACTGCTCCACGACCACGCCGTTGCGCTCGTACTGGTGCATCGGGTTCTGACATTTCGGACAGAGCATCTGCATCATGACAACAACCTATCGTGAATTCCGCATGGATGCCTAACCCCAAACGGCCTCTCCACCTGTGAGTTCTCACAGTTAGAACGGCAGGAGTCGAGAATCCGACGAACGGCGTCCAGCCGTCGACACGGGCACGGAGTTCATGCCAGCGTCGTTCTGGTGCGGGCAATCCCCGCAAGTCGACTGAAATGGAGTAGACCGTGAAACGAATGATGATGGGGTTCGTCGGACTCGCTGCCGCCGCCGCGTTCACCGCCGGGACGGCGTCCTCGGTGCAGGCCGCGGAACCTGCGGCGACCGCGATCTGCTCGGCCGTCGCCGACGAGAACCGCGCGGTCTGGGCCGGGCCCGGCACCTCGGGCGGCACGGTCGGCTCGGTCGTCGCGAACCGCACCTACGACGCCGACTGCGCCCTCGTCCCCGGCCAGTCCTACACCGCGTGCGGCGCGACCACCAGCCAGTGGGCGTACGTCAACTACGCGGGCGACGAGTGGGGCTACGTGCCCAGCTCGTGCGTGACCTGGGCTTCGTAGACAGGCGAAGGGCCGCACGGACATCCGTGCGGCCCTTCGGAAGTGCCTAGTGGGTGAAGTGCCTCGTGCCGGTGAGGTACATCGTGATCCCGGCTTCCTTCGCCGCCGCGATCACCTCTTCGTCGCGGACCGAGCCGCCCGGCTGCACGACGGCCTTGACGCCGCCGTCGATGAGGATCTGGAGCCCGTCGGCGAACGGGAAGAACGCGTCGGAGGACGCGACCGAGCCGCCGGCCCGCTCGCCCGCGCGCTCGACCGCGAGCTTCGCGGAGTCGACGCGGTTGACCTGGCCCATGCCGACGCCGACCGAGGCGCCGCCGGAGGCGAGGAGGATCGCGTTCGACTTCACCGAGCGCACCGCGCGCCAGGCGAACGCGAGGTCGGCGAGGGTCGCCTCGTCGGCCGCGTCGCCCGTGGCGAGGGTCCAGTTCGCCGGGTCGTCGCCGTCGGCGTCGATCCGGTCGGGGCGCTGCGCGAGCACGCCGCCCGAGATCGGCTTGAGCTCGAGGTCGGCCGGGACCCACTCGGGGGCGCGGAGCAGGCGGATGTTCTTCTTCGCCGAGAGGATCGCGAGCGCCTCGTCGGTGAACGACGGGGCGACGACGACCTCGGTGAAGATCTCGGCGATCTGCGCGGCGGCCGCGGCGTCGATCTCGCCGTTGGCGGCGATGACGCCGCCGAAGGCGCTGACCGGGTCGCACTCGTGCGCGGCGCGGTGCGCGGCGGCGATCGAGTCGCCGACGGCGATGCCGCACGGGTTGGCGTGCTTGATGATCGCGACGCACGGCTCGGTGAAGTCGTGCGCGGCGCGCCAGGCGGCGTCCGCGTCGGTGTAGTTGTTGAAGCTCATGGCCTTGCCGTGCAGGACCTCGGCCTGCGCGAGCCCGGCCGCGCCCGGCGCGGCGTAGACGGCGGCGGCCTGGTGCGGGTTCTCGCCGTAGCGGAGGTCCGCGAGCTTGGCCATGGGGACGGCCTGGAAGTCCGGGAGCGCATCCTCAGTGGACTGCTCGGCGAGCCAGGTGGCGACGGCCGCGTCGTAGGTCGCCAGGTGCGCGAAGGCCTTGGCGGCCAGGCGGAGCCGCTCGGCGGCGGTGGTGCCCTCGACGGCGGCGGTGCGCACGAGGTCGTAGTCGGCCGGGTCGACGACGACGGCGACGTTCGCGTGGTTCTTGGCCGCGCCGCGGGTCATGGAGGGCCCGCCGACGTCGATCTTCTCGACGATGTCGTCGAAGCCCGCGCCGGAGGCGACGGTGTCCTGGAACGGGTAGAGGTTGCCGACGAACAGGTCGAACGCCTCGATGCCGAGCTCGGCGAGCTGCTCCCGGTGCGATTCGCGGCGGACGTCGGCGAGCATCCCGGCGTGGACCTTCGGGTGGAGGGTCTTGACGCGGTCGTCGAGGATCTCGGGGAAGCCGGTGAGGTCTTCGACCTTGGTGACGGGGATGCCGGCCTTACTGATGCGCGCGGCGGTCGAGCCGGTCGATACGAGCTGGACGCCCGCTTCGTGGAGGTCTGCGGCGAGTTCGACGACGCCGGTCTTGTCGAACACTGAGATGAGGGCTCGCTGAATGCGCTTCCGCTCGGACATGAATGCACTGCTCCTGATGGTCTATATGACTGCGGCCCAGGCGTTCGACCGCAGTAACAGGTTCAGCAGTGCCGCTCCCTGGTGGTGCTCCACCCAAGTGCGTCTTCGTCGGGTTTCCCCTCAACAACGAGCTGCCCGGTCCGTGCCACGGGAAACTTCGGAAGACGACTTCGCCAGTCGCGACGAGCCGAGCGTAACACGGCCGCTCCGGCCTCCGGCTCGACGACCGTGCGTGAGCGTCGCCACCACGGACGGGAGCAGAGGGCGGCCAGGACCGCGCCGGCCGCGTTCATGAGCGCGTCGTCGACCGAGACGACCCGGCCGTTGAGGAACGCGAACTGCAGGGCCTCGAGGGCGACGGCGGCCAGGACGGCGCCGACGGCGACCTGGCCGAGGCCGATCCTGAACCGGACGGGCAGGAAGAACCCGGCGGCGGCGAACACGAACAGGTTCCCGGCGAGCTGCTCGACGATGCGGCGCGGCGAGGCGCCGACCAGGTCGGCGAGGTCGACGAGCGGGACGAGCTGGAGCGCGTTCGCGCCCTCGCGGGGCGTCAGGCCGAGGAACAGCAGCGGCACGGAGCCGACGACCGCGCCGACCTCGGCGAGCGAGTGGAGCCAGGCCTCGCGGCGCGTGCGGCCCCGGCGGATGCGCCAGGCCGCGAGCGCCCAAGCCGTGGCGAACGCGAACGGCAGCAGGGCGAAGGCGACGTAGAGGGTGTTCGCTTCGAGGGAGTTGACGGCGAGGGGCGGGGTCATGCCCGGAACCCTAGCCGAGCGCGTCGCGTCCGGCGCTAGCCGAGGCGGACGCGGTGGCCTTCGACGGTCCAGCCGCCCTTGACCATGCGGCCGACGGAGGCGACCAGCTGGGCGCGTTCGGCTTCCTTGATGCGCTCGGTGAGGGAGTCGACGGTGTCGTCGTCCTCGACCGGGACCGCGCACTGGGCGATGATCGGGCCGGTGTCGACGCCCGCGTCGCAGATGAAGAGGGTCGCGCCCGCGAGTTTGACGCCCGCGGCGAGGGCCTCGCCGGGGCCGTTCATGCCGGGGAACGCCGGGAGCAGCGAGTTGTGGGTGTTGATGTAGCGGCCGGGGAACGCGGCGAGGAAGCGCGGGCCGCAGAGCTTGAGGAACCCGGCGGAGACGACGAGGTCGGGCTCGTAGGAGGCGACGTCGGCGGTGAGGGCCTCGTCCCATGCGTCGCGGGTCGCGTAGTCCTTGACGCGGTGCACGAACGTGGGGATGCCGACCTTCTCGGCGCGCTCTTGGCCGAAGGTGCCCTCGCGGTCGGCGCCGACGGCGGCGATGACGGCCCCGTAGGCGGGGTCGGCGCAGGCGTCGATGAGCGCCTGGAGGTTCGAGCCGGAGCCGGACACGAGGACGACGAGCCGCTTAGGTGAGGTCACGTGAGTACGGTAACGCGTCGTCGCGGCTCGGCGCGGGTTCGGGGATGACCACCGTGTCCCGACGCACGAGCTCGGCTTCGGCGGCGCGGCGGTGGACGGCGAAGAGGCGGGCGACGAGGGCCGCGCCGACGAGGCCGATGAGGAACTGGACGCCGCCGACCCCGGCGACGGCGAGCGGGTCGGGCCCGATGTCGGCCATGAGGCCGGTGCCCGCCGCGCCTCCGGAGAGGTAGGCGAGGACGCCGAGGACGAGGGCGGCGGTCGCGGCGGCCACGATCCCGGCCGTCGTCACGCGCGGGACGCGCAGGTCGGGCGAGCGGTAGGTGAGGACGACGCCGAACACGGCCGCGAGCATCAGCGGCAGTCCGATGAGGATGGTCGCGTACTCGGGCAGGGGCGCGCTCGGGACGGCCGCGAAGACGGGGAAGGCCGGGAGCGGGCCGAGTTCGACCAAGGAGGTCTGCACGGCCGTGTCCGCGCCGACGGCGAAGCCCGGGCCGGTGATGTACGCGGCGGCCCAGACCGCGCAGTTCGGCAGGTAGACCAGGCTGAGGAGGGCGACGATCCAGGACTCGGACCCGTAGAGCGCCATGGTGTCGGCGACGACGGGCCCGCGCACGGCGAACGCGACGCCGGTGGCGGCCGCGCCGCACGCGAGGAGCGCCCCGGCGGTGATCATGCCGGTGCGCAGGCCGCGCCGCATCCACACCGAGGCGGTGTCCCACGGGAGGACCCCGGCCTCACGGGCCGCGCCGAACGCGGTGGCGGCGATGACCAGCGGCGCGGCGTGCAGGAGCGCCTGGAGGAGGTCGACGTCGAAGGGCCCGGTGGCGCACAGGGCCGCGGCGCCCGCGACGAGTCCGGTGTAGAGGATCGTGATGAGCCCGGCGGCGGCGCGCACGGCGGCGGCGTCGCGGCCCCCGATCGCGCGGGTGGTCCCAGCGGCGGCCTTCGCGAGCCGCCAGAAGACGAGGGCGGTGAGCGCGAGCGGGGCGACGCTCAGGTGGATGGGTCCGATGTCGACGGGCACGCCGTGCCCGGAGAGCCACGCGATCCCGGCGGCGGCGACGACCTGCGAGACGGGGCCTTCGGCTCCGGCCTGCCACCAGCCGAGGATGACGACGACGAGGATCGGCGTGAACACGACCGTGACGGCCCAGACGGTCGTGGCGAGCGCGGACGCGAGGAGCGCTCGCGGTCGCTTCGCCTTGGCGCGCTTGGCGTACGCGGCGGTGTCGACCACTTCGGTGTCGGCGGTGCGGCCGCGCTGCGGCGGCGCGGCGTCGGCGGAGGCGTCCCCGGACACGGTGACGCCCCGCTTCGGCGACGCTTGCGAGCCGTCGATGCGCCCCTTCGGCGACGCTTGCGAGCCGTCAATGCGCACGGTGTCCCGCTGCGCGGACCCTGCTCTGCCAGGGCGTCGGTTCGGTCGTCGCTCCACGCCGACCAGTCTGTCACAGCCGGGCACGTCCAGCGCGGTTCCCGTCCACGGCTTCGGAATGCGAGGATGGCAAGGAAACGTCCGGCTACTGGGGCCGGCCGGGAGGAGGCACCACATGGAAGGTCCGGGCGACTTCTACGCGACGGTGGACGTGGTCGACGTGGTCGACGGCGACACGTTCCGCGCCGTCATCGACGGCGAGAAGGTCCGCGTGCGCATCATGGGGATCAACTCCCCCGAGTCCGGCGGCTTCCGCGAGGAGGAGGACTGGGGCGCCGAGGCGAAGGCGTACGCGCGCAAGAAGCTCGAGGGCCGCACCGTGCACCTCTTCACCGACCCGGGCGACCCCGCCTACGACCAGTACGACCGGCTGCTCATGCACGTGGTCATGGAGAACGGCATGAACTACGCCGTCCTCGCCGTCGCCGAGGGCATGGCGCACACGTACATCCTGCGCCACCAGGAGCTCGTCATCGGCGACACGCTCCGCAAGGCCGAGAAGCTCGCGAAGGCCGAGCGGCGCGGCATGTGGTCCTCGAAAGTCCACGACTGACACGCGAACGGGCGCTCCCTCCTGCGAGGGGGCGCCCGTCGGCGTCTGCTCAGAACTCGGAGGTCGCGGGCTCCTGCACCCGCACGGGCCGCCCCGGGCGTTCGCCCGCGTACAGCAGCGGCTGCACGACCGCGGCGAGGACGCCGCCGACGAGCGGTGCGAGCAGGAACACCCACACGTGCTCCAGCGGCTCGCCCCCGGCGAACAGGGCCGGGCCGAGCGAGCGGGCCGGGTTGACCGAGGTGCCGGTGAGCGGGATGCCCACGAGGTGGATGATCGCCAGCACCAGGCCGATCGCGGCCCCGGCGACGGGCGTCTCGCCGCGGTTGCTGGTGACGGCGAGGACGGTGAAGACGAGCAGGAACGTCAGGAACACCTCGATGACGATCGCGCCGGTGAGGTTCACGGTGGCGCCGTAGTCGTTCGCGCCGAGCGCCCCGGTCTGGTCGGTGACGTCGCCCGCGGTCGTCATGAACTTGAGCATCGCCGCGCCGGCGATGCCGCCGACGAACTGGGCGATCCAGTACTTGACGGCCGTCGCGGCGTCGATCCGCTTGGCCAGCAGCGCCCCCAGCGTGACCGCCGGGTTGACGTGGCAGCCGGAGATCGGCCCGACCGCGTACGCGAGTGCGAACAGCACCAGCCCGAACGCGAACGCGACCCCGGTGAACCCGATCGTGTCGATGCCGTAGACCGCCGCCCCGACGGCGAAGAACACCAGGCAGAAGGTGCCCAGCAGTTCGGCCCAGAATTCGCGCATGTCATCCCCCTACGTCGCCGAAGCTTCGTGTTCGAGGGTCGCAGGATCGGCGATCACATGTGCGGTTTCAGCACATTTAGGACTGATGGTGCGACGAATTCAGGCGCGTTCGAGGTAGTGGAGGACGGCGGCGACGCGGCGGTCGGTCTGGTCGTCCGGGGTCAGGTCGAGCTTGAGGAAGATGTTGCGGATGTGCTTGTGCACGGCGTTCTCGGTGATGAACAGCCGCTGCGCGATCGCCTGGTTGCCCAGGCCCTCGGCCATGACCGACAGGACCTCCTTCTCGCGCGGCGTCAGGCGCTCGATCGGGTCGTCGGCGCGGCGCTGCGCGAACAGCTGCGCGACCACCTCGGGGTCGATCGCGGTGCCGCCCTGAGCGACCCGGTGCAGGGCCTCCACGAACGCGTCGACGCGGCCGACGCGTTCCTTCAGCAGGTAGCCGACGCTGCGCGCGCCGTCCGCGAGGAGGTCGGTGGCGAAACTCTGCTCCACGTAGGCGGAGAGGACGAGCACCGCCAGGCCCGGGTGGGCGCGGCGGGCGGCCACGGCCGCCTTGATGCCCTCGTCGGTGTGGGTCGGCGGCATCCGCACGTCGACGACCGCGATCTCGGGCCGGTGCTCCTCGACGGCGGCGAGGAACTCCTCGGGCCCGCCGACGGTGGCGACGACCTCGAAGCCCTCCCCCTGCAGCACGAGGTTGAGGCCCTCGCGCAGGAGGAAGTCGTCCTCGGCGATCACGATCCGCATGGCAGCTCCACTCTGATCTCGGTCGGCCCGCCCGCCGGGCTCTGGACGGACACGGTCCCGTCGAGCGCCTCGACGCGCCGCGCGATCCCGGCAAGCCCCGAGCCGGAGGCGGCGTCGGCCCCGCCGCGGCCGTCGTCGGTCACGGTCACCGTGAGCGTATTCCCCCTGCGCCGCACGTCGACCGACGCCTTGGTCGCACGGGAGTGCTTGGCCACGTTCGTCAGCGACTCGGCGGCCACGAAGTACGCGGTGGCCTCGACGCTCGCCGGGCACCGGCCTTCCACGTCCACCTCGAGCGTGCACGGCACCGCGCAGTCCGAGGCCAGCGCGCTCAACGCCCCGGCGAGGCCGCGGTCCTCCAGGACCGGCGGCAGGATCGAGCGGACGACCGCCCTGAGTTCGGCGAGTGCGCCTTCGACGGTGTCCTGGGCGCGTTCGAGGATCTGGTCGGCGCGCGCGGGGTCGCGTTCGATCTCGCGGCGGGCCGCGCCGATGAGGACGTTGACGCCGACGATGCGGTTCTGCGCGCCGTCGTGCAGGGCCCGTTCGATGCGGCGCAGCTCGACCGCGTGCGCGTCGAGGGCGGCCGCGCGGGTCGCGGTCAGGCGCGCGACCTTCTCGGACAGGTCCATGCCCGGGTCGGGGCCGAGGAAGGCCGTGCCGGGCTTGGTCTGGAGTTCGAGGATCTTGGTGCCGAACAGGATCCACAGGGCGAACACGGCGACGCCGGTGGCGCAGCCGAGGAGCGCGGCGGTCGCGGTCTCGGCCTCGACCAGGCCGTTGAGGATGTACTGCTCGGAGTCGGGGGCGAGGAACCACCACAGCGGGTAGGTGACGTCGTGGACGGCGGTGAACGGCATCTGGAGGAGCAGCGCGCCGAGGATGAGGCCCCAGGTGCCGTGGATGACGAGCCAGGTGAGGTCGCGGCGGACGCTCGGGTCGGCTTTGAGCTCGCGGAACGTGCGGGGCGCGTCGACGTACGGCCCGAGGTAGGGGGTCTTGACCTCGTGGCCGAGGCGGCGCAGCCGCCCGCGTTCGAGGCCTGCGACGGTGCGCACCCAGCGGGCCATGGGGCGGATGAGGAACCGGCCGATCCCGAGGAACGCGAGCACGGTGGAGAGCAGGAGCAGCGGGATCGTGTACAGCGCGAGGAACGCGAACCCGGCGCCGACGATGCCCCACCCGGTGGCGCGCAGCGACGCCTGCAGGAGCGCGACGATGTCGGCGGCCTCCCCTTCGGGGCGCAGCTGGGCGTCGACCCAGGCCTTCGCCTGCCGCAGCCTCGTGCGGACCATCCGCGCCCTCCTCTCGGTCGTCGTCGCGGAACCGACTTTGAAACCTACCCGGGGTTTCGCGGATCGGCGGTAGTGCTGGCTGTACCTCCGGGGCTGTACCAGGCCCCACCGTGAATCGGCCAGTCAGCGTCATTGGGCCGCACCGTGTTTCGCCATAGCGTTTCCCTTATCCGATCCCGTTGGAGGGCAACGCCATGAACGACCAGTACCGCATCACCGAACCGCCGCCGCAGCAGGGCGGCGTCGGGCACTTCACGATCATGACCGTCGCGCTGTGGATCGGCGTGGTCGCCGGGTTCGTGCTGAACACGGGCCTGCAGGCGGTCGGGCTCCACTTCGCGGCGATCCCGTTCGGGGCGATCGCGCTGGGCTGCGGCATCGCGCTCATCGTCCGCGCCGTGAAGACCCGGAACCGCCGATGAGCACGCTCGCCGCCCCTCGCCCGGCCGCGCTCGCCGACACGGGCCGGCCGCCCGCGCTGCTGCTGCGCGACGTCTCGAAGGTCTACGACGGCGCGCACACCGCGCTCGACCGCGTCTCGCTCGAGGTGCGGCGCGGCTCGTTCCTGGCGGTCATGGGCCCGTCCGGGTCCGGCAAGTCGACGCTGCTGCACTGCGCGGCCGGGCTCGACACGCCGACGTCGGGCGAGGTCCTCATCGGCGGGACCGAGATCGCGAAGCTCAACGAGAACCAGCGGACCCGGTTGCGGCGCAGCCGGATCGGGTTCGTGTTCCAGTCGTACAACCTGCTGCCGTCGCTCACGGTGGAGGAGAACCTGACGCTGCCGCTGCGCCTGGCCGGGACCCCGGCGGACCAGCGCTGGCTGCGGGACCTGGTCGAACGGGTCGGCATCGCGGACCTGCTGCACCGCCGTCCCGGGGAGCTCTCGGGCGGCCAGCAGCAGCGCGCGGCGATCGCACGGTCGCTCGCGGCCCGCCCGGAGGTGGTGTTCGCGGACGAGCCGACGGGGGCGCTCGACCTCGACACCGCCGCCGAGGTCCTCGACCTGCTGCGGGAGCTGGTGGACGACTCCGGGCAGACGGTCGTCATGGTCACCCACGACCCTGCGGCGGCCGCCCGGGCCCACGCGACCGCAGTGGTCGCCGACGGCCGCATCGAGCACTACATGCCGGGTGCGAGCGCCGAGCAACTGGCAGCGCTCCTCGCCGGACTGCGCAGGCGCTGACCGCGCGTCGCCGTGCGCAAGGCAGCAGGCCGTGTCGCTCGCGGCGGAGCGGAGGCATGTTGCGCCCGCCCGGCGCTGCCGGACCGCAGCCGCGACTCCTCACCGACCCCAGTACTGACCTGAAAGCCCGGCGGCGAATCGGCCCGCCGCGCGACCGCCATTCCCTCGACAACGGAGGCCCTGACCGTGCCACGCACGCAACCCGAACGCCCGGCAGCGGACCGGCGCTCCCGCCGGTCGGCGAAGGCCTCGCCCGCGTTTCCGATGCTCGGGCCGTCGCTCTCGATGGCCCGCAAGCGGATCGGCGGGCTGATCGCCGTCGCGTGCGCCGTGCTCGGCGGCGCGGCGATGGTGACCGCCACGGCCGTCCTCGCCGAGACCGGCGCGTCCTCGCACCTGCCCGCCGAGCGCCTCGCCTTCGCGGACCTCGTCATCGCGGCCGACCAGGCCTACCCGCTCCCGGAGAACCCCGACCTGCCGTTCAGCGAGCGCGTGCCCGTCGCGGCCGACCTCGCCGCGCAGGCCGCCGCCGTCCCCGGTGTCGCAGCGGCCGTCCCTGATCTCTCCTTCCCCGTCGACCTGACCACCGGCACCGGCACCGGTGCCGTCGTGGAGGGCCACAACTGGGAGACCGCCGCGTTGTCCACAGACCCTGTGGACGGCGTGGCCCCGACCGGTCCCGGCGAGCTCGTCCTCAACGCCGCGACCGCCAGTCGACTCGACGTCACCGTCGGTGACTTCATCACGGTAGCAACAGGGTCCGACATCGCCCCTGAACTCGACGAATACCGCGTCACCGGGCTCACCGACGCCCCCGGCGTACACTTCGACCCCGCCACCGCGACCGCGCTCGCCGCGCACCCCGGCGGCGGCGTCGACCTCATCGCCGTCACCGTCGACGGCGACCTCGAGACGGTCGAAGCCGCCCTCGCCGACGCCCTCGCGGGCGAAGGCGTCAACATCGTCACCGGCGAGGCGCTCGGCGACGCCGAGACGCTCGCGGGCGGCACCGCGCGCGGCGAACTCATCGCCCTCGCCGGGGCCCTCTCCGGCACCGTCGTCCTCCTCGTCGGCTTCATCACCGCCGGAGCGCTCTCCGTGTCCGTCGCGAACCAGCGCCGCGACCTCGCGCTCCTGCGCGCCGTCGGCGCCACGCCCCGCCAAGTCAGGCGGCTCATCGCCACCCAGGCCAGCGCCGCGGCACTCGTCGCGCTCGTCCCCGGCATCGCCCTCGGCTACGTCCTGGCCGACGGCTTCATCGCCGTCCTCACCGAAGCGCAGCTCGTCCCCGCCGCACTCCCGTTGGCGGCCAGCCCGATCAGCGGCCTCGCCGCCGCCGTCCTCCTGCTCGCCACGGTCCAGCTCGCTGCGCGCGGCGCGTCCCGCCGGACCTCGAAGATGCCCGCCACCGAAGCCGTCGCCGAATCCCGCGTCGAACCGCGCCGCCCCGGGGCCGGACGCACCGTCGCCGGGTTCGCGCTCCTCGGCATCGCGCTCGCCCAGTCGGTGCTGCCGCTGTTCGTGCGCAACGAGGCCGCGTTCATCTCCGCCGCCACGGCCACGATGATGGCCGTCATCGGCCTCGCCCTCGCCGGGCCCGTGATCGTCAAGGCGGTCACCGGGATCGCCCGCCGACGCCTCGACGGCGCCACCGCCGCCCCGGTCTGGCTGGCGGTCAACAACAGCCACGCATACGCGCTGCGCACCGCCGGGTCGGTCACCGTGCTCGCGCTCGCCATCGGCCTCACCACGACGCAGGTGTACAGCCAGACCACGCTGACGCGCACCATCGCCGACGAGATCGCGGCAGGATCGGCCGCCGACGCCACCGTCACCGGCCCGCTCACCGCGAGCGACATCGCCGACCTCGCCGCGCAGGACGGCGTCGACGCGGCCGTGCCGCTCGTCGCCACCACCGTCATCCGCGAGTACGACCTCATGGGCGACACCGAAGCCGAGGTCACCCCGGCGCTCGCGCTCGGGCCCGGCACCGACCGCGTCATCGACCCGGACGTCGCCGACGGCAGCCTCGCCGACCTGCGCGGCGACACCGTCGCCGTCAGCGCCGGGACCGCGCAGCTGTGGGACGTCGGCGTCGGCGACCGCCTCGAACTCGTCCTCGCCGACGGCACCACCACCGAGGCCGCCGTGGTCGCCGTCTACGAACGCGGCTTCGGGTTCGGCGGCCTCATCGCCTCCACCGACCTCCTCGCCGCACACAGCGGACCGCGCCTGTACGACACGGCCCTCGTCAACGGCGACGCCGCAGCCGCGACCGATTGGGCCGCAACGCAACCCGGCGTCACTGCGACCCCGGGCGACACGGCGCTGCGCGCCCCGACAGGGATCAGCCCCGACCAGTGGATCAATCTGCTCGTCATGCTCGCCATGACCGGGTACGTGCTCCTCGGCGTCGGCAACAGCCTCGCCGCCTCCACCACGCGGCGGCGCGGCGAGTTCGCGGCGCTGCGCGTCATCGGCGCGACCCCGCACCAGGTCCGCCACATGGTCCGCCGCGAAGCCCTCATCACCGCCGCCATCGCCGTCGGTGCGGGCCTGCTCGTCTCCGTCCTCCCCATGTCCCTCTTGGGCATCGGCTTCATGGGCGAGCCGTGGCCGCAGGGCCCGCTGTGGGTGGTCCCGGCCGTCGCCGCGGTTACCACGGCCATCGCGTACGCCGCCGTCGCCATCCCCACCCGCCAGGCCTTGAAGGTCCCGCCGACCATGGCGCTGGCGACCGTCGACTGAATGCAGGGGAACCGGGAAACACAGTGGGGGCCACCGTTTCCGGTGGCCCCCACTGTGCGGGTGTTGTTATGGAGTTCTCAGGCGGCTTCGACCGCGGCGCGGCGGCCCAGCAGCGCGGTGGCGCTGGCGAGGAGGCCGACGATCGCGACGACGGTCACGAGGTACAGGCCGGGCCGGTACTGGTCGAGGTTGGTGGCGATGCCGCCGGAGATGAGGCCGGTGGCGATGGCCAGGACGACCGCGCCGCCGATCTGGCCGGAGGTCTGGACGAGGCCGGAGGCCAGGCCCTGCTCGTCGTCGGCGATGCCTTCGGTGGCCTGCACCATGGTCGCGGAGAAGCCGATGGCGAAACCGAGGCCCAGCAGCAGGAACGAGGGCAGGTAGTCCAGGAAGTAGGCGGGCTGGGGGTCGCCGGCGCGGATCAGGAACCAGATGTAGCCGAGGACGAACGAGGTCATCGAGGCGATGATCATCGGCGTGGTGCCGAAGCGGTCGATGACCTTGCCGGCCTGCGGGGACAGGATCGCGACGATGATGCCGGCGGGGGCCAGCGCGAGGGCCATCTGCAGCGGGTCCCATTCGAGCGTGTTCTGCAGGTAGAGGGACACGATCGTCTGGAAGGAGATGTAGGAGCCGAAGATGGCCATCGCGGCGAGGTTCGCCCGCACGATCGACTTGACCTTCAGGATGCCGAGCCGGATCAGCGGCTCTTGGATCTTGTTCTCCACCACCAGGAACGCGCCGATGAGGATGACCGCGGCGGCCGTGGTGGCGATGGTGAGGGCGGTGAAGCCGGTCTCGGGGACGGTGACGATGGTGTAGACCGCGGCGAGCATGCCGCCGGTGAGGAGCGCGGCGCCGCCGAAGTCGATGCGGCCGTGCTCAGGGGCGCTCTTGGGGACCACGAAGAAGGCCAGGATGATCACGCCGACCACCAGGACGGTGGGCACGTAGAACGTCAGCCGCCAGTCGATGCCGGTGAGCAGGCCGGAGACGATGAGGCCCGAGGCGTAGCCGGTGGCGCCGAAGACGGTGAAGAAGGACAGCGCCTTGTTGCGGTCGTGGCCTTCCTTGAACGTGGTGGTGATGATCGAGAGCGCGGCCGGGGCGGTGAACGCGGCGGCGACGCCCTTGACGATGCGCGAGGCGATGAGCAGGCCCTCGTTGTCGACGAGGCCGCCGACGAGGGACGCGATGCCGAAGACCACGAGCGCGGTCAGGAAGACCTTGCGGCGTCCGAGCAGGTCGGACATGCGTCCGCCCAGGAGGAGGAGGCCGCCGTAGCCGAGGATGTAGCCGTTGACGATCCACTGGAGCGAGCTGGTCTCGAGGCCGAGTTCGGCGCCGATGGACGGGAGCGCGACGCCGACCATGGAGACGTCGAGCGCGTCGAGGAACATCGCGAGACCGGCGACGAACAGGACGGCCCACAGCTTTGGCCCCCATCGGCTCGGGGCATGTGATTCGGGATCGGGGGTGTCGGGGAGGTCGTCGGTGCGGGGCTTGCTTTCGGTGATCGTCATGCCGAGAAACTTACATGCCCGTGCATTGAATGTCAACGCATCTAATGAGTGGACATTAAATGTCTTGACATGGTAATCTCCTGGTCATGGAGGCTGAATCAGGCGTAGACGTGGGCGCGAAGTGGTCTGAAACACTGCGCGTGTACCACAACACATCGTGCGAGCTCGAGAACGAGCTGCAGTCCCGGCACGAACTGGGGCTCAGCGAGTTCGAGGTGCTCCTGATCCTGGGCCGCACCTGCGGCGACCAGGCCGGGGGCAAGGCCAAGATGAAGGACATCGAGGCCGAGATGTACCTCAGCCAGAGCGCCCTCTCCCGCACCGTCACGCGGCTGGAGAAGGCCGGGCTCGTGACCCGCGCCGCCTGCGACTTCGACCGCCGCGCGAACTTCCTCATGCTCACGCCCGCGGGCCGCGAGCGCTTCGAGGCCGCCAAGCCCACGCACCGGGCCGTCCTCGTCAAGCACCTCGCCGACCCGGCGGCCTCGAAGCGCGCGGACGCCTGCGCCTAGCGCGTTACCCCTGGGCGCGTGGCGATCACACCTCGGGCTGGACGGCTTTCCCCGACTCCCAGCCCCGGTCGGTATGGTGAAGGCGAGAGCAGTCACAACCGATCCGGCCCGTGGAGCGTGGATGCAATGACTCCCCCAGAGAACGAACAACCCGACGAGGACGGCGGCACCTTCAAGCTGAAGCCCGGTGCCGCGGCCCCCGGAGCAGGCGCACCGACGCCTGCACCGGCCGACGAGTCCGGCCTCGACCGGACCATGAAGATCCAGCGCCAGGGCGGCGCACCGGCCGGGGCCTCGACCCCGCCCCCGCCGCCCTCACCGCTCGGCAACCCGACCGGCCCGGCTGAGCCGAACGTCGCGTCGTTCGCCGAGACCACGGTGATGCCGCAGCAGGGCGGCTCGCAGACCGGGTTCCAGCCCGCCTCGCAGCCCCCGCCGCCGAACCCGCTCGGCTCGGGCCCGATCCCGCAGCCGCAGGCGCAGCAGCCCTACGGCCAGCAGCCGCAGCCGTTCCCGGGCCCGCCGCCCCAGCAGCAGCCCGGCGGCTACCCGCAGGCCCCGGCCGCACCGGCGGGCGACGCGCCCGACGGCATCAAGCGCATCGGCCTGATGGTGCTCATCGCCGCCGGCGTCGGCCTCCTGTCGAACATCGTGTCCATCGCGATGAACCCGGCGGGCGCGGGCTTCACCGTCATCGGCCTCCTCCTGGCCGCCGCGTGGGGCTACTTCGGATGGGCCCTGCCGAAGGGCAAGATCGCCTCGAGCGGCCTGCGCATGACCGGCATCGTGCTCATCATGATCGGCGCGGGCTTCTCGATCCTCGGCCTCTTCGGCTCGTTCGCCACCATGGCGATCCTGCCGGCCGCGGGCGCGATCGCGCTCATCCAGAGCATCATCCTCGCGGGTGCGCTCGGCTACGCGTCCTTCATCTACTTCAAGGACCAGGCCGTCAAGGACTACATCAAGGGCGCCCCGTCCATGGCGGGCGGCTACCCGCCAGCCGGCTACCCGCAGCAGCCGTACGGCCAGCAGCCGCCGCCTCCTCCCGGCTACGGCCAGCCGCAGCAGCCCCAGCAGCAGCCGGGCGCGTACCCGCCGCCGCCTCCGGGCTACCCGCAGCAGGGCCAGCAGCCGCCGCAGGCCCCCTACGGCGGTTAGGCCTACCGCCTCACGCCGGTCGCGACTAAGCTCACTCGTAAGCAACGGCCGCGGCACGCACGGTTCGCCAAGAGCGCCGTGGGTGCCGCGGCCTCCTGTACGAGGAGGTACATCTATGTCCGCTACCGGCACACCGATCAGGGTGGTCGTCGCGAAGGTCGGGCTCGACGGGCACGACCGGGGCGCGAAGGTCGTGGCGCGGGCGCTGCGCGACGCGGGCATGGAGGTCGTCTACACCGGCCTGCACAACTCCCCCGAGCAGGTCGTCGCGACCGCGCTCGCGGAGGACGCCGACGCGATCGGCCTGAGCATTCTCTCCGGCGCCCATATGACGCTGTTCCCGCGAGTGCTGCGACTACTCGACGAAGCGGGCGCGCGCGACATCGTCGTCTTCGGCGGCGGCATCATTCCCGATGAGGACGCCGCGGAACTGCGCGAAGCCGGAGTGGCCGCGATATTCGGTCCCGGGGCCTCGACGCAGGTGATCGCCGAATGGGTGCGCGAGCATGTGGCCTCACCCGATCAGGGCCGTCCCGCAGCCGTGTAACAGGCCTCTGCCTGCGCAAACGCCCGCCTCAAAAAATTCTCTGGGAATCCCGTAACCGGCCGCGAGCGCCCTCGTTCTTAATAGTGTCGGACGCAGTGCAATACAGCGGAAGACGCATCGGCAGCGGGCCGAAAGGCCGCTATTGAGAAAGGCCGCCGCGGCACCGGGAGTTCACTTCCGGTTCGGATCGCGGCAATATCGCACGGTTTGTAGAGCTGTGCCACAAACTGCCGATGCCCTGTCGATTGAGGGGTGGCGATAGGGCATCGTGCCTAAGGGAGTCAAGCCTTTGAGGGGTGGGCTTGATTCCCGCTAAGGGGACCGGACGCCTGAGGGGTGCGTCCGGTCCCCGCCTCTTTGCCCCGGTCCCCGCCGGCCCCCGGGGTTCGGCGCTCACTTTCCCCTCCGCAGGCTGTGAACGCCCTGCACCGGCCCGTGTCAACGGGTTTTCAGCCTGACTCGTCACACCGGCGCACTGCCAGGTGTAACCGCGCGGTGCCTGGGATTACCCTGCGATTACGGGCACCTGTACCCGAACCCCGCCCACCGGCGGGACGGCCCGGGCCCGGTCAAAGAAGACTAGCTAGTGGAGCGGACTCTACAGTGGATCTGTACGAATACCAGGGCCGCGCACTGTTCGCCCGGCACAACGTGCCGGTACTGGACGGCGGCGTCGCCACCACCACGCAGGAGGCCGTGGAGCTCGCTGAGCGCCTCGGTGACCGGGTGGTCGTCAAAGCACAGGTGAAGGTCGGCGGCCGAGGCAAGGCGGGCGGCGTCAAACTCGCCGACAACGTCGACGAGGTCAAGACCCACGCCACGAACATCCTCGGCATGGACATCAAGGGCCACACCGTCGAGAAGGTCATGCTCACCGTGACCGCCGACATCGACGAGGAGTACTACTTCTCCTACCTCCTCGACCGGGCGAACCGCACGTTCCTGTGCATCGCCTCGACCGCGGGCGGCATGGAGATCGAAGAGGTCGCGCACACCGCGCCCGAGAAGGTCGTCAAGCTCCCGATCGACGCCGGCGTCGGCGTCACCCCCGAGATCGCGAACGACATCGTGAGCAAGGCCGGGTTCCCCGAGGACCTGCGCGACCAGCTCGTCGACGTGTTCGTCAAGCTGTGGGGCGCGTTCGTCTCCGAGGACGCCACCCTCGTCGAGGTCAACCCGCTCGTGCGCACGCCCGAGGGCAAGATCCTCGCGCTCGACGCGAAGGTCACCCTCGACGAGAACGCCGACTTCCGCCACCCCGAGAACGCCGAGTTCGAGGACAAGTCCGCGGTCGACCCGCTCGAGCAGCGCGCCAAGGACTCCGGCCTCAACTACGTGAAGCTCGACGGCTCCGTCGGCATCATCGGCAACGGCGCCGGGCTCGTCATGTCCACCCTGGACGTCGTGTCCTACGCCGGTGAGAACCACGGCGGCGTCAAGCCCGCGAACTTCCTCGACATCGGCGGCGGCGCCTCCGCCGCGGTCATGGCGAACGGCCTCGAAGTGGTCCTGTCGGACCCGCAGGTCAAGTCCGTGTTCGTGAACATCTTCGGCGGCATCACCGCCTGCGACGAGGTCGCCCGCGGCATCCTCGGCGCCCTCCAGACCCTCGCCGACCGCGGCGAGGACGTCACCAAGCCGCTCGTCGCCCGCATCGACGGCAACAACGCCGAAGAGGGTCGCCAGATCCTCGCCGACGCCAACCACCCGCTCATCACCGTGGTCGAGACCATGGACGCCGCGGCCGACAAGGCCGCCGAGCTCGCGAACAAGGGGGCCTAGTCCAATGGCGATCTTCCTCAACGAGAACTCCAAGGTCATCGTCCAGGGCATGACCGGCTCCGAGGGCATGAAGCACACCCGCCGCATGCTCAAGGCCGGCACCGAGATCGTGGGCGGCGTCAACCCGCGCAAGGCCGGCACCAAGGTCGACGTCGACGGCGTGAGCCTGCCGGTGTTCGCCTCCGTCGCCGAGGCCATCGCCGAGACCGGCGCGAACACCTCCGTCGTGTTCGTGCCCCCGGCGTTCTGCAAGGCCGCCGTCATCGAGGCGATCGACGCCGAGATCGAGCTCGCGATCGTCATCACCGAGGGCATCCCGGTGCACGACTCCGTGACCTTCTGGAACTACGCCGAGTCCAAGGGCAACAAGACCCGCATCGTGGGCCCGAACTGCCCCGGCATCGCGTCCCCCGGCAAGTCGAACGCGGGCATCACCCCCGCCGACATCACCGGCACCGGCCCGATCGGCCTCGTCTCCAAGTCGGGCACGCTGACCTACCAGCTCATGTACGAGCTGCGGGACCTCGGTTTCTCGACCTCCGTCGGCATCGGCGGCGACCCGGTCATCGGGACCACCCACATCGACTGCCTCGCGGCGTTCGAAGCGGACCCCGAGACCAAGGCGATCGTCATGATCGGCGAGATCGGCGGCGACGCCGAGGAGCGCGCGGCCGAGTACATCAAGAACCACGTGACGAAGCCGGTCGTCGGCTACATCGCCGGGTTCACCGCCCCCGAGGGCAAGACGATGGGCCACGCGGGCGCCATCATCTCCGGTTCGGCCGGCACCGCCGAGTCGAAGAAGGAGGCCCTCGAGGCCGCCGGCGTCAAGGTCGGCAAGACCCCGAGCGAGACCGCGCGCCTCATGCGCGAGGTCATCGAGAACCTCTAGGGGCGTACAGCGAGACGAAGGGCCGGACGGTTTCCCGTCCGGCCCTTCGCCGTACCCGGGGACCCGTGCCGCGACGCCGACCCGGCGCCCAAGCGCGCCAACACGAACCCGCGCCGCTCCCCGCGTCGACACGGTCCCGCCGCGTATCCGGGCCGGTGATGAGACACGCCGGCCTGGTGTCCGGTCGATAGCATGGCCGCATGCCCGACGCGCCCCTCGAGCCCGCCCGCCACCACCCGCCAGCGCGCTGGTCGGCGGCCCGCAGCGCGGGCACGGTCGGATGGGCGCTGCTCCCGCTGATCCCCGCCCTCGGCGCGCCGATCGCCTGCGCCGTCGCCGCCGGGCGCCGCCCCAGTGCCCGCACCATCGTCCCGCTCGTCCTCTACCCCGCCGCGTTCGTCGGCTTCATCGCGTTCATCCTCCCGTTCCCCGTCGAGGCGACGCCGGGATGGGCCGACGCGGGCGGGCTCGTGTCCCTGCTCGCCTCCACCGTCGGGGCGTCCGCGCACCTCTTCGCGATTCGCCGGTACGTGTGGGCCCCTTGGGAACCGCGACCCCGGTCGCCGAGACCCCCGAAGCAGACCCAGGCCGGGGACGACTGGGTCGCACCGGCGCTCGACCGCGCCGCTCGGCTGCGCCAGGACGCCCGGCGGCTCGCCGAAGGCGACCCGGCGCTGGCGAAGCGCAGCGGCGTCGGCCGCCCCGAGCTGCCGCGCCAGATCGACGACGGCGGGCTCGTCGACGTCAACCACGCGCCCGTCGAGGTCCTGCGGGAGCTGCCCGGGTTCAACGAGGCGACCGCGCGGCTCGTGCGCGAACGCGTGGAACGCCTGGGCCCCTTCCAGAACATCGACGAAGTCATCGTCGAGATCGACATCGCGCCGGGCTTCGAACGGCACCTGCGCGAGTACGCGCTCCTCATGCCGTGACGGGCCCGGTGGCGGGACGCCGGGGCGGTCGGGCATATTGGTGCGTGCACTAGCCGCGCGGCCAGTCCGGTCGCCGTGACGCGTCAGGAGAAGCCGATGACCGAGACCGTGCTGTTCACCGACGCCGCCGTGCTCGACACCGCCGCAGGCGAACTCGTCCCGGGCCAGCGCGTCCTGGTGCGCGGCGGCACGATCGACGCGGTCGGACCGGACCTGGAGGCGCCCGGGGGCGCCCGCGTGCTCGACCTCGCCGGGAAGACGCTCATGCCCGGCCTCATCGACTGCCACGCGCACGTCAACGCCCACACCGCGAACCTCGCGGGCCTCGCCGACGACTCGCCCGCGTACGTGGCGTTGAAGGCCGCCAAGGAGATGCGGGAGATGCTGCACCGGGGCTTCACCACAGTGCGCGACCCCGGCGGCGCGGACTTCGGGCTGCGCGAGGCGCTCGACGAAGGGGTCGTCGAGGGCCCGCGCCTGTACTTCGGCGGGAAGGCGCTGTCGCAGACCGGCGGGCACGGCGACGGCCGCCCGCGCGGGCGGAGCGTCCGCGAGGACCACCAGTGCTGCCCCGACCTGAGCACCGTCTGCGACGGCGTCGACGGCGTGCGCAGGGCCGCGCGCGAGCAACTGCGCACGGGCGCGCACCACGTCAAGGTCATGCTCTCGGGCGGGGTCGCGTCGCCGACCGACCGGATCGACTCGACCCAGTTCTCGCTGGAGGAGATCCGCGCGATCGTCGAGGAGACCGAGGCCGCCAACCGGTACGTCGCCGGGCACGCGTACACCGCGCGGGCCGTCAACCGGGGGCTCGCGGCCGGGGTGCGGTCGATCGAGCACGGCAACCTCATCGACGAGTCCAGTGTGGAGCTTTTTCTGGAGCACGACGCGTTCCTGGTGCCCACCTTGGTGACCTACGAGCGCATGGCCGCCGAAGGCGCCGAGCACGGGCTCCCCGCCGCCAGTCTCGCGAAGAACCCGATCGTCCTCGAAGCAGGCCTGCGCGCCCTCGAACTCGCGCACCGGGCGGGCGTCAACATCTGCTACGGCTCCGACCTCCTCGGCGGGATGCGCCGACACCAGTTGCAGGAGTTCACGATCCGCGGCGCGGTCCTCCCCGCCGCGGACGTGATCCGCTCCGCCACGGTCACCGCCGCGCGGCTCCTCGGCGAAGCGGGCCGCCTCGGCCAGATCCTCCCAGGCGCGCTCGCCGACCTGCTCGTCGTCGACGGCGACCCGCTCCGCGACCTCGCCGTCCTCACCGACCCCGAAGCGAACCTGCGCCTGGTCATGCAGGGCGGCGACGTGAAGGCCGACCGGCTCGGGAGCCCCGGCCGCGATTGATCCTGGACTCGCCCGATACAGGCGTTTAAGCTGTGTGCCAAAGCAACTCCCCCGATGGCACCGCAGCCGTGAGGAACGCCGATGCCCGCAGGACAGCTCATAGCCGACCGGTACCGGCTCGACGCGCTCATCGGCAGCGGCGGCATGGGCCAGGTGTGGCGCGCCTACGACACCGGGCTGCGCCGCGACGTCGCCATCAAACTGCTCCACCGCAACGGGTTCGAAGACGACGCCGCCGCCCACGCCCGGTTCGTCCGCGAAGCCCAGGCCGTCGCCCGCATCCGCCACCCCGGCATCGCCGTCCTCCACGACTACGGCGAAGCGACCGACGACCGCGGCACCTACTCCTACCTCGTCATGGAGTACATCGAAGGCGAACCGCTCAACGCCGTCCTCACCGAAGGGCCGCTCCCGCCAGGGGAGGTCATGCGCCTGTGCGCCGAGATCGCCGACGCCCTCGCGACCGCCCACGACGCCGGGGTCATCCACCGCGACATCAAGCCCGCCAACATCATCGTCGGCGCCGACACCCACCCCCGCCTCGTCGACTTCGGCATCGCGCTCCTGCCCGACCAGACCGCGCTCACCGGCCCCGACGTGCGCCTCGGCACCCTCACCTACGCCTCCCCCGAGCAGATCGACGGCGAACCGCTCACCCCCGCCAGCGACCTCTACTCCCTCGGGGTCGTCGCCTACGAATGCCTCAGCGGCACACCGCCGTTCACCGGGCCCAGCCTCTCCCCCGTCGTCCACGGCCACCTGCACAAGCCGCCGCCCGAACTCCCCGACACCGTCCCCGACAACACCCGCGCCATGGTCCTGCGGTCCCTCGAGAAGGACCCCGCCCGGCGCTGGGAGGGCGCCGCCGACCTCGCCGCCGCCTGCCGGGGCGAAGCCCTGCCCGGCGACACCTTCCCGCTGCCGCCGCCCAGCAGCGGCAAACCGCGCCGCCGCGCCCTCCTCGCCGCTGCGATCGGCGCGCCAGTCGCGGCCGGAGCCGCCGCGATCATGCTGTGGCTCAACGGCACTCGCGAGACGGACGGCGGGACGGGCGGCGACCCGACCGCGGAGACCAACGCCTCCAAGGACATCGCCTCCACCACGCTCCTCCCGCACGACGGGCTCGCCATCGCCGCCCACGACGCCCCGATCGACGCGATGACCGCCCTCGCGGGCCCGGCCGGACCCGTGCTCTACACCGCCGCCGGGACCGAACTGCGGGCCTGGAACCTCGCCGACGGCACCGAACTCGCCACGACCATGCTTGATGAACCGGTCGTAGCCCTGCTCGCCGCTGCCAACCCGGCGGGCGGCGAACGCCTGGTCGCAGTCGACCACGCGTCAGGCGTCCACACCGCCGACGCCGGAAGCACCGAACTCACCCCGATCGGCACCTTCGACGACGCCACGACCGACTACGCGACCCACGTCCTCGACGGCGTCCCGACGCTCACCGCCATGACAGCCTTGGGCTGCAACATGATCGACCTCGACACCGGCACCGTCAGCCCGGGCATGACGTTCGCACCCGGCTTCGCCGAACACGCCGCCCTCGCCCCCAACCAAGGCGAACTCGCCGTCGCCCACGCCGAGGGCGACGGCGCGATCGCCGTCCACAACCCGATCGACGGCTCCCTGATCGGACGCACCCAGCCCAGCGCCGACTGGAACCCCGCGACCGGACGCACCGGCGGACTCTGGTTCGCCCGCAGCGAAGACGGCACCTCCCGCGGGTTCCTCTACAACGCGACCGACCAGCGGTACTACCAGGCAGACCTGTGGAACTTCAACGCCATCGGCGGACCGGTCGCGCTCGGGCCCCTCGACGCCGTCCGCGACACCTGGCTGCTGCCCGGCGACACCGGCGAATCGCTCCTCCTCATCGACCAGGACCGCGTCTTCCTCACCGACACAGAGGAAGGCGACCGGTTGGAACTCGTTGCCGAAGACGCGGCTGCGCCGGTCCGGCTGGCGTCGGTGCGCGCCCCTGAGCTGCGCGCCGCCATCGTCGGGTACGCCGACGGCACCATCAGGACCTGGCAGCGCTGACCGCAGGGCCGTGAACGACGGCGGCGGGGGGGGGGGCCCCCCCCCCCCCCCCCCCCCCCCCCCCCAAAAAAACCCCCCCCCCGTGTAGAAATTCGGGGGGGGGTCAGATGTTAACAAGCGCTTGTGATAACACCCCCGGTGGGCGGGGCGGCCCGCCCCCGGCGCCACCGCGCCCCCCACCTCGGCCGGGGGGGGGGGGCCCGGGGGGGGGGGCCCCGGGGGGGGGGGGGGGGGGCCCCCCCCCCCCCCCCCCGCCGCCGTAATCGGCTACAGGTCGCTGTTCGATCAGAGATCGCTGTGCCATTCGTTCGATCAGAGATCGAAGTGACACGCCACCTTGTGGCCGCTCGCCGCCTCACGCCACTCCGGCACGACCTCCGCGCAGATGTCCTCCGCCCAAGGACAACGCGTGCGGAACCGGCAGCCCGAAGGCGGATTCGCCGGAGAAGGCAGGTCCCCCTTCAAGATGATCCGCTCCCGGTTCGCTTCGACCTCCGGATCCGGCTGCGGCACAGCCGAAAGCAGCGCCTTCGTGTAGGGATGGCGCGGGTTCTCGTAGATCGTCTCCGAGTCCGCCTCCTCCACGAGCTTGCCCAGGTACATGACCCCGACACGGTCCGACAGGTGGCGGACCACCGCCAAGTCGTGCGCGATCACCAGGTACGTCAGCCCGAACTCGCCCTGCAGCTCGTCGAGCAGGTTCATCACCTGCGCCTGGATCGACACGTCCAGCGCGCTCACCGGCTCGTCGCACACGATCAGGTCAGGACGCAGCATCAGCGCCCTCGCGATCCCCAGACGCTGCCGCTGCCCGCCCGAGAACTCGTGCGGGAACCGCTCGAGCACCGACTTCGGCAGGCCCACCGCGTCGAGCGTCTCGACCGCGAGCTTGCGCCGCTCCGCCTTCGACCCGACCCCGTGGACCTTCAACGGCTCCGACAACAGCATGTCCACATTGTGCCGAGGGTTCAGCGAACCCAGCGGATCCTGGAACACCATCTGCATCTTCGAGCGGAAGCGGCGCAGCCGCTCCCCCTTCAACGCCGTCACATCGTCCCCGCCGAGCCGCACCCGGCCGGACGTCGGCTCCTCCAGACGCAGCACCGCCCGGCCGAACGTCGTCTTGCCGCAACCGGACTCGCCGACCAGGCCGTACGTGCCACCCGCGTCGACCTGGAGGCCGACGCCGTCGACCGCCTGGACGTGCCCCACCGTCCGCTCCACGACGATGCCGCGCCGGATCGGGAAGTGGACCTTCAGATCCTCGACCTCCAGCAGCGGCGCCGCCGTGGAAGCCGAAGCGGCCATGGACAAGTCCGGCTCCTCAGTGCGCTGCGCGGGAACACGCGGCTCATGTTGCTCGGTGCTCATGCGACCTCCTCGGCCATGACGCAACGGTGGGCGTGCACGGCGCCGACCAGCGCGGGCTCACCGTCCACACAGGGCGATGCGACACGGTCGCAGCGCGGCGCGAACGCGCAGCCGTCGTGCCAGCGGATCACGTCCGCTATCGAACCGCGGATCGGCGTCAACGGCTCATGGATCGGCAGGTCCAGGCGCGGAATCGAACCCAGCAGCCCCACCGTGTACGGATGGGTCGGCTTGCGGAACAGCTCGCGCACCGGCGCGGACTCGACCACACGGCCCGAATAGAGCACGTTCACCTCGTCGCAGATACCGGCGACCACACCGAGATCGTGCGTGATCATCAGCAGCGCCGTGCCCTCCGTCTCCACGAGGTCCTTGAGGAGCTCGAGGATCTGCGCCTGGATCGTCACGTCGAGGGCCGTCGTCGGCTCGTCGGCGATCAAGAGCCTCGGCGCGCACGCGACCGCGATCGCGATGAGCACGCGCTGGCGCATGCCGCCGGAGAGCTGGTGCGGGTACTCCCTGAGGCGGCGGGTCGGGTCGGGGATGCCGACGCGGTCGAGCAGGTGCGCGGCCTCCTTGGACGCCTTGTCGCCCTTGAGGCCCCGGTGGCGTTCGAGGACCTCGGTGATCTGGCGGCCGATCGGGACGACCGGGTTGAGGCTCGACAGCGGGTCCTGGAAGACCATGGCGAGGTCCTTGCCGCGGCGGCGGCGCATAGCGGCCGGAGTGAGCTGGAGGAGGTCGGTGCCGTCGAAGACGGCGCGGCCCTGGACGTCGGCGCCGCCGCGGCGGCCCCGTCCTCCGGAGGCGGCGACGGTCTGCGGCGTCGCGGCTTTGAGCGCGCCGACCGGTTCGGAGGCGGCGGCCTGGACCGGTTGGCGCGGCCCGCGGCCGCGGCCCTTCGGGAGCAGGCCCATGATCGCCAGGCTCGTCACCGACTTGCCGCAGCCGGACTCGCCGACGAGTCCGACCACCTTGCCTTCGGCGACCGAGAAGGAGACGCCGTCGACGGCGGTGGACGCGCCGAAGGCGACCCGCAGGTCTTCGACTTCGAGCAGTGCCACTATTCCTGCCTCCTCAGCCTCGGGTCGAGCGATTCGCGCATGGCCTCGCCCAGGAGGGTGAAGCCGAGCGCCGTGACGATGATGCCGACCGCCGGGTAGATGGCCAGTTGCGGTGCGCCGGAGAGGAAGCGCTGCGCGTCGGCGAGCATCGTGCCCCATTCGGCGCTGCCCGGGTCGGGGTTGCCGAGGCCCAGGTAGGAGAGCGCGGCGGCCTCGATGATCGCGGTCGCGAGCACGAGGGTCGCCTGCACGATCACCGGACCGAGGGAGTTCGGCAGGATGTGCGAGACGACGATCCGTCCCTTGGGGACGCCGATGGCGATCGCGGCGAGCACGTAGTCCGAGTGGGCCTGCGCCAGCATCGAACCGCGCAGCAGGCGCGCGAAGATCGGGATCTGCGCGACGCCGACGGCGATCATGACCGTCCGCAGCGACGGGCCCAGCAGGGCCGCGACGCTCAACGCCAGCAGCAGCATCGGGATCGCGAGCGCGACGTCGACCGCGCGCATGATGACCGCTTCGACGCGTTCGCCCCAGCGTCCGCCGAACGTGCCCGCCGCGGCGGCGACGCCGCCGATGAACGCGCCGGCGACGAAGCCGATGAACGTCGCCACGACGCCGACGAGGAGGGTCTGGCGTGCCCCGACGATCATGCGGGAGAACATGTCCCGGCCCAGGTGGTCGAGGCCGAACCAGTTCTCCGGGCGCGGGCCCGGGAAGATGTTCCGGTTGAGGAACACCTCGCGGCCCCAGGTCTGGGCCGTCGGGTCGTACGGGGCGACCCACGGGCCGATGACCGCGACGACCACGAAGAGGCCGACGATGACCGCGCCGGTGATCGCCATCGGCGAGCGGCGCATGCGCCGGATCGACTGGCGCCACAGGGAACCGGTGCGGGCGTCCCGGGCGGTCGCGGTGGCCTCGACGAGGCGGTCGAGCTTCTCGATTTTCGCGATGGTCATTTGCGCACCCGCACTCTCGGGTCGAGCAGGCCGTACGAGAGGTCCACGAGGAGGTTGATGACCACGTAGAACACGGCGATGACGAGGATGAAGCCCATGAGCGCGGGGTAGTCGCGCTCGGTCGTCGCCTGGTAGACGAAGGAGCCGATGCCGCCGAACGCGAACACGCTCTCGGTGAGCACGGCGCCCGCGAAGAGGCTGCCGAGCAGCAGGCCGATGATCGTGGCGATCGGGAGCATCGCGTTCCGCATGACGTGGCGCCCGCGGACGGTGGAGGGCTTGAGGCCCTTGGCGTCGGCAGTGCGCACGTAGTCCTCGCCGACCACGTCGAGCACGCTGGCCCGGGTGATGCGGACGATGACGGCGAGCGGGATCGACGAGAGCGCGATCGCGGGCAGAATCAGGTGCTTCACCGCGTCCCAGGCGATGTCGAGCTCGCCGGTGATGAGGCCGTCGAACACGCGCAGGCCCGTGACCTCGGTGAAGTCGGCTCCGGCGGTGAGGCGGAACGTGGTCGGCAGCCACCCGAGTTCCTGCGCGAACACCACCTTGAGCATGGCGGCGAGGAAGAAGATCGGGATGCACGTCCCCAGGAGCGAGCCGGAGACGGTGCCGAAGTCGATCCAGGTGCCGCGGCGCTTCGCCGCGAGGTAGCCGAGCGGGATGCCCAGTCCTACGGCGATGATCATGGCGGCCAAGGAGAGTTCGATGGTGGCGGGCAGGCGTTCGGCGAGCTCCGTCGCGATCGGACGCCCGCTCGACAGGGACGAGCCGAAGTCGAGGCGGATGATCCGGCCGAGGAACTCGCCGTACTGGGTCCAGACCGGTTCGTCCAGACCCAGGGCGGCCCGCAGCGCCTCCCGCTGCTGTGTCGTGGCGTTCTCGGGGAGCAGCCGGTTCTCGGGTCCGCCCGGAAGGGCTTTGAACCACGCGAACAGCAGCAGCGAGAGTCCCAAGAGCGCCACGGACAGCTGCAGGAGGCGCTTAACGGTGTAGCGCAGCATATTCGGCTGTAATCGATCCGATTAGGAGCCGGTGGTGAAGTAGACCTGCGAGAAGTCCTCCCGCGTCAGCGGGGAGACGTCCGGCGGGTACACGTTCGGCGCGAACGCGATCGACGGCGGCGAGGACGAGATCGGCAGGCCCGGGAGCTCGGCCATCACGGCCTCGTTCGCGGTCTTCCACAGTTCGACGCGGGTGGCCTCGTCGGGCTCGGTGTTCGCCGCGGCGATCGCGTCGAAGACCTCGGGGTTGTTGAAGCCCCACTCGGTGGACTCCGTGGCGAACCAGGTGCCGAGGAAGTTGTACGGGTCGGCGAAGTCGCCGGTCCAGCCCAGGAGGTACAGCGGGCACTCGCCGGAGCGGGTGGTCGGGATGTAGTCGACCCACGTGATCGGCTTGGCCTCCACCGTGACACCCGCGGCCTGCAGGTCGGAGGAGATCATGTCGAAGATGTCCTTCGGCGCCGGCATGTACGGGCGGGTGACGTCGGTCGGGTAGCAGAAGGTGATGGAGAGGTCCTCCGCGCCCGCGTCGGCGAGCATCTGCTTGGCCTTCTCGGCGTCGTAGTCGTAGGTGGCGACGTCCTCCGAGTAGCCCTCGAGGCTCGGCGGGATGAACTGGGTCGCCACCATGCCGCCCGCGGGGAGCACCGAGTTGACGATTCGTTCGCGGTCGATGGCGTAGGAGAGGGCCTCGCGGACCGCGTGGTCCTCAAGGGGCGCATGGGACTGCGTGTACGCGAGGTACAGCAGGTTGAAGACGCCGCGGACGGGGACCTGGTATCCGGCCTCGATGAGCGCCTGCGCGTCGGCGGGGGCGGCGAGGTCGTAGCCGTGGATGTCGCCGGCTTCGAGGGCCTGGCGGCGGGCGGTCTCGTCCGAGATGGTCTTGAAGATGACCGTCTTGACCTTGGCGGGCTCGCCGAAGTACGCGTCGTTGCGGGTGAGCACGACCTCTTGCGAGCTGTGGTCCCAGCTCTCGAGCTTGTAGGGCCCGGTTCCGGCGAGGGTGCCGACGGTCTGGGTGTACTCGGGGAGCGGCGAGTCGGCCGCGGGGAGCTCGACGTCGGCGACGGCGTCGATCGAGTTCGGGCTGATGATCGAGAGCGACTCGAGGGTGAACGCGCCCGGGAAGCTCGAGGTGTACTTGCTCAGGCTGATGGTCGCGGTGAGACCGTCTGCGGTGCAGCCCTTGTAGATCGACTCGGTCTCGATGCCCATCGCGGGGTCGTTCTCGGCGAAGCCGCCGAACACCGACGAGTAGTAGTACGTGAAGTTCGGGGACTGGAAGCCGCCCTTGAAGTTCGCCCAACGCTCGAAGTTCTTGCACACGGCCGCGCCGTCCAGTGCCGCGCCGTCGTGGAAGGTCACACCCTCACGCAGGTGGAACGTCCACTCCGTGCCTTCCTCGTTCTGCTCGTAGGACTCGGCGAGACCGGGGACGGTGTCGGTGCAGTCCGCGTCGAGGAGCGTGTCGAAGACCTGGCGGTTGACGCGGAAGGTCTCCCCGTCGGAGGCGAGGATCGGGTCGAGGCTGGTCGGGTCGCCCGGGGTGCCGAAGACGAACGGCTGCGACTCGTTCATCGCGGCGTCCGCGGCGGGCTCGCCGTCGGTGCGCTCAGGACACGAGAAGTCGAAGTCCTCGGCGGTGTCGGCGTCCCCGCCGCCATCGCCGTCGGAGGAACAGGCGGTGAACAGGCCCAAGGCCATGGCGGCGCCGGCCGCCGCGGCGAGGGCGCGCCTGATTGGGGTTGGTGACGTGCGCATAGGTTGTCTCACCCGTCGGTCGTTGGGTATTCGGAGGTAGAGACAGCCTAAGACCAGGTGAGTTACACCACTGTTAAGCGTTATGTGATCGTGACCGTTTCGGCGAATATTGTTACCCAAATCGTAAGGATCGCACCGAAGTGAAACCCGTTGCGCCCCAGCAAGACCCAAAATCACCAGGCGCGACCACGAGTAACGGACAGTACATCTGCCGACTACACCCGAAGCCGCCGAAGGCCTCCGTGCAACCCCGCGAGACTCCACCCGACCCGCCGCACAACCCGTTGAACCCAACTGGCCCCAACCCCGGCCGGCTCGACCCCGCCAGCCGCACAACCCGTTGAGCCCAACTGGACCAAGCCCGGCCCGACTCGACCCAGCTCGCTTACAACCCCGCCCGGCCCGACTCGACCTATCCCGGCCTATCCCCTAGTCGACATCCCGCCGACCGGAGAAGGCCCGGCCCAGCGTCACCTCGTCCGCATACTCCAGGTCACCCCCGACAGGCAGCCCGCTCGCCAAACGCGTCACCTTGAACCCCATGGGTTTCACCAGCATCGCCAGATAGGTAGCGGTCGCCTCGCCCTCGGTGTTCGGGTCCGTGGCGAGGATCAGCTCCTTGGTCTCTCCCTTTTGGAGTCGAATCATGAGCTGGCGGATACGCAGGTCGTCCGGGCCGATGCCCTCCAACGGGTTGATCGCACCCCCGAGCACGTGGTACCGGCCGCGGAACTCCCCGGTGCGCTCGATCGCCAGCACGTCCTTCGGCTCCTCGACGACGCAGATCAACGCCTCCGACCGGCGCGGGTCCCTGCAGATGCCGCACTGCTCCGCCTCGGTCACGTTCCCGCAGGTCTCGCAGAACCGCACCTGGGCCTTCACCCGCTCAAGCGCCGAGGTCAGACGCTCCACATCGGCGCTCTCAGACGCGAGCAGGTGAAAGGCCAGCCGCTGGGCGCTCTTCGGCCCGATGCCCGGGAGCTGCCCCAGCTCTTCGATGAGGTCGCCCAAAGCCCCGTCGTACAAGGATCTTCTCTTTCCTGCGGCTCGTTCGTGATCAATGTGAATGCGGTGCCCGCGATTGCGTAAGCCCGCCAAAGCCTTCCAGCCCCGCGAACCCCTGCTGCCAAGGCCCACTCCGAACCACGTGCCCGAGAGGCTGCTGCTTCTGTATTGCGGGAGTCTTCGCGCTACTTACCCGAGAGGCTTCTGTTTCTGCTGCTTGCGGGGGTCTTCGTGCTACATGCCCGGGAGGCCGAGGCCGCCGGTCATGCCGCCGAGGGCGTCGCCGAGCGGGCCCATCTTCTCGGCGGCGAGGCGCTTGGCGTCGGCGTTGGCGGCCTGGACCGCGGCGAGGATGAGGTCTTCGAGGGTCTCGACATCCTCGGGGTCGACCGCCTTCGGGTCGATCTTGACGCCCTTGAGTTCACCGTCACCCGTGACCGTGGCGCTCACGAGCCCGCCGCCGGCGGAGGCGGTGACTTCGGACTCGGCCAGCTCGGCTTGGGCCTGCATCATGTCGGCCTGCATCTGCTGCGCCTGCTGCAGCATCTTCTGCAGGTCTCCTCCTGCGAACATGTCCATGTCGCTCCTCGCTGTCGGCTCCGGGTCTCCTTGGTGTCCCGCCAGCCTATCCGTCTCGAGCGACATCCGTGATTGTGGCGGGCGGCCGGGCTGGTGTGTCCGGCCGCCCGCGCCTTGCTCCCGCGGGAGCGGAAGGGGTGGGCTGGCACCTGGCGGGGACCACGCGCGGCTGGACTGCCGCGCGTGACCTCGGTATGGCGACGTATCGCGATTCCCTCTTGTCGCCGCCATCCCGCCGGTGCCAGATGGCTTGGTGTCCGTTTCCGTTTTTGCTATCTACTACAACACGGCCGTAGTCAAGTGGCAACGGAAAGTTTTCTGCCTGTGGATAACTTTGGGCGGAGGCAGCGTTTGGGCAGGTCGTTGCCTGTGGATAACTTTGCGAGGGTTGTTCAGGCGATTTGCTTGGCGCTGAAGGCGGTCGTCAGGAGTTTGACGGCCTGCTCCTCGCTCGTGCCGAAGCCGCCGGGGGCCACCGGGTCGTCGGGGCTCGGCTCGTCGTAGTCGTCGGCCGGGGGCTCCTCGAAGGACTCCGCGGCGGGCGCAGGGGCCTGGCGAGACGGCGTGCTCTGCGGGCGGCCCGCGCTCTGCGGCATGGCGGGCGCGGTGCGGCTCGGCGCCGGGCTAGGCGCTGCTCCCGTCACCGCTTTTGGGAGGGTCCCGGCCTCCCCGACCTCGCACCGGATCTTCCAGCTGCCGCCGAGCACCTCGTTGAAGACGCCGACGACGATCCCGTAAGCGGGTTCCTTCTGCAGGTTCTCGGCGTGGAAGGCGTGCTTGAACGCGAGCACCACCTCGTTGTCGGAGGCGTCGGCGATCGTCGCGTCCTGCAGCAGCGCGGCAGTGGTGCGCTTCTTGTCCTTGACCGCCATCATGATCCGGTCCCATTGGCGCCGGATCGACGCAGCGGTCATGCCGCCCGCGTCGGCGGCCGGCGCGTATGCGGGCGCCTCCGGCTCAGGGGCCGGGACGGGTTCGGCGTCGGCCCAGTCGTCGGCGGGGGGAGCGGCGGGCGCTGCGGAAGGAGCTGGTGCGGCAGCGGGCACCGGGGCCTGCTGCGGCGGGTTTGCCTGCGCCGCTTCGTCTTCCCACGGCGGGACGGCGGCCGGGACGGGTTCGGCAGGTATCGCGGCCGGAGCAGGCGCGGGGGCCGCGGGTTCGGCCGTCCTCGCCAGCGCGGCGCGTGCGGCTGCGGCGCCGGTGGGGCTCGCGGTGTCGCGGGCGGGGGCGGCGAAGGCGGCTCCGGCGGCGCGTTGTTCGAGGGTTTCGAGGCGTTGGGTGAGTCCGGCCATGGATTCGTCGGAGCCGGGGAGGATGGCGCGGACGCAGGCGAGTTCGAGGAGGAGGCGTGGGGCGGTGGCGCCGCGCATGCCGGCGAGTCCGGCGGCGATGACTTCGGCCATGCGGGTGAGGGTGGAGGTGCCCATGCGGGTGGCTTGGCTGGTCATTTTGGCGAGTTGGTCGGCGGGGGCGTCGACGAGTCCGGTGGTGCCTGCGTCGGGGACTTGGTGGAGGACGATGAGGTCGCGGAGTCGTTCGAGGAGGTCGCCGGCGAAGCGGCGGGGGTCGTGGCCGCCTTCGGTGACGCGTTCGACGGTTTCCATGACGGCGCGGCCGTCGGCGGCGGCGAAGGCTTCGCACATTTCGTCGAGGAGGCCGGCGTCGGTGACGCCGAGGAGGCCGGCGGCGCGTTCGTAGGTGACGCCTTCGGGTCCGGCTCCGGCGATGAGCTGGTCGAGGACGGAGAGGGTGTCGCGGGCGGAGCCGCCCCCGGCGCGGACGACGAGGGGGAGGACGTCGTCGGCGACGGTGGCGCCTTCTTCGTCGCAGAGTTTGCGGCAGAGTTCGCGCATGGCGGGGGGCGGGATGAGGCGGAAGGGGTAGTGGTGGGTGCGGGAGCGGATGGTGGGGAGGACTTTGTCGGGTTCGGTGGTGGCGAAGATGAAGAGGACGTATTCGGGGGGTTCTTCGACGAGTTTGAGGAGGGCGTTGAAGCCTGCGGCGGTGACCATGTGGGCTTCGTCGATGATGTAGATCTTGAAGCGGGAGTCGACGGGGGCGAAGACGGCGCGTTCGCGCAGTTCGCGGGCGTCGTCGACGCCGCCGTGGCTGGCGGCGTCGATTTCGATGACGTCGACGGAGCCGTGGCCGTCGGCGGCGAGGGCTTTGCAGGATCGGCATTCGCCGCAGGGTTCGGGGGTGGGGCCTTGGGCGCAGTTGAGGGAGCGGGCGAGGATGCGGGCGGAGGAGGTCTTGCCGCAGCCGCGGGGGCCTGAGAAGAGGTAGGCGTGGTTGAGGCGGCCGGCGCGGATGGCGTTGATGAGGGGTTCGGTGACGTGTTCTTGGCCGACGACCTCGGCGAAGGTCTGCGGCCGGTATTTGCGGTACAGCGCGAGTGCCACGTCTTCCTCCTGCTGGCCGGGTGGTGCGTCTTTGTCAGGGTACGGCGTGGGTCCGACATGGGGCGGCTCGACCGGTGGAGTTGGTGTGGCGGGCACAGCGGGGGTGTGGTCTGGGTGCGGCGGGTGTCGTCTGGTGTCGCGAACTCGCTGTTTTCGGGCGTTCGGAGGGGTGGTCCCGCTCACGTGTAAGCGGTATCCTCAAACGGTAGCAAGACATTTAAACGTTTCAATTAAAGGAGTTCCCCCTTGCGCACTCCCGCTCCGCCCCGCCGCAGGCGAAGTCTCCTGCGGTGGCTCGCCGCCGCCCTCGTCACCGTCTGCACCGCCGCGGGCCTCACCGCCCTCACCGCCGCTCCGGCCGCCGCCGTCGAGACCAACGTCTGGTACCGGATCGTCAACGACCACTCCGGCCTCGCCGTCAGCATCGAGGGCGCGTCCGCCACCGCGGGCGCCAAAGCCGTCCTCGCCACCCCTTCCACCGCCACCAGCCAGCAGTTCCGTTTCGTGGACTCGGGCAGCGGCTACTACCGGATCCAAGCCCGGCACTCGAATCAGGTACTCGACGTCTACGCCAAGTCCACCGCGAACGGCGCCGACATCGTCCAGTGGTCCGACAACAACGGCACCAACCAGCAGTGGCAGGTCAACACCCAGTCCGACGGCAGCGTCGAACTCGTCAACCGCAACTCCGGCAAGGCCCTCGACAACTGGGAGTGGGCCACCACCGCGGGCAGCCGCGTCTCCCAGTACGACCGGAACAACCTCGAGTCCCAGCACTGGAAGCTCGTGCCCCTCGGCTCCACCGGCGCCGCCGGGAACGGCTCCCTCACCGACCCGAACGTCCAGTTCTACGGCCGCTGGGACCGCGACGACGCCACCTGGCACCAGATGGGCTGGGCCGGCGGCTACGTCGAGACCGCCTTCTCCGGCTCCTCCATCGGCGTGAAGCTCCGCAACACCATCGACATGTGGTACTCGATCAACGGCGGCGCCGAGACGTGGATGCGCGCGGTCTCGGGCAACGTCACCGTCAGAAGCGGCCTCTCCGGCACCCACACCATCCGCATCGGCTTCCGCGAGCGCGCCGGGTCCTACACCGGCGACCCGTCCTTCGGCGGGTTCATCCTCGCCTCCGGCGGCGCCACCAGCTCCACGGTCCGCCCGGCTACGCACATCGAGTTCATCGGCGACTCCATCACCGTCGGCCAGCCGAACGCGGACCGCCCCTTCTCGACCTACGCGTGGAACTCGGCCGAAGCGGTCGGCGCCTCCCACATGCAGGTCGCCGAAGGCGGCGCGTGCGTCTCCCCCACCGACTGCCGCGGCATGATGGACTGGTTCCTGCGCACCACCAACCAGGACGCCAACGACCTGTGGGAGTTCAACACCTACGAGACCGACATCGTCGTGATCAACCTGGGCACCAACAACAAGGTGACCGCCGCCCAGTTCCAGGCCGACTACATCACGCTCCTGCAGCGGGTCCGCCAGTCCTACCCGAACGCGGAGATCCTCGCGATGGGCGTCTTCCGCGAACGGCTGCTCACCGAAGTCCAGAACGCGGTCGCGAACCGGAACGCCGCGGGCGACGCGAAGGTCCACTACGTCGACACGCGCGGCTGGGTCGACCCGGCCACCGACACCAGCGACAACGTGCACCCGCACGACGCCGGGCACGCCAAGATCGCGGGCCTGCTCACACCGGTCCTGCGCCAGTACCTCTAGGCGCGCGGACGACGCGACGGCCGTCCCTCCCGGGGCGGCCGCCGCTCCTTTTCTATTGGGCCGCAAGGGCCTCCGTCGGCGAGAGGCGGGACGCCCGGATCGCCGGGTACAGGCCCGCGACCGCGCCGATGAACAGCGTCGCGCCCACGCCCCCGACACTCGCCCAGTACGGCACCACCGCCGGCCAGCCCTGCGACGACGCGTACCCCACGGTCACCGCCGTCCCGATGAGGACCCCGCCGAGGCCGCCGAGCGCACTCAGCAGCAGCGACTCCGCCAGGAACTGCACGCGGACCTGCCCGCGCGTCGCCCCCAGCGAACGGCGCAGCCCGATCTCACTGCGCCGCTCCAGCACCGAGATCACCATCGTGTTCGCGACCCCGACACCGCCGACGAGCAGCGCCACCGCGCCCAAGCCCAGCAGCATCCCGGTGAACGCGCTGTCCACCGCCTGCTGCGCCTCGAGCGCGTCCGAAGGCCGCGACACCGACATCTCGTCCGGCGCCGACGGATCCGCCGTCGCCGCCAGCACCCCCGCCACCTCGAGCACGTACGCGTCCTCAGCGCGCGTGTACACCGTCGTCGCATGCCCGTCGAACCCCAGATAGGACGCCGCGGCCTCCCAGCCGACCAGCGCCGTCAAGTCCAGCTCGGGGGCCAGCGCCACCGGTTCGAGCACGCCGACCACGGTGAACCACTGGCCGCCGATGTAGACGTCGACGCCCGCGCCGGTCACGCCGAGCTGCTCGGCCGCGCTCGCGCCGAGCACCACGGCCGGGTAGCGGGACGTGGCCTCGTTGAGCCAGACGCCGTCGGCGAGTTCGGCGCCGACCGCGTCGAGCAGGGCGAGTTCGGCGGCGCAGACGGTCATGCCGCCGCTCTGGCCCTCGGGGATGCGGTCGGTGCGGTACACGTTGACGTCGGGGACCTGGCCGACCGCGGCGACCTGCGTGACGGGTGCGATGCGGGCGATCATGGCGACGGCCTCGTACGGGAGGACGCCGACCTCGCCGCTCATCATCGACGTGCCCGGGGAGACCGTGAGGAGGTTCGTGCCGAGCGCGGCGAGCTGGCGGTCGAGTTCGGCGCGGCTGGAGGAGGAGATGCCGACGACCGCGATCATCGCCGCGATGCCGATCGCGATGCCCAGGGCCGAGAGCCACGCCCGGAGGGGGCGGGTGCGCAGGCCGGTGGCGCCGACGCGGAGGACGTCGCCGGGGTGCATGCGGGCGGCCCGCAGTGTCTTCGCGGAAGGCCCTGTGGCGGGTGCGGTGCGGCGCAGGGACCGCATCCTCGCGGAGCCCCTGGGCGGCTTGGTGTCCGCGGCCGTCTCGGCGGGTCCGGCCGGTGCGGCCTCGGGTTGGCCGGGGGCCGGTGGCGGCCACGGCGGGCGTTCGCCGGGTCCGTTCGGCGGGGCCGTCATTCAGACCACCTCCCCGTCGCGCATGGCGACCTGCCTGGGCAGGGACGCCGCGATGTCCTGGTCGTGGGTGATGACGACGACGGTGGTCCCGGCGTCGTGGAGTTCGTGCAGGAGCGCCATGACGCCCGAGCCGGACACGGAGTCGAGGTTCCCGGTCGGTTCGTCGGCGAGGAGCACCGCGGGTTCGCCGACGATGGCCCTGGCGACGGCGACCCGCTGGCGTTCGCCGCCGGAGAGCTCGTTCGGGAGGTGGTCGAGGCGGTGCGCGAGGCCGACGCGTTCGAGGGCCTGGGCGGCGCGGGCGCGGCGTTCGGGTCCGCGCCGCCCGGAGTAGAGGAGGCCGTCGGCGACGTTGTCGAGGACCTCTTGGCCGACGGCGAGGTGGAACTGCTGGAAGACGAAGCCGATCCTGGTGGCGCGCAGCGCTGACAGCTGCTTGTCCTTCAGGCGTGCGACGTCGAAGCCGTCGATGCGGACGGTCCCTTCGCTGGGCCGGTCGAGGGTGCCGATGAGGTGCAGCATCGTCGACTTGCCCGAACCGGACGGGCCGACGATCGCGCACATCTCGCCCGCGTCGATGCGGAGGGAGACGCCGCGCAGCGCCCTGACCCCGCCCGGGTAGGTCTTGGAGACGGCGTCGAGTTCGACCACCGGCCGTGCCTCGGCGGGGGCGGTCATGACGGCACCACGACGGCCATGCCCGCTTCCAGGCCTTCGCCGGTCACTTCGACCGAGCCGTCGGCGAAGAGGCCGGTGTCGACGGCGATGATCTCGGTCGTGTCCCCTGAGGCGATCTCGAGTCCGTAGCCGCCGCCGTTGAGGCCGAGCAGGGCCTCGACGGGGACGGTGAGGACGTCCTCGGCGGTGTCCCCGGCGAAGCCGACGTCGACGGCGGCCTGGTCCAGTCCGTCGAACACGGCCGGGTCGTCGGCGGTGACGGTCACCTCGAGGTACGTGGCGGCCTCAGCGTCGCCTTCCGCTTCGGACACGACGGTCTCGGCGTCGGCGACCGTGCCGGGCGCCTCGGTCCCGTCGGGGAGGGTGACCTGGACGGCTTCGCCGACGGTGACCAGCTCCTGGTCCTCCAGGTCGACGTCGACCGTGACGACCTTGCCCAGGCCCGTGTAGTCGAGGACGGGCGAGCCCGGCTGGGCCGGGTCGCCGGGTTCGACGCCGACGGTGTCGACGCGGACCTCACCGGGGGCGTAGACGACCTGGCCGAGTTCCACGATTCCGGTCTCGGTCAGGCCGAGATCGTCCTGCCAGTCCTCGAGGGCGGCCGCCGTCGCGTCCGTGTACTCGTCGTCGACGGTGAACCCGTCGTAGCCGAGCGCCGCGAGGTTCTCCTCGAACTGCTCGACGTCGGCGCCTTCGGAGCCGGACGCGAGGGTCCGGTAGGCGGGCAGGCCGCCGTAGAGGAGGGTGACCGGCTGGTCGTCGACGGCGTAGAGTTCGCCGCCTCGGCCGATCACGTCGCCCGCGCCCGGCAGGGCCGTGAACGTTCCCGACCGCAGGCAGTCGAGGCCGATCACGTCGCCGTAGCCGAGGTCGCCGGTGGCCGTGACGGTCTCGGTGAGGGTCTGCCGGACGACCTCGGCGGTCGCCGGAGTCTCCTGCGTCGCCTCGGCCTCGACCTCCTGGAAGAACGCGCGCGGGTCGAACCCGAGCGCGGCCGCGGCGGCCCCCGCGGCGGCGACCGCCACGGCGGTCACGGCCAGGGCCCTGGCGGCGCCGCCCTTGCGGCGCTGGCGGGACATCACTCGTCCTCGCTGTCGTTCTGGGGGCCTTCGCCGCGTTCGGGGCGCAGTTCGGCGCAGGCCTCGTCGGCCGCCTGGAACTCCTCGGACTCGGGGTCGAAGCCCATGTCGCCGTTCATCATGATGCCGCCGTTCGGCTGCGGGTCGGGGAAGTCGGGGACGCCGTTCTCGCGCATGCACGCCGCGTAGTCCAGGAGCGCCTCGTAGATCTCGGGGTCGATGGTCGCGCCCTCCTCCGGCCCGGGCTGGAGGTCCTCGCAGGCCTCTTCGGCCGCTTTGAACTCCTCGGACTCGGGGTCGATGCCCTGGGGGAGGCCGAGGCGGACGCCCTCGCCGTCCTGCTCGGGGTCGGGGAAGTCCGGGACGCCGTTCTCGCGCATGCACGCCGAGTACGCCAGGGCCTCCTCGAAGCCGTCCAGTTCCTCGCCGCCGTCTTCGGACGCGGTCTCGGTGGCGGTGCCGCCGACGTCGGCCACCCCGCCGCCGCCGTCGTCGTCGCTGCAGGCGGCCGCCGAGAGGGCCAGGAGGCCCAGGAGGAGTGCGATCGTGTGTCGCCGCATGGATGTTCGTCCTTTCATCGCCGCCGGGGAGGTCCCGGCGGCAGCACCAGTACAGTCGCGGCGGCGTTGCCCGGCCGTAAGCCGCGGCGGCAACGCCCCGGCAACGCCGCCGCCCGGTCAGGCCCCGTCGTGAAGGGCCCCGTCGTCGGGCCGCTCGTCCTCGCACGCGTCGAGGGCGGCCTGGTAGTCGTCGCTGTCAGGGTCGATGCCGAGCTCGTCGAAACGGACGTTGAGGCCGTCCTCCTCGGGGTCGGGGAACTGGTCGATACCGGCTTCGCGCATGCATTCGGCGTAGTCGAGGAGCGCGGCGTAGGCGTCGGCGTCGACCATGTCCTCGGCGGCCGGGCCCGGCATGTACTGCTCGCACGCTTCGGCGGCGGCCTCGAACGCGTCGCTCTCGGGGTCGATCCCCTCGGGCAGTTGGAGGCCGCCACCGCCCTCGTGCTCCTCAGGGTCGGGGAAGTCCGCGATGCCGTTGTCCCGCATGCACTCCGAATACTCGAGTGCTTTCGCGAGCTCCGCTTCCTGCTCGCCCTGCGGGTCGTCGGCGGTGCAAGCGGCCGCGGCCAGCGCGAGCAGGGTCAGGAGGGCGGGAAGATGATGGCGCATGGGGGGTGCTCCGTTCTCACGCGGCCGGGCCGGTCCCGGCCGCCCCTCCAGTGGACCCGCCGGGGTGTTGCGCGGCCGTCGACCGGATCGGCAATGCCGGAGCAACAACGGGCGGGCCATGATGGAGGGCATGAGGATCCTGGTGGTGGAGGACGAGCCGCTGCTCGCCGACGCCGTGGCCGAATGGCTGCGGGGCGAGGCGCACGCGGTCGACGTCGCGTTCGACGGGGACGCCGCGCTCGAACGGCTCGGCGTCAACGACTACGACGTGGTCGTGCTCGACCGGGACCTGCCCGGCGTGCACGGCGACCAGGTGTGCCGGACGATCAGCGCCGGGTACGGGGAGACGCGGGTGCTCATGCTCACCGCCGCCGCCGACGTCGACGACCGCGTCACCGGGCTCGCGCTCGGCGCCGACGACTACCTGCCGAAACCGTTCGCGTTCCGGGAGCTCGCCGCCCGGGTCGCGGCCCTGGGGCGGCGGGCGCGCCCCGCCGCGCCCCCGGTGCTCGCGCGCGGCGGCATCACGCTCGACACGCACCTGCACCAGGTGTTCCGCGACGGCCGGTACGTGCCGTTGTCCCGCAAGGAGTTCGCGGTCCTCGCCGAACTGCTGCGCGCCGACGGCGCGCCGGTCTCGGCCGAGCAGCTCCTGGAGAAGGCCTGGGACGAGCACACCGACCCGTTCACGCAGGCCGTGCGCATGACCATCCTCAAACTGAGGCGCAAACTCGGCGAGCCGCCGGTGGTCCTCACGGTCCCGGGAGTGGGGTACCACCTGAAATGAGATCGCCTGTGCGCCTGACGCTCCGCGCCCGCCTCACGCTCGTCTACGGCGGCCTGTTCGTGCTCGGCGGGATGCTGCTGCTGTTCCTCACGTACAGCCTCGTCGCGAACGCCGTGCCCGGCACCGGCGGGGACACGAACGAGCTCCAGTCGTCGGTCAGCGGCATGGAGCCGCTCCCCGAAGACGCGGTCCTCACCGAGAGCCGCCGGATCGTCATGGTCGGCGAGGTGTGGGGGGAGGCGCTCGGGGAGATCACCAACCAGGGCGTCCTCGCGCTGTTCCTCGTCAGCCTCGCCACCATCGCGCTCGGGTGGTTCATCGCCGGGCGCATGCTCCGCCCCCTCCAGCACGTCACCGACACCGCCGCGCAGATCGCCGAGTCCCCCGCCGCCGACAAGGGCCTGCACCAGCGGATCAGGATCAGCGGGCCGCGCGACGAGCTCCGTGAACTCGCCGAGACGTTCAACCGCATGCTCGAACGGCTCGACCAGTCCTTCGACGGCCAGCGCGCGTTCATCTCCAACGCCTCCCACGAGCTGCGCACCCCGCTGACGGTGACGCGGGCGCTCCTGGAGGTGGCCGTGCACCGGCGGGACGCGTCGGCGGACGTGCGGCTGCTGGGCGAGACGCTGCTGGAGGTGAACAGTCGGCATGAGCGGCTCATCGACGGGCTGCTGCTGCTCATGCGCTCCGACCGCGAGCTCACCGATCGCTCTTATGTGGATCTTGCGGACGTGGCGGTGCATGTGGTCGCGCAGACGCCGTCCGGGGAGGTGACGGTGACCGCCGACTGCGAGGAGGCGCCCGCGCTCGGCGACCCGGTGCTTTTGGAGCGCCTGGTCCAGAACCTGGTGGAGAACGCGGTCCGGTACAACACGGGCGAGGACGGCTGGGTGCGGGTCGCGACGCGCCGCGACGGCGCCGCCTCGGTCCTGGAGGTCGCCAACTCCGGGCCGGTCGTGCCCGCGTTCGAGGTCGAGGGCCTGTTCGAGCCGTTCCGGCGGCTCGGCACCGAACGCCTCGCGACAGCCTCGAAAGGCGCCGGGCTCGGCCTGTCGATCGTGCGGGCGATCGCGAAGGCCCACGGCGGCGAGGCGGCGGCCGTCGCCCGCCCCGAGGGCGGCCTGGTCGTGACGGTGCACCTCCCCGCGGCCGACTGACCGCACGGGCTGGATACGACGAAGGCCCCGGCCGGAGCCGGGGCCTTTCGTGTTGGAGCCGCCTGACGGAATCGAACCGTCGACCTTGTTATTACGAGTAACACGCTCTGCCGACTGAGCTAAGGCGGCTGGGTCTCCCACGCACCCGACAGAGCCCGCTTATCCTTGCTGCCTTCCGGCCCTGGGGAGGTTCACAAGATGACGCCGCATGGGAGACGGGGAACAGACTACCGCACTCCGCCGCCGTTGCCGAACCGGGAGCGCCCTCACGGTCGCCGGCGTCACGACTCGACACGCTTTCCGAGCGTGCGCAGTGCAACGCAGGTCACCCCAGGGAACCCGCTTGGCGGGCGTTCGGAGCGTCCAGTAAAGTGCTCTGCGGAGGATTCGCATAGTGGCCTAGTGCGCACGCTTGGAAAGCGTGTTGAGTGAAAGCTCTCAGGGGTTCGAATCCCCTATCCTCCGCCACTGGCGAGAGAAGGAAGCCGGAGCACCCGCTCCGGCTTTTTTCGTGCCCGAAGGCGGACGCGGGCAGTGCTCGGCGCTGGGGCGGGCCGGGGACGATGAACGGGGCGGGACCTTTCGGTCCCGCCCCGTTCATCGTCTTACGGCAGTGCCGCTAGGCGGCGCCGCCCTGGCCGACCTGGCCGCCGCGCGGCCCGGCGCCCGGGCTCTTCGGCGGCATGGTCCCCGTGCCCGCACCCGGGCTCTTCGGGGCCCGCTCGCCGGCGAGCTCGGCCGGAGGCGTGTCCGGCACGCCCGCGGGCTTGTCGGCGCCGCGGAACGTCAGGTGCGTCTTCTCGACGTCCTTCGGGTCCCCGTCGACGTCCACGATCACGATCTGACCCGCCGTGAACTCGTTGAAGAGGATCTTCTCCGAGAGCGTGTCCTCGATCTCGCGCTGGATCGTGCGACGCAGCGGCCGCGCGCCCATGACCGGGTCGTAGCCCTTGTGGCCCAGGTACAGCTTCGCGTTGTCCGTGAGCTCCAGGGCCATGTCGCGGTTCGCGAGCTGGTCCTCGATGCGCTTGACCATGAGGTCGACGATCGCGACGATCGCCTCCTGCGTGTGCTTCGGGAACACGATCGTGTCGTCGATGCGGTTCAGGAACTCGGGGCGGAAGTGGTTCTTCAGCTCCTCCGAGACCTTCTCCTTCATCCGGTCGTAGTCGCCGCCCTCGGACGCGTCCGCCTGGAAGCCCAGCGACACGGCCTTGCCGACGTCCTTCGTGCCGAGGTTCGTCGTCAGGATCAGCACCGTGTTCTTGAAGTCCACGATGCGGCCCTGGCCGTCCGTCAGACGCCCGTCCTCGAGGATCTGCAGGAGCGTGTTGAACACGTCCGGGTGGGCCTTCTCGATCTCGTCGAACAGGACCACCGAGAACGGCTTGCGGCGCACCTTCTCGGTGAGCTGCCCGCCCTCGTCGTACCCGACGTACCCGGGAGGCGCGCCGACGAGGCGCGACACCGTGTACCGGTCGTGGAACTCGGACATGTCCAGCTGGATCAGCGAGTCCTCGGAGCCGAACAGGAACTCCGCGAGCGCCTTCGCCAGCTCGGTCTTGCCCACACCGGACGGGCCGGCGAAGATGAACGAGCCCGACGGGCGCTTCGGGTCCTTGAGCCCGGCGCGAGTACGGCGGATCGCCTTGGAGACGGCCTTGACCGCGTCCTCCTGGCCGATGATGCGCTTGTGGAGCTCCTCCTCCATGCGCAGCAGGCGGGAGGTCTCCTCCTCGGTCAGCTTGTAGACCGGGATGCCGGTCCAGTTCGCGAGGACCTCGGAGATCATCTCCTCGTCGACCTCGGTGACCTGGTCCAGGTCGCCGGCCTTCCACTCCTGCTCGCGCTTGGCGCGCTTCTCGTGGAGGCGCTTCTCGGTGTCGCGCAGGCGCGCGGCGGCCTCGAAGTCCTGGGCGTCGATCGCCGACTCCTTCTGGCGGCGCGTCTCGGCGATCTCCTCGTCGATCTCGCGCAGGTCCGGCGGTGCGGTCATCCGGCGGATGCGCATGCGCGCGCCCGCCTCGTCGATGAGGTCGATCGCCTTGTCCGGCAGGAAGCGGTCCGAGATGTACCGGTCGGCGAGCGTCGCCGCCTGCACCAGGGCGCCGTCCGTGATGGACACGCGGTGGTGCGCCTCGTAGCGGTCCCGCAGGCCCTTGAGGATCTCGATGGTGTGCGCCAGCGACGGCTCGGCCACCTGGATCGGCTGGAAGCGGCGCTCGAGCGCGGCGTCCTTCTCGAGGTACTTGCGGTACTCGTCGAGCGTGGTCGCGCCGATCGTCTGCAGCTCGCCGCGGGCCAGCATGGGCTTGAGGATCGAGGCCGCGTCGATCGCGCCCTCGGCCGCGCCCGCCCCGACGAGCGTGTGGATCTCGTCGATGAACAGGATGATGTCGCCGCGGGTCTTGATCTCCTTGAGGACCTTCTTCAGGCGCTCCTCGAAGTCGCCGCGGTAGCGCGAACCGGCCACCAGCGCGCCCAGGTCAAGCGTGTACAGCTGCTTGTCCTTCAGCGTCTCGGGGACCTCGCCCTTGTTGATGGCCTGCGCCAGGCCCTCGACGGCGGCGGTCTTGCCGACGCCGGGCTCGCCGATGAGCACCGGGTTGTTCTTGGTGCGGCGGCTCAAGACCTGCATGACGCGTTCGATCTCGCGCTGGCGCCCGATCACGGGGTCGAGCTTGCCGTCGCGCGCGGACTGCGTCAGGTTGCGGCCGAACTGGTCGAGCACGAGCGAACCGGACTGCTGCGCCTCCTGGGAGGTGCCGCCGGCGGTCGCGCCCGCGGGCTCCTTGCCCTGGTAGCCCGACAGGAGCTGCAGGACCTGCTGGCGCACGCGGTTGAGGTCCGCGCCGAGCTTGATGAGGACCTGGGCGGCCACGCCCTCGCCCTCGCGGATGAGGCCGAGCAGGATGTGCTCGGTGCCGATGTAGTTGTGGCCCAGCTGCAGCGCCTCGCGCAGGCTCAGCTCCAGCACCTTCTTCGCCCGCGGGGTGAAGGGGATGTGCCCGGACGGGGCCTGCTGGCCCTGGCCGATGATCTCCTCGACCTGCTGGCGGACGCCTTCGAGGGAGATGCCCAGGCTCTCCAGGGCCTTCGCCGCCACGCCCTCGCCCTCGTGGATGAGGCCGAGCAGGATGTGTTCCGTGCCGATGTAGTTGTGGTTGAGCATCCTGGCTTCTTCTTGAGCCAAGACGACCACGCGTCGGGCACGGTCCGTAAACCGTTCAAACATGCGCTTCTGCTCCTCGCGTCCGCCGCTACTTGTCGTCGTTACTGGTCGTGGCTTGCAAAACCCTGTGGGTACACCTTATCTCCCGGGTCTGCGGACGACGGGTGCCACGTGGGTGACAACAAGCGTGCCCCTTCGACCATTCCCGGTGATAACAGGTTCGCTGTGAGCGCAATACCCGCCGCTCCGGGGCGGCAATCCAATGGTGCCGGACGGGTACGACACCCGGTCGACTCGCCGTCCCGAACAACGGAACGCCGCCCCGTTTCCCTTCCTCTGTTCGCTTGACGCGAAATACCCGCTCCCCTGAGGGGGAGCGGGCATCGAAGTCGGTTCGCCGGAGGGCTGACTAGTTGTGCGCGGCGTTGTATTCCTCGACGATCGCCTGCGGGATGCGCCCGCGGGGCGAGACGCGCTTGCCGCTGCGCTCGGCCCACTCGCGGATGGCCTTGTTCTGCTCGCGGTCCACGGTCTGGCGGCGCGGGGCGACGGCGCCGCGGACCGGGCCGCGCGGTGCGCCCAGGCTGTAACGGCCGAGTCGGGTGCCGGCCTCCTGGAACTTCTCCAGAGCGTCGCGCAGTTCCTTGGCGTGTCCCGCCGAGAGGTCGATCTCGTAGGCCTGCCCGTCGATAGCGAATTTGACGGTCTCCTCAGCCTTGCTGCCGTCGATATCGTCGATCAGGATGACCTGTGTCTTCTTCGCCATGGCAAATTCCTCTCGAACTGTAGCGACTAGCGCTGCCGGTACAACCGTCCTGCTAGTGCCAGAGCATATACGAGTCCATTAGCGAAGGGAAAGAGGGTGGAGCAGTCGATTTGTGAATACGCGGCTACCGTCCAGGTCACCTGGCTGCTTTTATGGGGCCGAGTCGCCCCCGATCCGGGCGAAAAGGGACCGCGCCGGAGGCGCCCCGAGAAATGGGGCGGCCATCCGGCGCGGTTCCTTTGGCTTTGCTATTCGGGTTTCACCAGCGGGAAGAGGATGGTCTCTCGGATACCGAGTCCGGTGAGCGCCATAAGCAACCGGTCGATTCCCATGCCCATGCCGCACAGCGGCGGGAGGCCGTACTCCATCGCGCGGAGGAAGTCCTCGTCGACGCCCATCGCCTCGTCGTCGCCCTTCGCGGCCAGTCTGGCCTGCGCCTCCAGGCGCTCGCGCTGGATGACCGGGTCGATCAGCTCCGAATAGCCGGTGGCGAGTTCGAAGCCGCGGATGTACAGGTCCCATTTCTCGGTGAGTCCGGGAGTGGTGCGGTGACCGCGCGTGAGCGGGGAGGTCTCCTCCGGGTAGTCGAACACGAAGGTCGGCGCCGTGATGTGGTCGGAGACCAGCAGCTCGAACAATTCCTCCGCGAGTTTCCCGGCGCCCCACTTCGGGTCGACGCCGAGTTCGACTTTCTCCGCGTAAACCCGCAGCGTCTCGAGCGGGGTGTCCACGGTCACTGTTTCTCCGAGCGCTTCGGAAAGGGACCCGAAGAGGGTGATCTCGGCCCACTCGCCGCCGAGATCGTACTGGGTGCCGTCCGCGAGTTCGACGGTCTCGGAGCCGAACACCGAACGCGCCGCGCCTTGAATGAGCGACTTCGTCAAGCCCGCGATGGTGCGGTAGTCGCCGTAGGCCTGATAGGCCTCCAGCATCGCGAACTCCGGCGAATGCGACGAGTCGGCGCCCTCGTTGCGGAAGTTCCGGTTGATCTCGAATACGCGGTCGATGCCGCCGACGACGCACCTTTTCAGATAGAGCTCGGGGGCGATGCGCATGTACAGGTCGATGTCGTACGCGTTCATGTGCGTCACGAACGGGCGCGCGGTCGCCCCGCCCGGCTGCACCTGCATCATCGGGGTCTCGACCTCGACGAAGTCGCGGCCGTCGAGCTGGTCGCGCAGCGAGCGCACGACCTTCGCGCGGTTGCGGGCGTTCGCGCGCGCCTCCGGGCGGACGATGAGGTCGACGTAGCGCTGGCGCACGCGCGTCTCCTCGGCGAGCGGCTTGTGGGCCACGGGCAGGGGGCGCAGGGCCTTGCCGGTGATCTGGAACGAGTCGGCCATGACCGACAGCTCGCCGCGCTTGGAGGTGATGACCTCGCCGGTGACGCCGATGTGGTCGCCGATGTCGACCAGGCGCTTCCAGTCGGCGAGGGCCTGCTCGCCGACCTGGGCGAGGGAGATCATCACCTGGAACTCGGCGCCGTCGCCGTCGCGCAGGCGGGCGAAGCAGAGCTTCCCGCCGGTGCGCACGAAGATCACCCGTCCGGTGGTGCCGACGGTGACGCCGGAGGCCTCGCCGTCCTCGGAGAGGCCCGCGAACTGCTCGCGGAGCTCGGCGAGGGTGTGGGTGCGCGGGTAGCCGAGCGCGTAGGGCTCCTTGCCTTCGGCGAGGAGGGCGGCGCGCTTCTCGCGCCGGATCTGCATCTGCTCGGGAAGGTCGTCGCCGCTGTCGGTGTTCTGCTCGTGCTCGGTCACGCCCTCAAGGGTAGATGTCGCCCGAGCCGGTCAGCATGCGAGTTTCCCCTCATCGCGCCGTGTCACACCGCCCTCGCGGCCCGCGAGACGGCCCGGGCTATAGGGCACGCCCCTTCCCACCCGCATCCACCTCCGACCACCATGTGAAATAAGACGATGCTCCCACAGGGGTCCGACATGCCCGGAAATGCGAAACCTATTCGGCGCAGATGGCGCTCTCGATCGCGAAGGCCGGGTAGCCGACGACGCGGTCGGGCGTGCCCGCCGTGTCGGCCGACGTGGCCAGGGCGAGCTGGCGCGGGCGACGGCCGGTGGCGTCGGCCCAGGCGAGCGTCGCGCGCAGGGCGAACACCCCGCAGGCGTGCTGCGACGCGATCTCGCGCGGCCGCAGGCTGCGGATGGCCTCGGCCGTCGCGGCGTCGATCCGCTCGGCGGTCGCCTGGTCGTGGTAGTGCGACAGGTCCGTGGAGCAGACGATGACGGAGTCCTCGCCCGCCTCCTCGCGGAGCGCGGCGATGAGGCGCGCGCCGTCCGGGGACTGGCTCATGCCGAACGCGACGGGCGTGACCTCGATGTCGGGTCCGAGTGCGACCTGCAGGAACGGCAGCTGCACCTCGAGCGAGTGCTCGGCCTCGTGCGGCAGGCGCGAGGAGCCGACCACGTTGGTGGCCGCGACCGCGACCTCGCCGAGCGGGGTCGCCCAGCGCGCGTAGGGCGCGGCGGCGTGCCCGCGGAGCGGGTAGTGGTGGGAGGGGCCGACGAGGACGACGCGTTTGACGCGGCCGCGGTGGGCGGCCAGGCGGGCGTAGACCTGGGCGGCGACGGGTCCGGAGTAGCGGTAGCCGGCGTGCGGCGCGATGTAGGCGGCCGCGAGCGGTTCGCTCACGGGTCCCACGGCGTCGATGAGCCGCTCGATGTCGGCGCGGAGCAGCCCGGGGTCGGCCGGGTAGAAGGCTCCGGCGACGGCAGCGGGCCGTACGGTGTCTGATTTGATCGAAGGCATCGCAGGTCTTCCGGTGGTGGTTCCTATGGTCGGTGTGAAGGCTCTGGTCGGTGAGCCGTATGTTCGTGTGCCGGTGCTCGTCTGGTTGACGGCGGGGCTATGCGGATCGGTTGCCGCTTGGGACCCCAGTCTCCCGCCGGTCCGTCGAAAACTCCGGGAACGGCCGCGCCGCAACGGCCGCACTGTCCGCTATCCGACACTGCATACCGGTCAATTCGGTACCAATCACGCACTATGAGGGCTTCGCCACAGTCCGCGCAGACCGTGGTCTGGCCTTCGGGGTCGTGCACGTTGCCGGTGTAGACGTACCGGAGCCCCGCGTCGTGCGCGATCCGCCTGGCCCGGCGGAGTGTCGCGACCGGGGTCGGCGGCACGTCGCGCATCTTGAAGTCCGGGTGGAACGCGGTGAAGTGCAGCGGCACGTCGGTGCCGAGCTGCTCGGCGATCCATGCGCATTCGGCGGCGATCTCGCCGTCGGAGTCGTTGTGGCCCGGGATCAGGAGCGTGGTGATCTCGGTCCACACGTCGGTCTCGTGCACCAGGTATTCGAGTGTGTCGAGGACTGTCCTCAGTGAAGCGAACGCGATCTTGCGGTAGAACTCCTCGGTGAACGCCTTGAGGTCGATGTTCGCGGCGTCCATGTGCGCGTAGAGTTCTTGTCGCGCTTCGGGTCTGATGTACCCCGCCGAGACCGCGACCGCCTTGAGCCCGGCCTCGCGGGCCGCGTCGGCGCAGTCCGCAGCGTATTCGAGGAACACCGTAGGGTCATTGTAGGTGAACGCGATCGACCTGCAGCCCAGGCGTTTCGCCGTCGTGGCGAGCGTCTCGGGCTCGGCTTCCGAACTGAGCGTGTCGATCTCGCGGGACTTGGAGATGTCCCAGTTCTGGCAGAACCGGCAGGCGAGGTTGCACCCGGCAGTGCCGAACGACAGCACCGGCGTCCCGGGCAGGAAGTGGTTGAGGGGCTTCTTCTCGATCGGATCGATGCAGAACCCCGAGGAGCGCCCGTACGAGGTGAGCACGATCTGGTCGCCCCGGCGGGCGCGCACGAAGCACAGCCCGCGCTGGCCCTCGCGCAGGCGGCAGGCGCGCGGGCAGACGGTGCACTCGAGGCGGCCGTCGTCGAGGGCGCGGTGGAACCCGGTGCCGACGGTGAAACCGTCGGCGCCTTCGACCCGTGGCCTACGGGGAGTGAGGGTGGCCATACTCATACCGTAGCGCCCGCTCCGTTGCGGCCGCGTTTCGGCTCGGACACGAGCCCGATGCACGCGAAAGGGGTCGTGCCGAAGCACGACCCCTACGGTCTTGACCTGCTAACGGACCCCGATGGGACCCGAGAGCACTAGTTCAGGCGCTCGCCCGTGGTGGCGTGGAAGACGTGCTCGTGGCCCGGCTCCGGGACGACGTACACGGTCTCGGCCAGACGCGGGACGTTGGCCGACTCGGTGCGGACGACGAACCGCTCCGAGGAGCCGTTGTACGCGGCGTGGCCGTACACGTAGGCCTCCGAGCCGAGCTCCTCGACGAGGTCGACCTCGATCGGGATGCCGCCGGAGGTCTCCGAGCCGAGCTTGCAGTGCTCGGGGCGGATGCCGATGGTGACCTGCTTGTCGCCGCCGTCCTGGGTCGCGGCGTCGCGGACCTCGCGCGAGAGCGGGAGGGTCACGTCGCCGAAGAGGCCGCCGGCCTCGGTCAGGGACACGGTCTTCAGGTTCATGGCCGGGGAGCCGATGAAGCCCGCGACGAAGGTGTTCTTCGGCTTGTCGTACAGGGTGCGCGGGGTGTCGCACTGCTGCAGCAGGCCGTCCTTCATGACCGCGATGCGGTGGCCCATCGTCAGCGCCTCGACCTGGTCGTGGGTGACGTAGACGGTGGTGATGCCCAGGCGCTTCTGGAGCGAGGCGATCTGCGAACGGGTCTGGACGCGGAGCTTGGCGTCGAGGTTCGACAGCGGCTCGTCCATGAGGAACACCTGCGGCTCGCGCACGATCGCGCGGCCCATGGCGACGCGCTGGCGCTGGCCGCCGGAGAGGGCCTTCGGCTTGCGGCCGAGGTAGTCGGTGAGGTCGAGGAGCTTCGCGGCCTCTTCCACGCGCTGCTTGATCTCGGCCTTCGGCATGCGGCGCAGCTTGAGGGCGAACGCCATGTTGTCGAAGACGGACATGTGCGGGTAGAGCGCGTAGTTCTGGAAGACCATCGCGATGTCGCGGGACTTCGGGGGGAGGTTCGACACGTCGGTGTCGTTGATGAAGATCGAGCCTTCGTCGACCTCTTCGAGGCCGGCGAGCATCCGGAGCGAGGTGGACTTGCCACAGCCGGAGGGGCCGACGAGGACGAGGAATTCGCCGTCCTGGATCTCGATGTTGAGCTTGTCGACGGCGGGCTTCTCGGTGCCCGGGTAGATGCGCGAGGCACCCGCGTACGTCACTGTTGCCATGATGTTCAGTCCTTTTCCTGGCAGGTACGTGCCAGACGATCCGTGGTAAAAGGCGGTTGTCGCATCACAGAGCGGGGACTTCGCCGGGGCGGCGCGACCCTGCGCTGCGATCACGACCGCGTGATGCGCAGCACCGTGCGGTCGTGAGGTGAGCCTAGCCGCGGGGGAATGCCTTTGCCAAGTGGCAGCCGAACGTTTGTCCGGTTTCCCTCGAAGGTTTACCGAAACGTTATTCGACGCGCAGGGCCTGCAGCAGGCCCTCGTCCCCGGCCACGTCGCAGATCCCGAACGGCAGGCGGCCCCACAGGGCCAGCGCGATGTCCGAGGCCGAGCCCGCCGCGCGGGCCTGCAGCTCGGTGCGCGAGTCGGGCTGGTCGAGCAGCGCGACGCGGCCGCCGCGCAGGCGCACGAACCAGGTCGCGTCCGCGTCTTGGGCGAACAGCTGCACGAGGCCCGAGGCCTCCGGGTGCGCGCCGCGGCGGGCGCCGACCGGCAGGAACGCCTCGAACACTTCGGTGATCGCCTCGGAGGCGAGCGCGGCGGGGACGGGCGCGGTCGCGCCGACGGCCATCTGCACGTCCCAGCGGGCCATTCCGGTGGCGACGGCGACCCGGCGGTGCCAGAACTCGGCGCGCCACTCCACGGGCGCCCACGTCCACGCGGGCGAGTCGGCGCCGCGGGCCTCGATCGCGTCGAGGACGGCGGCGAGGGACTGGTCGAACACGTCGAGGATGGCGGCGCCCTGGGCGGTCGCGGGCGGCGGCTGCGGTAGGTCCTGGTCCTCTGCGGGGCGGGTGAAGAGGGCTTCGACGGCCCAGCGGTACTCGCGGGCGAGCTCGAGGAGGATGCCGCCGACGGTGGAGTCGGGGCGGGAGGGGGCGACGCGGTCGAGGACGCCTGGTCCGCACGCCGAGCGCAGGCCCGCGGCCTCGGTCTTCAACTCGGTGAGGTAGTCGGTGATGCGCAGCTTAGCCATGGTGACCGCCGTTCCTCGTAGCCTGCGTAAAGCTTAGGCTTTCGGGTGTGACACACGCCAGCCCAACGAGCGAGCAGGTCTCGAACGGCCCGATTCCGGGCAAATCCCTCAGCGAGTACACGACGCTGAGGATAGGAGGTCCGGCGCGCGAGCTGATCGAGGCCTCCTCCTCCGAGGAGGCGGTCGGGATCCTGCGCGCGGCGGAGGGGCCGACGCTGGTCCTGGCGGGCGGTTCGAACGTGGTGATCGGCGACGGGGGCTTCGACGGCACGGTCGTGCTCCTGCGCGGCGAGGGGGTCGAAACGGTCGGCGAAGGGCTGGTCCGGGTCCAGGCCGGGCACGTGTGGGACGAGTTCGTGGCGTGGACCGTCGCGAACGGCTTCTCAGGGGTGGAGTGCCTGAGCGGCATCCCCGGTTCGGCGGGCGCGACCCCGATCCAGAACGTGGGCGCGTACGGCCAGGAGGTCGCGAACACCATCGAGTCGGTGCGGGTCTGGGACCGCGAGGCCGACGAGGTCCGCGACTGGTCCCCCGCCGAATGCGGGTTCGCGTACCGCCACAGCGTCTTCAAGCACTCGGACCGGTACCTGGTCCTGAGCGTCGACTTCCGGCTCGAGGCGACGGGCGAGTCCCAGCCGATCGCCTACGCCGAGTTGGCGAGGCGCTTGGGCGTGGACGTGGGCGACCGGGTGCCGCTGAGCGACGCGCGCGAGACGGTCATCGCCCTCCGCAGGGGCAAGGGCATGGTCCTGGACGAGGGCGACCACGACACCTGGAGCGCGGGTTCGTTCTTCACCAACCCGATCATCAGCGCCGAAGACCTCCACGAGGTCGCCGAGCGGGCCGGAGGCGAACCCCCGCACTGGCCCGCGGGCGACGACCGCGTCAAGGTATCGGCGGCCTGGCTCATCGGAGCCGCGGGCTTCGAGAAGGGCCATCGGCGGGGGCCGGTCAGCCTCTCGACGAAGCACACCCTGGCCCTCACGAATCGGGGCGGCGCGAGCGCGAGGGACCTCTTGGGCCTCGCAGCCGAGGTGGCCGACGGCGTCGAGGACGCCTTCGGCATCAGGCTCCACCCCGAACCGGTCATGGTCAACGCGGCAGCGTAGGCCGACCAGTCGCGACCTTCTCGATGAGCGCGCGGACGAACGCCTCCGGGGACATCGAGTGCCATTCGGCGTGAGCCCTCAGGCGCTCATACAACCCGTCGGGCATATCGATCGTCAGGTCGCCGCAGTCCTCGTCCACTCCGCCACGGTATCGAGCAGCTTCGCGGCCACGCGCGCGCAACACGGCGAGCTAGCGGAGGAGGGCTGCCGCTTCCAGGGCCGCGTAGGTGGCGATGACGCCCGCTCCGGCTCGTTTGATGCTGGTGAGGGATTCGAGGACGGCGGCGTTGCGGTCGATCCAGCCGCGTTCGGCGGCCGCCACGATCTGGGCGTATTCGCCGCTGATGTGGTACGCGGCAACGGGAACCGGGCTGCGCTCGGCCGCGGCCTTGACGATGTCGAGGTACGGGAGCGCGGGCTTGACCATGACGATGTCGGCGCCCTGCTGGATATCGAGGTCGATCTCGTGGAGCGCTTCGGTGACGTTCGCGTTGTCCTGCTGGTAGGTGCGGCGGTCGCCCTGCAACTGGGATTCGACCGCGTCGCGGAACGGGCCGTAGAACGCGCTGGCGTACTTCGCGGCGTAGGCGAGCAGGCCGGTGTCGGTGTGGCCCGCTTCGTCAAGGGCCACACGGACGTAGCCGATCTGGCCGTCCATCATCCCGGAGGCGCCGAGCAGGTCCGCGCCCGCTTCGGCGAGGGCCAGGCCCATCTCGCCGTAGCGCACGAGCGACGCGTCGTTGTCCACAGTGCCGTCGGGGCGGAGCACGCCGCAGTGGCCGTGGTCGGTGAACTCGTCGAGGCACAGGTCGGGGATGACGACGAGGTCGTCGCCGACCTCCTCGCGGATCGCCCGCGTGGCGACGTTGAGGATGCCGTCCGGATCGGTTGCGGCCGAACCGATCGCGTCGCGCACGAGCGGGATGCCGAAGGGCATGAGCCCGCCGATCCCGGCCCGCGCGGCCTCGACCGCGAGCTTGCGCACCGAGTCCACCGAGTGCTGGTGGACGCCCGGCATGGAGGCGATCTCGACCGGCTCGGTCAGGCCTTCCTTGACGAACACCGGCAGGACCAGGTCCGCGGGGTGGACGCGCGTTTCGGCCACGAGACGGCGAAGGGCCGCAGTGCGTCGCAGCCTCCGAGGGCGGATGACCGGGAACTCGGGACTGTTCGGCACTGCGACCACTTCCTTTGCGTAGCTAGCGGAACCTCAGGGCGGTCGGGCCCTGGATCTTCTGGCCCCGGCGGGTCTTGATGGGGCCTTCGGCCAGGCGCTGCTTCAGCTCCATGGCGTACTCCGCGAGGGCCTCGATGAGGTCCGGCACGGAGGCGTTGTCGGGCTTGGCGTCCACGCGCAGGCCGAACTCGGTCGCGGTGTCCGCGGTGGCCGGGCCGATGCACGCGACGACGGTGCGCTGGTGCGGCTTGCCGGCGATGCCGACGAGGTTGCGCACAGTGGACGACGAGGTGAAGAGTACCGCGTCGAAGCCGCCGGACTTGATGGCGTCGCGGATGTCCGCGGCGGGCGGCGAGGCGCGCACGGTGCGGTAGGCGGTGACGTCGTCGACCTCCCAGCCGCGCTCGGTCAGGCCCGACACGAGGGTCTCGGTCGCGATGTCGGCGCGCGGCAGCAGGACCCGGCCGACCATGTCGAGGATCGGGTCGTGCGGCGGGAACACCTCGAGGAGGCCCTCGGAGGACTGCTGGCCGGTGGGGATGAGCTCGGGCTCGATGCCGAACTCGCGCACCGCGTTCGCGGTGGCCTCGCCGATGCAGGCGATGCGCAGGCCGCCGAAGGCGCGCGCGTCGAGGCCGTGCTCCTTGAACTTCTCCCAGATGGCCTTCACCGAGTTCTGGCTGGTGAAGACGATCCACGCGTAGCGGCCGTCGACGAGGCCCTTGATGGCCCGCTCCATCTGGGCGGGCGTGCGCGGCGGCTCGACGGCGATGGTCGGGACCTCGCACGGGATGGCGCCGTAGGCGCGCAGGCGCTCGGACATGATGCCCGCCTGCTCCTTCGTGCGCGGGATGAGGACCTTCCAGCCGTAGAGCGGGCGGCCCTCCCACCAGGCGAGCTCGTGGCGGTCGTCGACGCCGGGGCCGATGGTGAGCACGACCTGCCCGGCGTAGCCGAGGGCCGCCTCCACGAACGTGTCCACAGAGGACGTGGTGGTGTACTCGGTCTCGCCGGTCGCGTCGCCCGTGACGGCCACGGCCGTCTCGCCCGAGACGCCGCCCGCGAGCAGGATGTCGCGCAAGGACGACAGGTCCGAGACGTCGGCGGTGACGGTGAGGCTGCCGCGCTTGATCGCGTCGGCGATCATGAGCGGCTCGATCGAGGCGATGTCGTCGATGTCGATGACCGTGCGGATCTCCCCCGGAGGCATGCCCGCGTACACGGCGACGGCCTGCGCGTGGCTCATGCCCGGGATGACCTCGAAGCGGGCCTGCTCGGCGCTGGCGGCCTTGATCTCGGCCTTCGCGAGCCGGTTCGGGTACGCGTCGCCGACGATGAGGCGGGCGATGTTCTCGCCCTCGCGCGCCGCGGCGGCCATGAGCTTGCCCTGGTCGCCCGGGGAGGACTCGATGAGCTTGATCCTCGAGTCGTCGCCGTTGAGCTCCTTGGCGGTCTCGATGAGCGACTGCGGGAGCGACCGGTCGTAGTAGACCCGGTCGGCCTCGCGGATCGCGTCGAGGGCGCGCTTGGTCAGCAGTCCCGGGTCGCCTGGGCCGGTCCCGACGAAACGCACACGGCCCACCGGCTTACGGGCACTGGTCATGTTCTCTCCATCAACAGTCGTCTAAAGCTTCTTCAATAGTTGCTCGGCGCCGGCCTCGAGGAGGTCGTCGGCCAGCGCCCGCCCCACGGCGGCGGCACGGGCGGCCAGTTCGGCGGCGCCCGCATCGCCTGTGTCGGGGAGAGCGGCGGTGGTCGAGAGCCGCTCGATGACGGAACCGTCCTCGGCACCGACGGCCCCCCGCAGATACAGGTCGACCTCGTCCGGTGAGGCGCCTTCGGCGACATCGGCGAGTGCGGCGACGGGAGCGCTGCATCCGGCTTCGAGTCGTTGGAGAAGGGCGCGTTCGGCGGCGACGGCGGCCTGTGCGTACCGGTCGTTGAGCTTACTTGAGATCCGCGCAGATGTCATGTCGGCTTTGCGGCATTCGACCGCCAATGCCCCTTGTGCTGGGGCGGGAAGCATCACTAGCGGGTCCAGGTATTCCGTGATCTCCGCCTGGCGTCCGATGCGGCCGATGCCCGCCGCGGCGAGGATCACCCCATCGAGGTCGTCGTGGATGCGGCCGATGCGCGTGTCGATGTTGCCGCGGATCGGGACGCATTCGAAGCCGCGTCCCATGGCGTTGAGCTGCGCGATGCGCCGGGGCGAGCCGGTGCCGATCCGCGCGCCCGGGCCCAGGTCGGCGAGGGTGCGGCCGCCGGAGGCGACGAGGACGTCGCGCGGGTCGGCGCGCGGGGGCACCGCGATGACGAGGTGCTCGGGCTGGGCCGTGGGCAGGTCTTTGTATGAGTGGACGGCGATGTCGATCTCCTCGCGCTCCAGCGCCTCGCGCAGCTGGTTGACGAAGACGCCGACGCCGAGCTGGGCGACGGGAACGGTGGTGCCGTCTCCTGTGGTCTTGATCTCGACGAGTTCGACCTGCTCCCCCGAGAGGCGCGCGATCTCGTCCGCGATCATGCCGCTCTGCGCGAGCGCCAGCTTCGATCCCCTGGTCCCGACTCGGATCACAGGTGGTTTCCCTTCTTAAGGCCGGTGCGGCGAAGGCGCTCCGGGCTGCGGTGGGGCAGTGCCGAGGGTCCCGTCGGGCGTGTCGGCCGCGACGGGGTTGATCTTGAGCGCGTCGGCGAGGTCGCCGGTCTGCGGCTCGGCGACCTGGGCGGCGTCGAGCGCGAACAGGTCGCGCAGGGCGCGGGCGTAGTCGGGCGCGCCGGGCTGGCCGGCGAGTTCGCGCACGCGCACGGTGGGCTCGTGGAGGAGGCGCTGCACGACGCGGTGGACGGTGCGGGCGACCTCGGCGCGCTGGTCGTCGGTGAAGTCGCCGCGGCGGGCGACGCGGGCGAGCTCGGCGTCGACGATGTCGGCGGCCACTGAGCGCAGGGCGGCGACGGTGGGGGTGACGGCGTCGGCGCGCAGGGCCTCGTTGTAGGCCGCGATCTCCTCGGCGAGGAGGGCCTCGACTTCGGCGAGGGTGTCGGCGGCGGCTCCGGCGGCGTCGGCGCGCTGGATCTCGGCGATGTCGACGACGTGCACGCCGTCGAGCCGGGAGACCTCTTCGGCGACGTCCTTGGGCAGGGCGAGGTCGCAGACGACGAGCGGGGCGGTGCGGCCCGCCAGGTGCGCGGCGCGCAGGACCGGCTCGGGGGAGGCGGTCGCGCAGACGAGCAGGTCCACTTGCGCGGCAAGGGAAGCGAGGTCGTCGTAGGCGGCGGTCTCGGCGTCCCAGACGGCGGCGAGGCGTTCGGCCTTGTCGCGGTCGCGGTTGGCGACCTTGAGGGATTTGACGCCCGAGCGGGCGAGGGTCGCGGTGGCGAGGCTGCCCATGGCCCCGGCGCCGACGACGGCGGCGCGGGCCTGGGCGAGGCCGAAGAACCCGGCTTCGGCGAGCTTGCGCTCGGCGAGGTCGAGGGCGGCGGTGACGACCGAGGGCGCGGCGGCGTCCACGTCGGTCTCGGCGTGGATCCGCTTGCCGACGCGCAGGGCCTGCTGGAACAGTTCGTGCAGGTGGCGGCCGACCTGGTCGGCTTCACGGGCGGTCTCGTAGGCGTCGCGCAGCTGGCCGAGGATCTGGGGCTCGCCGGCGACCATCGAGTCGAGTCCGGCGGCGACGCGGAAGGCGTGGGCGGCGGCGTCGGCGCCGTGGCGCACGTACCCGCAGGAGGCGAAGTCGAGCTCGGATTCGGCGTCGCCGAGGCCCCAGACGCGGTGGAGCTCGTCGACGATCGCGGAGAGGCCCCCGTGGAAGGTGGCGGCGGTGGCGTAGACCTCGACGCGGTTGCAGGTCGAGAGCACGACGGCTTCGCGGACCTCGCCACCGCGCAGCAGCGCGCGCGAGAGGTCGGCGGCGGCCTCGGGGCCCACCGCGAGCCGTTCCAGGGTCTCGACCGCGGCACTGCGGTGCGAGATGCCGACTACCAGGAGGTTCACTTCACCGGTCCCGTCTCTTGACGTTCACATTCCCGAGCGTCTTGTGGTGTTCGTGGAAGGAGAGGATCTGCAGCTCGACGGCCAGGTCGACCTTGCGGACCGCCACGCCCTGCGGCACGGCGAGCACACATGGCGCGAAGTTGAGAATGCTTGTGACACCAGCATCTACGAGTAGGTCGGCCACGTGTTGGGCGGCCGCGCCCGGTGTGGCGATGACCCCTATGTTGATGCCCTCGTCACGTACCGCGGCGGTCAGGAGCGCCACGTCGCGCACCCGGATCCCGTCCAGGTCCCTCCCAATGATGCCCGGGTCGGCGTCGAAGAGGCCAACGATGTCGAACCCCCGTTCGGAGAACCCGGGGTATCTGGCCAGCGCCTGGCCCAGGTGGCCCAGGCCGATGATGGCGACGCGGGAGTCTTTCGTGAGTCCGAGCACACCGGCGATGTAGGCGGCGAGGGCGGCCACGTTGTAGCCGACGCCGCGCATTCCGGAGGCCCCGAGCTGGGAGAGGTCCTTGCGGAGCATCGCGGAGTTGACGCCGGTGGCGGCCGCGAGGATCTCAGAGGAGACGGTCTCGACGCCGGACTCCCCCAGCGAGCTGAGCGCCCGCAGGTACTCGGGCAGGCGCCTGACCGTCGCGGCCGGGAGGTCGGCGGCCGCCGCGGGAGGGCCGCTGGGGGCCCGGTGGTCGGTGCCTTCGCCGGTGGTCGTCAATGGTGGAACTCCAGGTCCGCTAGTTCCGCGCCGCCGTTCACCGGCGCGCAACCCAGCTTAGGAGAAGGACCGTGCGGGAACTCGCACAGGCGACGCTAACGGCGCAGGACGCGGCTCGGCGGCTCGCGGGACCGGTGCGGTACACCCCCGTAACACTGGGCGGAGCCCAGCTGTACCGAAGCCCGGTGATTCCCGGCGAGCCGCCGTTCGATGTGATCTTGCCCTAAAAATCCGGCAATGCCCGTAAATCGGGGTTTTTCGGCGCGTCGTCCTCGGTGCGCGCGGCGTCACGAATTCGAGGAGGCCTCGAGATCGCGCTCGAGGCGCGGCACGTCGACGTCCCAGTAGCTGTGCTCGCGGCCGTCGAGCAGCACCACGGGGAGCCGGTCGCCGTATTCGCGCGCCAACGCAGCGTCGTCGGCGACGTCGACCTCCGTCCAGTCCAGGCCCGCGCCGCGCGCCACGCGGTCGAGGTCGGCGCGCGCGGCGCCGCACAGGTGGCAATCCCTTGTAGTCAGCAGCGTCAGCCTGTTCACCCTGCTCCCTCCCTGAACCAGAAGATCGCACAGTCTGTGCGACACCCTCCGTCATTCCTCGATCACTATTGAGCCAGAACCGGTCCGCGAACGCGGACCTCCAAACATTTGGGGAGGTAATGGTGGGATTCCGCCCCCGCGAAGAAGGGTACGTCGGTGCGCCGGGCGAGCGCCGACATCGCCCGCAGTCAAGCCGTCACCGAACGCGACACGCCGAACGCAAATACGCGTCGGCGGGCTTCCTGATTTCTAGACTCAGGCGGGTCAGTCCCTGCGGGACCCGATCGCATGACTCGGCCCGACCCCTCACACGAGGAGGCCACTAGTGCCCGGTATTGCACCAGCAATGGTGTCGCCCTACGCGAACCGCACGATGCTCTACGCAGACTTCGCCCCCTACGCGAACGGCACCTACTTGAACGGCGGCGCCGTCCTCACGGCCCTGACGCGGCTGCCGGCCCCGACCTTCGAGCGGCTCCGGCAGGCCGTGTGGACGGTCCTGAGCCTCGACACCGGCACCGCCGAGCAGCACCACGTGCGCTCCGGCGGCGGCGCGGGCGGGGCCGCCGAGGCGGCCGGACCCGACCAGCACGACCCGAGCACCGACCAGGTCGACGGCGACGAGGTCGCCGACCTCGTGGCGCGCGCCCAGGACGGCGACCCGAGCGCCTTCGGCGAGATCTACGACCGCTACAACGAGACGGTCTACCGCTACATCTACTTCCGCGTGAACAACGCCCAGCTGGCAGAGGACCTCGCCTCCGAGACGTTCCTCAGGGCGCTGCGCCGCATCTCCAGCTTCAGCTGGCAGGGCAGGGCCTTCGGGGCCTGGCTGGTGACGATCGCGCGGAACCTGGTCGTCGACCACTTCAAGTCGGGCCGCTACCGGCTCGAGATCGTCAAACCGGACGTCCTGGGGACCGACTCCCCCGAGACCGACCCGACCACCTCGCCCGAGACCGCCGCGCTGGAGAAGCTCACCAACGCCACCCTCCTCACCGCGGTCAAGAAGCTCAACCCCGACCAGCAGGAGTGCATCGTCCTGCGGTTCCTCCAGGGGTTCACCGTCGCCGAGACCGCCCGCACCATGGGCAAGAACGAAGGCGCGGTCAAGGCCCTCCAGTACCGGGCCGTGCGCACCCTCGCGCGGCTGCTGCCGGACGGCTTCCGGGGCTGAGAGTCGAGGCGTTTCCGATCCCTTCTTTCCCTCTCCATACTCCGACGGCTCAGGCTGCTGTCGGAAACCCGACAAAAACCCGTCTCCGCGGGATCCGACCCGCGAACCCGTCATCACCGATCCGCCGGGACCCTCCCGACCGGACCGACACTGCCAGGTCAGGGCCGCACACCGGCCCTATGCCGCCGTGGAATCGCGCCGCGAGGCGGACAAAGTGGTCCGCGTCGCAAGGTTCTCGGCGAACCGTAACCTCAGGGGCTACTCGTGCGTTGTTCTCAGTACAGGAGCAGGATCCATGCAGTGAGAGGGGGTGTGCCCGGTGACTTTGAACCCTATGGAGCGCCGCCGCGCGGAGGAATTCGCACGGCTGCTTGACTCCGAGGAACCCTCCCTCCCTCACCAGCGCAGCGCTGACACCACGGCCGCGTCAGTGCACACAGATGCGGCAGAAGCGTTCGCCGAGCTCGTCGGCGTCACCGAGCGGCTCGGCGGTCTCAGCGAGCAGCTCATGGCCGCGAGCCGGCCGTCGCAGCAGTGGCAGGACGCCACCAGGCGGCGGCTCATGGCCGTCGCGGCCGACGAGGGCATCGGCGTCACCGCCCGCGCCCGCGCCAGCGCCGCCGTCCCCGAGACCAGACGCGCCCCCGTGCTCGACGACATGTTCCCCCGCCGCCCGCGCGGCGGCAGGCGCCTCGCGATCGTCGCGGCCCTGCTCACCGGCACCGTCGCCGTCTCCGGGGTCTCCGCGGCCTCGGGCGACGCCCTGCCAGGCGACTCGCTGTACGGCGTCAAGCGCTCCACCGAGCGCGCGCAGCTCGCCTTGGCGGGCAACGACCTCGGCCGGGCGCAGCTGTACCTGGAGTTCGCGCGCACGCGTATCCAGGAGGCCTCCGAGGTCGTCGGCGACGACGCCGCGGTGGCGAGCGCCCTGAGCGACGCGACGTCGGAGCTGCGCAGCGGCACCGCCCTGCTGGGCGAGATCGCCGTCGAGAGCGGCGAGCCCGCCCCGCTCGACTACGTCGACCTGTTCACCAACGAGCACCGCTGGGTCCTCGAAGACCTCGTGGCCGAGCTCGACGGGGACGCGCTGACGGCGGGCGAGGAGCTGGTCGCGGTGCTCGAAGCCGCAGCGGTCCGGTCGGTGGAGCTGCGCGGCGCGCTGGACTGCACCGAGTCCGGAGGCGAGACCGACGAGCTCGGCCCGATCCCGGGCTCGTGCGCGAAGGACGCCGTCGACGCGACGGCCCCGGTCGAGCCGAGCGGCTCCGAGGGCGCCGAGACCGGCGCGGCGGAGACCGGCAGCGGCGAGACCGGCGCTGAGGCCGAAGGCGAGGCCGAGCCCACCACGGGCGGCGACCCGAGCGGCGGCGGCACGGACCCGCAGACGGACCCGGCCACGGGCGGCGCGACCGACCCGGCGACCACGGGCGAACCGGCCGGCGAGACCGAGGACGAGGACGTCCTGGGCGAACTCACCGGGATCATCTCGGACCTGTTCGAGAACTAGAAGGTGTGGAGTACCGGGCCGGGACGCCGAAAGGCGTCCCGGCCCGACGCGTCCGGGGACGAACCGCCCAATGCGAGGCAGCGCTTCCCAACGCACGTAAGCGGGTCCATATAACCAGGGCCACACTGGAAATTCACCGGGCTCGCGTCCTGGCGTTACAGGGCGTCTGCCTGAGGCTTGTAGGCTTTTAGAGTGTCTGAGATCGAGGCTTCCTCCAACGCCTCCGCCACACCCCGTCCACGAACCGTGCGGGCTGGCGGCACCGCGCTGACCCATTCCGTCGTCGTCGAACCCGCCGCTCCGGGCGACGACGAACTCGCCCACCTCCCCACCGCCGCCTTCTTCGACGTCGACAACACCCTCATGCACGGCGCGTCCACCTACTGGCTCGCCCGCGCCCTCGCCAAGCACGGCGTGCTCTCCGGACGCGACATCCTCAGCTTCGCGTGGAAGCAGGCCCGCTTCAAGTTCGGCGCCGAGAACCACGGCCACATCTCCTCGGTGAAGTCCTCCGCGCTCGAACTCGTCGCCGGGTTCCCGGTCGACGAGATGCGCAAGCTCTGCGAAGAGGTCGTCGACCGCGACATCTCCCCGCGCATCCTCGCGCCCGTGCGCCGCCTCGCCGAACGCCACCTCGAATCCGACCAGGAAGTGTGGCTCGTGACCGCCAGCCCCGTCGAGCTCGCCGGGGTCCTCGCCTCGCGACTGGGCCTCACCGGCGCGCTCGGCACGATCGCCGAGATCGAGGACGGCTGCTACACCGGCCGCCTCGTCGGCGACCTCATGCACGGCCCCGCGAAGGCCGACGGGATCGCCCAGCTCGCGGCCGAACGCGGCCTCAACCTCGAGCAGTGCACCGCCTACTCGGACTCGGCGAACGACCTGCCGATGCTGCGCAAAGTGGGCCGCGCCATCGCCGTCAACCCGGACGCGCGCCTGGCCCGCCAGGCCCGCCACTACGGCTGGCCCGTCCTCGACTACCGCCGCGGCCGCCGCGCCGCGAAGCTCGCCCTGCCGACCGCGGCCGCCGCGGGCGTCGGCGCGGGCCTGCTGTACCTGTACAAGTCCCGCGAGCGGGACTAGACCCGAAGGGGCCCATGAACGACCTCGGGCAACGGCTCACGCTCGCCGGTGCGGCGGTGCTCGCCGTCGCCTGGCTCGCCTGGCCCTCCCCCGACCGCGCCGAGACCGCCGTCGTCCCTCAAACTGCGCCGACCGTGTGGGAGACCTGGGACGCCGAACCCGCCGACCTCCCCGGGACCATCGACGGCCGCGCCTGGACCCCGCTCGCCGCGCTCGACGACCCCGCCCCCGGCGCGACCGCGCTCCTCGGCACCGACGAAGCCGGGAGCCTGCTCTATGTGGAGCGGCCCGCCGAAGGAGAAGCAAGCATCGCGGTGATCGCCGAACCCGGCGGCGTGCCCGGGGTGGTCGCCGCCGCCGCCACCGACGACCGCATCGCGTGGCTGCAGTCCGTCCCGGACGAGCAGGGCCGCGTCGTCTCCGAACTGTGGACCGCCGAACGCGGCGCCGACGGCAGGCCCGGCGGCGCCCGGCTCCTCACCGCCGACACCGGCGACGTGATCACCGCAGGCAGCGCCTACGACCTCCAGTTCGCCGCCGAAGGGCTGCACTGGCTCGCCACCGCGCGCAGCGAAGCGCTCGTCACCGAGCACCGGTCCGTGGGCGTCGACGGCGGCGACGTCGAAACCGTCGGCCACCGCGGCGCGTGGCAGGCCGCCGCGTGGCCGTGGCTCGCCAGCGCCGGGTCCGACTCGCTCGGCGGGGCGCAGCTGGTGCGCACCGACACCGGCGCGGGCGTCAAGGTGTTCTCCGGGTCGGACGAGCTGACCCTGTGCTCGGCGACGTGGTGCCGCCTCATCGTGACCGCCGACGACGGCTCGCGCATCGACCTCGTCCGTCCAGACGGGAGCGAGCGGGTCACCGTCGCGGAGGGCTTCACATCGGCGGTGTCCCCGGACGTGGGCCTCATCGACCGGTTCGAGCCGCTCGCGCAGTCGCAGGCCGCCGCGGGCGACGCGACGACGGTGACACTGTTCGACCTGCAGGACGGCGAGGAGTACCTCGTGGCCTCCAGCGCGGGGCAGGCGGGCGCGGACGCGAAGTCGCTGTGGTGGTCCACCGGGACGGGCGAGCTCCTCGAATGGCACGTGCTGGACCTCACGGACCTCGCTTAATGCGAGGCGTTCGCGCACCGGGCACGGGTAACGTCGAAGCCGTGATCACTCCTGGAGTCCCCAGCGCAACGCCGGAACCGGGCCCGGCCCGGCCCGCGATCATGGGTGTCCTCAATGTCACCCCCGACTCGTTCTCCGACGGCGGACGCTACCTCGACTTCACCGACGCGGTGGCGCACGGCGAGCAGATGGGCGCCGAGGGCGCGGACCTCATCGACGTGGGCGGGGAGTCGACGCGGCCCGGCGCGGACCGGGTGGACCCGGCGACGGAGATCGCGCGCGTGGTCGACGTGGTCGCGGCCTTGTCCGAACGGGGCCTTGCGGTCTCGATCGACACGACCCGGGCGGCGGTCGCGGCGGCGGCGATCGGCGCGGGTGCGAGCGTCGTGAACGACGTGTCGGGCGGCCTGGCCGACCCCGACATGGCGCGGGTCGTCGCGGACACGGGCGTGCGGTGGGTGCTCATGCACTGGCGCGGGCACTCCGCGGACATGCAGCGGCTGCAGCACTACGAGAACGTCGTCGCCGACGTCAAGGCCGAGCTGGAGGACCGGATCGAGGCGGCCCTGGACTCCGGTGTGGACCGTTCGAAGCTGATCCTCGACCCGGGGCTGGGCTTCGCGAAGTCCCCTGAGCACAACTGGCGGCTGTCGGCGCACCTCGACGAGTTCGTGGGCCTGGGGTTCCCGGTGCTGTTCGGGTCCTCGCGCAAGTCGTACCTGGGGAAGCTCCTGGAGGACGAGAGCGGGAAGCCGCGCCCGGTGGGGGCGCGGGAGGCGGCGACGCTGGCGACGTCGGTCATGGCGTTCGAGGCGGGCGCGTGGGGCGTGCGGGTGCACGACGTGGCCGGGACGGCCGACGCGCGGGCCGTGTGGATGGCGACGCGCCGGGCCCGGTAGCTGACCGATCAACGACAACGCGCGGGCGCCGCGCGTCGCTCTGTGCCGCCCTTGACCAGGCGTGGAGCAGCTCACCGATCGGACCGGTGGGATTGCGAACCCATCTCGAAACTTGGAACAGCGGTTGCGGGTTCGGTCGAAACACCCGTAGCATTCGCCTCGTACTTCATCCAGAGCAGCTGAGGGGTCCGGCCCTGTGACGCTGCGGCAACCACCGACCCGCCCATCGCGGCGAGGCGGCAGGTGCCAATTCCGGCCCGCTGCGCGGGGAAGATGAGGGAGGAGCCTTCTCGTATGTCCAATGCACTCTTCAAAGACAGCCCGGCCAAGGGTCTGATCTGCCGTAACTGCGGCGCCACCTATGAGCTCGTGGCCCAGCACGCCTGTTGGCAGTGTTTCGGGCCGCTCGAGGTCGACTACGACCAGGCGGCGCTGGCGAAGGTCACGCGCGAGCAGATCGAGGCCGGTCCGCAGAACATCTGGCGGTACGCGCCGCTGCTGCCCGTCGGCGTCGACCCCGAGGACCGGGTGAGCCTGAACCCGGGCCTGACCCCGCTCATCGACGCGAAGAACCTCGCGAAGGCCCTGGGCATGCGCCAGCTCTGGGTGAAGGACGACTCGGCGAACCCCACCCACTCGTTCAAGGACCGCGTGGTGTCGACCGCGGTCTCGGCCGCGAAGAAGCTCGGCTTCGACCGCTTCGCGTGCGCCTCGACGGGGAACCTGGCGAACTCGGTGGCCGCGCACGCCGCCCGCGCGGGCGTCCCGTCGATCGTGTTCATCCCGCACGACCTGGAGCCGGGGAAGATCGTGCAGTCGGCGATCTACGGCGGCAAGCTGGTCGCGGTGCAGGGCTCGTACGACGACGTGAACCGGCTGTGCTCGGAGCTGACGGAGACTGACGACTTCGAGACGACGGCGTTCGTGAACGTCAACATCCGCCCGTACTACGCCGAGGGTTCGAAGACGCTCGGGTACGAGGTGGCCGAGCAGCTCGGCTGGCGGCTGCCGGAGCAGGTCGTGGTGCCGATGGCCTCGGGCGAGCTGTTGACGAAGATCCACAAGGCGTTCGAGGAGGCCGCGGAGATCGGCCTGGTCGAGCCGGGCAAGGTCCGAGTGTTCGGCGCGCAGTCGGCCGGGTGCAGCCCGATCGCGGACGCGTACGCCGAGGGCACCGACGTGATCACGCCGGTGAAGCCCACGGGCATCGCCAAGAGCCTCAACATCGGCGACCCGGCGGCGGGCCCGTATGCGATCGAGGCGTGCCGGTCGACGGGCGGCGGCATGGCGAAGGTGACCGACGACGAGATCCGCGAGGGGGTGCGGTTGCTCGCCGCGACCACCGGTGTGTTCGCTGAAACGGCCGGCGGCGTGGTCGTCGCTACGCTCCGTAAGCTCCTGGAGTCGGGACAGTTGGATCCTGAGGCCGAGACCGTCATTTACAACACCGGTGAAGGGCTGAAAACGCTCGACGCGGTGTCGTCGCTGGTGGGGCCCACGCACACGGTGAAGCCTTCATTGAAGGCGGCTAAGGAAGCGGGACTTCTGGAGTCCTGAGTAGAGCGGGGAGTTTTGGAAAGTGGACTTGTAAAACGCTTTCCGAACTCCCAAAATTATCACTCAGTGTGACCGTTGTGAAGTGGTGTGTCGGGTACCCGACAGAAATTGATCGTCCGTCGGGTCTTGACCCTATTCACTGAATAAGCAAGAATTCTTCTTGCGGGAGGCCGCAGCCGTCCTGTCGCCACTCACCCGGTTGACTGCGAGTCCTGGGGCTAGAACGTGTCGAGCAGCGCCAGCCGGTGTCAGGAACTGCGGTCTCCCGACCAATCCTCTTCCCTGCCTGCGGTCTTCGCAACCGTTATGCCCGGATTGCCGCTCCCCCAAACCTTTCCGTGCCGCTTTCAGTGAAATGCCCGGCCCCAATGGGCTTGCCTGCGTCGGACCCCTGCGCCAGACTCTGGCCATGACGCATTTCGACATCGTGCCGCTCGACCCCGGCAACCAGGCCCAGATCCGCTCGTACCTAGCGCTCCTCGAGGCCGTCGACGCGCGCGACCGCCCCGGCGCCCGGCCGTTCAACGCCGCGCACGCCCTCGCCTCGATGGCGGCCGGACGCGAGGACGCCCTGGTCGAACGCTGGCTCGCGGTGTGCGACGGCAAGGTCCTCGGGCACCTCTTCCTCGTGATGCCGCAGCTCGACAACACCCACGCGGCGCACTTCGACATGGGCGTCCATCCCGCCGAGCGCCGCCGCGGCGTCGGCTCGGCGCTGTTGCGCCACTTGGAGGAACGCGCAGCCGAGGAGGGCCGGAGCACGCTCTCATCGTGGCTGCCGGAGCCGGGCCCGGGCGCGCCGGAGATCAGCACGACAGGCGCCGAGTTCGCGATCGCCAAGGGCTACAAGCGGTCCCTGCAGGGCGCGGTCCGCGCCGTCGACCTCGACGCCGTGGACGAGGACGCCCTCGACGCGCTCTGGGACGCGGCCTCGGAGAAGGCCGGGGGCTTCGAACTGGTGCCCTTCACGGGACTGCCTCCTGAGGAGCTCATCGACGGCATCGCCTACATGCACGCCCGCATGTACACCGACATGCCGCTGGGCGAGTGGGACCTCCAGGAGGCCGAGATCGACCGCGGCCGCATCAAGCTCTGGTCCGACATGCGCCGCCTGCGCGGCGAACTGCACCTCCAGGTCGCGGCCGTGCACAAGGAGAGCGGCGACATCGCCGGGCTCACCGAGATCGTGATCGGGGGCGGCGCGGAGGAGCACTGCCAGCAGGGCGACACGATCGTCGACCCGCGCTTCCGGGGCCACCGCCTCGGCACGCTCCTCAAGATCGCGAACCAGCGGGCCGTGCGCGCGTGGCGGCCCCGCATGAAGTACGTGTGGACCGGGAACGCCGTCTCCAACGAGCACATGATCGCCATCAACGAATCGGTCGGGTACCGGTTCGTGTACGAGGAGAACGTCTACCAGAAGAAGCGCTAGCGGATCAGCCGCTCGTGCATGCGGCGGCGTTCGGCGTGGAGCCTCGCGATCTTCTCGCGCAGCACCGCGTCGCCGTCGCCCTTGCGGGACATGGCTTCCCGGAGGTCGTGGATCTCCTGCTCGACGTCGAGGCCGCGCCGGTTGAGCAGGTGCAGCGTCTCGTGCGGCTCGGGCTCGGGCGTGCGCTTGAGCAGCCGCAGGCCCTCCGGGGTGATGCCGAACTGGGCGAGCGCGTCGGCGTCGAACGTCACCGCGTTCGGATGGTCAGCCACTTTGGACATCCGCTCGGAGCCTTCGCGCTGCTGGTCCGACAGGCCCGTGTGGGCGTAGAGCCACCACATGGTGTCGCCGTCGATGTGGCGGACGCTGACGCCGGCGGGCACGAGCTTCTGCGCGAGCGTCGAATGGTTGCGGCGGTAGACGCTCAGCGCCCGCGACGCCGGTTCCAGGAGGCTGAGGCCGATCGACGGGCTGTGGTGGTAGGTGCGGTGACCGGCGGCCTCGGCCGGGACCCAGTTGCAGCCCAAGGTGGGCGAGAGGATCGCGGGCGCGGCGCTGCCTTCGGCGAGGTAGGCGGCGGCGGTCTCGTGGAGCTTGCCGACGAGGTCGCGGTGGACCGCGTCGTCGTCGTCCAGGCGCGTGGTCAGGGCCCAGCCCTTGCCGCGCGCGCGGGCCTCCTCCCGGGTCCAGGCGACGAGGTCGGGCACGAAGTCGCGTTTGAGCTCGGTCTCGGCGAGGCGGATCCAGGGGCGGGACGCGGCGAGCGCGTCGAGGCGCGCGCGGGCGACCGGCGGCATCTCGCGGTCGATCGCGATGAGCCACACGAAGTCGCGGTGCGACTGCGCGTCGAGCGAGGCGAGGGTCAGCTGCTCGAGCAGGAGCTGCCGGTACGCGAACCACTGCTCGTCGAACACGCCGATGCCGTGCCGGGTGGCGATGACGTGCAGGAACTCCGAGGACGCCGGGAGCGGCCCGTGGGCGGCGCGGTCGGGGAGCGCGGCGCGGAGCCTGCGGCGCAGCTTCGCGGGCAGCAGTCGCGTCAGTCGCATGGGGTTCCCTCCCGGCGGCCGGTGCGGCACGCCATCGGGCAGGCTAGTCCGCTTCGGTAACGGGCGCACCAACTCCGGGCAAACGGGACGCGAACCAGTCAGTCTCTTGTGGAGGTTCAGCCTTCGCGGTTGCCGGCGTAGCTCTCCAGATACTCGAGCTGCTCGGGGTCGAGGCTGGGGCGGACGCGCTCCATCGCCTGCGCCACATGGGAAGCGGTGACGATGCTCGCGTCCAGGGACTCGCGCATCGCCGTCAGGGCGGCCTCGCGCACCAGCGCGGCGCAGTCGGCGGCGGAGTACAGCCACAGCTCGTCGGCGACCTCGTCGAGATTCACGTCGTCGGCGAACGGGACGTTCTTGGCGTTGGCGCGCAGGATGTCGGCGCGGCCCTGCGAGTCCGGCGGCGGCACGTACACAAGGCGTTCGAGGCGGCCGGGCCGCAGCAGCGCCGGGTCGATCATGTCGGGCCGGTTCGTCGCGCCCACGACGACGACGTCGCGCAGCGACTCCGCGCCGTCCAGCTCGGTGAGCAGGGCGGCGACGACCCGGTCGGCGGTGCCGCCGTCGGTCCCGGCCCCGCGCACGGGCGCGAGGGCGTCCAGCTCGTCGAAGAACATCAAGGTCGGGCTGGCCTGGCGGGCCCGGCGGAACAGCTCGCGCACGTTCTTCTCGGACTCGCCCACCCACTTGTTGAGCAGCTCGGATCCCTTGACGCTGAGCACGTTCGCGTGCCCCTCGCCCGCGACCGCCCGCACGATGTAGGTCTTCCCGCACCCGGGAGGTCCATAGAGGAGGATGCCGCGCGGGGCCTCGATGCCCAGGCGCGTGAACGCGTCCGGGTACGTCAGCGGCCACAGCACCGTCTCGGTGAGCGTCTGCTTCAGGTCCTCCATGCCGCCCACGTCGGCGAGCGTGAGCCCGCCGAGCTCGACCGAGTCGCCGGACATGCTCGTGGGCCGCACCGATTCGAGCGCGCCGTCGAAGTCGGCGGTCTGCAGCGCCGTCGCGCCGCCGCCCTTGGCGCGCATCGCGGCGCGGACACCGGCCTCGCGGACCATGACGGCCAGGTCGGACGCGACATAGCCGGGGGCGCGGTGCGCCACCTGCTCCAGCTTCACGTCCTCGGCGACCTTCATGCCGCGCGTGAAGTAGACGAGGAGGTCGCGGCGGGCGTCGGCGTCCGGCATCGGCACCACGACCTCGTGCTCGAGCTTCCCGCGCAGGCCTGCGTCGACGTCCTCGACGCGCGCGGTCGTGCACACCACCGCGTGCTCGCCCGCCTCCGCCAGGACCTCGTCGACGAGACGGGCGAACATGGTGCCCAACGGGGTCCGCTTCCCGGCCGGGGCGATCGCCTCGACCCCGCGCACGAGCAGGACGCCCGGGACGGCGAGGGCCGCGACAGCGGCACGCAGCTGGTCGGCGGCCGCGTTCGCCTCCAGGGCGGCCAGGTCGTGGCCCGAGACCTCGCTGACGCGCGCGCCGACGGCGGCCGCCACGGATCGGGCCACGGTGGCCTTGCCCGCGCCCGACGGGCCCGAGACGAGGACGCCGAGCGCCATGTCCGTGCCCACGACCTTCAGGACCTCGCGGTGGTTGAACCCGAGGTCGAGCAGCTCGCGCAGCTCCTCGGCGGGGATCCGCGCCCCGGCCAGCTCCTCGTAGGGGATCGGCGCGATCCCGGGCTGGGCAGCGGGCTGCGCGCGCACGGCCTCGCGCGGCTCGGTGCGCGGGCGGGCCGCGGCGGCCTCCCCGCCGGAATAGGACGCGGGCATCGGCGCGCGGGCGCGGCCGAGGTTCGCGACCCGGCCGGACTCGAGCGGGATGTCGATGGAGGCGGGGACGTCGGACTCCCACTCCACGCGCGTGTCCGAGGTGATCATGGCCGCGCTCGCCGGGCTGGCCTCGACCACGTTGAGCACCATGGTGGTCCAGCCGATCCCAAGCGTGTTGTTCAGCGTGCGGCGCGTCGCCGAGACGATCTCGCGCTGCGCGTCCCCCAGCTCGATCGGCAGGAGCGACACGTCGTCGCCCTCGCCCACGACCTTCGACAGGAGCGCCAGCCGCAGCGTGTCAGGGTCGACCACGGCCACCGCCGAAGCGGGGCCCGACAGCACCACCCGGTCGGCCGCCGCCAGTCCCACGGGGCTCAATCGCACCGGGTCCCCGTCGCGCGCACCGATGTTCCCCAGCGTCAGGTCGTCGGCGTACAGCGCCCGCCGCGACGCGTACCGGTCGGCGGCAAGCGCGATCGCGGCCGTCGTGCGCCGCCCCGTCAGCTCCACGGCGTCGCCGGGACGCAGGCCCAGCGCGGTCAGGGCCTCGGGATGGAGGCGCACGATGCCGCGCCGGGCGTCGAGCCCGGCCTTGGCGCGGGTCGCGGTCAGAGTGAGGGAGCCGTCGGTCACGCCGCCCAGCCTATTACGGCCCGGCCCCGCGCGGCGACACGCGAGAGGCGGCCCACTGCCGCGCTACTCCTCGGCGGGAGTGAGGTCCATGCGGTAGACCTGGCGGCCGTCCTCGACGAGGATCGCGGCCGTCGCGCCCTGGTCGGCGAACTCGCGCCACCGCTCGCCCAGCCACGACTCCGCGTCGCCCTGGCTGCCCAGGTCGCTGTCGGGGGTGTCGATCGCGTTGCCTTCGGCGTCTTCGAGCTTCCAGGTCCAAGTCATGGAGCAACAGTACGCGACCGAGCGTCACCAGTCGAAGCGGTCGTGCGACGGCGCCGTCACCGGCGTGCGCTCCACCGGGGGCGGCTCCTCCTCCCGGCGGCGCGGACCGAACGCCATGCCCAGCGCGATCAACGTCCACAAAGGCAGGAGCGCGAGCCAGAACCAGGCCGGGGACACCGGCACGAACGGGATCGTCCACACCGCCCGGTCGACCGCGTCCAGGACCGCCGCCGCCCCGATGAGACTCGTGAACAGCCCGAAGAACACCATCCCGCACTGCCGCCAGGACCGACCCGCCAGCAGCCAGCCGACGCCCCACAGGCCGACCGCGAGCGCCTCGTAGTCCGCCCGGCCCGACCAGACCGCGAGCACCAGCAGCAGGCCGCCGGACCCGGTCGCCAACGCGGAGAACGTCATCCGGCCCGCGCGCGGCGGGTGTTCGGCACGCGCGGCCGCGAGCCAGCCCGCGCCCGTGAGGAACAGCAGCCCGGCGGCGAAGACGACGGCGGCCTGGAACTCGAGCCGGTCGGTGAACCGCGCCCCGAACCAGTCGCAGCCCTCCGGGACCCCGGCCGCCGTGTCGCCGATGCCGCAGTGCCCGACCTTGAAGGCCCGCAGCGGGTCGCCGACGAGCCGGGACGGCGTGTTGGCCCCGTCGCAGTCGGGCAGGGAGGCGGGGAGGGTCCGGAAGGAGCCGGGCTCGGCGAAGCAGTTCCCGGCGCCGACGCCGTCCCACCACAGGTCGAGGCGGTTGCGTTGGCGCTGGCCGTCCTCGCGGACGCCGAAGGCGTTGTCCTCGAAGCGGTTGCGGTCGCCGCTGCCGTCGAGTCCGGCGGTGCCCCAGGCGGCGATGGCGGCGGTCTGCTGGTTCCAGAGCCGGTTGCCGGCGACTTCGACGCCGGTGCCGTCGGCGACGAGGATGCCGACGCCGGAGGGGAAGGTGCGGCCGGGGCAGAGGGTCTGGGCCCAGTCGCGGTCGGCGGGGTCGGCGTCGCAGGCGCGGGTGCCGAGCCGCGCGTAGTGGTCGGTGTTGTTGCCGTAGACGAGGTTCGCGGTGGCGCGCACCTCGTGGCCGGGGGCGGTGCCGGTGATGGCGAGGCCGGTGGTGTTGCCGTGCAGGCGGTTCCCGTCGAGTTCGAGGGTGTCGCCGCCGGAGGCGAGGAGGCCGACGAGGTTCCCGGAGGCGTCGCAGCCGCTGACGAGGCCGTCGACGTTCTGGAGGGCGATCCCGGCGGTGTCGGCGGTGTCGGCGCGGCAGCCGGTGAGCGCCACGGCGGAGGAGTCGGCGATGCGGATGCCGTCGCCGCCGCTGTGGGTCGCGGCGACGTTGTCGAGGGTGGCGCCGGTGGTGGCGGTGAGCTGGAGGCCGGTCGCGCGGGCCTGGCCGAAGGCGATGCCGCTGAGGTGGAGGCCGTCGGCTTCGCGGGCGGCGAACACGGTGTCGGCGTTGAAGTCGGCGGTGACGAGGACGTCGTCGGGGGTGTTGCCGAGCCCTTCGATCTGGAGGCCGGTGAGGCCGTCGACGGTGATCGTGGATGCGGTCGGGTAGCGGCCGGGGAGGACGAGGATGCGGTCGCCGGGCGCGGCGGCGGCGATCGCGGAGGCGAGGTCGCGGTGGCCGCTGGCGAGGCAGTCCTCGTAGAGGCGTTCGTTCTCGACGCGGCGGAGGTCGGCGTCGTCGTTGCGTTCGGCGAAGTCCTCGGCGTCGTCGGTGCAGACGAGGAGGGCGGGGCCGTCCTCGCGGTAGGCGGGGGGCGCGGCGGCGGGCGGCTCGGGGTCGCCGGGCTCGGGCGAGCGGCTTTCGGCGACGATCCCGGCGAGGAACGCGGAGGCGCCCAGGCCGAGGAGCGCGGCCGCGAAGAAGACGGCGGCCGCGAGGCGTTGCTCGGAGCGGGGCGCGGGGGGCACGGCCCCAGGGTAGCCCGGCGGGGACGGTCTGTGAAGGGCCGGAATGCGCTGGCGCGCAGGCGTTCCGGGCCCCGATCGCTCCCCGGGCAGTCCCCCGCCCTCCCAGGGGGGCGACCCCGATATAAGCGTCTCGCGGGGGTACGACAGAAAACCCCGGTTCTTACCGTCGTAAGGAGAATTGTCACCCGAAAGAGTGAGCGCACGGCAGACACGGCATACCGTCCCTGGAGGGGGCGGTATGCCGCGCTCGCGCAGCGGACTACGCCGTCTGCACTGGAGGCCAGTACAGAGAAAGGGAGAACCACTCACAATACAATGAGCGGTCCTCCCTCGCTGAACTCAGTCGGCCTGAGCGAGCAACCCTGAAGGGCTGCTTACATCATGCCGCCCATGCCGCCCATGTCGGGCGCGCCGCCGGCGGACTCCTTCTCCGGGGCGTCGGCGACGACGGCCTCGGTGGTGAGGAAGAGCGCGGCGATCGACGCGGCGTTCTGCAGCGCCGAGCGGGTGACCTTGGTCGGGTCGGGGATGCCCGCGGCGAGCATGTCCACGTACTCGCCGGTCGCGGCGTTCAGGCCGTGGCCGGTGGGCAGGTCGCGGACCTTCTCCACCACGACGCCGCCTTCGAGGCCGGCGTTCTCGGCGATGGCGCGCAGCGGGGCGCCGAGCGAGCGGCGCACGATCTCGACACCGGTCGCCTCGTCGCCGTCGGCCTCGATCTTGTCGAAGGCGATCGCGCCGGCCTGGGCCAGCGCGGTGCCGCCGCCGGCGAGGATGCCCTCTTCGACGGCAGCCTTGGCGTTGCGCACGGCGTCTTCGACGCGGTGCTTGCGCTCCTTGAGCTCGACCTCGGTGGCCGCGCCGACCTTGATGACGGCGACGCCGCCGGCGAGGCGCGCGAGGCGCTCCTGCAGCTTCTCGCGGTCGTAGTCGGAGTCGGAGTTGTCGATCTCGGCGCGGATCTGGTTGATCCGGCCCTGGATCGCGTCTTCCTCGCCGCCGCCGTCGACGATGATGGTGTCGTCCTTGGTGATGACGACCTTGCGGGCCTGGCCGAGGAGGGACAGGTCGGTGTTCTCGAGCTTGAGGCCGATCTCCTCGGAGATGACCTGGCCGCCGGTGAGGATCGCGATGTCGCCGAGCATGGCCTTGCGGCGGTCGCCGAAGCCGGGGGCCTTGACGGCGGCCGACTTGAAGATGCCGCGGATCTTGTTGACGACGAGGGTCGGGAGGGCTTCGCCGTCCACGTCCTCGGCGATGATGAGGAGCGGCTTGCCGGTCTGGGTGACCTTCTCCAGGGTCGGGAGGAGGTCCTTGACCGCGGAGATCTTCTGGTTGGCGACGAGGATGTACGGGTCCTCGAGCACGGCCTCCATGCGGTCCTGGTCGGTCACGAAGTAACCGGACAGGTAGCCCTTGTCGAAGCGCATGCCCTCGGTGAGCTCGAGGTCGAGGCCGAAGGTGTTCGACTCCTCGACGGTGATGACGCCTTCCTTGCCGACCTTCTCCATCGCCTCGGCGATGATGGCGCCGACGGTGACGTCACCGGCGGAGATCGAGGCGGTGGAGGCGATCTGCTCCTCGGTCTCGACCTCGGTGGAGGTGGACTGGAGGTGCTCGACGACGGCGGCGACGGCCTTCTCGATGCCCTTCTTGATGGCGATCGGGTTGGCGCCGGCGGCGACCGCGCGGAGGCCTTCCTTGACGAGGGCCTGGGCGAGGACGGTGGCGGTGGTGGTGCCGTCACCGGCGACGTCGTCGGTCTTCTTGGCGACTTCCTTGACCAGTTCGGCGCCGATGCGCTCGTACGGGTCCTCGAGCTCGATCTCCTTGGCGACGGAGACACCGTCGTTGGTGATCGTCGGGGCGCCCCACTTCTTGTCGAGCACCACGTTGCGGCCCTTCGGGCCGAGGGTCACCTTGACGGCTTCGGCGAGGGTGTTCATGCCTCGTTCGAGCCCGCGGCGAGCCTCCTCGTCGAATGCGATCATCTTCGCCATGGTCGATGGCTTCCTTTCGGATAACGTTCGTGGTCGACGCTGAGGCGGCATTCCCGCGACGGTGAACCTGTTCAGGCTCGACCACCTCATCGCGTTAGCACTCGCCAGGTGCGAGTGCCAGCTCCAGGTATAGCACTCTCGCCTTGAGAGTGCCAATCCGGGGCGCGGAACACGTGGTGAAAAGCAAGAGGCCCGGGCCGGAGCCCGGGCCTCGCCGCGTCTTGCTACTCGTTCGGCATGGGATGTCCGGGCTCGCCGGGGTCGGCCGGGTCGACGGCGACGCCCGCGGCCTCGGCGGAGAGGGAGGTGGCGGAGACGGATTCGGCGCGGCCGCGCAGCCAGGCGTAGGTGCACAGGGACGCGGCGAGGATCCAGATCATGGGCACGAGCAGGAGCAGGGCCATGACCGCTTCGGTGAGGATGGTGAAGGCGGCGGCGAGCCAGGGCGCGAAGAGGCCGTGCCAGATCCCGGCGAGGAGGACGCCGACGAGGCCGATGACGAGGTTGGCGGCGAAGGCGACGAGGACGACGATGCAGATGCGGCCCAGGGCGGCCCAGAACGCGGAGTGCGTGAGCTGGATGGAGCGGGCGTAGGGGCTGCGGCGGGCTTCGAAGACGGCGGCGGGGGCCATGAGGCTGAGCGCGAAGATCGCCCACAGGCCGGGCAGGACGCACAGGACGAGGCCGGCGGCGATGGTGAGCCAGGCGAGCAGGAGCCACAGGAAGAACCTGCCGCCGCGTTTGAACCCGAAGGAGAAGGCCTCGCCGAGGGCGAGGAACCCGCCTGCGGCTTCGGCGGCGGCGGTGCGGACGGCGGCGAGGGCGGCGGAGCCGGAGACGTAGAGGACGGCGAGGGTGAGGATCGCGCCGATGACGGCGACGGCGGCGCTGGGGCTCATCGCGCGGACGATGGTGCCCCAGTCGGTGTCGGTCACTTCGATGTCGGGGGTGCGGACGGTGTTGTTGTAGGCGCCGAGGATCCAGCGGGGCAGGACGACGCCGATGAGGAGGATGAGTCCGACGGTGCGCCAGGAGCGCTGGACGACGTCCATGGAGGCGTGCCACCAGCCTTCAAAGGTGTCGGTCACGAGGGGGTCGCCGCCGGAGAAGCGGCCGGAGGGCTCGCCCTGGCCGGAGTTCCAGTATGGATCGTCGCTCATAGGCCGGATCGTAGACCAGCGAAAGGCGCATATCAGACAAACGGCTGCAACGCATCCGTTCGGGGATGACACGTTCGCGCGTTCGCCTGCCTGGCGGTGCGCGAGCCACTAGCGTACGCAGGTATCGGCGCACGTCGCGCCGGTCAGCCGACCACTTTGGGAGCGCCGATGTCCCACCGCGAGACGCGACCCGTCGGCCGCGAGAAGACCTTCTTCGGGCATCCCCGCGGCCTGGCCGTCCTTTTCGGGACCGAGATGTGGGAGCGGTTCAGCTTCTACGGCCTGCAGGGCATCCTGCTCACGTTCCTCGTCGCCGACACCGCGCAGAACGGCCTCGGGCTCTCCGACACCGTGGCCGTCCCGATCGCGTCGCTGTACTCGGGCCTGGTGTACCTGACGGCGCTGCCCGGCGGGTGGCTGGCCGACCGGATCCTGGGGCCGCGGCGCGGCGTCCTCATCGGCGGCATCATCATCATGGCCGGGCACATCTCCATGGCCATCCCCGTCTCGAACCCGGCGACGGTGTTCTTCGGCCTGTTCCTGGTCGTGGCCGGCTCGGGCCTCTTGAAGCCGAACATCTCGGTGATGGTCGGCAAGCTCTACGACGACGACACCGACGCGCGCCGCGACGCCGGGTTCTCCGTGTTCTACATGGGCATCAACCTCGGCGCGTTCCTCGGCATCCTCATCACCCCGTACCTGGCAGGGGACGACCGCTGGCACCTCGGCTTCGGCGCCGCCGCCGTCGGCATGGCCTTCGGCCTGCTCTGGTACGTGCGGGGCTGGCCGCGCCTGACGCACGCCGGGATCGGCCCGGCCCGCCCGCTCAGCGCGGCCGAGAAGAAGAAGACCAAGCGGATCCTGCTCGTCTCGGTCGTCATCGCCGCCATCGCGATCGCGATCTGGGCGTGGACCGGGACGCTCACGCTCGCGACAGTGCCCACGGTGGTGACGGGCCTGTCGATCGCGGCCGCCGTCTGGTACTTCGTGTACATCTTCGGCGAGGCCAAGGACATCACGCCCGCCGAGAAGGCCGGGCTGCGCGCCTACGTGGGGCTGTTCATCGCGTCGGTCGTGTTCTGGATGCTGTACCTGCAGATGGGCTCGGTGCTCACCGCGTTCGCCGCGAACTCGGTGGACCTCGACTCGTGGGGCTTCCACCTGCCCGCGGGCGGGGTGCAGAACTTCAACTCGATCTTCATCCTCGTCTTCTCGCCGATCTTCGGCGTCATCTGGCTCAAGGCCGGGACCCGGTTCGGGACGGCGTACAAGTTCGCGATCGGCGTGTTCCTCGTGGGCTTCTCGTACGTGTTCCTGGGCTGGCTGCAGACCCGCGCCGACGACGGCGTGCTCGTCGGGCTCGGGTGGATGGCCTGGGTGTACCTGCTGCTCACGTTCGGCGAGCTGTGCGTGTCGCCCGTGGGCCTGAGCGTGACGACGCAGCTCGCGCCGCCGAACCTCAAGGGCCAGATGATGGGCGTGTGGTTCCTCGGCCCGGCCGTGGGCACGCCGCTGGGCGGCCAGGCGTTCGCGTTCCTCGTCCCGCGCGTGGGCGAGGCCGCGTTCTTCTACATCCTCGCCGGGCTCGCGATCCTCACCTCGGTGGTCCTGGCGGTCTTCAGCCCGGCCCTGCACCGGCTCATGGGCCGCGGCGGGCACGGTCCGGACGCGACCATGGAGACGCCACCCGAACCCGAGTTCGGCCGGGACGGGCGCGAGTAGCGGTCAGTCGCGGACGCCGAACCACTCGCCCGCCTGGGCGACGAGGCGGCGCACCGGGTGCTGCGGCGGCAGCTCGGAGCGGCGCGGCCCCGGGTGCAGGGCCGCGAAACCGGGCTCGATCAGTCGCGGCTTGAGCGGGTCGACGGGCTTGATCCACGACGCCCTGGCGTCCCCGTCCGGGTCGGCGACCCAGCGGCGGCCCACCCGGTCGAGGCCGACCGGGTACACGGTGGCGCCGTCCGCGCCGACCCTGATCCGCAGGAAGCACTTCTGGTCGATGACGCTCATGCCCGCGAACAGCTCGTTCGCGTTGACACCCAAGCGGTTCGCGACCACCAGGTACAGGCCCACGAGCCAGGTCCCGACGAGCCCCGCCACGGGCAGGTACGCGAGGTAGGTCCACAGGCTCACGTCGTCGAACATCGTGATGACCTGCGCCCCGCCCCACCACAGGGCCACCTGCACGAAGCCGTGCAGGCCGCCGAGCACGTAGTGCCGCGAGGTGCGGCGCCCCTGCCCCGGGTGGGCGAAGCCGACGCCCGCGCCGAGGAGCACCGCCGTGACCGCCACGAACGTGCCCGTTCCCTCCAGGATGGACACCGTCGCGATGAGGCCCACGACCGCCATGAGGGCGACGAACCCCCGGTTCAGCCACGGCAGCCGCGCGAAGATCCCGAACGCGTACCCCATCGACTTCGCCTTCGACGGGTACTCCTTCGTGAGCCGGTAGTCCCGTTCGCGCGCATCGGGTTCGGGCACCGACTTGCGCGGCGCCGTCAGGTCGTCGGGGAGGGTGTGCGTCGGCGACAGGTACGCCCCGCCGCCCCCGGCCGTCACCAGGTGCCGCGAGCCGTCGACCTCCTCGTAGTGCGCGTAGTGGTGCCGGTCCCCGGTGAGGACGAGCGGCACGCGGGCCCCGCGCGGCACCACCACGTCCCTGATGAAGTGGTCGATCCGGTCGAACGAGCGCGGATCGTCCTCCGTCCACAGCCACGACGGCTGCGGCACGCACAGGATCACCTGGTCGCCCTCGCGCATCCGCTCCGCCGCGTGCCGGAAGTACTCGATCTGCGTCTGGTCCAGGTGCGTGTCGAACTGGGCGTCCACCGCGAACAGCCACCACCGGTGCGGCAGCTCCAACGCGAAATAGGACCGCTTCTGCGCGGTCTTGTACCCGCCCACCGACCGGCCCTCGGTGAACTGCCGCGCGAACGCCGTCAGACCGTCGAACCAGTCGTGGTTCCCCGGGATCGCGTACAGCGACACCGGATGCGACGGGTTCGCCGCCTCGTACGGGCCCTTCATCCGCTGCTCGTACTCGAGCCAGTCCCCCGCCGGGTACACCTCGTCGCCGCCCATGACGAGCACCGAGCCGCGCGGCAGCCGCTCCCCGCCGACCTCGATGTGGTCCTGCGCGAGCAGGTACGCGACCGAATAGGTGGCGTTGAAACCGTCGCCGACGTCCGCGACGTAGTCGATCCACAGCTCGTCGGTGTCGGCGTGGTTGTACACGCCCTGCGGGCGGCCGCCGATGATCTCGCGCTTGTCCACATAGCCGCCGAAGACCCGCGCGAGCCCGAACCGCATGCTCGTGTCCAGGAGCGTGCGCGGCGACAGCCAGCGCACGGGCCCCTGCGGCCGGAAACGGAGCTGCTCGGGACTGAGGTCCTTGGGGCGGTGGGACATAGACCACATCATGGCACGTTCTGCGCGCCAGCGGTACCCGCGAAAGGGGTGGGCGGAGGCGGGGGCGCGGCCGTAAGCTCCCGGCATGACGAACGCACGCCACGCCGACCTCGGCGACATCGACGAGATCATCCGCCTCCGCGAAGTGATGCTCGCGCCCTGGTTCGACATGGGCGACACGGGATGGAAGGCCGAGACGGCCGCGATCCTGCACCGCCGCCTCGACGAGCCGAAGCCGAGCATGGCCGTCACCGTGGTGGAGGCCCCGGACGGCTCGGGGCGGCTGGCGGCTTGCGCGACCGGGGTGATCAGCGAGCGGCTGCCGAACCCGGTGAACCCGTCGGGGCGGTACGGGTGGATCTTCAACGTGGTCACCGACGAGCAGTGGCGCAAGCGCGGCTACAGCCGCTTGTGCACGACGGCGCTCCTGGACTGGTTCGCCGACCAGAGCGTGCAGGTGCTGGAGCTGCTCGCGTCCGAGCAGGGCAGGGGGCTGTACGAGGAGCTCGGGTTCAGCGTCTCGGAGGAGCCGGCGATGCGGCTGAACACTAGTCGTTGACGCTCATCGACGGGAGCCGGAACCAGCCCGAGGCGGCGAGCAGGAGCAGCAGGAGCACCGCGAGGGCGAGGGCGGCGAGCACCAGCGCGGGCAGTGCGAAGGCGATGAGCGCGATCACGGCGAGGGACGCGAGCGCCAGGATCCGTGAGACCGCGACGCGTCCGCTGGCCGCGCGCCGGGCGGCCAGGTCGCCGAGGAGGAAGAGCGCGGGGCCGCCGAGGACGGCGGCGATGGTGGCGGCGTCGGCGTTGCCCCAGGGGTCGGTGAGGACGAGTGCGACGCCTGCGATGACCGTGAGGCCGCCGGTGGCCATCAGGGCGAGGGCGAGCGGGTGGCCGCCGTGCGCCTTGTCGTCGTCGGCTTGCACGGCCCGCACGTCGAAGTAGAGCTTGCAGAGGACCGCGACGGTCGCGAGTCCGATTCCGATGACGCCCACCGCACCACCTCCTGATCGGTTCACCCGAATCTAGCGGGAAAGGGCGGCCGGAGTCGGAACTCCGGCCGCCCTTCGCTGTGGTGGACGGTCGCTAGCCGAGGGTGCCGTGGAGGCGGAGTTCGGCGATGTCGATGAGGGCGCCGTTGGCGATGCGCAGGTAGCGGTAGCTCTCGGCGTCGTCGGCCGGGAGGTTCTGCCACGAGAGCGTCTTGAAGGACGGGTCGGTCAGGGTGGTCCAGTTCTGGAGGTCGTTCGAGCCTTGCAGGACGAGGTCGTCCATGCGGACCAGGCCGTTGTTGTCCTGGCGGGCAAGGAGGTCGAAGCGTTCGGCGGTGACCTGGTTGTCGGCGCCGAAGTCCCAGATCAGGTAGAACCGGCCGTCGACGGCGGCCACGTCGCTGAAGGTGGCGGGGTTGCCGTCGAGCATCAGCGCGGCGTGGGCGGCCTTGGCGGTGTCGGCGGTGCCGTCGGCTTTGACGACCTGGGCTGCGGCGAGGTCGACGAGGTCGCGTTCGTCGGTGCCGTAGAGGGCGGTGCCGTCGGTGGTGCCGTGGATCGCGGCGGCGGCTGTGCCGTCCTCTGTGGTGTGTTCGATCGCGACGTCGAGGATCCCGCCGCCAGTGATCTCGGCGAGGGTGCCGGTGGCCGTCCAGGACAGGGAGTCCGCGCTGGTCGCCGCGAGCTCCTGGCCGCCGATCGTGACGGCGACATCGGTGATCGGCTTGGCGCTGGTGAACGTCACGGTGACGGCGTCGCCGCTGGTGACCTTGCCCGCCAAGGCGTCAGATGAGGCGACGGAGACGTCGGTGATGTCGCCGGGGACTTCGGAGCGTTCGCCGAAGACGCGGAACTCGCCGATGGACCAGATGCCCGGGTAGGCCGGGTCGATCGGGATGCCCGGGTTGTCGACCTGGATCTTCAGGTAGCGGAACTCCTTGCCGCGCTGTTCGGCGACGACCGGGATGGTCTCCATGTCGTTGGTCTCGGCGGTCTCGCGTTCGGTGAGGAGCGTCCAGCTGCTGCCGTCGTTGGAGCCGTACACGTTGGTGCCCTGCGAGCGCATCGGGAACGAGTAGCGGGCCTGGAAGCCGAATTCGTCGGCCGCGACCCGGTACTGGGTGCCGAAGTCGAGGGTGAACGACGCGGTGCGGAGGTCCCCGGCGTGGCTGGTGCTGTCGCCGTCGGCGAGCGCGTCGACCGCTCCGGTGCTGATGCCCACGGGGGCGACGGCGTCGGTGTAGTCGAGCGAGCCGTCCGCGAGGTGCGGGTTGAGCAGTTCGAGCGCTTCGATCGCTTCGATCAGGGCCTCGAACGCGGTGCGGAACTCGGCGTCGGTGCCCTCCCCGGCGGCCTGCTCGGCGGCGGCGAGCGCGGCGTCGTAGGGCTCGCGGGTGGCGGTGGTGTAGACCGCGCCCTCCTCGGTGCCGTCGGCGACGGCGGCGTCGATCATCTTGGGCTTGTTCTTGGCGACGTAGAGGTCGAAGGTGCGGGCGGCGACGGCCTGGCCGTCGTCGGCGACGATCTGGATCTCGTTGGAGCCCTGGTCGTGCCGTGTCGGCTTCCAGGTGACGGTGCCCGTGGCGGCGTCGAGGGTCGCGCCCCGGGGCAGGTCGGCGGCGGTGTAGGCGGGTGCGCCGCCGGCGTCGGCCGCGCCGAGTTCGAAGGTGGAGGTCGCGTTGGGCCACAGGTAGTAGCGGTCGCGGGTCTGCTCGAACGCGGGCGGGGTCAGCTGGGTCTGGGCGTTGAACATGAGGGCGTCGAGGTCGACGTGCGCGCCGTCGCCGCTGACGCGGTAGAAGTGGGTGTTGAGCCCGCCCGCGGGGTAGGTGACGTACCGCCATTCGCCTTGCGTGTCGGGCAGTTCGATGCGGGCCATGGTCTTGGGGTCGGTCTCGTCCTCGTTGCGGGGGTCGGCCTCCTCCTTGTCGAGGACTTCGAGGACGGCGGGGCCGTCGGTGCGCACGAGCACGCCCATGCGGCTGCCGCCGGGGAACATGATGCGGGAGACGACGCTGGTGGTGCCGTCCTCGTCGGCGGTGGCGCGGGCGAAGGTCGTGCCGCCTTCGGTGATGATCTCGGTGCCGTCGTCGAGCGGGATGGCGTAGTGGCCGAAGGTGAGCGCCGTGTCCTCCACAGTGGTGGGCTGGGTTCCGGCGAGTTCGGGCGGGAACGCGACCCAGTACTCGATGCTCTTGTCGCCCGGGGCCCAGAAGTTCTGGACGCCGGTGCCGTAGTTGTAGAACGGCCCGTCCATGCGCTCGTGGAGGAGGGCGAGGTTCGGGGCCTCGGCGGCGACGTCGACGCCTTCCTTGTACGTGTACTGGTAGTACAGCTCGGAGAGGGCGTTGAAGATCCGGCCGCGGTAGGCCTGGGAGATGGTTCCGCCGGTCTCGCGCTCGTCGACCCAGGGGGTGTGCTGGCCCATCATGAAGCCCGCGAAGGCGTCGGCGCCTTCGAGGAGGCGGTTGCCGAGGAAGCCGTAGGCGGTGACGGCGTCGTCGGCGGTGGAGACGGTGCCGTCGACGGGGTCGATCCTGGTGCCCTGCACGTCGAGGAAGCGCGCGAGGGCGGCGAAGTTGTCGATGTTGCATTCGGCGTGGGCCTGGTCGCGGCCCATCTCGCGCAGCTGCGTGAACTCCTCGCCGTACGGGTTGAGCGGGTCGTCGGCGGCGATGACCTGGATCTGCTCGGCGAGGGAGCCGTTGATGTAGTTATCGAACGTCGAGTTGACGGTGAACCACTCGACGCCTTCGGCGTAGCCCGCGGCGTCGTCGGCGTAGATCGCGGTGGCGATGCGGCCGTAGAGGCCGAAGTTGTGCTGGTTCATCCACTTCTCGTTGGAGAAGTTGAAGACGTCGACGATCGGGTTCGCGAAGTTCCCGAGGAGCTTCTCGTCGTCGGCGGCGGTCCATGCGACGCTGTAGCCGTCCTGCGTGCCGGGGGTGTCGTCGGCGAGCGGGTCGGTGGCGCGGATGATCTCGGCGGCCATGAGGAACTGCGAGAGCGGCTTGCCGGTGTGGATGTGCGCGTCGGGGAAGTACGCGTACCCGTCGGGCTTCATGTTCGACCAGGTGCGCAGGCCCATGATCGCGCCCTTGCGGTACACCTCGTCGCCGGTCATCGTCCACAGTAGCGCCTGGGTGAGGACGCCGAAGGAGTCGCGGGTGAGGCGGTTGCGCATGCCGCCCTGGGTGAACGTGTCGGTGACGGGGACGTCGGGTCTGCCGCGCACCATGTTGTCGACGGTGTAACCGGCGGCGGCCCAGGGCCGGACCTGCGTCATCGCGTCGAAGTAGGAGGCCCAGGGCTCCTGACCGGAGCGGACCATCTCCTGGGCGTTGCGGAGGTCGTCGGCGGTGAGGCCCACGCCGGGGTGCACGAATCCGGCGTCGCTCACGGTCTCGTGGATCGCGACGACGTTGGCGGTGAGCAGGTCGTCGTAGGACGTTTCGGCTTGCGCCGCTTGGGGGACGGCGGCGACCGCCGCTATCCCCGCGGTCAGCGCGGCGGTGAGCGCGGTGAGGCGCGGCCGCTTTCGTTGCCCGACTTGCGTCATTGCAGGCGTCCTTTCTCAGGGGCGGGGCAGCTGGATATGGGAATCCGTCAATGCGGACCCTAACCGCTGCGGAAGCGAGAATCAAGGCTCTGGCAGATAACGCTATCTCTTCGATCCGAGCGCGCCCGAGACCCGGCCACGGCCGGTTACCGAATCGTTATTTCTTTCTATAACGTTGTCTACCAGGAAGATCAAAGCCATCTCCGGGCCCGTCGGCGTCAAGTGATGGAGATTGGTCGATGCGGAGGTCTCGACAAACCGCGATCTGAGATCTAACTTAGAAACCGATATCTATCCGGCGACCCCGAAGGACCCCGAGTGGCACCACGACCTCGCGCACTCCTGGCCATGGACCCCGTGTTCCTCCACCAGCTCTTCCCCGAGCCGCTCATGCGGCGCCTGTCGGCCGTGCTCGACTTCGACCCCGAGTTCATCGCCCGGGACTACACCGACCCCGCCGCGAAGGCCGCGCTCGCCGAAGCCGAGGTGGTCGTCTCCTCCTGGGGCGCACCGCTCCTGGCCGACGACGTCCTCGCCGAAGCACCCAAGCTCAAGGCGGTGCTGCACGCCGCGGGCACCGTCAAATGGATCATCGGCAAGGCCGGCTGGGAGCGGGGCCTGGCCGTCTCCAGCTCCTCGGGCGCGAACGCCCTGCCCGTGGCCGAGTACACGCTCGCCGCGATCCTCCTGGCGGGCAAGGGCATCTTCCAGCTCCGCGAGGACTTCCGCAAGGAGCGCACCTTCACCCTGGGCTACGTCCACCCCGAGGTCGGCAACTTCGGCCGCACCATCGGCCTCGTCGGCGCCTCCAAGATCGGGCGGCGCGTCGCGGAACTCCTGCGGCCCTTCGACTTCACCGTCCTGCTCGCCGACCCGTACGTGGACGAGGCCGAGGCGACCGCGCTCGGCGCCGAGCTCGTCGCGCTCGACGACCTCGCGGCCCGCGCCGACATCGTCAGCGTCCACGCCCCCGACCTCCCCGAGACCGAGCACCTCATCAACGCCGACCGCCTGGCGCTCATGCGCGACGGCACCGTCGTGGTCAACACCGCGCGCGGCCGCCTCGTCGACACCGACGCGCTCACCGCAGAAGTGCTCAGCGGCCGCCTCGCCGCGGTCATCGACGTCACCCACCCCGAGCCGCTCCCCGCGCACTCCCCGCTCTACGACCTCCCGAACGTCTTCCTCACCCCGCACGTCGCCGGCTCGCACGGCAACGAGCTGTCCCGCATGGGCCTGTTCATGGTCGAGGACGCCGAGCGGTACGCCGCGGGCGAACCGCTCCTCCACCGCGTGGACCCGACGACCCTCGAAAGACAGGCCTGATAGAAACCGTTATCCATTCGATTTGCGACCAGCGGCGACCTCGCCGAACCAGCATCCAGACGGCAACGAATTGGCATCATCCTGCTAATACGTTGCGGCGCAAGTAAACACAACTCACCGGGAACCGAGAATCCGGGACACGAAGCATTGACTGATTTCCATGCCCAGTGATACCGTTATCTCCCCGGCGACCTGGAACAAGACCCGGCAGGCCATCCCTCCCGGTCGCCGCCATAACCTTCACAGCAGCCACATCCCTCACCCCTGTATCAACGTTGATTTAAGGAGGCCCCTCATGGTCGAATTCAACCGCCGCAAGTTCCTCGGCGCCGTCGGTGCGGCCGGAGCAGCAGCCGCGGTCGGCACCACCGCAGCCGGATGCTCCGAGAACGCGGGCGGCGCGGCGGGCGGCGACTACGACATGCCCACGTACCAGCCCGCCCCCGACCTCGACGTCCAGCCGTACTACGCGACTGAGACCGACGGCATGGAGAACGTCTACACCGAGTACCCCAAGGAGTACTTCAAGTCGGTGGAGCGCGAGCCCGGCTCCGGCGGCACCGTCACCAGCTTCCAGCTCACCTGGGGCGACCCGTCCAAGCCCCTGGACGAGAACCCGTACTGGCAGGAGCTCAACGAGCGCCTCGGCGTGAGCTTCGAGCCGCAGTTCGTGCCCCAGCCGGTGTTCGACCAGAAGTTCGCGACGATGCTCGCCTCCGGCGAGGTCCCGGACCTGGTGTTCGTCAACGACCAGTCCGCGGTCAACCTCCAGGGCATCCGCGACGGCGCGTTCGCCGACCTCTCCGAGACGCTCTCGGGCGACAACATCCTCAAGTGGCCCAACCTCGCCGCCCGCAAGGAGGAGATCTGGCAGGCCAGCCTCAAGGACGGCCGCATCTACCAGATCCCCTCGATCGTCTGGGCGCTCACCAACCTGCCCACGATGCGCACCGACCTGGTCGACCAGACCTCGATCGGCCGCGCCCCCAAGGACGCCGACGAGCTGTTCACCATGCTCAAGGAGGTGTCGGCGCTCGGCACCGGCCCCGGCGGCCAGAAGGTCTACGGGCTCAACAAGTACGACGCCCACCCCGGCACCGCCTCGATGTTCCAGCGGCTGTTCAAGACCGGCCCCGAATGGCAGCTCAACGGCGACGGCGACCTCGTCCACATCACCCAGACCGAGAACTACAAGGCCATGCTCGAATGGCTCGCGCGGGCCTGGGCCGAGGGCATCTTCGACCCGGTCTCCATGTCCCCCACCCCGACCGACATCGTCTCCGGCGCGGCCCTGCGCTACGACGCCGTCGGCGCTGCGATCGGCGCGACCGGCCTGTCCCAGTGGGAGGCCGACCTGCCGGGCGCGAAGTACGACTTCTTCGACATGCCCGGCTTCGACGGCTCCGACCAGCTCGTCGTCCGCAACATCCCCTACGGCAAGTCGACCTGCGTCTCCGCCGCCGCGGCCGAGGACGAGGACCGGCTCACCGAGATCCTCAACGTCCTCGACTACTTCTCGGCCCCGTTCGGCTCGGAAGAAGCCCTCTTCATCGGCTCCGGCCAGCAGGGACGCCACTTCGAATTCGACGAGTTCGGCATGCCCGTCACGAACATGGACAACATCACCGAGCTCGGCGTGCAGTACGTGGGCGTCTCCTCCGGCGACAACTCCTACCGCATCCACCCCAACGCCGCACCATGGGCCGACTCCTTCGTCACCGTCATGGAGTCCATGGCCCAGAAGTCGATCGCGCGGCCGCTCGAAGGCCTCGAAGCCGCCTCGCAGACGTTCGTCACCAAGGGCGCCCAGCTGAAGCAGCTGTGGACCGACTTCGAGAACGGCGTCATCACCGGCCGCGAGAGCGTCGACGACCTGGAGTCGTTCGCCTCCAACTACATGTCGCAGGGCGGCACGCAGGTCAAGGACGAGTACACCCAGGCCCTCAAGGACGCCGGCAAGTGAGCGTCACCGCCGAGAAGGCCGGCCCCGCGACCCGCACCGAGCGGGTCGCGGGGCCGCCCGCGCCCAAGCGCAAGACCACACTGCGCCAACGCATCTGGCGCGAACGCTGGTCCTACACGTTCATCGTCCCCGGGGCGCTGTTCTTCCTGGTGTTCGCGTACGTGCCGATGCTCGGCAACGTCATCGCGTTCCAGGACTACTCGCCGTTCCGCGGCATCGAGGGCTCGCCGTGGGTCGGCATGGCCAACTTCAACGCGATCTGGACCGACCCCGAGATCCTGCAGGCCCTGCGCAACACGCTCATCATCGCGGTGTTGCAGCTGGTCTTCGCGTTCCCGGCCCCCATCGCCCTCGCGCTCCTGCTCAACTCGCTCATCTCCGACCGCGTCAAGCGCTTCGTCCAGACCGTGGTCTACCTGCCGCACTTCCTGTCCTGGGTCATCGTCATCTCCGTGTGGCAGCAGGTCCTGGGCGGCGGCGGACTCGTCGCCGGGATCCTCGACGGGATGGGGATGCCGGGGTTCGACGCGATGACGAACGCCGACACCTTCAAGATCCTCGTCGTCCTCCAGGGCATGTGGAAGGACGTCGGCTGGGGCACGATCATCTTCTTCGCCGCCATCGCGGGCATCCCCTCGGACCGCTACGAGGCGGCGGCGATCGACGGCGCGACGCACTGGCAGCGGACCTGGCACATCACGCTGCCCGCGCTCGTGCCCGTGGCGACGCTCCTGCTCATCCTCAACATCGGGTCGATCCTCACCGTCGGCTTCGAGCAACTGCTGCTCCAACAGCCCATGGTCGGCGCCGCGGCCGCCCAGGTGCTCGACACGTTCGTCTACTTCCGCGGCGTCCTCGGCGGCCAATGGGGCGTCGCCACCGCCGCGGGCCTGCTCAAGGGCGTCATCGGCACCATCCTGGTGCTCTCGGCGAACCGCCTCGCCAAGCGCATGGGCGGAGAGGGGATCTTCTGATGACATCACTCGCCAAGGGCCACACCGGCATCCCGCCGTGGATGAGCCCACCCTCGATCTGGGTCAGGGCCGTCAAGGCGATCGTGATCGTGCTGATCGTGATCACGATGATCTACCCGCTGGTGTACGTCATCGCGATGAGCTTCGCCGCGCCCGCTCAAGCCCGCGCCGGAGTGGTCTTCCCGACCGAGTTCTCGCTGGACGCCTACCGGGCGATCTTCAACGGCGGCACCGTCACCCAGGGCCTGATGAACTCGTTCTACATCACCGTCGTCGGCACGCTGCTCTCGCTGGCCGCGACCTCGATGCTCGCCTGGGGCCTGGCTCGCACTCGCCAGGTCCCAGGTGCCAAGGCGGTCCTCATCATGGTCCTGGCGACCATGTTCTTCGGCGCGGGCATCATCCCGAACTTCATGCTCATCAAGTACCTCGGTCTCCTGGACTCGACCTGGTCGCTGATCATCCCGGGCCTCATCTCGGCCTTCAACATGATCGTCATCAGGAACTTCTTCCAGGGCCTCCCAGAGGAACTCATCGAAGCCGCGAGGATCGACGGAGCAGGCGAATGGCGGATCTTCCTCCAGATCGTCCTGCCGCTCTCCAAACCCGTGCTAGCGGTCATGGGCCTGTTCTACGCAGTGGGCTACTGGAACACGTACTTCAACGCGCTCCTCTACATCAACGACAGCGAGAAGTGGCCCATCCAAGTGGTCCTCCAGCAGTACGTCCTCGCGGGCGTCGCCATCCCGGGCGCAGTGGTCTCCCCCGACCAGCCCCCGCCCCCCGGCGTCACCCTCCAGATGGCGGTCATCGTCCTCGCCACCGTCCCCATCCTCATCGTCTACCCGTTCCTCCAGCGCTACTTCACCTCCGGAGTCCTCACTGGAGCCATCAAAGGCTGAGAACAAGGGGCCGGTCACCGCAAAAAGCGGCGACCGGCCCTGACTTTTCTGTTTTTGTAGGGTTCGGCGATGGCGCGCCGCTTACGGGCGCGAACGTGTCGCTTACGCTGCAGCGGTTTTCAGAGGCAGGTCGTGGAAGTCCTACAAATTCTGAACCGTTCAAACCTGGACTTCACTATAGGTGTTGTTGACTTCACTTAAAGTGATGCATAGATTCTCCTTCGACCGGCAACCCACCGATCGATTCCGGAGGAACCATGAACTGCCGCAAAGACTTCAGCGACGTTCCCACCCAACTTTCGCCCCGCCAGGCCGTTTCGTACTCGACCTTCTTCCTGCATGTGCTGACAGGGCGCAAATCTGCCGCTGAAGCCCGGCTGCTCGCCACCGACGCCGGATGGACCGCTTTCACCAGGGTGCGGCGCCGGGTGCCGACACGGTTCCGCCAAGTCCGGGTGGTCGACGCCAAATGCCCGACCCGCGATGCCACCGAGATCGTCGCGATGGTCGAGAACGGCAGTGCGCACCAGGCGATGACGTTCACGTTCCGTGCGACAAGGCACGGTTGGCGGCTTGACCATTGCGACCTCATCCATGCCAACCGGCGGCACCGGCCCATGCACCGGCTCTAGTCCACGAGACGGCCCCCGGCGCTTCAGGCGGTTTCTAGGGGTGGTTGCAACACCGCTGGTTAGTCGCTGTCGGCCAGGAGCCTAGCAAGACGCTCGGCTGGGGTTTCCCAGCCGAGCGTTT
>NZ_JBIDBB010000006.1:0-515708 GCF_043202775.1 Glycomyces sp. NPDC048151 | reverse complement strand
CAGAAAACCCAGCCTCACCGACCACTTCCAGTCGCCGCCTGATTGGAGCCCGGGCACGTCCGGCCAGGTTGCCAGAGAGCGACCCGCGCCCCGCTGCCACCTCGTTGTCGCCGCCCGACTGAAGCCCGGGCACGTCCGGCCAGGTTGCCGGAGAGCATCCCGCGCCCCGCTCCCACCTCGTTGTCGCCGCCCGATTGAAGCTCGGACACATCCGGCCTGGTAGCCGGAGAGCGACCGGTCCCCGCTCCCCGCCTTGCTGTCGTCGCCGCCCGAACCCGGATCCGATCAGACCCCCCAGCCGCAAAACGACCCTAGTCCGGCCGCCACCCTGTCATTGCTGTCCGCCTGAACCTCGGGCATCAGCGAGCCGGGTCCCGAAAGCCCCGCCCGACTCACTCCCACTCCTCGTGGTCGCCGCCCGCCTGAACCGTGTCCAAGCAGAGGCCTGGCGGCCGCAACGCCACCCTGGACGAATCCCACCTGTTGTCGCTGCCTGTTTGTGCTGGGGATCGGTCTTCAGGCGGTGGGTTCGCGGTTCGTTGTCATTGCCCCGATGCGAAGTCGACTCAGCAGCGCCTGTCTGCTGGGAGACGCGCTTGAAAACCATGGACTTCGCGGTTTCCTGCATGCGACGGTGAACCCATGTCTTATTCCGGTATCTACCTCGACGCCAAGGACCCGCAGCGAGTGGTCGAAGTCGTGGAGCGCGAGTTTGGTCTTGCCGCGGGACAGGTACATCTGGTCCTGGGGGAGGGGAGCCCGCCGTCTGGCCCGGGCTGGCCTGCTGTCGTGGTCACCTGCGATCCGGTTGAGCGGACAGTGGAGATCGAGGTCGAGTTCGAGGAGCCGTTCCCGGCACCGGGAGGTGACCTTTCGGCGCTCGAGTTCGCCAAGGTGCTCTGCGGGGGAGTGGGATGCAGGGCCTATGTCAGTTCAGCTGGCCTGACTCCTAATCAATGGATTCTGGTGACCCCTGAAGGCGGACACGGCGTTGTCCTCACCGACGACGATGCCGGCGAAGGCGGCCTTCAGCCGGTGTTCGCCTACGCGCTCATCGAGGGTGCGCCTGAGATCCCGGTCTGGTCGGAAACAGGTTGACGTAGACCGGCGGCGTCCTGCTGCCGGGGCGGTCAGTAGCGGTCGACGGTGGTGATGAGCTTGTCGGCGAGCTCGTCGGGGTCGAGCTTCTCGCGGGCGAGCGCCAGGTACATCGAGTCGAGGTCTGGGAAGCCCAGAGAGGACGCCACGCCGTGGAGCGGTTGTTCCCCCGACAGTCCGCGCCCGCGGGCGATCAGCGACCGCCACAGGCGGTTCTTGCCGTCCTTGAGCTCGTCCTCGAAGCGCTGCATGGGGATGACGGGGTACTCGTCGGTCGTCTCGAGGTCGGCGGCGCCGAACCAGTCGTTGATGTGCAGCTGGGCCTCGGGGGTCTTGGCGTGGTCGAGCCACTGCTTCGACGGGCCGTAGGGCTGTTCGTTGGTGAGGACGAGCTCGACGGTGTCGCCGTCGCGCAGCGCCTGCGCGAGCGGGGCGATCTCGCCGTTGACGTACGCGGCGATGAGGCGGTGGCCCTTGGCCGGGCCCGAGCAGTACGCGACGTCCACAGGGGTGGAGGACTTGGGGACCATGAGCTGCTCGCCGTCGCGGGTGAAGACGAGGATGTCCTGGTCGGCGAGGTCGCAGCGGAGCGAGTCGAGGAACTGGCCGGAGTCGGCGACCTCGTGCTGCCAGTCGAGGAGGCGCTGGAGCCACGGCAGCTGGATCTCGGCGGGGTTCGCGCCGGACTGCTTCAGCCCGGCGACGATGCCGACCTCGGCGGTCTCGTGCATCTCCTTGGTGCGGATGAGGAACTCGATCGGGACGCCGCCGGGGCCGGCGACCGCGGTGTGGATCGACTGGTACAGGTTGAACTTCTTGGCGGCGATGAGGTCGCGGAACTTGCCGCCGACGGGCTTCCAGAGCTTGTGGATCGCGCCGAGCGCGGCGTAGCAGTCGGTGGCGGGGCCGTCGACGACGATGACCAGGCGCGGCGGGTCGGCCGGGCCGGTGCCGGGGTGCTTCTGCATCTCGCGGTAGATCGAGTACGGGTGCCGGGGCCGGTCGAGCAGGCGGGCGGCGACCTTGAACTCGCGCAGGGCCCGCCGGACCTGGGGGGCGATGGCGGCGACCTGGCGGTTGCGGTCGGTGTCGGAGCCGAGGTGCTCGCGGATGCGCTGGAAGACCTCGGGTTCGAGGGTCTCCAGGACGATGTCCTCGAGCTCGCGCTTGATGACGTAGAGGCCGAGGCGGTCGGCGAGGGGGATGAGGACGTCCTTGGTGGCCTCGGCGATGCGGATCTGGCTGGGGCGCTTCTTGAACTTGATGGTCCGCATGTTGTGGAGGCGGTCGGCGAGCTTGATGACCATGACGCGGATGTCGCGCCCGGCGGTGAGCACGAGCTTGCGGAACGTCTCGGCCTCGGCGGCGGAGCCGAGGTGGATCTTGTCGAGCTTGGTGACGCCGTCTACCATGACGGCGATCTCGTCGCCGAAGTCGCCGCGGAGCGCTTCGAGGGAGTAGCTGGTGTCCTCGACGGTGTCGTGGAGGAGCCCGGCAGCGATGGTCGCGGTGTCGACGCCGAGTTCGGCCAGGATGGTGGAGACCGCGATCGGGTGGGTGATGTAGGGCTCGCCGGAGCGGCGGGCCTGGCCGCGGTGCATCTGCTCGGCGATGCGGTAGGCGCGGCGGACCAGGAGCATGTCGGGCTGTTCGCAGTGCGCACGGTGGGCCGCCTCGAGCTGCGCCACCTTTCCCGCGAGGTCCCACGGGTCGTCCGGCTTGGCAGACCGAGTAGCGGAAAGCAATGCGCGCAACATGAAAGCCTCCGATGCCCAAGGTTGACCGCATTCTAGATGTACAACGATTCTTGGAGAGAATCGACACTAGACACTGTCGGATTTCGGCAGGGCCGCCGCATTCGGCGGATGACACACAGTACCCGCGCGGAGCGCTTGCTGGAAACCCCAAGCGCCGCAAATGAATGCGAGACGACTCACGTCCGATTCGCGCAGTTGCGCCGGTCTCAGGGATTGGCACGCTGGGTTCCGTTGGGACAGCGGAACGTCGGCGGGCCGGTCCCAGGATGTGGAAGGCTCCGGTCCCCGGGTCGGGTGTGTCGGCGCATGAGCGCCCCCGGTTGCAATGATCCCGGAAGGGTGTGACAGGACCGGTCAGGCGAGGGTGTATCGGGTGCGGGTGCGGGTGCGGGTGCGGGGTGCGGGGTGCGGGGTGCGGGGTGCGGGGTGCGGGCAATGGTGATGGGTTGGGGGGGGGGTTAGCGTTCGCCGCTGCTGCGGCGCCAGGGGGACGGGTCGTGGGGGACGGCGCCGTTCCAGCGTTCGGCGCCGTCGAGGCGGCTGGCCCAGGGGTGCTCGACCATGACGAGGCGGACGTCGGGGCGGGCGAGCCATTCGAGGAGGAGCCGGGCCTCGGCCGCGTGGGCGGCGTCGGCGACGTCGTTGAGCGGATCGACCGAGCGGGCGGTCTCGCGGAGCTTGGCGATGTGCGGCATCGGGTCGGCCCGGGGCGGGGTGCGGACGGCCCCGGCGAGGAGCCCGTGGCGGATCACGGCGACCTCCCAGCCGCCGCCCTTGGCCCGGCCCGCCGCGACGATCTCCCCGGCCGCCACGAGGCTCCTGGTGCGGTGGGTGGCGGCCGCGAGTTGGAGGTACGCCCCGAGCTCGTCGCGCTTCTCGGCGGCGGTCTCGAACCGCTCGGCCGCCGCGAGCTCGGCGAGGCGCTCGGTGACGGCCGCCGCGATCGGGGCCGGGTCGCCGTCCATGGCGCGTGCGGCCCGCTCGGCGACGGCCGCGTACTCCTCGACGGTGACGGTGTGGCGGCACGGCTCGACGCACTTGCCGATCTCGCCGAGCACGCACGAGGGCGACAGCCGCTTGGGGGACAGGCGGGTGCGGCACGAGCGGATCGGCAGGGCCGCCTCGATCGCGCCGATCGCGGCCTGCGCCTGCGTCCCCGAGGACGGGCCGAGCCGTGGCGCGCCGGGGGCAGGCGGGTTGCGGGAGACCTGGAGGCGCGGGTACGGCTCGTCGGTGAGGCGCACCCAGGAGCGGTGCTCGGGGAACTTCGCGGCCCGGTTGTAGGGCGGCTTGCCGCCGGAGATGAGCCGCAGCTCCGCGACGCCCGCCTCGAGCCGGTGAGCGCACTCGACGACCTCGACGCGTTCGGCGGAGGCGAGCATGTCCCGCAGGCGGCGGCGCTGCTCGGCGGCGGAGAAGTAGCTGCGGACGCGGGCGGCGACGTCGACCGAGACGCCGATGTAGAGCGCCCGGTCGTCGGCGTCGCGGAAGATGTAGACGCCGGGGGCGTGGGGGAGGCCGTCGGCGAGGTGGCGCTTGCGGCGCTGCAGCTCGGAGGGGATGGCGCGGCAGAACTCGGCGAGCTCGGCGTCGGTGTCGACGCCGTGCCCGGAGGCCCGCTCGATGAGCGCGTGCAGGACGGTGACGGTGGCGCGGGCGTCGTCGAGCGCCCGGTGGTTCGGCGTCACGGGGGAGCCGAAGAACCGCGCGAGGGTGCCGAGCCGCCGGTTGGGGACCTCGCTCTTCTCGGTGAGCCGCCGGGCCAGGACCACGGTGTCGATCACGGGCGGGCGGGGCCAGCGCGTGTCGGTGAGCTCGCAGGCGTGGCGCAGGAACCCGATGTCGAAGCCCGCGTTGTGGGCGACGAGGGTGGCGCCGCGCGCGAACTCGAGGAACGCGGGGAGGACCGCTTCGATGCCGGGGGCGTCGGCGACCATCGCGTCGGTGATGCCCGTGAGGCGGGTGACGCGCGGGTCGATGGACTCGCCGGGGTTGACGAGGGTGCCGAACTCGCCGACGACCTCGCCGCCCTTGACCTTGACCGCGCCGATCTCGGTGATGCCGCACGCGTCGGCGGCGAGGCCGGTGGTCTCGAGGTCGACGACGCAGAACGTCACCTCGGACAGGGGGGTGCCCAGGCTGTCGAGGGTCGGCTGGGAGTAGCCGGTCTCGGTGAGTGCACCGTCGCTCTCGGCAGCGCCGCGTCTGTACATGGACGCCAGCCTAAGGGCGGCCTGTGACAGACCGGTCCTTGCGGCTGTTCGAACGTCGCGGCCGCCGCACCGCCGAGCGGACCCGGTCCGCGGCCCTGGAGGAGCGCCGGGCCAGGCGGGCGCTCTCCTCGGCCTGCTTCGCGGAGACCTTCGCGAGCAGCGACGCGGGCCAGAACATCGCGCGGTAGCGCCGTCTCGCCTCGGTGTTCTTGTCCAGTTCGGAGTGGAGGTCGCGCACGGCGTCGGCGAGCCCGGTCGGGTCGGCCCCGCGGGGCGAGTAGCGGTGGCGGGCCATGGCCGCGCCGAGCGCGGTCGCGGCCTCCCGCGCGCCGGGGGCGGCCTGCGCGAGGACCCCGGCGGCCTGCCTGGGGGTGAGCGAGTCGCTCAGGCCCACGCCGTAGTCGAGGGCGAGGTCCATCGCTTCGTCCCAAGCGGTCTTCGCGGTGACGCGGGCGGGGTCGAGCCGTCTGCGGCGCAGGAGGCCGCGCCACACGGCGGGCAGGAACGGGAGGGCCAGGGCGGGGAGCAGGAGCAGCCAGGCGGGGTTGAACGAGAGGCCGCCGCCGGTGCCGTCGTCGGTGGCCTGCAGGGTCGGGCCCTGGGTGCTCTGGACGCCTTCGGTGGGCTCGGCCGGGGCGGTCGTGCTGCCGCCGCTGGGGCTCTCGCCGGGCGCGGTGGACGCGCCGGGCTCGGCCGTCTCCTCGTTCTCCTCCTGCGGTTCGGTGGCCCACGGGAACGAGACCGCGCCGGGCACGCCCGAGGACGGGGTCGGGTCGTAGGTGACCCAGCCGGATCCTTCGTAGTAGACCTCGACCCACGCGTGGTAGTCGCGGTTGGTGAGGACCCATTCCTCGCCGTCGCGGGTGCCCTGGGACATCCCGATGACGACGCGTGCGGCGACGTCGGCCTCGCGCAGCATCCACGCCATCGCGGCCGCGTACTGCTGGCAGTAGCCCTCCTTGGTCTCCAGGAAGTCGAGGATCGCCTCTTCGTTGCCCGCGTCGGAGGTCTCCAGGGAGTACTGGAAGCCGTTGCTGGCCGAGAGGTACCGTTGCACCGCGAGGACCTTGTCGTGGACGGTCTCCGCCCCGGCGAGCTCGCGCTCGACGATCTCGGTCAGCTCCGGCACCGTGGGGTGCCTGGTGTTGTCCTGCCACCGGTCGTCGGAGGGGTCCATGCCGTCGGCGGCGGCGAGCACGTCGGCGGAGGGCGCTGAGTCGACATAGGACATCGAGTAGGAGTCGACGTCGCCCATGTCGGAGCCGTCGCCGTTGATCACCGCGGTCTCGTCGTCGACCTCCCAGCTGCCCTCGATCGACAGGTCGACCGGGGTGCCGTAGACGGGCACGACCGGGGCCTGCATCGCGAGGTTCTCGATGTCGGCGGTGTACACCTCGGCGTCGCCGGGTGCGTTGTCGCCCAAGGAGTCGAGCGAGTCGCCGTTCTCGTAGTCGTTGGGGGCGAAGCCGTCCGTTGTGAGCTCGTCGAGGACGTGCATGCGCAGGTAGCGCGGGTTCGGGTCGTCGGTCTCGACCCGCAGGACGTCGACCTCCTCGGGCTGGTTGAGCGACCCGGACAGCTGCGCCCACGGGTTGACGTCGCCGAGCCCGGCGTCGCTGCCGCCCTCGTAGCCCTCCGAGACCCGGTCGATGAACCCGGACGTGTTGGCGGGGACCACTGTGAGCGCCAGGAGCGTCACGACGATGAAGCCCATCGCCGACCAGCGGGCCGTGCGCGCCATCGGCGACGGGAACCGCTGGGACACGAGCTGGCCCGTCCCGGTGAACCGGTGCCCGAACGCCGAGACGCGCCGCAGGTTGTCGTCGGCGAGCAGCCACAGGTATGAGACGGCCGGGAGGATGAACCAGAACCAGGCCGTCGCCTCGGGCGCGACCGACACCGGCACCAGGTACATCGTCAGGAGCGTCAGCCCGGCGAGCGCGGGCGTGCGTAGGCCGACCACGAACATGTCGTGGAGGATCGCCACGAGCCCGATCCCCACGAGCGTCAGGAACAGGATGCCGCCCTCGGCGGACACCGGCGGGGCCTCCCGCACGATCCCCGCGACGCCCTCGCCAGCGAGCACGCCGAAGTGCGCGAACGTGTCCGGCAGCGGGATGATGAGGAGGAAGCCGGTGCCGTCGCCGAAACCGGCGGTGAGGACGATGAGGAGCGCCGCGCACATCGCGGCGGTCTGCAGGCCCTGCCCGCGCCCGGCCGCGCGCGTGAGCGACCCGGCCGTGGCGATCATCGCGATCGTGAACAGCACGGGGACCGTCCACCCGAGGCCGTCGAAGATGCCGATGAGCGGCGTCAGCGTCAGGGCCAGGGTGGCGGCCGCGACCATCGTGGCGTGCCGCTGTCCGCTCATGCGAGAGTCCTCCACGCGCCCAGGCGGGTCCACACCCGGCGCAGCTCGGTCCCGGCGACCACCGGGATCACCTGCCAGCCCGCGTTCGACAGGGTCGACACGGCCGCGACGTGCTGCTCGGCGAACGCCCGCTCGCGCGGGTCCGGCCGGCTCGACGGCGCCTTCGGGATCCACCGCACCGGGTCGACCACGAGCGCCGTGCACGCCCCGCCGCGCTTGGCCAGCCGCCCCAGCGTCGCGGCCTCCTCCGGGCTCAGGTGCCCCAGGAACGCGACGATCCCGGAGACCGAGCGCGGCCGCTGCGCCTTCTCGACCATGTGCGACACCGGCGCCTCCGGGGCCGCCGCCACCGTCGCCAGGTACCGCATCGCCTGGCTGTAATCGCCCTGGCGGCACTCGAAGTCGCGGTGCGCGGTGATCAGCCACGGGTCGATGCCGTCGCGCGAGAGCCGCACCGTCGCCGAAGCGGCCGCGTCGACCATCCACTCGAAGCTCGAGCCCTCGCCGCGGTGCGCGCCCCGGCGCACGTCCAGCAGGACCGCCGCGTTGTTCTCCCACGGCTGCTCCTCGCGGCGCACCATGAGCTGCCCGCGGTGCGCGCTGGCCTTCCAGTGGACGCGCCGCATGTCGTCGCCGTGGCGGTACTCGCGCACGGCGATGTCGTCGTTCCCGGTGATCGCGACCGCGTGCGCCGCCGACTCGCCCGACGACATCCCCGCCCCGCCCGGCAGCAGGAGGCTGCGCAGCGGCTGGATGCGCGGAGTCACGATGAGCTCGGTCGTCAGCGGGAACTCCTGCACCGAGACGGCCAGCCCGAACGGGTCGGACGTGCGCACCGTCAGCGGCCCCAGCTCGTACGCGCCCCGCGTGCCCGGCGTGATCGTGTAGTTCACGACGCTCCGCGCGCCCGGCGCGAGCTTCTCCAGCACCAGCCGCGGCCGGTTCCCCAGCCGGTACGGGATGCGGTCCTCCAGCATGAGCGCCGGGGGCCGCCCGCGGCCCGTGTTCTGGATGCCCAGGCGCACCTGCGTCGGCTGCCCCGCCTCGACCTGCGCCGGGTTCAGCACCCGGTTCGACTCGAGCGAAGGCCGCGACCAGCGCAGCATCACGAGCCCGCCCAGCGGCGCGATGAGCGCCAGCAGCGCCGCGCGCAGCAGATCGCCCTCGCCCACCACCAGGGAGACGAGCCCGACCACCACGCTCACCGCCAGCAGCGTCTTGCCGCGCCCGGTGAGCTCCACGCCTAGTACCTCCCCGGGTGGGACACCACCGGGACGTGCCGGAGGATGTCCGACACGATCGCCTTCGTGTCGCCGCCGCCCATCGTCGTCTCCGTCGTGGGGATGAGCCGGTGCGCGAGCACCGGCACCGCCAGCTGCTGCACGTCGTCCGGCAGCGCGAAGTCGCGCCCGTCCATCGCCGCGAGCACCTGCGTGCACCGCAGCAGCTGCAGCGTCGCGCGCGGGCTCGCGCCCAGCCGGACCTGCGCGTTCGTGCGCGTCGCGGCGACCAGGTCGACCACGTACCGCTTCAGCTCGGGGGCCAGGTGCACCGCGCGCGCCGCCGCGATCATCCGCACGATCATCTCCGCGTCGGCCACCGGCCGCAGCGCGTCGAGCGGGTTGTACTCCTCGCGGCGGTCCAGGAGGGCCAGCTCCGCGTTCACGTCCGGGTACCCGATCGCCAGGCGCGCCGCGAACCGGTCGCGCTGCGCCTCCGGCAGCGGGTACGTCCCCTCCATCTCCACCGGGTTCTGCGTGGCGATGACCATGAACGGGCTGCGCAGCTTGTACGTGTTCCCGTCGACCGTGACCTGCCGCTCCTCCATGCACTCCAGGAGCGCGGCCTGCGTCTTCGGGCTGGCGCGGTTGATCTCGTCGCCCAGGATCAGGTTCCCGAAGATCGCGCCCGGCTTGAACACGAAGTCGCGCTTCTCCGGGTCGAAGATGCTCACGCCCGTCACGTCCGAGGGCAGGAGGTCCGGCGTGAACTGGATGCGCCGCACCGAGCAGTCGACCGAGCGGGCCAGCGCCTTCGCCAGCTGGGTCTTGCCGACCCCCGGCACGTCCTCCAGCAGCAGGTGGCCTTCCGCGAGCATCACCGCGAGCGCGAGCTTGATCGTGTGGGACTTGCCCTCGATCACCCACTCGACGTTCGTCAGGATGCCCTCGGCCGTCGCCTTGAACTCCTGGGGCGAGAGCGGCGCGGGGGCCTGCGGCGGCTGGCCTGGGGACGACTCGAAGGTCAATGGTCCTCCCGGGGGAAGTCTGTGGGAATGGGCGACCTGACACGCCGTCCCGCGTTACGGTCGCCTGTCCGCCATCCTACTCGGATGCGCCCAGCGCCTATGTCACGCGCCACCGCAGGGGCCCTCCGCTACACTGGGGGCATGTCCCGGGCTTTCGCGCTCCTTAGATAGCCGTGTCGGAGCGAACCGACACGGCCACCCCTGCATGCCAGGGGTTTTTTGCTGTCTAGGGTCTATACCCGGAAACCGCAGCCCGAACCCAGAGCCATCACCGGACCACAGGACGAGCCATGACCGAACCCGCACACCGCTACGACGCCAAGCTGGCCAACGAGATCGAACCGCGCTGGCAGGAGCGCTGGGAGGCCGAGCAGACCTTCCGCGCCCCCAACCCGTCCGGGGCCCTGGCCGAGCCGGGCCACCCGCGCGCCGGGGCGCCCAAGAAGTTCGTCATGGACATGTTCCCGTACCCCTCCGGGGCGGGCCTGCACGTCGGCCACCCGCTGGGGTACATCGCCACCGACGCGTACTCGCGCTACCTGCGCATGGCCGGGTTCAACGTCCTGCACCCGCTGGGCTTCGACGCGTTCGGCCTGCCCACCGAGCAGTACGCGATCGCCACCGGCCGCCAGCCCGCCGAGATCACCGCCGAGAACATCGACCGGTACCGGCGCCAGCTGCGCCTGGTCGGCATGGGCTACGACAACCGCCGCGAGTTCGCCACCACCGACCCGGACTACTTCAAGTGGACCCAGTGGATCTTCCTGCAGATCTTCAACTCCTGGTACGACACCGACGCCGACAAGGCCCGCCCGATCGCGGAACTGATCAGCGCGTTCGAGTCCGGTGAGCGCGCCACCCCCGACGGCCGCGCGTGGTCCGAGCTGTCCGCGGTCGAGCGCCGCCGCGTCGTCGACGGCCACCGCCTGGCCTACGTCACCGAAGCGCCCGTGAACTGGTGCCCCGGCCTGGGCACCGTGCTGTCCAACGAGGAGGTCACCTCCGAGGGCCGAAGCGAGCGCGGCAACTTCCCGGTCTACACGCGCACCCTGAAGCAGTGGATGATGCGCATCACCGCCTACGCCGACCGGCTGCTGGCCGACCTGGACGGACTGGACTGGACCGAGTCCCTGAAGTCCATGCAGCGCAACTGGATCGGCAAGTCCACCGGCGCTTACGTCGACTTCGCGACCTACGCCGGGGACATCCGCGTCTTCACCACCCGCCCCGACACCCTGTTCGGCGCCACCTACATGGTCCTGGCCCCCGAGCACCCGCTGGTCGAGGCCCTGACCGCCGAGTCCTGGCCCGCCGGGGTCCCCGCCGCCTGGACCGGCGGCCACGACACCCCCGCCGGGGCCGTCGCCGCCTACCGCGCCCAGGCCGCCGCCAAGACCGACGTCGAGCGCCAGGCCGACGCCAAGCAGAAGACCGGCGTCTTCACCGGCGGCTACGCCACCAACCCCGTCAACGGCGAGACCGTGCCCGTCTTCATCGCCGACTACGTCCTGGCCGGGTACGGCACCGGCGCGATCATGGCCGTCCCCGCCCACGACGAACGCGACTTCGCGTTCGCCAAGGCCTTCGACCTGCCGATCCGCCAGGTGATCTCCGGCGAGGCCCCCTGGGACGGCGAGAGCGCCTACACCAGCGACGGCACCGCCGTGAACTCCGGGATCCTGGACGGCCTGCGCGTCCTGGAGGCCAAGGACCGCATCGTCGCGTGGCTGGCCGAACACGGCCGCGGCGAAGGCGCCACCACGTTCCGCCTGCGCGACTGGCTGTTCAGCCGCCAGCGCTACTGGGGCGAGCCCTTCCCGATCGTGTACGACGAGACCGGCCTGCCCGTCGCGCTGAGCGACGAGCACCTGCCCGTCGAACTGCCCGAAATGGACGACTTCTCGCCCAAGACCTTCGACCCCGAGGACGCCGACTCCGCTCCCGAGCCGCCCCTGGGCCGCGCCAAGGACTGGGTCGAGGTCGAACTGGACCTGGGCGACGGGCCCAAGACCTACACCCGCGAGCTGAACACGATGCCCAACTGGGCCGGGTCCTCCTGGTACGAGCTGCGCTACACCGACCCGAAGGCCGCCGAGGCGCTGGCCGACTCCGCCAACGAGTCCTACTGGATGGGCCCGCAGGACAGCGAGGACGTCGGCGGCGTCGACCTGTACATCGGCGGCGTCGAGCACGCCGTCCTGCACCTGCTGTACGCCCGCTTCTGGCAGAAGGTCCTGTTCGACCTGGGCCACGTCTCCAGCCGCGAGCCCTTCCGCCGCCTGTTCAACCAGGGCTACATCCAGGCCTACGCCTACACCGACGACCGCGGCGTCTACGTCCCGGCCGAAGAGGTCGAGGAGGAGGCCGAAGGCGTCTACACCTACAAGGGACAGAAGGTCGACCGCGAGTACGGCAAGATGGGCAAGTCCCTGAAGAACGTCGTCACCCCGGACGAGATCTGCGAGTCCTACGGCGCCGACACCTTCCGCGTCTACGAGATGTCGATGGGCCCCCTGGCCGACTCCAAGCCGTGGGAGACCCGCGCGATCGTCGGCTCCCAGCGGTTCCTGCAGCGCCTGTGGCGCAACATCGTGGACGAGGAGACCGGCGAGGTCACCGTGGCCGACACCGCGCCGAGCCCTGAGACCCTGCGCGAGCTGCACAAGGCCATCGCGGGTGTCCGCGACGACTACGAGAACCTGCGCATGAACACCGCGGTCGCCAAGCTGATCACGCTGAACAACCACCTGACCGGCCTGAACCCGGTTCCGCGCGAGGCCGCCGAGGCCCTGGTCGCCATGGCGGCGCCGATCGCCCCGCACATCGCCGAGGAGCTGTGGGAGCGCCTGGGCCACAAGGGCGGCATCGCCTACGTGGACTTCCCGGTCGCCGACGAGCGCCACCTGGTCGAGGACACCGTCACCTACCCGGTGCAGATCAACGGCAAGGTGCGCGGGCGGGTCGAGGTCGCCGCCGGGGCCGACGAGGAGGCCGTGAAGGCCGCCGCGCTGGCCGAGGAGAAGGTGGCCGCGAACCTGGCGGGCAAGGACGTCAAGAAGGTCATCGTGGTGGCCGGCAAGATGGTCTCCATCGTCGCCAAGTAGTCCACTGTGCTGAGGGCGGGTCCGGCCGGACCCGCCCTTTGCTATTCCTCCGGCCAGCTCGATCCGCCGCCCCGGTACGTGTACGCGGCGGCCTTCTCGCTGTGCAGCAGGAAGAGCAGTGCGAGGCACAGCGCGAGCGCGAGGTAGGCCGAGAGCGCCGCCGCGCTGTCGTAGCCCAGGCTGGTCCGCACCGGCGCGATGCTGAAGCCGACCGCGGCCGGGACGTTGTAGAAGCAGGAGAGCACGCACAGCGCGATCTCCGTGGTACGCGCCCAGTTCTGTCGGGCGGCGATGCCCACCGCCAGGACCGCACTGGCGAGCGCGGCGAGGGCGGTGGTGACGAGCAGGCCCATCACCAGGCTCGGGCCGGGCTCGGACAGGACGCCGCGGAGTTCGAGGAGGAGCGAGGCCTGGACGGCCAGGGACAGGACGCTGCCGCAGATGAGCGCGAGCGCGGCGAGGACCTGCCAGGGGATAGGGCGGTGATATGCGGGTTTCGCTTGCAGGGGTTCCATGTTCGCAGGATACCGCTTTATCGTCACTATGACGAGTACTATTCTCGTCAGGTGGACGAATATTCGTCCTCGCGAGGTCGGTATTGACCAGCATCTATGTTCCCGCTAGGCTGTGCTCACCTCGTTGGGAGCGCTCCGCTCCCGCTTGGGCCCATCCTTCGAACAGCCTCGTACCCTCACGGCGCGGCACCACCCTGAGGAGCATTTCGTGCTGAAATCCCGTCAACGCCGCCGCGCTGTGATCGCGGGGGTCGTCACCGTCGCGACCGCGGCGCTCGGCATCGGGCTCTCGACCCAGTTCGCGAGCGCCCAGACCACCCTCCGCGGCGCCGCCGACGCGATCGGCAAGGACATCGGCGTGGCCGTCTCGTACAGCCAGCTCATGAACAACGCGTCCTACCGCAACACCGTGGCCTCCGAGTTCAACTCCCTCACCGCCGAGAACGCGATGAAGTGGGACGCGACCGAGCCCTCCGACGGCAACTACACGTTCACGCAGGCCGACGCCATCGTGGACTTCGCCGAGGACAACGGCCAGACCGTCCACGGCCACACCTTCGTCTGGCACAGCCAGACCCCCTCGTGGGTGCAGAACCTCTCCGGCACGGCCCTGCAGACCGCGATGGTCGACCACATCAACACCGTCGCGAACCGCTACGAGGGCCGCGTCGACTCCTGGGACGTCGTCAACGAGGTCGTGAGCGACTCCAACGGCGCTCTGCGCGACTCCTTCTGGCTCCAGAAGCTCGGCGAAGGCTACATCACGACCGCGTTCCAGACCGCCCGCGCGGCCGACCCGAACGCCGACCTGTACATCAACGACTACTCGATCGAGGCCGACAACGCGAAGTCGGACCGGATCTACACCATCGCCCAGGGCCTGAAGGCGCAGAACCTGCTCGACGGCGTGGGCTTCCAGTCCCACCTCATCCTCGGCCAGGTGCCCTCCACGATGGAGGCGAACCTGCAGCGCTTCGTCGACCTGGGCCTGAAGGTGCGCATCACCGAGCTCGACATCCGGCTCCAGACCCCGGCCGACTCGGCCGAGCTGGCGCAGCAGGCCGCCGACTACCAGCGGGTGGTCGAGATGTGCGCTGAGCTGGTCGACTGCACCGGCGTCACCGTTTGGGGCCTGCGCGACGGCGACTCCTGGGTGCCGAGCGTCTTCCCCGGCTACGGCGCGCCGCTGCTGTTCAACGACGACCTCTCCAAGAAGCCCGCGTACACCTCGACGCTGAACGCCCTCGGCGGCGACGGCACGGGCAACCCGACCACGACCCCGGCCACCACGGACCCCGCGACCACCACGCCCCCGCCCACCGGTTCGGGCTGCACCGCCCAGCTCTCTGTCCAGAGCCCGTGGAACACCGGCGCGACCTATTCGGCGACGGTGAAGGCCAACCAGGCCCTGACCGGCTGGAAGGTGACGTGGACCTGGCCGGGCTCGGAGCGGATCTCCAACGCCTGGAGCGTGACCGGGACCCTGACCGGGGCGACGGTGAACGGCGCGAACGCCGCCTACAACGGCACGCTCGCGGCCGGGCAGTCGACGACGTTCGGGTTCAACATCACCAAGAACGACGGCTCGACCGCGTCCGTCCCCACGGTGACCTGCACGCCCGCCTAAAGACCTGATCTCTTCGCACAGGTGAGGGCCGGGACGCTCGCGTCCCGGCCCTCACCGCTGTCCGTGCTAGGCCAGTTCGGCCTGGAACATCCAGCTCTGCTTCTCGAGTTCGGCGGTGACGCCGATGAGGAGGTCCTGGGTGACCGGGTCGGCCGACTCGGTGACCTCGATGCGCTCGCGCATGTTGGCGATGATGGCGGTGTACGCGTCGATGAAGAGAGAGACGACCTCGGTGTCGCTGATCTGGCCGTCGTGGATCTTGGGGACCGAGGAGGTCTCGGCCACGGTGCTCGCGCGCCCGTCGGCGCTGACGCCGATGGCGATGGCCCGCTCGGCGACGAGGTCGGTGGCGTTGCGCGCCGACACGACGATCTCGTCGAGCTGCAGGTGCAGCGAGCGGAAGTTCTTGCCGTAGACGTTCCAGTGCGCCTGCTTGCCGACGAGTGACAGGTCGATGAGGTCGACGAGCGCGCCCTGCAGGGCCTTCGCGGTGGTCTCGCGGTTCTCGTCGGAAAGGCTGGAGCGGACGGTGGACATCTCGGTACCTCGCATCGGACTGGGCTCTGGCTCGTGAACGCGGTGCGCGACTTCGGGCGGTCGCACCGCCCAGGGTAGCTTTCCCGCGCCCGCCGCGCGGGCGACTCGGCGCACCGGGCGTGCGGCAGGCGGGAAATCCGGCTTCCGCGCGCGTGAGAGGAAAGGCCTGCGGAATCCCGTCGCCCCCGGTCGCAATTTGTTCGGATAGTCGATAAACTAATGAACGTCGTGCCGACCCACCCCGGCCGCGCGCTGCCGTACGAACCCTCAACAGGCTGGAGCCTCGAATGCCATACCGCCCGCCGCTGGTCGCCCGCGAGTTCTTCGTCGCCGACCCCCCGGAGCTTCCCGTGCGCGCCGACGGCGAGCAGGGTCTGTCCGCCGTCACGAGCGCCGAGGTCGCCGAGACCGGCCCCGCCTCGGTCCTCCTGAAGGCCGTGACGAGCGCGGGGGAGGAGCTGTACGTGGGCCTCGCCGCCGTCGCCGAGGGCGTCGTCCGCGCCCGCCTGTCGGCCGACCCGGCCGCCCGTCCCGCCGCCGAGAAGATCATCGAGCTGGTCCACGCCGGTGCGTACGCTGACGCGAAGGTCTCGGTCGACGGCGACACCGTCGTCGTCGACGCGGGCTCCGTGCGCGCCGTCGCGACCCTCGGCACCTGGTCCCTGAAGTACACCGACGCCGCCGGGAAGACCCTGGTCGCCCAGAACCCGGGCGAGACCGACATCTCCGGGCGCCTGCGCTCGCTCCCGTTCGGCCGCTCCCTCGTGGACGGCGCCCCGGTGGCGTTCCACGAGTCCTTCACGGCCGCGCCGGACGAGGCCTTCGCCGGGTTCGGCGAGCGGTTCGCGCCGCTGAACGCGCGCGGCCAGCGCCCGCTCATGTGGAACTTCGACGCGTTCGGCTCCGAGTCGATCCGCATGTACAAGAACGCGCCGATCTACGTCTCCGACCGCGGCTACGGCATCGTCGTCAACTCCGGCGCGCCCGTCGAGTTCGACATGGCCCAGCAGACCCACGCGGCCGTCGAGTTCATCGTCCCCGACGACGCGCTCGAGTACTTCGTGCTCGGCGGGACCCCGGTCGAGGTCCTCGACCGTTTCGACGGGCTCACCTCCCGCCCGGCGCTGCCCCCGAAGTGGGCCTTCGGCACCTGGATCTCCTCGGGCTTCTTCGTGGACTCCGAGGAGCGGGTCATGGAGCGGGCCAAGAAGATCCGCGAGCGCGGCATCCCCTGCGACGTCTTGCACCTCGACACGTTCTGGCAGCACGAGCCGCACTGGTCGGACATGCAGTGGGACCGCGAGAACTTCCCCGAGCCCGAGCGGATGCTCACCGAGCTCGCCGCGCAGGGCTTCAAGGTCTGCCTCTGGATGAACTCGTACATCTCCGCCAAGTCCGCGGTGTTCACCGAGGGCGACGAGCACGGGTACTTCCTCAAGAACGCCAAGGGCGAGACGTACGTGGCCGACGTCTGGCACGGCTCGCACCAGCCCAGCGGCATCGTCGACTTCACCAACCCCGACGCGGTCGCGTGGTGGAAGGACCTGCTGCGCGGGCCGCTGCAGGCCGGCGCGGCGCTGTACAAGACCGACTTCGCCGAGGGCGTGCCCGCCGACGCGGTCGCGTTCAACGGCATGACCGGCACCGAGCTGCACAACGTGTACACGCTGCTCTACAACGATGCGGTGGTCGACGTGACCCGCGAGGTCAACGGCCACGAGCTCGTGTGGGCGCGCTCGTCGTTCCTCGGCGGGCAGCGCCACTCCGCGCAGTGGTCGGGCGACGTGCAGACCACCTGGGCGGGCCTGGGCGGGACCATCCGCGGCGGCCTCTCGCACGGCCTGTCGGGCATCCCGTTCTGGTCGCACGACACGGGCGGCTTCAACGGCACCCCGAGCGACGACCTGTACATCCGCTGGGCCCAGTTCGGCGCGCTGTCGCCGCTGCTGCGCTACCACGGGACGACGACCCGCGAGCAGTGGGAGTTCTCGGAGCTGGCCGAGCGCCTCTCGGTGGAGTCGCTGCAGCTGCGGTACTCGCTGATGCCGTACATCTACTCGGCCGCGGTGCACGCCTCGCGCACGGGCGAGCCGGTGCTGCGCGCGCTCAACGTGGACGACCCCGCGGACCCGGTGTCGTGGAACGCCGACCAGGAGTACCGCTTCGGCAAGGACCTCCTCGTCGCGCCGGTGAACGACCCGTCGGGCGAGCGCAAGGTGTACCTGCCCGAGGGCCGGTGGATCGACTACTGGACCAAGGAGGTCCACGAGGGCGGCCGCTACATCGACACGAAGCACCCGCTGGAGACCTTCCCGGTGTTCGTGCGCTACGGCGCGATCCTGCCGCGCGTCGCCCCCGGGGCCACCGTGGGCGACGGCGCGTTCGAGGCGATCACCCTCGAACTGTGGGGTACGCCGGACCGCGGCATCACGATCAGCGACGTCGACGGGGACACGACCGTGTCGATTGAAACAGTTTCCGAAACTGTTGTGACCCTGAGTGCGACCGGCCCGGCGGACATCGCTAAGGTGAGCGTCATGGATGTTGCGGGGAAGCCCGCGAACGCAGAGCTGGAGCGTAATTAGATGACACTGGTGGCCGGAGTCGACTCGTCGACGCAGTCGACGAAAGTGTTGTTGGTCGAAGCCGAGACAGGCGAGATCGTCGACTCCGGTCGCGCCTCCCACCCGGACGGGACCGAGTGCCCGCCCGAGGCCTGGTGGGAGGCGCTCCAGGAGGCCGGCAAGGGCCTCCTGGAGCGCGCCGAGGCCGTGGCCGTCGCCGGGCAGCAGCACGGCATGGTCGCCCTCGATGCGAACGACCAGGTCGTGCGCCCGGCCCTGCTGTGGAACGACACCCGCTCGGCCCCGCAGGCCGAGCGGCTGACCGCCGAGCACGGCGGCCCCGAGGCGTGGGCCGCCGACACCGGCCTCGTCCTCGCGGCCTCCTTCACCGCCACGAAACTCGCCTGGCTCGCCGAGAACGAGCCTGAAAACGCGGCCAAAACTGTTTCGGTGATGCTCCCGCACGACTGGCTCACCATGAAACTCCGCGGCGTCACCGCCGCCGAGGCGACCACCGACCGCTCGGACGCCTCCGGCACCGGCTACTGGTCGCCCGCCACCGGCGGCTACGTCCGCGACCGGCTCCTCCAGGCCTTCGGCCGCGACCTCGCGCTCCCGCGCGTCGCCGCCCCGAACGAAATCGTCGGCCGCACCGCCTCCGGCGCGGCTGTCGCGCCCGGCACCGGCGACAACGCCGGAGCCGCACTCGGCCTCGGCCTCGGCCCCGGCGACGTGGCCGTCTCGCTCGGCACCTCCGGCACCGTCTTCGGCGTCTCCGACGTCCCCGCCGCCGACGCCTCCGGGCTCGTGGCCGGGTTCGCCGACGCCACCGGCCGCTTCCTGCCGCTCGTGTGCACCCTCAACGCCGCCCGCGTCCTCGACACCTTCCGGGCCCTCCTCGGCGTCGACCACGCCGAGTTCGACCGGCTCGCGCTCGCCGCCGCACCCGGCGCCGGAGGCCTCACCCTCCTGCCGTACCTCGACGGCGAACGGACCCCCAAGCGCCCCAACGCGACCGGGGTCATCAGCGGGCTCACGACCGGTGCGACGCGCGAAGACCTCGCCCGCGCCGCCGTCGAAGGCATGCTCTCGGCCCAGGCCGACGGGCTCGCCGCCATGGCCGCCCAAGGGCTCCAGGCGAAGCGCGTCCTCCTCATCGGCGGCGCGTCCGCCTCCGAGGCCGTGCGGCAGATCGCCCCGAGCGTCTTCGGCGTCGACGTCGAAGCCCCTCCTTCGGCCGAATACGTCGCCCTCGGCGCCGCCAAGCAGGCAGCATGGGCCCTGACGGGCGCCGAGAACCCGCCGCAGTGGAAGACAGGCGACACCGCGCGGCTCACCGGCACGGCCGCCGCGACGGTGTCCGAGCAGTACGCGACCCTCCGGGACGAGACCTCGTCCTGGGCCGCACATCACTAGGAAAAGGACAGATCATGACCGACAAATACGCACCGGTGCCCGAGGACAAGTTCTCCTTCGGCATCTGGACGGTCGGCTGGGCGGCTCAGGACGTCTTCGGCTCGGCCACCCGCGAGGCCATGAGCGCCGACCGCGCCGTGCGCAAGCTCGCCGAGCTCGGCGCCTACGGCGTCAACTTCCACGACAACGACGTGTTCGACTTCGACGCCTCCGAAGCCGAGCGCGACGCGAAGGTCGGCGCGTTCCGCAAGGCCCTCGACGAGACCGGCCTCAAGGTCACCACCGCCACCACCAACCTCTTCAGCCACCCGATCTTCAAGGACGGCGGCTTCACCCACAACGACCGCGACGTGCGCCGCTTCGCCATCGCGAAGGTCATGCGCAACATCGACCTCGCCGCCGAGCTCGGCGCCGAGATCTACGTCGCCTGGGGCGGCCGCGAGGGCGCCGAGTTCGGCGGCTCCAAGGACGTCCAGTCCGCCATGGCCCGCATGAAGGAAGCCTTCGACACCCTCGGCGACTACGTCACCGAGCAGGGCTACGACATCCGCTTCGCCATCGAGCCCAAGCCGAACGAGCCCCGCGGCAACATCCTGCTGCCGACCCTCGGCCACGCCCTCGCGTTCATCAACGAGCTCGAGCGCCCCGAACTCGTGGGCATCAACCCCGAGATCGGGCACGAGGAGATGGCCGGCCTCGACTTCGCCGCCGGCATCCGCCAGGCCCTGTGGCACGGCAAGCTCTACCACATCGACCTCAACGGCCAGACCGGCCCGCGCTTCGACCAGGACCTGCGCTTCGGCGCCGGCAACGTCGGCGGGGCGTTCTGGGTCGTCGACGCCGTCGAAGAGGGCATCGCCAAGGGCCAGTACACCGGCCCGATCCACTTCGACTACAAGCCCCCGCGAGTCGAGGACGACAACGGCGTGTGGGTCTCGGCCGCCGCCTGCATGCGCAACTACAAGATCCTGCAGTCCAAGGTCCGCGCCTTCCGCGCCGACCCCGAGGTGCAGGAGGCCCTCAAGGCCGCCCGCGTCGCCGAGCTCGCGACCCCGACCCTCGCCGAAGGCGAGACCTGGGCCGACCTCAAGGACGTCAAGGTCGACGTCGAGGGCCTCGCCGCCAAGGGCATGGCCTTCGAGCACCTCGACCAGCTCGCCCTGGAGCACCTCTACGGCGTCCGCTAGACACGGTGAATGAAATCGGGCCCGGAGCTCCAGCTCCGGGCCCGATCTCTACCCCACACCCATCAATCGGATACTCGCCTTGCGGCTTGTCACCCTCAGGAGGTTTCTTTCCCCTGCACCGAACATTAGGGGCCGGGGCTCTGCATTCCACGCGAGAACGATTAGAGGTTCATTGGAACCTCAGATCCACTGGCCCGTCTGCGGGTCGTACACCGCGGGGCCCGTGCGCCGCACCTTCCGCCGCGGTTTCACGGGCCGCAGGTCGGGCCGGTTCGGACGCGGCGGACCGTCGGGGGCCTCCAGCCACGTGTCCTTGAGCAGGCTCGACAGGCGCAGCGCCACCCACGACAGCAGGAGCACCGCCACCAGGACGCCGATGAGGACCACCATCCAACCGTTCTGGCTCCACCAGGCGGCCCGCGCCGCCTCGGGCGACTCGCCGACCACCTCGTACATGTCCGTTTCCTTCTTCGCCTCGAAGAGCGCGTACGGCACCAGGCACGGCGAGCAGAGCGCCAGCGGCAGCACGATGATCGACGCCGGGGCCGCGAAACCGGCCGCCGTCGCCATCAGCGGGAACCTGCGCGGCTCGCGCCGGTAGGCGATCCACAGCATCAGCGCCATGAGCACCACGTACGTCCCGGTCAGCCAGTCCGGCCGCAGGACGTACCAGACCAGCCCGCTCCAGGTCGTGAACGCGGGCGGGCCTTCGTCGAAGTCGGGGTACCGCCCGGTCGCGTCGCTCAGGACCGACCACAGCGAGGCCACCGTGTACAGGACCACCGCCAGGAGCAGCTGGAAGCCGCCGACCGCCAAGGTGAGCGGGATCTTTCCCAGCAGCGTCCTCGGCCGGTACGAGCCCACGTGCCGCGCGGCGGACCTGAGCGCCTTGCCGACCCGCTGGCCGGTCGCCGTGAGCTTCTTGACCTGCTCGATCCACGCTGTGACGAACCACCACGCGGCGAGCAGGAAGATGAGGAAGGCGGGCACGCCGAGGGACTTGAGCCCGTCCTTGATGAGGTTGTTCGGATCGAACGTATCCAGGAATTCCATGCTGTTGTGGGCCAAACCGTTTCAGTCGAGGGGGAGACTCACTGCGCGGCACAGTCTACGGCCGGAACACCACCGGCGGGGTACTAGCCTTCGGCGGGCCCCGTCGGCGCGGGAGGGTCCGACAGCTCCGCCAGGGTCTTCTGCCAGATGCCGACCCCGACCCACGCGCCGTGCTTGTACCCGGCGTCGCGGATGCTGCCGAGCAGTTCGAAGCCGAACCTGGAGTGCAGCGCCTCGCTGCCGGGGTTGGGCTGCGAGATCTGCGCCATCACACTGCGGAAACCCTGCTGCTCCAGGCGCTTCAGGAGTTCGCCGTACAGGAGCGAGCCGATGCCCAGGCCCTGGTGGGAGGGGGACACGTAGACGGTGGACTCGGCGGTCCACGCGTACGCCTGCTTCGGCCGCCACGCACTCGCGTACGCCAGCCCGGCCACCGCGCCGTCGACCTCCGCGACGAGGTACGGGAAGCGGTCGGCGTTGTCCGCGAACTGCGCCGCCCACTCGCCGTCCTCGTACGGCTCCGTACGGAAGTTGCTCACCGACTCGGCGATGTAGTGGTTGAGGATCGCGCTGGCCGCAGGCGCGTCCTCGGCGCGTGCGAAGCGCACGGCCACGGCGTCACTGGTGCTCATGACAGGCAAGACTATCCAGCGGCGGGAGCGGTGCCGGGGCTCGATCCCGCCAGACGGAAGTGCGTCACCACACCGTGCTCGGCCGCCACATGCAGCCGGAGGGGCGCAGGCCGCCCGTGGCCCGGAAGTCCTCCACCGCCCGCGCCAGGGTGCTCAACGCGATGTGCGCGTCCGGAGGGAACGTGCTCGCCGTGTCCATGTCCCGGTAGAGCCGCAGGTGCGGTGCCTGTAGCTCGTTCGAGAACGTGACCCACGCGCCCGGCCCGTAGTCCTCGCCGCCCGGCCCGTAGTACGCGAGCGCGCCGACCTCGGCGGCCTTGTCCGCGGTGATCTTGAGGCCGTGGTCGGGACGCCCGCCGGGCTCGTAGCCGGGCCGGTCGCGCACGAGCGCGGTCGCGACCTGGAGCAGGTCGGCCGCCACGATCGTGGCCACGGCGGCGGCCACGCCGTCCGGGTCGTGGGCGAGGAGCACCTGGGTCCCGTTGTCGCGGGTCTCGAGCCGGAATTCGACGCAGTAGCCGGCGATATGGGCGCCCGCGGGGCCAGCGCTCATGGGGGGTTCTCCTTCCGGGTCGCGTGACTCGGCAGTGCGGGACTGGGAATCGTTGTGGAAATCGAGACTGATCGCCATGGCGGACACCGCACCTCACATGGGGTCGTACTGTTTCGGGGTTTTGTGAACGACAGTACGTGCGCGATCGGGCCGTATGTTCGATCAGTCGGGAACACGACAGAAAAGCACCGATAAACCACTGATATGCCGTGACAACCTGTTCATGCAAGTAGCAGATTCCAATGGGGAGTCCGCGCGCCGCCGCGCCGACCGGCTCCCGCGCGGCCTTCCCAGCGCGGCAAGATAGACCGCATGCGAGTGGAGCTGCTGGGACCGGTGCGGGTGCTCGACGAGGACGGGACCGGGATCCCCGTCCCCGCCGGACGCCAGCGCGCCCTCCTCGCCCGCCTCGCCCTCGAACCCGGCCGCGCCGTCCCCGCCGCCGCCCTCATCGACGCCGTCTGGCCCGAAGCACCGCCCGCCAACGCCACCGGCGCCCTCCACACCCAGCTCTCGCGGCTCCGCGCACTCCTCGGCGAACACCTCGCGAACGGCCCCGGCGGCTACCGGCTCACTGCCGCCGAGACCGACGCCGACGCATTCGAGCACCATGCGGCGCAAGCCGAAACGGCCTCCAGAGAGGACGCCCCCGCCGCCGTCCGCGACGCCGCCGAAGCCGCCCTCGCGCTCTGGCGCGGACCGGCGCTGGCCGACCTCGACGGGTACCCGTTCGCCGAAGCCGCCCGCACGCGCCTGGCGATGCGCCGCGACGCCGTCGCCGCCCTCCACCTCGACGCCCGGCTCCGCCTCGAAGGCGCCGACGCCGTGCTCGCCGACCTCGCCGCCCGCCACGGCGCCGACGAACTGAACGAGCCCGACGCGGCCCGCTACATGCGCGCGCTCGCCGCCGCGGGCCGCCGCGCCGAAGCACTCGCCGTGTTCGAGTCCGTGCGGGCCAGGCTCGCCGACGAACTCGGCGTCGACCCCTCGAACGTCCTCCGCGCCGCACACCTCGACGTGCTGCGCGGCGTCGAACCGCAAGCGGCCCAGCACAAACCGCACCGCCTGCCCGAGCCCCTGACTGCGTGCATCGGCCGCGAGTCCGAGATCGCCCTGCTCAACGGTCTGCTCGCCGCGAACCGGCTCGTGACCCTCACCGGCCCCGGCGGCACCGGCAAGACCCGGCTCGCGGTCGAGACCGCGCACCGCCTCGCCGAAGCGGGCCGCGAGGTCAGGCTCGTCGAGCTCGCGCCCGTCGCCGACCCGGACCGCCTGCCCGAAGTGTTCGGCGACGCGATCGGCCTCGGCGAGTCGATCCTCGCCCGCCGCAGCGACGACCCCCGCACGCGACTGACCGACGCCCTCTCCGGCCGCGAACTCGTGCTGGTCGTCGACAACTGCGAGCACCTGGTCGACGCCGCCGCCGACCTCCTCGCGCACCTGCTCGCCCGCGTCCCGGGCCTGCGCGTCCTCGCCACCAGCCGCGAAGCCCTCGGCATCACCGGCGAGACCGTCCTCGGCGTCGGCCCGCTGCCGCTGCCCGAACGCGCCGGGCCCGTCGCCGACCTCCGCTCGCACGCGGCCGTCGCCCTCTTCGAGGAGCGGGCCCGCCAAAGCGACCCCGCGTTCACCGTCGACGAGGCGAACGCCGACACCGTCCTCCAGGTCTGCGCCGCGCTCGACGGGCTCCCGCTCGCCATCGAACTCGCGGCCGCCCGCCTGCGCGCCATGAGCCTCCAGGACCTCGCCGCCCGCCTCGACGACCGGTTCGGCCTGCTCGCCAAGGGCCCCCGCACGGCCGAGCCGCGCCAGCGCACCCTCCGCGCGGTCGTCGACTGGAGCTGGGACCTCCTCGACCCGGACGAACGCCTCGTCCTCGCGCGGCTCTCGGTCTTCAGCGGCAGCGCCGACCTCGCCGCCGCGTGCGAGGTCTGCTCCGCCGACGAGGACGCGATCACCGGCCTCGTGGAGAAGTCCCTCGTGCAGCGCCTCCCCGGCGGCCGGTACCGGCTCCTGGAGACCGTCCGCGAGTACGCCGCCGCCCGCCTCGCCGAAGCCGGGGAGACCGCCGAGCGGTACGAGCGCCACGCCGAGCACTTCGCCGCGCTGGCCGAAGCGGCCGAGCCGCACCTCATGCGCGCCGAGCAGGTCGAATGGCTCGAACGCCTCGGCGCCGACCACGCGAACCTCTTCGCCGCGATCCGCCGCATGGTCGCCGCCGGGAACGCCCGCGTCGCCTACCGCGCGATCGCGCCGCTCTCCTGGTACTGGTGGATGCGCGGGTACCGCGAGGAGGGCATGGAGCTGGCGCGTCAGGTGCGCGCGATCCCCCTCGACGCCGATGCCGACGTGGACCCGCTGCACCGCGCGAAGGTCGCGATGGCGGGCAGCTGGGGCCTGTGGTCGGGGCGGCTCGACCCGGTCGCGATCGACGCCGAGTTCGCTGCGGCGCAGCGCATCAGCGAGGAGCACGACCTCTACGAGATGGAGCCGCTGCTGCAGATGATCCCGATGATCCGGGCGATGATCGGGGGCGACTCGGCGGGTCTGCGCGAGGTCATGGAGCGGACGCGGACCGCGGGCAGCCGGTGGGTGCGGGGGATCGGCCTGCTGTTCGTCTCCGAGCTGTCCTACCAGGAGGGCCGCCGTGAGGACGCCGCCGCGGAGCTGGCCGAGTCGAACGCGATCTTCGCGTCGCTGGGCGAGCGCTTCGGGCTCATCCTCTCCTGGCAGGGCCTCGCGAACGACCTCATGGCCGCGGGGGACTACCAGGGCGCCCGGGCCATGCTGCTGCGGGCGATCGCCGCCGAGGCGGAGTTCGGGGCGGACCTCGCCGACTCCGTGATCGCCGAGCACCTGTGGCGCATCGACGCCGAGCACGGCGACGACCCCGGGGCGATGCTGGAGCGGATGCGGGCCTACCGGGCGCGGGCCGAGCGGATCGGCAACCGGGAGAACGTCCTCGCTGCCCGCAACTCGGCCGTGATCTGCCTGCGCCGCTTGGGGAGGCGCGACGAGGCGCTGCGGGAGCTGCTGGACGCCGAGAAGGACCTGCCGGAGTTCCGCAGCTTCTCCGAGGTCACCATGCAGCTGTACCGCCAGCTCGCGGCCGTGGCGCGCGAAATGGGCGACCCGGACCTGGAGGCCCGGGCCGCCTCGATGCTCGAAGAGAGCACCTGGCCGTTCAGCTCATAGGCTCAGTCGGCGAGCCTGCGGCGGTAGGCACGCAGGCTGAGCGGCACGAACACCGCGCAGAGCGCCGCGCACCAGCCGATGAGCGCGAGCACTTCGCCGCCGGGGTCGCCGCCGTCGAGGAACACCCGCATCGAGTCCGCGAGGGCCGTGAGCGGGTTGATCTCGGCCCACCACTGGACCGCGCCGGGAAGCGTGTCGATCTCGACGAACACCGTGGAGGTGTAGGCCAGCGGCATGAGGAGGCTGATCATCCACGTCTGGATCTGCTCCTCGCTCTTGGCGGTCAGGCCCACGAGGACCATCGACCATGAAGCGGCGAACAGGAACAGCAGCAGCACTCCGGCGGCCGCGGCCGTGCCGAGGACGCCGCCTTCGGCGCGGTAGCCGATCGCGAACGCTACCCCGCCGACGACGAGCAGCGCCCACGCGTACTTGACCATGTCGGCGGCGACCCGCCCGGCCAGCAGCGCGAACCTCGACACGGGCATGGCGGTGAGGCGGTCGAACACGCCGTCCCTGAGGTCGCCGAACAGGCCCAGCCCCGTCGAGGTGACGGCGAAGAACAGGCCCATCGCGATGATGGTCGGCCCCGCGTACTGCAGGAAGTCCTGCCACGAGCCCATCATCTGGCCGCCCATGAAGAAGGTGATGGACAGCAGGATCATCAGCGGGATCATGAAGAAGTCGACGAGCTGCGCGGGCGCGTGCCTGATCGAGGCGAGCGAGCGGCCCGCCATGGTGGCGCACTGGGCGAGCGTCCCGCGCTCGGTCGTCCAGGTCGTTTCGGTAACGGTGCTCATGCCGCCACCTCCTTCGCGTTCGGTGCGGTGCGGTGCCCGGTGAGCTGGAGGAACACCTCGTCGAGGGTCGGTTCGTGGAGGCCGAACCCGGCCAGGTCGACTCCGGCCTGGCCGACGCGGGCCATGACGGCCTGCGCCTCGCCCGCGTGCGCGACGGGGACGATCACGGCCCCGTCCTCGGTGCGGGCCTGCACGCCCGCGGCCCATTCGGCGAGCTGCACGAGCTGACCGGCGGCCCCTGGGTCCACAGGGGACAGACGCAGGACCTGCCCGCCGACGGCCTGCTTCAGCTGCGAGGGCGTCCCGGAGGCGATCACGCGGCCGGTGTCGATGACGGCGATCGAATCGGCGAGCTGGTCGGCCTCCTCGAGGTACTGGGTGGTGAGCAGGACCGTGGTGCCCGCCGCGACGAGGTCGCGCACGACCTCCCACAACCCGTTGCGGCTCTGGGGGTCCAGGCCCGTCGTGGGCTCGTCGAGGAACAGCACCTCGGGCCGCCGCACGATCGACGCGGCGAGGTCGAGGCGGCGGCGCATCCCGCCGGAGTAGCTGCCCGCCGCGCGGGTGGCGGCGTGCGCGAGGTCGAACCGCTCGATGAGCTCGTTCGCGCGGGCCTTGGCCTGCCGCCTGGACGCGCCGAGGAGCCGGGCGACGAGCACGAGGTTCTGCTCGCCCGAGAGGTTCGGGTCGAGCCCGGCGTACTGGCCGGTGAGGCCGATCTTCTCGCGGACCGCTGCGGCCTGGGCGACGACGTCGAGGCCGAGGACGCGGGCGGTCCCGGCGTCCGGCTTGGCGAGCGTCGACATGACGCGGACGGCCGTGGTCTTCCCGGCTCCGTTGGGGCCGAGGACCCCGAGGACGGTGCCGGGGGCTGCGGCGAGGTCGACGCCGCTGAGGGCGTGGACGTCGCCGAAGGACTTCTTCAGCCCCCGGACTTCGATGGCGTATCGCATGGGGTGCGCCTTCCTGGTTCGCTTCCTGTGCGGACCAGCGTGCGCGCCACGGCTTTCACCCGGGTCCCACTCGGCTTTCACTCGCGCGGCGTGGGCGAAAGCTCACTCGGGGAGGTGCCTGAGCACGGCCGTCGTGACGAGGGTCATCTCGGCGGCCGACTGCTCCTCGGTCGACACGGTCTCGTCGAACGCGCCGAAGACCGCCGCGATGTAGCGGTGGTCGGCGCCCACGGTGCCAGCCGAGACGAGGAACCGGTCCGGCTTGCAGCAGCCCCAGCCCTGCTTGACGGCCCAGTCGCGCCCGGCGGCGGCGGTGGGGATGCCGAAGGTCTGGTCGTACCCGTCCGAGCCGTGCTCGGTGGTCGCCTCCATGGCGTCGACGATGACGGTGCGGTCGTCCTCGGGCAGTTCGGTCATGACGTACTCGACGACCCTCGCCATGTCGGAGGCCGAGATCTGCACGTCGCCCCAGCGGCCGTATTCGGGGGAGGGCGTCGTGTGCTCGAGCCCCATCGTCCCGGCCAGCTCCGTGATGAGGTCGGGGCCGCCGACGACGCCCCACAGCGAGTTGGCGATCGGGTCGTCGCTCATCGAGATCATCTTGGCGATGTCGGCCGGGTCCGCCCCGAGTTCGAGCGCCCCGATGGCGATGAAGAGCTTCGCGGTCGACATCGTGTTGTGGGTCTCGTCGGCCCGGTAGGAGAGGAGGTACCGGTCCTCGACCGAGTCGTAGAGGACGAAGCTGAACTCGCCCTCGACGCCTGTGGCGGTGAGGATCTCCTCGGCGGCGAGGACGGGCGCAGGCTGCGCCTCGACCTCAGGCGCGGTCGCAGTCCTGGCGAGGAGGGACTGGTCGGACCCGGAAAAGGCGAGCACGACCGTCACGGTCAGCGCCGCGAACGCCGCGACGGCCGCGACCGAGAGCCGCTTGCGGCGGCGCACGACTCGGATGAGCGCCTTGAGCCGCAGGAAGCGGACGAGCCTCCTCGCGTGCGGCTGCAGGCGGTCGAGGGCACGGGCGAGCGCGCTGCGGGAAGCGGCGGCGAGCGAGGTGAGTCGAGGGTGCATGCGTGACTCTTCTGAGGCGTAGGGGAGGGGCCGAGGCGGCAGTCAGGATCCTATCAATCACGCACCGTCGAGTCAGGACGCGGAAGGGCCGCCCCCGCACTGCGGAGGCGGCCCCACTCACCAGGGGGAGTCTTTGTTATCCCTTGATGGCGCCGGTGATGACGGCCTTGGTGAAGTGCTTCTGGATGAACGGGTACATGATGACGATCGGGACGATCGTGCACACCACCACGGCCATCTTCAGCGCCGAGTCCGGTGCGGCGGTCTGGTACTGGCTCACGTTCGCGGCCGCGCCGGGCAGGCCCTGCGTGGACATGAGCATGCGCTGCAGGACGACCTGGATCGGCTGGGTCTCAAGGCCGGGGATGTAGAGCACGGCCGAGAAGTAGATGTTCCAGTAGCCGACCGCGTAGAACAGCGCGATGACCGCGAGGATCGCCTTGGACATCGGCAGGACGATCTTGAACAGGGTCCGGAACTCGCCCGCGCCGTCCATCCTCGCCGCGTCGAGCAGTTCGGTCGGGACGCTGTTCATGAAGAACGAGCGGAGCACGATGAGGTTGAAGGCGTTGAGCGCCATCGGCAGGATGATCGACAGGTAGTTGTCGAACAGTCCGAGCTTCTGCACGACCAGGAAGCTCGGGTACAGGCCCGGCGCGAACAGGAACGTGAAGAGCACGAGCATGAGCAGCGGCCGGTGCAGGAGCGAGCCGGGCCGCGAGAGCCCGTACGCGGCGCCGATCGACAGGACCATGCTGAGCGCGGTGCCGCCCGCCGTCAGCGCGATCGTGAGGATCAGCGACTTGGTGAGCGCGCCGCCGTCGAAGATCTCCTGGTACGCCGCGAAGCTCAGGTCGGTCGGGATCAGGAGCAGGTTGCCGCCCGCCTTGGTGAGCGACTCCTCGCTGGCGAAGCTGGTGGCCACGACGGCCCAGATCGGCAGGACGATGGCCGCCGCGTAGCAGATCAGGAAGAGCGCCTTGGTGATCTTCCCGAACCACGAGGGCTCCTCGTCCCAGGCGGGACGCGCGTTCTTCTTGCGGGGCTTGAGCTTGATGTCGATGGCGGTCATGACTTCTGGTAGATCCCTTGCTCTCCGAGGCGGTGCGCGACGTTGTTGGCGACGAGGACGAGGATCAGTCCGATCACGCCCTTGAACAGGCCGGCCGCGGTGCCGAAGGAGGGGCCTTCGGTGCCGATGACGCTGCGGTAGTAGATGAAGGTGTCGAGCACTTCGGTGGTCTGGTAGCCGATCGCGTCGCGCTGGAGCTGGTACTGCTCGAAGCCGACGGTGAGGATGCCGCCGATGTGGAGGATCAGCAGGAGCACGATCACCGGCCGGATGCCCGGGAGCGTGATGTGCCACATGCGCCGCCACCGGCTCGCGCCGTCCACGGCTGCGGCCTCGTACAGGCTCGGGTTGATCGACGCGAGGGCCGCGAGGAAGATGATCATGCCCCAGCCCGCGTCCTTCCAGGCCCATTGCAGCCAGGCGAGGAACAGGAACGTGTCGGGGTCGGAGGTGAAGGTCAGGCGGTCGCCGCCGAAGCCGAGCAGCCAGTTGGAGACGAGGCCGTCCGAGCCGAGGGTCTGCACGAACACCGTGACCACGAGGACCCACGAGAAGAAGTACGGCAGGTACACGACCGACTGGAACAGGCTGCGGATCTTCGTCGAGACCACCGAGTGCATGAGCAGGGCCAGCACGATCGACAGCGGGAACAGGAACAAGAGGTTCGCGAAGGAGTACTTCAGCGTGTTCAGCAGCGCGGGCAGGAAGTACGGGTTGGCGAACAGCCGCTCGAACCACGCGAAGCCCACGAGGGGGTTCTCCCAGAACGCACGGTGCGGGCTGTAGTCCATGAACGCGATGACGTTCCAGGCCGAGGGCCAGTAGAAGAACACGGCGAGCTGCGCGATCGCCGGGAGCGTCATGAGCAGGAGCGGCCAGTCGTGCCGCAGCCGCTGGGCCACGGTCCGCTTGCGCTTCACTATGGTGCGGCGTTCGCGCCCCTCGTTCGGGACCGGGGGCGCTGAGGTCTGGAGTGCTGCCATCGCTTGTGAGAGTCCAGTCAGTGAGTTGCCTGTGCGGGGACGGGAGTGCCGGGCCGCGACTGGTGTCGCGGCCCGGCCGGGCGTCTTAGCCGTGCAGCTTGTCGTAAGCGGCGGTGTAGTGCTCGCGGGCGGCCTCGCCGCCGTTGTCGAGGAACGTCTGGACCATGTCCGGGATGGTGGACAGGTCCGCGCGGCCGTACGCGATGTCGTTCTGCTGGTCGTTGAGGACCTGGGCGGCGGCCTTGAAGTCCGCCGGGCCCTCGACGCGCATGCCTTCGAAGATGTTGACCTCGGCGAAGTCCTTCAGCGAGGCGTTGTACTCGAAGCGGGCCTGGACCATGTCGGGCGCGCCGGTGATGAACTGCTGCACGTGGCCCGAGATCGTCTTGTGGTTGACCGGGGCCTGGACGACCTTGGCGCCGGACTCGGTGTAGACCGGGACGCCGTCGGCGCCGTAGTTGAAGTCCGTGCCCTCGACGCCGTAGTTGATGAGCTCGTACTCCTTGGTGCCGAACGGGGCCGACGCGAAGTTGCAGAAGTCGAGGAACTCCTCGACCTGCTCCTTGGTGAGGTCCTTGTTCAGGAAGGTCCAGGAGTCGACGCCCTGGTTGACGTAGGCCAGCGGCTTGCGGCCGCCCGAGGTGAGCGCGCCGAGCGGGGCGATCGTCCCGGTGAGGCCCTCGGCGGCGGCCTGGTCGACGAAGCCCTGCCACCAGGAGATGCCGTCGAGCTGGAACAGGATCGTCCCGGCCTTGTGCAGCGCCTGGCCGTCGAGGGTGCCCGACGGGATGTCCGGGTGCACGAGCTTCTCGTCCCAAGCCGTGCGGCGGAAGGTGAGCCACTCGGTGTACTCGGGGCGCTCGCAGTTGTGGACGAGCTTGCCGTCGATGTACGCCCAGCCGTCGGCCGACGCGAGGTTGAACCAGGACGGCGTGTAGTAGTCGAGCCCGCCGAAGGCCCAGCGGCCGGCGGCGTCGTCGGACCAGGCGCGGGCCACTTCGAGCAGCTCTTCCACGGTGGTCGGCATGGCGAGCCCGTCGGCCTCGAGGAGGTCGGTGCGGGCGAACACGGCGTTGCCGGGGCCGCCGGAGAACGAGCCGGGGATGCCGAAGACGCGCGCGGTCTCGGGGTCGGCCGGGTCCTTCGACCAGACCGACTGGCCCCAGGAGGCGGTCGGCAGGCCGGCGAGGAGCGGCCAGCGCTCGGAGATGTCGCCCTTCACGATGTCGGTGAGGTCGTAGAAGGAGTTGACCACGGTCTCCTGGAAGTTCGGGTGCGAGCCGATCATCCACGTGAAGAACATGATGCCGTCGCCGAACTCGTTGGCGTTGAGCCACTGCACGGAGGTCTCGGCGTAGGTCATGCCGTCGGCCTGGCGCAGGTTGACCTGGGTGCCGCCGCTGGCCTCGGTGATCGCCGCGAAGTACGGCTCGTCGCCGGAGGGGGCCTCGCCCCACATCGGGACGGTGATCTCGAAGGAGCCGCTGTTGGAGGGCACCGCCTCGATGGCGGCGACCGGCTCGGGGTAGGTGGTGAACCCGGAGGGGTGGTTCGGCGGCTCGCCGACCAGGTCGGGCTCGACCGGGAGCTTCCATTCCTTGTACTCGGGGAGGAAGTCGAAGCCGGAGGTCTCCTGGGAGTTGCCGCCTCCGGACTCGATGTCGCTGCAAGCGGCGATGACGGGAAGGCCCGCGACACCGGCGGCGCCGAGGCCCGCGGCCTTGAGCAGCGAGCGGCGCCGGAAGATCGACCCGTCTGAGGGAGTAGCCACGTTGCTGTCCTTTCGGTCGTACTGCGTTGTGAGGGTCTAACGGGGGTCTGAGGGGGGTCTGGCCGATAATTAGTTCGGCTATTCGATAAACTAAAGTAGCGCACGGTGGCACCCGACACAAGCCGGGGGTCAGGCGATACGGACGCGGATTGGTCACGATTCGGGAACGGCCCTTGTGGTGAAACGCTTCGCTGCGCAACGGTCAGGGACCGCCCGACGACAGTTGGTCGCCATCCCGGACAATGCCAATGGCGCGAATTTTCACCGAGGTTCGGGCCGCGAGGAAACAGCTGGAGGATGAACATGGCGATGCGCATAGCATCGAAGTCGGCCAGCTCTGTCGGCGAGGAAGCGCCGGGCAGGGCCAGACGCGCCGACTTCACGGACGTGCGGGCCAACAACCTCGGCTTCGTGCTGCGCCAGGTCCGGGCCGAAGGCCGCTGCTCACGCGCGGATCTCGCGGCCAAGACCGGGCTGAACAAGGCCACCGTCTCCTCGCTCGTCGCCGAGCTCATCGAGCGGCGCGTCCTGCGCGAATCGGGTTCGGTCATCGGCAACATCGGCCGCCCCGCTGTCCTCCTGAGCGTCGACACCGGCTACTACGCCTCCCTCGGCGTGGAAGTCAATGTGGACTACATGACCCTCGTCGCCGTGGACCTCGCCGGGAACCGCCTCCTGTCCTGGCGACGCGCCCATGACGGCGCCGGGTCGACCCCCGGCCGCTCGGTCTCGGCGCTGGCGGGCCTCGCCAAGCGCGCGGTCGACAAGATGGACTCCGAAGGCCGCCAGATCCTCGGGCTCGCCGTCGCCGTCCCCGGCATGATCGACAACGAGGGCGTCGTGCAGCGCGCCCCGATGCTCGGCTGGGAGGAGTTCGACCTCACTGGCCGGCTCCGCCAGGCCATGCGCGACCCCAAGTACGCCGTGACCGCCGACAACGACGCCAACCTCGGCGCGGTCGCCGAGCAGCGCTTCGGCTCCTGGGCCGGGGTGTCCAACATGATCTACCTGACCGGTGAGATCGGACTCGGCGCGGGCCTCATCGTCGACGGCGAACTGCGCCGCGGCGCAACGGGTTTCGCGGGCGAGATCGGCAACCTCCTCATCGACGTGGACGGCCGCGTCGGCCGCGTCGAGGACCTGGCCGGCATCAGCGCCGTACTCAAAGCACTGTCTGAATCGGACGACATCGCCGGTGCCGAGGTCGAGGCCGAAGTCGAGGACGTGGTCACCCGCGCCCGCGCGGAGGAGCCGAAGGTCCTGGAGGCCCTCGACCGCATCGGCCGCTCGCTCGGCGCGGGCATCGCGCTCGCCGTCGACCTGCTCAACCCGGAGGCGGTCGTCCTCGGCGGCCACTACCAGGCGTTGAGCCCCTGGGTCGGCCCCGCCGCCGAACGCGAGCTCGCCGCCCGCACCCACGCCTCCGGCGCGGGCGGGGCGGAGATCGTCGTCTCGGCGCTCGGCCACGAGGCCCCCGCGCTCGGCGCGGCCACCGGCATCCTCAACGACATCGACGCCGGGAAGATGCCCACGCCGCTGGGCTCCTAGCGTCTGTTTCACGATTGTTACCCCGTCCGTTTTCGCAGGCAGCAGCCGTGCGAAGCGGGCGGAACCCGTCATTCGAGCACGCTGTCCCGCGCCGCCGCCTTGACTCCGGTCACAGCGGAGGTGTAGAAATCTTGCATCCTCAATCGAAGCGCTTCGACAAGACAATTTCCAATTGACCGCCCCGGCGGCAGCGGAATGGCAATCGAAGCGCTTCGACACGGGTTTTCAAGAGCACAGCCTTCACACGACAGCGACGTCCAAGCAAGGAAGTCAACCCATGAGCGACAACGACCCGCGCCCCGCCTTCCGCGACCCGAACCTGCCGCGCGCCGAGCGCGTCGCCGACCTCCTCTCGCGTCTCACCCTCGACGAGAAGATCGGCCTCCTGCACCAGTACCACCGCCCGGTCGAACGTCTCGGCATGGGCCCCTTCAAGACCGGCACCGAAGCGCTGCACGGCCTGGCGTGGCTCGGCGAGGCCACGGTCTTCCCGCAGGTGGTCGCCCTGGGCGCGACCTGGAACCCCGAGCTCGTGGAACAGGTCGGCGCCGCCGTCGCCGACGAGGTGCTCGCGTTCAACCACAACGACCCGGTCAAAGTCGGCCGCAACGTGTGGGCCCCCACCGTGAACCCCCTGCGCGACCCCCGCTGGGGACGCAACGAGGAGGGCTACTCCGAGGACGCCGGCATGACCGGCCTCATGGGCGCCGCCTACGCGCGCGGCCTCAAGGGCGACAACGGCTCCGTGTGGAAGACCGCGCCCTCCGTCAAGCACTTCCTGGCGTACGGCAACGAGGCCGACCGCTGCACCACCTCCTCGAACATGCCCCCGCGCGTCCTGCGCGAGTACGAGTTCGCCGCCCACCGCCCGGCACTGGCGAGCGGCGACGCGGTCGCGGTCATGCTCTCGTACAACCTCGTCAACGGCCGCCCCGCGCACGTCACCCCGCTCGTCAACGACGAGCTGCGCACCTGGACCGACGAAGAGGTCTTCATCGTCTCGGACGCCTACGCGCCCAACAACCTCGCGATCCTCCAGGGCTACTTCGAGGACCTGCCGACCGCGTACGCCGCCGCCGTGAAGGCCGGGCTCGACTCCTTCACCCAGGACGACCTCGACTCCCAGGGCGTCCTCGTCCACGTCGAGACCGCGATCGCGCGCGGCCTCCTCGACGAGGGCGACATCGACACGGCCGTGCGCCGCAACCTCCACGTGCGCTTCGGGCTCGGCGAGTTCGACCCCGAGGACCCGTACGCGCACATCGGCGACGAGGTCGTCAACTCGCCCGAGCACCAGGCGCTCGCCCGCGAGGCCGCGACCCAGTCGATCACGCTCCTGAAGAACGACGGCGTCCTGCCGCTGCTGCGCCCCGGAAAACCGTCCCCGAAGAAGATCGCCGTCGTCGGCCCGTTCGCCGACCTCCAGATGCAGGACTGGTACTCCGGGACCCTCCCGTACGCCGTCACCGCCCGCCAAGCCCTCTCGGAGCGCGCCGAGGTCGTCTACTGCGAAGGCGTCGACCGCATCCGCCTGCGCCACAAGAGCGGCTACGTCACCGCCGTCGAGGACGGCAAGGCCCTCGACATCACCGACACCACCGGTGCGGCCGCCCAGTTCGACCTGTTCGACTGGGGCGGCTGGTCCTACACCGCCCGCAACGCCGCCACCGGCCTCTACGTCGACGGCCGCCTCGACGGCACCGTCGGCGCCGACTCGGTCGGCCCGCACGAGTTCGACGTGCACGAGACCTTCCGCATCGTCGAGCTCGAAGGCGGCAAGGTCGCCATCCAGCAGATCCACCGCGCCGAAGGCACCGAGAACGGCAAATGGTTCGCCCTTCAGGACGCCCGGATCGTCCTGAGCGACGACCGCGCCGACGCCGCCGAGTTCGACTTCGAGTTCGTCTCCAAGGGCCACGACAAGGCCGTCGCGCTCGCCGCGGACGCCGACGTCGTCATCGCCGTCCTCGGCGACCACCCGCTGGTCAACGGCCGCGAGACCGAGGACCGCACCGACCTGCGCCTCCCCAGCGCCCAGGAGTGGCTCCTGCGCCGCGTCCACGAGGCGAACCCGAATACGATCCTGGTCATGACCTCCTCCTACCCCTTCGCCGCGAACTGGGCCGCGAAGCACGCCCGCGCCGTGGTGTGGTCGGGCCACGGGGGCCAGGAGTGGGGCAACGCGCTCGCCGACGTCCTCTACGGCGACCGCGACGCCGAGGGCCGCCTCCCGCAGACCTGGTACACCGACGCCGCCGAGCTGCCCGCGATGCTCGACTACGACATCGTGGCCTCCGACGCGACCTACCTCTACTACCTCGGCCAGCCGCTCTACCCGTTCGGGCACGGCCTGTCCTACGCCGAGTTCAAGTACGCGAACCTGAAGGCCGACAAGGCGCACGCCGGGCCGGGCGACGAACTGAACGTCACGGTCGACGTCACCAACACCAGCGGCCGCGACGGCGTCGAGGTCGTGCAGCTCTACACCCACCAGTGCGGCTCGCGCGTCAAGCAGCCGCTGCGCCAGCTGCGCCGCTTCGCGAAGGTCCGCCTCGCCGCGGGCGAGACCCGCACCGTGTCCTTCACGGTCGCCGTGGACGAGCTCGCCCACTGGGACAACGTCACCGACCGCATGATCGTCGAGAAGTCCCGCCAGCGCCTCATGGTCGGCCGCTCCGCCACGGACATCGTCCTGTCGGCGTCGGTCCGCGTCGACGGCGAGGTCGTCGGCGCCCGCGACCTCTCCAAGCCTCTGGCCGCCACCGCGAACGACCTCTACGAGGGCGTCCTGTGGCGCGACGAGAACCGCACCTCCGGCGACGTGATCGCCGCCGAGGAGGCGGGCGGCTGGATCATGCTGGGCGACTGCGACTTCGAACCCGGATACGCCACCGTGACCGCCCGCGTCGCCGGGCAGGCCTCGCAGATCACGCTGCGCGTGGACGACCCGCTCGACGGCGACGTCCTCGCCAAGATCGACACCCCGGCCACCGACGGCGTCTACGACTACACCGACGCCACCGTCGAGCTCGGCCGCATCGAAGGGGTCAAGGACCTGTACGTGACCTTCGAGTCCGGTCCCGTGCGCCTCGCCTCCCTGACCTTCGGCCGGGAGTCCTGATGGCGGGCCGAGGCGTCACGATCGCCGACGTCGCCGCCCGCGCGGGCGTCGCCGCCAGCACCGTCTCCTATGTGCTGAGCGGGAAGCGGTCGATCTCCCCGGAGACCGCCGACCGCGTCATGGCGGCCGTGGCCGACCTCGGCTACCACCCGCACGCCGGGGCGCGCTCGCTCGCCTCCCGGCGGGCGGGGGTCATCGCGATGATGCTGCCGCTGCGCGAGGGCATGCACCTGCCGGTGCTCATGCAGTTCGCCTCCGGCGCGGTCACCGAGGCCCGCCGCCACGACCAGGACGTCCTGCTCATGACCGCCGACGAAGGCCCGGCCGGGCTCGCCCGCGTCGCCGCGTCGGCCATCGTGGACGGCCTCATCCTCATGGACGTCGAGCTGGCCGACCCGCGCGTGGACGCCTTGCGCCGCTTGGGACTCCCGAGCGTCCTCATGGGCATCCCCGAGGACGCCGAGGGCCTCACCTGCGTCGACCTCGACTTCACCGCCGCGGGCCGCGTCTGCGTCGACTACCTCGCGCAGCGCGGCTGCGGCGACGTCGTCCTGCTCGGCGCCCCCGAGGCGGTCTACGCCCGCCGCACCAGCTTCGCGCTGCGCGTGCGCGACGGCTTCCTCGGCCGCGGCGGACCCAGCGCCGAGGCCTGGGCCTGCCCCGAGGACCCGGTCTCGGTGCAGCGCACCGTGAAGGAGCTGCTCGCGGCCAAACCGGACCTCACCGGCCTGGCCGTCCACAACGAACCCGCGGTCGGCCACGTCATGCACGCGCTCGCCGACGCGGGCAAGCGCGTGGGGGAGGACTTCCACGTGGTCGTCATCGGGCCCGACGAGGTCGCCGAGCGCACCCACCCGCAGCTCCCGTCGGTGCTCATCCCGGCCGAGGTCATGGCCGAGACAGCCGTGCGCCACCTGACGCGCAAGCTCGACGGCGTCGACGTCCCCGACCTGACGCTCATCGAACCGCAGCTCACGCTGCGCTAGCACGAAAGACGGCGGCCCTGAAGGAGATGAAACCTCAGGGCCGCCGCCGCATATTCACTTGTAGGAGAGAGATAGGTCAGTGTCCGGCGCTAGCCGACGTCCAGGCCCTTGTCCTGCAGCCAGGCGAGGGAGTCGACCTTCTCGCCGTCGATGAGCACCTCGAAGTGCAGGTGCGGGCCGGTCGAGTTGCCCGTGGTGCCCGCGAGGATGAGCGTGTCGCCCTTCGCGACCTCGTCGCCGACGCTCACCAGGACCTCGGAGGCGTGCGCGTAGCGCGTCTCGGTGCCGTCCTCGTGCTCGACGTAGACCACGTTGCCGTAGCCCCCGGCCTCGTAGCCGACGTAGGTCACGGTGCCCGCGCCGACGGACTTGATCTCGTCGCCCTCGTTGTTGCCGAAGTCGGTCCCGCCGTGCATCGAGCCGTTGCGCATCCCGTAGTACGAGGTGATCGCGGCGTCCGAAGGGAGCGTCCACGGGTTCGCGGCCTCGGCGGCCTCCGCGGCGGCGCGCTCGGCCTCCTCAGCGGCCACACGGGCCGCTTCCTCGGCCGCGGCCTCCTCGGCCGCCTTCTTCGCGGCGGCCGCCTCGGCGGCCTTCCGCGCGGCGGCCTCGCGCTCGGCCTGCTCGGCCTTCCACTCGGTCTCCATCCCCGCGAGGACGGTGTCCACCTGCCAGTCGGTCTGCACGACCGTGTCGTTCTGCTGCTCTTCCGCCTCGGCGGCCTGCGCCGCTGCGTTCTGCCCCGAAAGGGCGGCGAGCCCGGAGCCGACGAGGATCGCCGCGGCGAGCCCACCGTTCACGAAACGCCAGCTGTGACGTTCGCGACGGATGCGGCGGCGCCGGAGGACGGCCCGGAGTCGGCGGCTGGTCATTTCTCTGCCAGCGTTGTCGCTGGTGTCGTCATGTTTGCCCATAGCGCGGGGAAACGTAACAGACCCGAAATGGACACTAAGCCCATGACCAGGCGATACAACGCCGGAACTGGTCCCCTTTCGGCAGAGGTCGGCACCCCGGGGCGGCCGCGCCTCCTCCGAACGGAGGATATTGCACACGGATTGTGACCGTGCGCCTCCCCATGGTGGCACCGACCATATCGCCATGACCGTGACGTACGACGCCGCCTAAACTTGGAAAGTCTGCGGCAAAATCGCCGCCTCACCGGTCGCCGTTCCCGGCCGCCATCGCCTGAAGGAGTGCCCCATGATCACCGCCACCGGTCTCGAGCTGCGCGCCGGTTCGCGCATCCTCCTGTCCGGGGCCGATCTGCGGATCCAGCCCGGCGACAGGATCGGCCTCGTCGGACGCAACGGCGCCGGCAAGACCACCACCATGAACGTCCTCGCGGGCCTCACCCAGCCCTACACCGGGAAGATCGAGTCCAACGGCCCGTTCGGCTACCTCCCGCAGGACCCGCGCTTCGCCGACCTCACCCAGACCGCGTCGAACCGCGTCCTCTCCGCCCGCGGCCTCGACCAGCTCATCGCCGACCTCGCCAAGACCGAGGCCGCGCTCGCCGAAGTAGCCGACGACGCCAAACGCGACAAGCTCGTCAACCGCTACTCCCGCCTCGAAGAGCAGTTCTCCGCCCGCGGCGGCTACGCCGCCGAGGCCGAGGCCGCGCGCATCTGCTCCAACCTGGGCCTCGAGGACCGCATCCTCGCCCAGCCGCTCGAGACCCTCTCCGGCGGCCAGCGCCGCCGCGTCGAGCTCGCCCGCATCCTCTTCTCCGACGACGGCGACGGCATCCTCCTCCTCGACGAGCCCACCAACCACCTCGACGCCGACTCCATCAACTGGCTCCGCGGCTTCCTCGCCGGGCACAAGGGCGGCCTCGTCCTCATCACCCACGACGTGGAGCTGCTCGACGAGGTCGTCAACAAGGTGTGGTTCCTCGACCCGACCCGCTCGGTCATCGACGCCTACAACCTCGGCTGGAAGGCCTACCAGCGCCAGCGGGCCGAGGACGCCGAGCGCCGCCGCCGCGAGCGCGCGAACGCCGAGAAGAAGGCCGCGACCCTCACCAAGCAGGCCGCGAAGCTCGGCGCGAAGGCCACGAAGGCCAAGGCCGCCAAGGGCATGCTGCGCCGCGCCGAGGAGATGATCGAGAACCTCGAAGAGGACCTGCTGCAGGAGAAGGTCGCCGACGTGCGCCTGCCGCAGCCCGCCCCGTGCGGCAAGGTCCCGCTCACCGCGAGCGGCCTCTCCAAGTCCTACGGGTCGCTGGAGATCTTCACCGGCGTCGACCTCGCCATCGACCGCGGCTCCCGCGTCGTCATCCTCGGCCTCAACGGCGCGGGCAAGACGACGCTGCTGCGGATGCTCGCCGGGACGCTCGAACCCGACACGGGCGAGGTCGAGCCCGGCTACGGGCTGCGCATCGGCTATTTCGCGCAGGAGCACGACACGCTCGACCACACCGGCACGGTGCTCGAGCAGATGCAGTCGGCCGCCTCCGACTCGGGCGCGGACCTGCCCGACGCGGACCTGCGGAAGATCCTGGGCGCGTTCCTGTTCCCCGGCGACGACGTGCACAAGCCCGTGCACGTGCTGTCGGGCGGGGAGAAGACGCGGCTGGCGCTGGCGAGCCTGGTGTGCTCGGGTGCGAACGTGCTGCTGCTCGACGAGCCCACGAACAACCTGGACCCGGCGAGCCGCCAGCAGGTGCTCGACGCGGTCGACGGGTTCAGCGGCGCGATCGTCATGGTCACGCACGACCCGGGCGCGGTGCAGGCGCTGCGCCCCGAGCGCGCCATTCTGCTGCCCGACGGCGACGAGGACCTGTGGTCCGACGACCTGATGGAACTGGTCGAACTCGCCTGACACCGACCTGATCGGGGCGGCCGCGGCATTGCGCGGCCGCCCTTCGTCGTACCCGGGCGTGTGCGACCTGTGACTATGATGTGCGGCAAGACGTTTCACCCCGCCTGGAGCCGCCATGTCCGAGCACGTCGAACCAGCCCGTCGCAAGTGGATCAAGGTCCTGGGGAGCAAGGCCGGCCGCTCCATCGAGATAGTCGCTGCGCTCGCGGGGATCGTCACCTTCGGGTTCCTGGTCTGGGGCGGGGACCAGGGCGGCGGTGGTTCGGACGGCGTCGGGCCGGACCCCACCGAGTCGGACGGCGGTGAGACGGACGGCGGCGCGGAGTTCGCGCTCACGCTGCGCGATACCGAGAGCGCTCCCGGCGAGTGCGAGGCGCAGGCGATCGACTTCGACGACGTGGACGACGGCGTCGTCGGTTTCACGATGGTGCCGTTCACGACGCACTTCGAGCCGCATGTCGATCTGACCTGGGACACCTGCGACGGCGACTGGAATCTCAGCACGAAGTTCACCGACGGCGAACTGGACGCGGTCCGGGCTGAGCCCGGCACGGACCGGTCGGGCTGTGCGGCGCTGCTCGGACAGGAGGTCGGATCGGGGGATTGGGAGTTCGAGCCCGGCGCCCCTGGTCCGGTCGGAGATTTCGCGCAGGACTCGGTGTTCTGCCTCAGGACCTCGGAAGGAGCAATGGCCCGCCTGGTCGTCACGGGCCTTCTCGACTCCGGGAGCGAGAACCCCCCGGAGGTCGTGGCGGAGGTCTGGACGCCGTAGCGAGGAGCGTGGCCGGAAAGCCGGACTCAGCCGGAGTACATGAGGACGATCGCCGCGCAGGCGCCCGCCGCCGCTGCCACCAGCGGGACCCGCACCGAGCGGGTGCGCGGCGCTCCGGGCTTCCCCGCGGCGTTCGCGCCGTGGATCCGCGGGGCGGTGGCGGCCACGATGAGCCACGGGCACAAGGCGATCCAGCCGTACTCGGGCTGCTCGGGGTTCGAGCCGCTCAGCGGGGCGATCATGAGCGCCATGAGCGGGCCGATCATGAGCGGCCACGCCGCGCTCGACCCGAAGCGCCGCATGCTCTCGATGACCGCCGGGCCGCACGCCGCCAGCACGAGCGCGGGCATGAGCGCGAGCCACCACAGCTGCCCCGGGTGCGCGGCGATCTCGCCGATCGCCGCGTTGTAGGTGTCGACGAGCCCGTACGGCCACGAGTTCCCGAGGGTCGCGGCCAGCGCCAGCACCGCGAGGGCCGAGGCGGCCGCGACGAGGATCTGCCCGGACCGCCGCCGCGCGTAGAACAGGCACAGCAGCGACACCGCGAACCACGCCGCGCCGTAGGACAGCAGCGCCGCGATGCCGAGGAGGCCGCCTGCGGCCGCCGCGCCCCAGAACGCGTCCGCGCCGCGGACCTTCCGTTCCGAGACGACCGCGCCGCACGCGAGCACGGCCGCGCACGCGGCCGCTGAGATCCCGTCGATGCCGAGGGTGGTCCAGGCCGCCCAGGGCCCGAGGATGAGCACGGGGGAGAGGGCGCGGGCGGCGACCGGTCCGGCCACGGACTTGACGGCGACGATCGTCAGCGGCACCGAGAGGCAGGAGATCGCGATGACGGTGATCGCAAGGCCCGCTTGGGATCCGGTGTAGGACACCAGGAGCGCGATGGCCTGCCGCGCGCCGGCGGTGGCCGTCGTCATCGTCGTGGGGTCCACATTGGTGTGCAGGGCGCCTGCCCACGCGATCGCGGCCAGGTACGACAGCACCAGCAGCGTGTTCCACGACATGCGGGCGGCGATGGGCCGCGAGGCCACGGCGAGGACCGCGGCGGCGGTCAGGGGCGCGACGACCATGCCGACCGTGACGTGGAACTGGAGGTCCTGGGCGGGCCACCAGGGGAGCGTCGTCGGGCCGACCACTTCGGACGAGGTCTCGACCGCGACCGACGCCAGCGTCAGGGTGGCGACGAGCAGCGTGATCCAGATGCCGACGTCCCGCAGGCGCGCGTGGCGCCGCCGGGCCGGGTCGAGGGCGTCGACCCGGTCGGTGAATGAGGTCTGCGGTGCGGTCACGTTACGAAACTATCGGGTATCCGACACAAGCGACCGCCGGGCGAGAAAACTCCGGCAAACTTCACAACGCACCTTCATTACCCTCCGTGCTTAGGAAAGGACACATGGCACCAGAGGTTCCACCCCGCAGCAGTGGTGTTCCCGGCCTCCCCCCGGCCGAGTCCGCCAGGACCGACCCGAACCGGCAGGTGAGGGGCACCGAGCGCCGCGAGCTCACCGAGTTCGTGAGCGTCGAGTACGAGAAAGGGAAGAGCATCCGGGACATCGCCTCAACCATAGGGCGCTCGTACGGCTTCGTGCACCGGCTCCTCGCCGAGTCCGGCACCGAGCTGCGCACCCGGGGAGGCGCGAGGAAGGGCCCGCGGAAATAAACCGGGCCGGGCCGGGCGTTGACGGTGTCGACTAGACAGCAGCTTGCCCAAGCCCACCCGCTCCGCCTTGCAGGCAGTCGAGAGCGCGGCCGACGACGCACTTGGGCGCACACCTGAACACAGGAGGCCCGGTGTCATCGATGGGACCTGCCGGATGGGACGCGATGCGCTCCATGCGGCGCGCGGACGACCTCAAAGGCGTCACACTCTCCCGCGGCGTGAAGCGCCGCATCCTCCGCTTCGCGAGGCCCTACCGGCGCGACATCGCGTTCTTCATCGGACTCGTGACGCTCATCGCGGCGATCGGCGTGGCCACCCCGGTCCTCGCCGGCGACATCGTCAACGAGTTGACGGGCGCCGACGGCACGCAGCGCGGCGTCGTCACGATTGCCGCGGTCATCGCCGGGCTCGCCGCGGTCGAAGGCCTCCTCAACCTCGCCATGCGCTGGTACGGCGCGAAACTGGGCGAGGGCATCATCTTCGACCTGCGGCGGGCCGTGTTCGACCACGTCCAGTCGATGCCGGTGGCGTTCTTCACCCGCTCGCAGACCGGCGCGCTGGTCTCGCGGCTCAACAACGACGTGATGGGCGCGCAGCGGGCGTTCACGAGCACCCTCTCCGGGCTCGTCTCGAACGGCATCGCGGTCGCGCTCATCATCGGCGTCATGTTCTTCCAGTCCTGGCAGATCACGCTGCTCTCGCTCGTGCTCGTGCCGGTGTTCCTGGTGCCCGCCAAGTGGGTCGGCCGCAAGCTCGCTCAGCTCACCAAGGAGGGCTTCGACCTGAACGCGGCCATGAACACGCAGATGGCCGAGCGGTTCAACGTCGGCGGCGCGATGCTGGTGAAGCTCTTCGGCCGCCCTGCGACCGAGTCCGCCGAGTTCGCCGACAAGGCCGACCGGGTGCGCGGCATCGGCATCACGACCGCGATGTACGCGCGCACGTTCATCGTCGCCCTCACTCTCGTAGCGGGCCTCTCGCAGGCCCTCGCGTACGGCCTGGGCGGCGCGCTCGTGTTCGCCGGGCAGCTCAGCGCGGGCACCGTCGTGACGCTGGCGCTCCTGCTGACGCGTCTGTACGGGCCGCTCACGGCCCTGTCGAACGTCCGCGTCGACGTCATGAGCGCGCTCGTGTCGTTCCAGCGCGTGTTCGAGGTCCTCGACCTCCAGCCGCTCATCCGCGAGAAGGACGACGCCCGCGACCTGCCTCCCGGGGCCTCCTCGATCGCGTTTCGGGACGTGCGGTTCCGTTATCCCGGGGCGGACGAGGTCTCGTTGGCGAGCCTGGAGGATCTGGCCCGGCCCGACCGCTCGGACAACGGCCGCCAGATCCTCGACGGCGTCTCCTTCGAGGTCGCCCCGGGCCAGCTCGTGGCGCTCGTCGGCCACTCCGGCGCGGGCAAGACGACCACGGCGGCCTTGGTGCCGCGCCTGTACGACGTCACCGCCGGCTCGGTCGAGGTCGGCGGCGTCGACGTGCGCGACCTCAGTGCCGCCTCGCTCGCCGCGCACATCGGCATGGTCACCCAGGACGCGCACCTGTTCCACGACACCGTCCGCGAGAACCTCGCCTACGCCCGCCCCGGAGCCTCGGACGAGGAGATCTGGGAGGCCCTCGACCGCGCCCAGATCGGCGACACCGTGCGCCGCCTGGAATCCGGGCTCGACACGGTCGTCGGCGAGCGCGGCTACCGGTTCTCCGGCGGCGAGAAGCAGCGGCTGGCGATCGCGCGCGTCCTGCTCAAGGCCCCGCCGATCGTGATCCTCGACGAGGCGACCGCGCACCTGGACTCCGAGTCCGAGGCGGCCGTCCAGCGCGCCCTCGATTCGGCGCTCGAAGGCCGCACGTCCCTGGTCATCGCCCACCGCCTCTCGACGGTGCGGCGCGCGGACCGGATCGTCGTCCTCGAGGACGGGAAGGTCGCCGAGTCCGGCACCCACGACGAACTCGTGGGCCTCGGCGGCATTTACGCCGAGCTTTACAAGACCCAGTTCGACGGAGCCGGGGTATTGTAGGTTGCAGAAGCCGGTTCGGAGTATTTTTCGCAGAATCGGTGGAAGGCCAGCAATGGCAGCACACACGGGCCGCGCCGCGGGCCGCTCCGTTCCCGGAGCGCGCGCGGGCGGGCCCGCAGATCAACATCGCAAGGAAACGCAGTAATGGCGCAAGGCACTGTCAAGTGGTTCAACTCCGAAAAGGGCTTCGGCTTCATCGCTCCTGATGGCGACGGCCCCGACATCTTCGTCCACTTCACCGCGATCACCGGCAGCGGCTACCGCTCGCTGGAGGAGAACCAGCGGGTCGAGTTCGAGGTGGAGCAGGGCAAGAAGGGCCCGCAGGCCGCCAACCTGCGCGCGCTCTAACTCCGACTAGCCGAAGCCGCTGCCCTTCTCGACGTGAAGGACAGCGGCTTCTCTGCTGCCTGTCAGCCGGTGTAGTAGCCGCGCAGGATCGTCCCGCCCGAGCTCTGGCCGGGGAGCTGGACGGCGTTCATCGTCTTCCCGTCGGAGTCGGCCAGGGTCACCACGATCTGGCCGTACTGGTCGTCGCACACGATCATCGAGCCGTCGGCCAGGAACACGACGTTCGGGTTCTGGGCCTCCACCGGCAGGTCGAGCACCTCGCCCGTGGCGGTGTCCACGTACCGGTCGCAGCGGTGCGCCTGCGTGTGCCCCGCCTGCGCCGTCTCGGCGTCGTCGTACTGCAGGCACGCCCGGCTCAGGTCGGCCGAGACCGACGAGACGCCCGTGAACTCCTCGTCCGCGTTCCACACCTCGGCGCCCGCGAGCTCGACGCGGTCGCCGCCGTCCGGGCGCATCGCGACCGAGCCGTCCGAGCTGACCAGGAACTCGCCGTCGCCGGACCAGCGCGGCGAGCAGCCGACCTCCTCAGGCACCGCCGCTGCCTCCCCTGTGGACAGGTCGAGCAGGTACCCGCCGGTGCTCGACGCGTCGGCCTCGTTGAGCACCACCCGGTCCGAGTCGGGCGACCATGACGGCTTGCACTGCGCGGTGAACACCCCGACCCCGTCGACCTTGTCGCCGGTGAGGGTCGCGACCGTCCCGGTGCAGCCGTCCGGGCTGCCCACCAGGAACCGGCTCCCGTCGGGCGCCATGAAGTACTCGCCGTCGTTCTGCAGCACCGTCTGCGGCTCGCCGCCCTCGAAGCGGACGAACGTCGGCTCGGCCGAAGCGCCGTCCTGGCGCACCTCGAACACGAGCCCGTCGGGCAGCGTCCCGAGGTCGGTCATCGAACCCGAAGGCGCCCAACCGGACCACTCCAGCCCGCACGGGGCCTCGGCCCCGGTCGGCGTCGCCTCGTCCTCCGCCGTCGGGTCGTCGTCCGGGACCGTCGTCGGATCGGTCGCCCCGACCGTGGGGTCCACCGCCGGAGGCAGCTCCTCTGCCCGGTCGCGGTCGACGATCGCCGCGGTCGTCCCGCCCGCCATCGCCAGCCCCGCGACCACGGCGAACGCGATCGTCGCCACCCGCCGCCGCGCGATCGACCGCGCCCGCCGGTACGCCCCGGCGGCCAGGTCCCGCGAAGGCGGTTCCACTTCGGCGATGCCTTGCAGCACTTCGCGAATCGAGTCAGGCATTGGCCTCTCCCCTCACGTTCGCGAACTCCGTCTCCCACCGCGCCAGGTGCGTCCCCGGATCCCCGCCGAGCACCAGCTCGGGGAAGCCGTTCCGCAGCCGCCGCAGGCCCCGCTGCACCCGGGCCCGCAGCGTCGGGACCGGGCAGTCGAGGATCGCCGCCGCCGAAGCCTCGGTGTGGTCCTCGAAGTACCGCAGCACGATCGCGGCCCGCTGCGTCGCCGGAAGCGACAGGAGCGCCGCGTGCACCGCGAGCCGCAGCGCCGTGTCCGGCTCGTCGTCGGGGCGCTCCGGCAGCGCCTCCGTCGCGATCTCGGCGACCTTCCTGCGCCGCCACAGGCTCACGTGCAGGTGGTACATCGTGCGCCGGGTGTACGCCTCGGCGTTCGCGGTGCGGTGCAGCCGCTTCCACGACCGCCACGTGCGCGCCAGCGCGTCCTGCACCAGGTCCTCGGCGAGCCCCCGGTCGCCCGTGAGCAGGTACGCCGAGGCGCACAGCGCCCCCGACCTGGCCCGGACGAAGTCCTCGAACTCGCTCTGCGGAGTCTTCGGCGGGGGCCCGGGCGGCGCCCCCGAATGGACATGGGATCCGGTCACGGTCGGTTCCGTTCTATCGTGACGATGCGGTGTGGATACCCGCTAAGACGAGCGGACGGGCACCGCTGCGCATCCTACGAACGGACAGCCACACCTGACCGAACGGACAGCGGCCGCGCATCCACCGATATGCGATTGAGACCGTCCGTCCCCGACCGGCACACTGTCCCAGTGGAAATCATCGAATTCAACGCCGAGGACACCGGACTCGTCGAACAGGCCTACGCCCTCCTCACCGCCGCGCACCGCACCGACACCCCCGAGAACCCCGCCCCCGTCGAACGCTTCTTCAAGGCGCTCTTCACCCACCCCTTCCCCGGCCGCGAGAACCGCTGGTACGCCTGCGTCGAGGACGGCGAGCTCCTCGGCCACGCCCGCGTCACCTTCTTCACCGACGAGAACCGCGAACTCGCGATGCTCCGCTTCGGCGCCGTCCACCCCGCCCACCGCGGCAAAGGCGTCGGCACCGCCCTCCTCGACCGGGCCGAGCGCACCAGCGCCGAGCACGGCCGCACCACCGTCCTCACCGGAGCCCCCGTCTACTGGGAAGGCGGCCCCGAACGCGACGGCGGCTTCGCCCGCCTCCTCGAAGCCCGCGGCTATGCGAAGGCCCTGACCACCGTCAACCGCCGCAGCCCCGTCGACCCGCTCGGCCCCGAACGCGAAGCCGAGCAGTACGCGAAGGCGCTGGCCGCCGCGGGCGACGCCTACGAAGTCCGCCAGTGGGTCGGCCCCGTCCCCGACGACCTCCTCGACACCATGTGCCGCATGGAGACCACCATCATCAACGAGATCCCCCTGGGGGAGATCGAGATGGAGATCGAGCACATGACCCCCGAGAAGCTCCGCGCCCGCGAAGCCGTCCACGCCGCCGAAGGGCAGCTCATCGCCCACTCCGTCGCCCTCGACAGCGCGGGCGAGATCGTCGCCTGGACCGAGGTCGCCGTCGACGAAGGCGACTACCGCGACGCCCACCAGGCCATCACCATCGTCGACCCCGCCCACCGCGGCCACCGGCTCGGCCTGCTCCTCAAACTCGCGAACCTCCGCCAGATCCGCGAGCGCTTCCCGCACGTCGAGTACATCTGGACCGACAACGCCGACGTCAACGCGCCCATGATCGCCATCAACGAGCTGCTGAACTACACCACCGTCGACGCCAACGCCGAATACCAGCTGAAGCTGGAGTCCGAGTGACCGCGGCGATCCGGCGCGTCCTCCCCGGCGACGCCGACGCGCTCCGGCAGGTCCACGAGGTCTTCGAAGCCGTCCGCGCCGCCGAGACCCCCGAGAACGCGCCCGTCCCGGCCGAACGCTACGCCGGGGCGCTCGAACACCCGCCGCCGAACTCCGAGATCCGCTGCTACGCAGCGGAAGCGGACGGAAAGGTCGTCGGCCTGCTGTGGATCTACCTGCCGCTCAAGGAAAACACGCACTACAGCGAGACCGAGCTGGCCGTCCACCCCGCGCACCGCCGCCGAGGCGTCGGCACCGCGCTCCTCGACCACCTCCTCCAGGTCGCCCGCGACGAGGAACGCACCGAAGTCATCGTCAGCCACCGCGCCCAGGTCGAAGGCGGCCCCGTCCGCCCCGACACCGGGGCGCGGTTCCTCGAAGGCCGCGGCTTCACCGTCGCGCTGACCGAGATCGACCGCAGCCTCCGCCTCGACACCCTCGACCCGGCCGCCGAGACGCGCCTCTGGGACGAGTCCATCGGCGCCGCCGACGACTACGAACTCGTCTCCTGGATCGGCCGCTGCCCCGAGGCGTACGTCGAAGGCCTCGGCCGCATCGACTCGCAGATCTTCGCCGAGATCCCCCTCGGCGACGTCGACCTGCGCCCCCGCACCGTCGACGCCGACTTCGTGCGCACCCGCGAGGACCGTGCCGAAGCCCAGGGCCACATACTGATCCGCACCATCGCCGTCCACAAGGCCACCGGCGACGTCACCGCCAACACCGTCATCTACGCCCAAGCGGGCGACGAGCACGCCGGCCAGGCCATCACCATCGTCGACCCCGCCCACCGCGGCCACCGCCTCGGCCTCCTCGCCAAGCTCGCGAACCTCCGCCAGCTGCGCGAGCACCACGGCCACGTCACCACCGTCTGGACCGGCAACGCCGACACCAACGCCAACATGGTCGCCATCAACGACCTCCTCGGCTTCCGCCCCGTCGACGCCCGCGTCTCCTACAAGCGCAACCTCGCCGCCTGACCGACCCGCCCGTGCCGGACCCGCACCGGCACGGGCGCACCCCGCCCGCGGAATCCGTAATTCGTTTGCCGCAGGTCACCGCCGGTGTCCACACTGACGGCATGGAAATCATCGAACTCGACACCGATGACGGCGACCTCGTCTCCGGCTTCTTCGACGTCATGACCGCGACCCACGCGGCCGACCACCCCGAGAACCCCGCCCCGCACCGCGCGAACTTCATCGCCGGCCTCTCCTACCCGCCGCCGGACGAGGACGAGGCCCACTTCGCCGCCGTCGAAGACGGCAAGGTCGTCGGCATCCTCGGCATCGGCCTCCCCAACCGCGCCAACCTGCACTTCGGCTGGGCCTGGATCAACGTCCACCCCGACCACCGCAGGCGCGGCATCGGCTCGGCCCTCGCCGACCACTTCATCGCGTACGCGCGCGAGCGCGGCCGCACCGAACTCACCCTCGACACCCATATGAGCTGGGAAGGCGGCCACGAGCGCTCCAAGGCCGGGCAGCTGTTCGCCGAGAAGCACGGCTTCAAGCTCGCCCTCACCTGGATCAACCGCCGCTGCTACGTCGACGCCCTCGACGAGGCCACCGAGCAGTCCCTCCTGGAGAAGGCCCAGGCCGCCGCCGGAGACGACTACGAGATCATCTCCTGGATCGGGCGCACCCCCGAGGAACTGGTCGAGACGATGGCCCGCATCGACTCCACCATCCTCGCGGAGGTCCCGCTCGGCGACCTCGAACTCGAACCCGAGACCATCGACGTCGAGCTCAAGAACGCCCGCGCCGACCGCAACGAGGCCATGGGCATGAACATCGTCCAGACCGTCGCCCGCGACCGCGCCAGCGGCGAGGTCGTCGCCAACACCGCCGTGTTCATCCACGACGACGGCGAGTTCCCGCACGCCTACCAGGGCATCACGATCGTCGACAAGGACCACCGCGGCCACCGCCTCGGCCTGCTCCTCAAGATCGTGAACCTGCGCCTGGTGCGCGAGAACTTCCCGCACATCCGTGCCATCTGGACGGACAACGCCGACGTCAACGCCCCCATGATCGACATCAACGTCACCCTCGGGTACGAGATCGTCGACGCCGGAGGCGAGTTCCAGCGCAAGTTCGACGCCTAGGGCCCGTCCAGCCCGCGAAGCCGCGGACCCGAAAGCGACACGGCTTCGAAATGGTGTCTCTAGGCACAAGCCGACCGTGGAGGTGGCGGGCCTCCTCCACGGTCGGCTATTGTTCTTAGCTGGCCCTCTTAGTGGCCCGATCAGGCGCGTCCCGCCCCATCACCGTCGGCTCATGGTGAACCAAATCTCCGCGGAACGTGCGTCACTTACGAAGTCGTTCTCGCGGAAGGCGAACCATGACCCTTGACCAGACTGTGCCGGATGCTGCCGTCAGTGAATCCGACACTGCACTCGAAACTCCTGAAACCCCCGAAACCACCGAAGCTCCGGCCGTCGAAGCCGCTGCCGCCGACGTGACCTCCGCCGAGGCCCCCGCCGCGGACGACAGCACCGACGAGACCGTGGCCGAGAACACCGAAGCCGTTGCCGCCGAAGCGGACGCCGCCGACGAGTTCACCGTCGAGACCGACGAGGTCCCGGCCTACACCGGCCCGTCCTTCGACGAGCTCGGCCTCCCAGAGAAGATCACCGCCGCGCTGGCCGAGCAGGGCATCATCACGCCCTTCCCGATCCAGGCCGCGACGATCCCGGACGCCGTCGCCGGACGCGACATCCTCGGCCGCGGCCAGACCGGCTCGGGCAAGACCCTGGCCTTCGGCCTGCCGACCCTCGCGCGCCTCGCCGCGGGCGGCCGCACCAAGGCCAAGCGCCCCCGCGCGATCATCCTGACCCCGACCCGCGAACTGGCGATCCAGGTCGCCGAGTCGCTGCAGACCTTCGGCGACGCCGTCGGCATCGACATGAAGGTCGTCTGCGGCGGCACCGCGTTCAACCGCCAGATCGACGCGCTCCGCGCCGGGGTCGACATGCTCGTCGCCACCCCGGGCCGCCTGCGCGACCTCATCCGCCGCGGCGAGTGCTCGCTCGAGGACGTCGAGCTGGCGATCCTCGACGAGGCCGACCAGATGGCCGACATGGGCTTCCTGCCCGAGGTCGAGGAGCTGTTCGACCAGCTTCCCGCCGGCGGCCAGCGCATGCTGTTCTCGGCGACGCTGGAAGAGGAGATCGACGTCCTCGTCCGCAAGTACCTGTCCGAGCCTGTCGTCCACTCGGTCGACCCGCCGGCCGGTTCGGTCACCACCATGACCCACCACCTGATGCTCATCGGCCCGCGCGACAAGGCCACGATGACCGCCGCCGTCGCGTCCCGCCCGGGCCTGACGATGGTGTTCGTGCGCACGCAGCTCGCCGTCGACCGCATCGCCGAGGAGCTCCGCGAGGCCGGCGTCAACGCCGAGGGCCTGCACGGCGGCATGTCGCAGCAGGACCGCTCGAAGGTCCTCGACCGCTTCAAGAACGGCCGCCTCGACGCGCTCGTCTGCACCGACGTCGCGGCCCGCGGCATCCACGTGGACGGCGTCGACATGGTCCTCCACGTCGACCCGCCGAAGACCCACAAGGACTACCTGCACCGCGCCGGGCGCACCGCGCGCGCCGGGCAGTCCGGGCACGTGGCGACCCTGGTGCTGCCGCACCAGAACCGCAGCATGTTCAGCCTCATCGAGCGTGCCGGCGTCGAGGCCACGCGCCACTACGTCAACGACAACTTCGACGCCGAGCTGACCAAGCTCATGGGCGCCCGGAACTTCACCGACCTGCGCGCGGTGTCGGCCGAGCACCAGGCGAACCGCAGCGACGAAGAGGTCAAGCGCCTCGAGCGCCAGATCGAGCGCATGAAGGAGGACGCCGAGGGCCTGCGCGCCGAGGCGGCCCGTCTGCGCGAGCAGGCCGAGCGCGAGATCGTCGAGGGCCCGTCCAAGCGCCGCGACGACCGCGGCCCGCGCCGCGACCGCGACGACCGCGGCGGCGAGCGCCGGGGCGGCTACGGCGAGCGCCGTGGCGGCGGCGGTTACCGCGGCAACCGCGAGGGCGGCGACCGCGGCGGCTACCGAGGGAACCGTGAAGGCGGCGACCGCGGCGGCTACCGGGGCAACCGCGAAGGCGGCGACCGCGGTGGGTACCGCGGCAACCGCGAGGGCGGCTACCAGGGCAACCGCGACGGCGGCCGTGGCTACGGCGACCGCGACAACCGGGGCGGCGGCTACGGCGGCGGCGAGCGCCGCTCGTACGGCGACCGCGACAACCGCGGTGGCGGCTTCCGCGGCGGCGAGCGCTCCGGCGGCTACGGCGAGCGCCGTTCCTACGGCGACCGCGACAACCGGGGCGGCGGTTTCCGCAGCGACGACCGGGGCAACCGCGGTGGTTTCCGCGGCGACGACCGGGGCGAGCGCGGCGGCTTCCGCGGCGACCGCGAACGCCGCGACCGCTGGTAACCACCGCAGCGCCAACCGGCACTGACTGACGAAAGCGGCCCTGGGGAACTCGGTTCCCCAGGGCCGCTTCGCATCCCCAGAAGACCCGCGCGCAGTGTCGGACCCGTGTGGGAGCATCGTGTCATTTCTTCGGTTGGTCGGAGGCGGATGCGGGTGGGAAGGGGCACGCCCTAGCGCCGCCCGGCGCGGCGGGCGCCGCGCCCGCCGACGCCACCACCCGCGTGCCCCGTCGCCAAGAGGCTCTGGCCTGTGCGATCACCTTGCCGCCGAAAGCGTCCGATCCGCCCGTCGCGCCTCCCTAGTACGCTGGGGCGGTCCCGATTCCGACCCTTCAGAAAGCACGGCATTGGACTCCGCCTCCCGCACGGCCGCCGCGCTCGGCATCGACTTCGGCACCCACCACACGGTCGCGACCGTCCTGCGCGACGACGGCCGCCGCCACCAGCTCCTCTTTGAAGGCACACCCCTCCTGCCATCAGGGATATACCTCGACCACGAGTCATCCATCCTCGTGGGAAGCGACGCCGCCCGCGAAGGCCGCCGCCGTCCCGAACGCTACGAGCGCAACCCGAAGCTGCGTCTCGACGCCACCACGATCCTCCTGGGCGACAAGGAACTCCACGTCCGCGAGGCCGTCGCGGCGGTCCTGCGCCGGGTCATCGCCGACTGCGGCACCGCGGCTGGCGTGCCCCGGTCCGTGACAGTGACCGTCCCCGCCGGGTGGGGCCCGGCCCGCCGCCACGTCGTCGAGGACGCCGCCGCGAGCGCCGGGGCCGTGAGCCCGGTCCTCATGCCCGAGCCGGTCGCCGCCGCCCGCTACTTCGCGGAGGTCCTCGGCCACGAGCTCGCGCCGGGCCGCACCCTCGTCGTCTTCGACATGGGCGCGGGCACCTTCGACGCGAGCGCCGTGTCCCGCACCGAGGCCGGCTTCGACGTGCTCGCGGTCGACGGCTCCGACCGCATCGGCGGCCACTACCTCGACCAGGCCCTCGTCGACTACCTCGGCGGCCGCTTCGCCGGTTCCCCGGAGCGCGCCGCGCAGTGGGCCGCGCTCCTCGACCCCGACGCCGGAGCCGATCGCCTCCGCGACCGCTTCTCGCTCTACGACGAAGTGCGCGAAGCGAAAGAGCGCCTGTCGCGCCGCACGAGCACCGAGATCGCAGTGCCCGGCTTCGCCGTCGAGGAGCTGCTCACCCGCGCCGAACTCGAACTCCTGGCCCGGCCCCTCCTCGCACAGGCCGTCGAGATCACCCGCGCCGTGATCCGCGAGGCCGGGCTGACGCCCGACCAGGTCGCGGGCGTGTTCATGGTCGGCGGCGCGAGCCGGATGCCCTTGGCCGCCACCATGATCCACCAGGAACTCGGCGTCGCCCCGACCCTCATCGAGCAGCCCGAGCTGGTCGTCAGCGAAGGCGCGGTGTCAGTCCCCGCGGTGACGACGCCCCCGAACCCGGCGCCGACTTCGACTCCGGCGGTACTGCCGTACACCCCGGTCGCGCCGCCATTGCTCTCCCCACCGCAAACTCCCGCGGCCGGTGCCGCATCGGCCGTCCCGACATACACACCGGCGGCCGTAGCCGCAGCCCCGACGCAAGCCGCGGCGGCCGCCCCGCCGACCGCCGCCCCGGCCTCCACCCAAGCCCCCCAGACCGGCACCCTCCCGCCGCCGGCTCCCGCCGCGCCCGAACCGGACCGACGGTCGCCACGCCCGTTCACCCTGTTCGTGTTCGGCCTGATCATCACGCTCCTCGTCGGCCTGCTCATCTCCGAACTCCTCAACCGCGACGACGACGGCGACGGGACCGGCGGCGAGGGCCAGACCGGCTCGACCACAGCGTCCTCCGATCCCGCACCGACCCCCGGGGACATGTACGACGGCGAAGCGGTCTCCGAATGGGCCGAGGTCGCGATCGTCGACACCGAGACCACGGCCGGCTCGGTCACGATCGCCACCGACGCGGCCGCGGACCTGGAGGGCTGCCTGGCCGACATCAGGGGCACCGAGATCTCCGAGTTCGCGATCCCGGTGCCGTGCGACCAGTTCACCCTCGTGAACCTCTGGGCCTCGGACACCTACGAGATCTGGGTCTACCGCGAGAAGGCCTTCGAAGACGGGAAGGTCGCCACCGTCGAGACCACGGCCGTCACCGGCCAGGTCTACTGGGACTGCCCGCAGTCCCGCCAGTACTGCCAGGAGCAGGGCGGCGAGCCGGGCATCCGCGAGGTCTACACCGTCGCGGACAGCGCCATCGGCACCGCCGCCGTGGGCGAGCGCTTCGAACTCAGCTGCTACGAGGACGCCGAGGAGATCGTGCCGCGCGGCGAGGAGGAAGAGGGCTATCACGACTACCACCCGGGCAAGGACGCCTCAAGCCTCATGATCCAGGTCGAGATGGCCGATGGCGGCGTCGGCTACATTCCGTTCGTGTGGCTGGTGATCGACCCGGCCGATCTCAATTCCCTTGGCGGCCTTACCGAATGCCAGGACAACATCACGGCGTCCTGAACCCCAGCCGCGGCCCCTCGCCTTCGGCGGCGACCTTGTCCGAGAGGTTGTAGATCGCGCACCGGCTGATCGAGAGGCAGCCGCAGCCGATGCACCCGTCGAGCTCCTCCTGCAGGTTCCGCAGGTGCGCGATGCGCTCCTCGATGCGGCGGCTCCAATCGGTCGAGAGCCGCTGCCAGTCGGCGCGGTCGGGGATGCGCCCGTCCGGCAGCTGGTCGAGGGACGTCTTGATCTCGTCGAGGGACAGCCCGATCGACCTCGCGGCCCGGATGAACGCGACGCGGCGCAGCTCGGCGCGCCGGTAGCGGCGCTGGTTGCCGCCGGTGCGCACGGAGCGGATGAGCCCGAGCGTCTCGTAGTAGCGCAGCGCGGAGGTCTTGACGCCGGCGCGCGCGGCGAAGTCCCCGATCGTCAGCATCGTCGCCGGATCGTGCGAAGTCATGTGGCCCTGCTCACTTCGGTCTTTACTTCAAGTCGACTTGAAGTTACATGATTCCCGGCGTGAACGTCACTTTCGAACAGGTCCGGGAGCTCGCGAAGCGCACCGTGACCGACGTGCGGTACCCGGTCGTCAAGACCTACACCCTCGACGCCATATGGGTCCTCTACGACCGCGTCCTCCGCGTCGACCCGCGGCGGCCCGACGACCCGGCCCGCGACCGGTTCCTGCTGTCGAAGGGCCACGGCCCCAGCGCCTACTACGCCGTCCTCGCCGCCAAGGGCTTCTTCCCGGCCGGCTGGCTCGACGACGTCGCGTCCCTCGAATCGAGGCTCGGCTCCCACCCGGACGCCACCCTCGTCCCGGGCGCGGAGATCTCCTCCGGCTCGCTCGGACACGGCCTGCCGCTCGGCGTCGGCACCGCGCACGGCTTGCGCGCCAACGGTTTCCGCGACTCGCGCGTGTTCGTCCTCCTCGGCGACGCCGAGCTCGACGAGGGCTCGAACCACGAGGCGATCGCCTACGCCGGGGCCGTCGGCCTCGCGAACCTGAACGCGGTCGTCGTCGACAACGGCTCCGCCTCGCACGGCTGGCCCGGCGGCATCGCCTCCCGCTTCGCGGTCAACGGCTGGAGCGCCGCCACTGTGGACGCCGACGACCACGAGGCCCTGTACCGCTCCTTCACCGCCGCCCACCCCGACCGGCCGCACGTCACCGTGGCCGTCCACCGCCCCTAGGAGACTCCGATGGTGTTCCGAGCCGACCCGCTCACCGACGACATGCAGCCCTTGACGATGCGCGACGCCTGGGCCGCGCGCCTTTCCGACCTCGTCGACGCCGACCCGCGCGTCGCCGTGGTCCTCGCCGACATCTCGACCGACCTGTTCGCTGACGCCCTGAAGGCCCACCCCGACCGGGTGATCAACGTCGGCATCCGCGAGCAGCTCCTCGTCGGCGCCGCCGGGGGACTGGCCCTGGCCGGGCTGCGGCCGGTCGCCCACACCTACGCGCCGTTCCTCGTGGAGCGGGCGTTCGAGCAGATCAAGCTCGACTTCGAGCACCAGGGCACGAGCGGCGTCCTGGTGAGCGTCGGCGCGTCGTACGACTGGGCCGAGGGCAGCTTCACGCACTTCAGCCCGCGCGACGTGGCGCTGTTCGACACGCTGCCGGGCTGGCGGGTGTCCGTGCCCGGCCACGCCGCCGAGGTGCCGCCGCTGCTCGACCGCGCCGTGGCCGCCGATGAGGGCGTCTACATGCGGCTCTCGTTGCGCCACAACGAGAACCCGCACGCGGTCCCGGACGGCGGGCTGCTGGTCCTGCGCGAGGGCCGCCGCGCCACGGTGGTCGTCGTGGGCCCGCTGCTCGACAACGTGCTGGAGGCGACCGAAGGCCTCGACGTGACCGTTGCGTACACGAACACGCCGCGCCCGCTCGACACCGCCGCCCTGCGGGAGCTCGCAGCCGACACCGGCGACGCGGTCGTCATGGTGGAGCCGTACCTCGAAGGGACCTCGGCCTGGCTCGTGGCGAAGGCCTTCGAGGACCGCCCGCACCGGCTGCTGTCGATCGGGGTGGGCCGCGAGGAGCTGCGCCGCTACGGGACGGCGGCCGAGCACGAGCGCTTGCACGGACTCGACGCGGCGGGCATCCGCGACCGCGTGCGGCGGTTCGTGGCCTGAACGCGCGGAGCCTCCGAGCGATGCTCGGAGGCTCCTGTGCGGTTGTACGCGGGTCAGGCCATGCTCTCGGCCCGCGCCGGTTCGTCGCCGTGCTTCTTGTCGCCCACCTTGTTCAGCCACAGCGAGTCGACGGCGAGGGCGCCGCCTCCGGAGAAGCCGATGCCGATGGCGACGGCGGCCAGCAGGAGCACGTACTCGTACCCGCCCTCCTGGGAGAAGAACGGGCCGTCGAGCGGGTGCACGAAGTACATCGCGCCGAGCATGACACTGGCGAGCCAGAGCCCCGCGAGCGGTAGGAGCGCTCCCAGAACAAGCAGCGCGCCGCCGACGATCTCGGCGCCGACCGTGAAGTAGGCCGCCAGCGTGGGTGCCGGGATTCCCAAGCTGTCGAACCCTTGGGCCGTCGCGTCCATGCCGTTGACGCTGAACTTCTGCCAGCCGTGGGCGATGAAGACGACGCCGAGGACGACGCGTCCGATGAGGAGTCCGATCGGTTGGAGTCGGGTGATCATGTATGCCTCCCATGTGGGGTGTCGGGTCGCGGCGGCCTGCGAGAGGCACTGGAGTCCGGTCGGGGCCGACCGGGGCAGTGGAGGAGCCGCAACGACTTGATTGATTTTTCAATCAAAGCCACAGTGTAGCAACATATAACGATGTGCGTAAATATGTAGGGTCCAGGAATCTCTGGGGGGAATTGCGTGGCTCAGACGCAGTGACAGACGCCGGGACAACGGGCACAATGCCCTCCGCTCAGTGACGGCGCACGGCCTCTTCCACGAGCTTGAGGATCCGCGTGATGTCGAGGTCGTCGCGGCCCGTCGCCAGATAGCGCACCAGGCCGTCGTACATCAGCTGCAGGAACCCGGCCAGGACCTCGATGTCGACGTCCGTGCGCAGCACCCCGATCTCGCGCTGGTGCTCCAGCCGCTCCCGGCTCGCCTCCGCGATCGCCTCGCGCCGCCGCCCCCACGCCTCGGCGAACTCCGGGTCGGTGCGCAGCCGCCGCGCCACCTCCAGCTGCGTCCCGAGCCAGCCGGCGGTCTCGGGCTTGGCGGCGCCCGTCGTCAGGTCCTGCATCACGCCCACCAGGCCCCGCTCGGCCACGGTCGCGGCCATCTCCGCCGCGTCCACCGACGCCACGGCCAGGAACAGCGCGTCCTTGTCCCGGAAGTGGTGGAAGATCGCCCCGCGCGAGAGCCCCGTCGCCTCCTCGAGCCGCCGGACCGTCGCACCCTCGTATCCGAACTTGGCGAAGCACGAGCGGGCGCCGTCGAGGATCTGCTGACGGCGGGAGTCGAGGTGTTCTTGGCTGACGCGAGGCACCCGGCAATCTTGCCACCTGGGCTTGGCCCCGGCCCACTGAGTCGCCTACCGTTGTGCGGGTGGAACGGCAGGAACGGCGCACCGGCCGGTGCGCGGAGCGGGGGAGCGGCGCATGAAGCTGAGCGATTTCTGGGACCGGATGAACGAGACCTTCGGCGCGACGTACGCCCGGTCGGTCGCCTCCGACCACTCCATCGGCCAGCTCGGCGGCCGCACCATCGACCAGGCGCTCGCCGACGGCGAGAACGCCAAGGCCGTGTGGATGGCCGTCTGCCGGGCCTGGCCCGAGCGGATCCCGTCCCGCCTCGTGCGCTGAACCCGGTTCCCGAGGCTTCCTTATCTCTGCGAGATGGGCCCTGTTCGAACAAGCCGTTGTCCTAGGTTGTCGGTGGGGGCGACTACCGTGTTCGTATGGCTAAGCAGACAGGAACCAGGGGAGGCGGAATGAACTCCGCTCAGGACAAGTCCAAGGCGCTCGACCTCGCCTTGGCCCAGATTGACAAGCAGTTCGGCAAGGGCTCGGTCATGCGGCTGGGCGAGAAGCCCAAGCAGAACGTCAAGACCATCTCGACCGGCTCGATCGCGCTCGACGTGGCGCTCGGCGTCGGCGGCCTGCCGCAGGGCCGCATCATCGAGATCTACGGTCCGGAGTCCAGCGGTAAGACCACGATCGCCTTGCACGCCATGGCGAACGTGCAGGCCGAGGGCGGTGTCGCGGCGATGATCGACGCCGAGCACGCGCTCGACCCGATCTACGCCGAGAAGCTCGGCGTCAACGTCGACGACCTCCTCGTCAGCCAGCCGGACACCGGCGAGCAGGCCCTGGAGATCGCAGACATGCTGGTCCGCTCCGGCGCGGTCGACCTCATCGTCATCGACTCGGTGGCCGCGCTCGTGCCGCGCGCCGAGATCGAGGGCGAGATGGGCGACTCGCACGTGGGCCTCCAGGCCCGGCTCATGAGCCAGGCCCTGCGCAAGATCACCGGCGGCCTGAACACCACGGGCACCACGATGATCTTCATCAACCAGCTGCGCGAGAAGATCGGCGTCATGTTCGGCTCGCCCGAGACCACCGCGGGCGGCAAGGCGCTCAAGTTCTACGCCTCGGTGCGCCTCGACATCCGCCGGATCGAGACGCTGAAGGACGGCGGCGAGGCCGTCGGCAACCGCACCCGCGTCAAGGTCGTCAAGAACAAGGTCGGCTCGCCGTTCCGCCAGGCCGAGTTCGACATCCTCTACGGGCATGGCGTGTCCAAGGAGGGCTCGCTCATCGACATGGGCGTCGAGCACGGCATCGTGAAGAAGTCGGGCGCCTGGTACACGTACGAGGGCGACCAGCTCGGCCAGGGCAAGGAGAAGGCCCGCACGAACCTCAAGGAGAACCCGGACCTCGCCCTGGAGATCGAGAAGAAGATCAAGGAGAAGCTCGGCGTCGACGCCGCCGCGGCTGACGCACCCGCCGAGGACGAGATTGAAGAACCCCCGGTCGACTTCTAAGCCGAACGACCCCGAGGCGGCCCGGCAGTACTGTCTCAACCTGCTGTCGGGCCGGCCCCGCACGCGCACCGAACTCGGGGACTCGATGCGCCGCAAGGGCTTCGAGGAGGAGATCGTCACCGAGATCCTGGAGCGCTACGCCGAGGTCGGCCTCATCGACGACGCGGTGTTCGCCCGCGCCTGGGTCGAGTCGCGCCACCGCAGCCGGGGCCTGTCGAAGCGGAGCCTCGCGGGGGAGCTGCGCCGCAAAGGCGTCGACCCCGACTTCGTCGACGCCGCCGTCGAGCAGGTCAGCGACGACGACGAACGCGAGGCCGCCCTGGAGCTCGCCCGCCGCCGCTACCGGTCCCTCGCGGGCCAGCCCGACGACGCGGTGCTCCGCAAGCTCGTCGGCATGCTCGCCCGCAAGGGCTACGGCTCGGGCGTGGCGATCCCGGTCGTGAAGCAGGTCCTCGCGGAGGCGGAGAGCGACGCGGCGGAGCTGCTCGACGAGGACGCCCACTTCGAGTAGCCGCGGGTCTCACGGAACGGGCGGCGGCTCGTGAGGTGCGCGCTGTCCCGGCCGTGACCTGTGGGGCCTGACATGCGGGCGGCGTTCCATCATCCGGAACGCGGCAGGTCGGTAAGGAGCCGTTAACGCGTTCGACATACGATTGGCCGCGACGACGCAGCGCCGCGCCCGGTCCTCCGTCTCTCCTTACCTTTGCGAGGTATCCATGACCGAACCGAAACCCGTCGTGGTCATTGCCGACCCGCTCGCGCCCGCCGCGGTCGAAGTCCTCTCCGGGGACTTCGACGTCCGGGAGATCGACGGTACGAACGTGGAGTCCCTCCACGCCGCGCTGGTCGAGGCCGATGCCGTGATCGTCCGCTCCGCCACCACCATCGACGCCGCCGCCATGGAGCATGCGCCGAAGCTCAAGGTCATCGCCCGCGCGGGCGTGGGCCTGGACAACGTCGACCTGCCCGCCGCCACCGAGCGCGGCGTCATGGTCGTCAACGCGCCGACCTCCAACATCGTCTCCGCCGCCGAGCAGGCCATCACGCTGCTGCTCGCCAGCGCGCGCCACATCGCCCGCGCCGACGCCTCGCTGCGCGCCGGGCGCTGGGACCGCAAGAAGTTCACTGGCGTCGAGATCCAGGGCAAGACCCTCGGCGTGATCGGCTTCGGCAAGATCGGGCAGCTCGTCACGACCCGCATGCAGGCGTTCGACATGGACGTCGTCGCGTACGACCCGTACGCGCAGCCCGCGATCGCCGCGAAGCTCGGCGTCAAGCTCGTCGACCTCGACACGCTGCTGGCCGCCTCGGACTTCATCACGATCCACCTGCCGAAGACCCCCGAGACCGTCGGGATCCTCGGCGAGGACGCGTTCAACAAGGTCAAGCCGGGCGTGCGGATCGTCAACGCCGCGCGCGGCGGGCTCATCGACGAAGAGGCGCTCGCGGCCGCGCTGCAGGACGGCCGTGTGGCCGCCGCCGGGCTCGACGTGTTCGTCAAGGAGCCGTGCACCGACTCGCCGCTGTTCGCGCTCGACAACGTGGTCGCCGCCCCGCACCTGGGCGCGTCGACCCGCGAGGCGCAGGACAACGCCGGTCTCGCGGTCGCCAAGAGCGTCCGCCTCGCCCTCTCCGGCGAGTTCGTGCCGGACGCGGCGAACGTGCAGGCCGGGGGTGTCGTCCACGAGGACGTGCGCCCGCTGCTGCCGCTGGCCGAGCGCCTGGGCCGCACGTTCAACGCCCTCACGGGAGCGCCGGTCCAGTCGCTCACCGTCGAGGTCCGCGGTGACGTCGTCGACCACGACGTCACGGTCCTCCAGCTCGCGGCCACCAAGGGCCTGTTCGTGGACGTGGCCGATTCGGTCACGTACGTGAACGCGCCGCTCGTGGCGGACCAGCGCGGCGTCGAGGTCGGCCTCTTCGCCACGAAGGAGTCGCCGGAGTACCAGACGCTGCTGACGCTGCGCGGCGCGCTCGTGGACGGCCGGAGCCTCACGGTGTCGGGCACGATCAGCCCCGGCCCGCACGGCGGCCTGCGCCTGACCGAGATCGACGGGTTCGAGCTCGACATCGACCTGGACGGGTCGCTGCTGTTCCTGCGCTACACCGACCGCCCCGGCGTCGTCGGCCTCATCGGCGGCGCGCTCGGCGACCTCGGCATCAACATCGCCGCGATGCAGGTGGCCCGCAAGGCCGCCGGCGGCGAGGCCGTGATGGCGATGGCGCTCGACGCGCCGGTGCCCGCCGAGGTGCTGGGCCGCATCAAGGAGTCGGTCGGCGCGAGCGGCGTGAAGTCGGTGACCCTGCAGGACTAGGGCCTGTCCGGTGTGACGCGTCGACGCGTTCGCCGGTCCGGTTCCACCTGCTGAGAGTCGTTCGTCGGAATGCGGGACGGGTGCGTTAAGGTGAACGCATCCGCCCGCATTCCGCGTTTTCCGCTTTGAGAACCGGCCGGTCCGAGACCGGAAGCGGCGCACCAGTTCGCGTCAGCGACTGAGGACGAAACCAGAGAGGCAGCATGAGCAGGATCGCGGTCATCCCGGGCGACGGGATCGGGCAAGAGGTCATCGCCGAGGCGCAGAAGGTGCTCGCCGTGGCCCTTTCCGGCTACGAGTCGACCGAGTACGACCTGGGCGCGCGCCTCTACAACCGCACCGGTGAGGTCCTCCCTGAGAGCGTCCTGTCCGAACTGGACGGCCACGACGCGATCCTCCTGGGCGCCATCGGCGACCCGTCGGTCCCGCCGGGGGTCCTCGAACGCGGCCTGCTGCTCAAGCTCCGCTTCGAGTTCGACCAGTACGTGAACCTGCGCCCCAGCCGCCTGTACCCGGGCGCGGCCACGCCGCTGGCCGACGTCAAGCCCGGCGACATCGACTTCGTGGTCGTCCGCGAGGGCACCGAGGGCCTGTACACCGGCGCCGGAGGCAACCTCCACACCGGTTCGGCCGCGGAGATCGCGACCGAGGAGTCCCTGAACACCCGCTACGGCACCGAGCGGGTCATCCGCGACGCGTTCGAGCGCGCCAAGCGCCGCCGCGGCCACCTGACCCTGGTCCACAAGACCAACGTGCTCGTGCACGCCGGCGGGCTCTGGAAGCGCACCTTCGACGAGGTCGCCGCCGAGTACCCGGACGTCACGACCGAGTACCAGCACGTCGACGCGGCCGCGATGTTCCTGGTGAACCGCCCCCACACGTTCGACGTGATCGTCACCGACAACCTGTTCGGCGACATCCTCACCGACATCGCCGCGGCGGTGACCGGCGGCATCGGCCTGGCCGCGACCGGTTCGATCAACCCCGACCACACGCACCCGTCGACGTTCGAGCCCGTGCACGGCTCGGCCCCCGACATCGCCGGTCAGGGCATCGCCGACCCGGTCGCCGCGATCTCCTCCACGGGTCTCCTCCTGGAGCACCTGGGGCGCCCCGACGCGGCCGCCGCGGTGAACGCCGCGGTCGAGCGCGAGCTCGCCGGACGCGAGTCCGGCACCAAGATCCGTACCAGCGAGGTAGGCGACCGAGTAGCCGCCGACGTCGCCGGACAGCTCAGCTAACACCCAAGCAGCTACGACGCCCGGCGGGCCAGCGCTCCGACAGGAGCGCCTCGCCGGGCGTTTTTCCGTGTCGGCATCCGACCGGGCCACGCGCCGCCCGACCACCTGAACGAGCGGTAAGTTAGGCATCAGGACCGAATACAGCACCGCACCCGAGCCACCTGCACTGAAGGACAGAACCAATGACCAGCGAAGGTCTTCCCGACCTGCGGCGCGAGCCGCACCCGAACCCGACCCCCGCCGCCGAGCGGGACGCGCTCATCGCCAACCCCGTGTTCGGCACCGTGTTCACCGACCACATGTTCCAGATGACCTGGACCGAGGGCCGCGGCTGGCACAGCGCCACCGTCAAGCCCTACGGGCCCCTCACGCTCTCCCCGGCGGCGGCGGTCCTCCACTACGCCCAGGAGATCTTCGAGGGCCTGAAGGCCTACCGCTACCCCGACGGCGGCATCGGCCTGTTCCGCGCCGAGGCCAACGCCCGCCGCCTCAACCTCTCGGCCCGGCGCATGGCCATGCCGGAGCTGCCCGAGGAGTGGTTCCTCGCCTCGATCCGCGAGCTCCTCGCCGTCGACGGCGACTGGGTCCCCAGCCAGGAGGAGGCCAGCCTCTACCTGCGCCCGTACATGTTCGCCTCCGAGGCGTTCCTCGGCGTGCGCCCCGCCAAGGAGTTCACGTACCTGGTCATCGCCTCCCCGGCGGCCGCCTACTTCAAGGGCGGCCCCAAGCCGCTCACGCTGTGGGTCTCCGAGGAGTTCAACCGGGCCGGGCCGGGCGGCACCGGCGCGGCCAAGTGCGGCGGCAACTACGCCGCGAGCCTGCTCCCGCAGGCCGAAGCCATGGAGCACGGCTGCGACCAGGTGGTCTTCCTCGACGCCGTCAAGTACGAGAACGTCGACGAGCTCGGCGGCATGAACCTGTTCTTCGTCTACGAGAACGAGCGGGTCCTGTACACGCCGAAGCTCGGCACGATCCTCCCCGGCATCACCCGCGACGCGATCTTCACGCTCGCCACCGAGGCGGGCTGGGAGGTCCGCGAGACCGACTACTCGCTGGCCCGCTGGCGGGACGACGCGCAGTCCGGCGTGCTCTCCGAGGCGTTCGCGTGCGGCACCGCCGCCGTGATCACCCCGGTCGGCACCGTCAAGGGCCGCAGCGGCGAGTTCCAGGTGAACGGCGGCGAGGCCGGCAAGTTCACCATGCAGCTGCGCCAGACCATCCTCGACCTCCAGCACGGCCGCGCCGAGGACACCCACAACTGGACGACGAAGGTCGCCTGAGCCCTTCCGCGGCAGGGGCGTTCGCACCCCGGGTCGCGGCATTCGGGACCAATCCCGGTCCCCTTCCCGTACCTTGATATCCACGCGTGTCAAGGCTCGGGGAGGGGACTTTGGGCGACGTCACCATCCGTCTGAACCGGTTCGGGATCGAACGCGGCCGCCTCTGGCAGGCCGTGGTCGCGGCGTTCGCGATCGCGCTGCCGCTGGTGTTCTGGATCGGCATCGAACGGGCCCTCGGCGACTCGGTGCAGGAGATCGACACCGGCGAGACCCTCTACCTCCAGTCCTACCCGGTGACCGGCGCGAGCCTGGAGTTCACCCTCCCCGGCTCCGGCTGGACCTCGCCGGGCATCCACATGGCCGACCAGCGCCAGAACTTCCGCCACGGCGCGCTCACCGCCGCCGTCGAGGTCGACACGCACGTCGACAGCCTCACCACGCTGCTCGACCGCCGCGCCGACCAGGCCAACGCCGGAGCGGGCTCGGTCCACAACAACACCCGGCCTTACACGAACGAGGCCTCGGGCCTGTCCGGGTACCGCGCCGACATCGTCGGCCTCGACACCGCCGGTTCGATCACCGTGGTGGGCGAGGACGGCGGCGCGGCCGCGATCCTCATCCTCGTCGCCCCCGGCGCCGACCCGTCCAGCGCCACCGTCGACCCCGACCCGTTCATCGGCACGTTCAAGCTGGAGGGCAAGTGAGCGTCCGCACCGAACGCGTCGTCGTCGAGAGCCAGGGAGCGTTCGTCCGCATCCGCCGCCCCGCCTACTGGCTGTTCGTCGCGTGCCTCGTCTACGGCCTGCTCGAACTCGGCCGCGTCCTATCGCCCGACTACGGCGACATCGCGACCGCGCTGTGGGCCTCGATCGGCGTGAACGCGGTGCTCGCGTTCTTCTTCCTCGACATCCTCGCCCGCCTCGACCTGTTCGAGCGCGAACCGCCGACGGTGCGGGCCGCCGCGATGTGCTGGGGCGGCCTCGCCGCCGTCGCGTTCGCGATGTTCGCCAACGACGCCGCGCTCGTCGTCCTCGCCGAGTTCACCGACGCCCAGTGGGCCCGCACGTGGGGGCCGCCGATCGTCGGACCGCTCAACGAGGAGTGGCTCAAGGCCATGGGCGTGGTCATGCTCGTCCTCATCGTGCGCGAGCACTTCGACCGGTCCATCGACGGCCTCATCTACGGCGCCCTGGTCGGCCTGGGCTTCCAGGTCGTCGAGAATCTCACGTACGCCATCAAGTACGCGGTCATGAACCCCAACTCGGACTTGACCGGGGCGCTCACGGTGACGTTCACGCGCGTCCTCGTCGCCGGACCGTGGTCGCACCCGCTGTACACCGGCGCGGCCGGGCTCGGCATCGCGTTCTTCGTGACCCAGACGCGCCGCCGCTTCAGCACCCGGTTGGGCGTCGCGGTCGGCCTGTACGCGCTCGCGCTGGGGATGCACGGCCTGTGGAACATGCCGCTGCCCTCGAGCCTGCCGCCCGCGCTGGGCATCCCGCTCAGCTACGGCAAGGGCCTGATCATCCTCGGGCTGTTCTTCGTGCTCTACCATTTCGCGGCCCGCGCGGAATGGCACTGGTTCGTGACCACGATGTCCGATCAGGACGAAGGGATCATCACGACCGACGACCTCACGGACATGCGCTCGCTGCGCTCCAGGCGCAAGGCCCGGCAGCACGCGCACCGCAAGTGGGGCAAGGAGGCCTCGCACCTGCTCGGGCAGCTCCACCGGGAGCTGGTCAACCTGGCGACCCTCGTCGCCCGCGACCAGCGCCGGGGGGACGCGGTCGAGGAGGGGCCCGACGTGGCCGCCGTCAAACGCAACATCGCCGCGATCAGGGCCGAGCTCGCCGAAGCGACGGGCCGCACGGCGGCTCCCGCCGAGGCGGGCGCTGGCGGTCAGTGACGAAGCGACGCAACGCGTTTCCCGCTCAGCCGATGCGGCCCTTGCGGGGGACCGGCGCGGACGAGCCGCTGCGCGGGGCCTGCTCGGCGGACGCCTCGGTCGTGGGCTCCGGCGTCGAGGTCGGCGTCCCAGTTGGGCCGTCGGTGGTCGGCAGCGACGCGCTCGGCGTCGGCTCCTCCGTGGTCGGCGCGTCCGACGTGGGCTCCTCCTCGGTGGGCTCCTCGGTCGGCTCCTCCGTGGTCGGCTCGTCCGTCGGCTCCTCGGTGGGTTCCTGTGTGGGCGTAGGCGACTGCTCGCCGCCCTCCTCGACCGGGTCCGTGGTGCGCCCGTCGACCGGCACGAGCCCGGGCGCGCCGCCGGGGTTCCTGCCCCCCACGTCGCTGGAGGTCGCGTCCTCGGCGACCTCTGGGTCCGCGCCGCCGCCGCCGTCGTCGGCCGCAGGCGGCTGCGAGGTCGCCTCCGGAGCGGACTCCGCGTCCTGGCCCGTCGTGTCAGCGCCCAGGCCGAACCAGCCCTCGGTGATGTCCGCGCCCTCGTCCGCCAGGTTCTGCAGCCCCGGCACGGGCTCGCGCAGGAGCGCGCCGGTCGCGATCATGCCGCCCGCGACGGCCACCACCGCGATCGCGCCGGCCCGCCGGAAGCGCCGCGACTGGCGCAGGTCGTAACCGAGGGAGCGGAACGCGCCCTTGGTCTCGCGCCCGATGGCGCCGAAGAGTCCCACTGTTTCCCACCGTCCGTTTCGTGTCCTTCACTCGGATCAACGAGTGAGGGCACGAGTGGTAACCGTTGGGTCACCCGTGCGGGTGTCATTCGGCCCATTCGGGTGAATGGGGACCGGCCGAAAATACCTAGTCCAACGTGGACTGAACTCAGAAGTCCCGCTTCACGGCCTTGACCAGCAGCCCCGCGAACACCTGCAGCGTCGCCGGGTCCACGTCCGGGCGCGAGTCCTCCAGCGCCGCTTCGGCTTCCGCCGCGAGCGAGGCGATCCGCTCCTCCGTGTCCGCCAGCGCCCCCGTGTCCATCAGGACCGCCCGCAGCCGCTGCACCCCGGCCTCGTCCAGGTCCGGGTCGCCCAGCCCCGCGTCCAGGGCCGCCCGCTGCGCCGCGTCGGCCGCCGCCGACGCCCGCGCGATGAGGAACGTGTGCTTGCCCTCCCGCAGGTCGTCACCGGCGGGCTTGCCGGTCTGCGCCGGGTCGCCGAACACGCCCAGCACGTCGTCGCGCAGCTGGAACGCCTCGCCCAGCGGCAGCCCGATCGCCGAGTAGTGCGCGCGCACCCGCTCGGGCGCGCCCGCCAGCGACGCGCCGATGAGCATCGGCCGCTCGATCGTGTACTTCGCGGACTTGTACCGCGCGACCTTCGCCGCCGTCGCCTCCGAGACGTCCCGGCGCACCTCCGACAGGACGTCGAGGTACTGCCCGGCGCTCACCTCGGTGCGCATCAGGTCGAAGTCGCTCCGCGCCGCCGCGACCGCCGCGAAGGGCATCCCCGCCGAGCAGAACAGCTCGTCCGACCAGGCCAGGCACAGGTCGCCCAGCAGGATCGCCGCCGCCGCCCCGAACCCGCCGGGCCGGCCCGACCAGCCCTCCGCCTCGTGCAGGGCCGCGAACCGCTTGTGGATCGACGGCATGCCCCGGCGCGTGTCCGAGCCGTCGATGAGGTCGTCGTGCATGAGCGCCGACGCCTGGAGCAGCTCCAGCGACGCCACGCACGCCACGAGCTCCTCGGAATCCTCAAGCCCCGCGCCCCGCGCGCCCCAGTACGCGAACGCCGGGCGCAGCCGCTTGCCGCCCATGAGCACGAAATCGCGCACCGCGTCCGCGTACGCCCCGAGGCTGTCGTCGATACCGCAGATCACGGCGGCCTGCCGGTCCAGGAACACGGTCAGGGCGGCGTCGATGCGGTCGTTGAGCTCCACGGGTCGAACCCTAGGCTCCTGCCGTTCCATCCCAACTATTGGGTGGTCGCCAGTGCAGGTCAGAACACGTGTACCGGAGCCGTTACATTTGCAGGCATGACTCTCGGAGTGCCCAGCGTGATGCCGCAGAAGACCGCCAAGATCGGTGATCTGCTGCGCTCAGGGCTCCCGAAGTTCTCGTTCGAGATGTTCCCGCCCCGCGACGAGAACGCCGACACCGTCCTGTGGCGCACCATCCGAGCACTGGAGGGCCTGAACGCCGACTACGTCTCCGTCACCTACGGCGCGGGCGGCTCGACCAGGCAGAAGACCGTCGAGACGACCGACCGGATCAACTCCGAGACGACCCTCCTGACCATGGCCCACTGCACGGCCGTGAACCACTCGATCGCCGAGCTGCGCAACCTCATCGGCCACTTCGCCAACGTCGGCGTGCGCAACATCCTCGCCGTGCGCGGCGACCCGCCGGGCGACCCGCGCGCCGACTGGGTCCAGCACCCCGAAGGCGTCCTCCACGCCCGCGAACTCGTCGAACTCATCAAGGAGTCCGGCGACTTCAGCGTCGGCGTCGCGGCCTTCCCCGAGGGCCACCCGCGCGACGTCGACTGGGACACGGGCGTGCGCCGCTTCGTCGAGAAGTGCCGCGCCGGGGCCGACTTCGCGATCACGCAGATCTTCTACGACGTCGACGACTACCTGCGCCTGCGCGACGCCGTCGCCGCCGCGGGCTGCGACATCCCGATCGTCCCGGGCATCATGCCCGTCACGAACATCAGGCAGATCGAGCGGTTCGCCGTGCTCACCGGCATGACCTTCCCCGAGCCGCTGGCCGCGCGCCTGCGCGCCGTCGAGGACGACCGCGACGCCATCCGCGACATCGGCGTCGAAGTCGCCACCGACATGGGCGCCCGGCTCCTCGCCGAAGGCGCCCCCGGGCTGCACTTCACCACCCTCAACCACTCGCGCTCCACCCGCCGCGTCTGGCAGAACCTCCGCCCGTAGCCGTCGCACGAGTGTCGGCTACCCGATCGAGGGATTGCGGTCACCGTACAGACACGTAGAGTCCTCTTCTATGTTCGATGCTGCGAATGCGCGGTTGATGCCGTCTGCTACAACAACATCCATGCGCACCCGAGTGCCCGCCGACTCCCTTGTAGGCAGGGTCATCCTCTCCACCCGGTTCCAGCCCGGCGCCGTCGTCGGCATCGGCCTGTTCGCCAGCCTCCTCATCCCCGCCTGCGTCCTCCTCGGCGGCCCGATCATCCTCGTCTCCCTGCCACTCATCGCGATCACGGCGCTGGCGGACGCGTCGTACGCGCTGCTGGCGGCGCGCTCGACGAGCCTCTCGCGCCGCGTCCTGGTGTTCGAGCCGCTCGCCGCCCGCCTCTCGGAGGGCGCGTGGCTCATCGCGCTGTGGTTCCTCGGCGCGCCCGGCTGGAGCGTCACGGTCACCGGCGCGCTGTGCTGGATGTACGTGCTCACCCGCAACCGGGCCCGGCAGGTCGGCCTGCGCGACCTCGGCATGACCACGATGGGGGAGCGGTCGGTCCGCGAACTCGTCGTCGCGCTCGGCTTCGGCGCGGCGGGCGTGATCGCGGTCGCGGGCGGCGGGCAGTACGAGCAGTGGATCGGCGGTGCGATCACGATCGCGGTGACGGCCTGGATGCTGCTGGCCGCACTGGGGCTGCTGCAGCTGGTGATCGTGGTCTCGACGGCGCTGCGGAACGACTGACGCGCTGGAGTGCCGTACCCCGATGTCACCCTTACTGTGCCGATTGCCGGCTCGCAAGCTTCGCCGGACCGGGGGTCCAGTGATGTCCGTCTTGAAGGCTAAGGCCGGAATTGCGGGCCGGGAATGTTCCGCGGAGCCCTCGTGTTGTTCCCTCCATGCGCTACGAAGACATCACCGACGACCAGATCGCCGCTTTCATCGACTCCAGCTCGCGGCCGCGCCAGGTCCCTGAGGAGACCCGACGGCTGCGCGACGCCGAGGAGATGCTCGCCCTGAAGGACCCGCTCGCGGCCCTGCAGTTCCTCGCGCCGCTGCTGCGCGACCACCCGGACCACCCGGACGTCATGCTCACCGCCGCGCGCGCCTACTTCAAGTCGGCGCAGCTGAACAAGGCGCTGGAGCTGTCCGAGAAGATGGTCGAGGCCAACCCGGCGGACTTCTACGCCAGGCTGCTCCTGGGCCGGACCCTCCAGCGGCTGGGCCGCGCCGACGAGGCGCGCGGCCACCTCCGCATGATCGACCAGATCGCCGAGTAGCCCGCAAGGCGCGGGCCGCGAAGCGCAGGCGCCCGCGTTCTTTCGAACACCCGGTGTGCCTCAGGCGAATGCCGAGGGGCCGTGAGCCGTCAGGTTCACGGCCCTTTTCTGTTGTCGTGCAATGACAGTGCTGTCGGATGCGCGACAGTCCGTAGTGATTCGCTGATTTCGGGCGACGATGGGGGTTGGAAATGTCGGACCCCTGTGGTTCCATATTTCTCGAACGCAAGTTCGAACAGGTTATGGAGGCCCACGTCATGGCAGCTTCTCGACCCGCCGTTTCTCGATCCGCCTCGCCCGTGGGAACCCGCGGCGCGAGCGGTCCCCGACTGGTGCAGGCGGGCACCGTGCAGAACTCCCGCCTGCGCATCCCCGCAGACCAGCTCCCCAACCGCTCCCCGCTCCAGCTCCTCGCCACCGCCCGGGTCGACCTCGACGACGCCGCCGAGCGGACCCGTCCCGGCGAGCGCTACGCGGAGGCCCACCTGGCCGCCCTCCGGGTGGCCGTGGCCGTGCTCGCCGTGCGGGCGGGCGACGCCACGAGCAGCAGGCGGCGGCCCGGCCGCCCGTCGAGCACCTGGGAGCTCCTGCGGGGCGTGGCCCCGGAGCTGGAGGAGTGGGCATCGCACTTCGCCCGCACCGCCCGCAAACGGGTCCTCGCGCAGGCCGGCATCCCCGACATCGTCACGCCCGAGGAGGCCGACGCCATCGTCGCCGACGCGCGCCGCTTCCTCGACGTGGTGGTGCGCCTCCTCGGCTTCAGCGCACTGGCACGCTGAAGCCGAGGTGCAGCAGCGCGGTCGCGCGCTGAGCACAGGTTCACGGTCACGGTCCGGGTGACCGCCGACGTGCCTGGCGGCATGGCTGCCGCCGGGCCGCACCGGCGGTTATACGATTGCTGCTGGCGCTCGGCATTCGCGAGAATGGTTTGCAGCACCATCGACCAAACCGTTTCCTTCGAGGAGTTTTGAACCCGTGTATCGGACACACCTCGCCGGCACGCTGAGTGCCGCTGACGTCGACCAGCAAGTCACCCTCGCCGGATGGGTGGCGCGTCGCCGCGATCACGGCGGGGTGGAGTTCGTGGATCTTCGCGACGCTTCTGGCGTCGTCCAGGTCGTCTTCCGCGACTCCGCGGCAGCCGAAGCCGCCCAGAAGCTCCGCAACGAATACTGCGTCTCGATCACCGGCACCGTCGCGCGCCGCCCCGAAGGCAACGAGAACCCCGACCTGCCGACCGGCGAGATCGAGATCAACGCGACCGTCCTCGAGGTCCTCTCCGAGGCCGCGCCGCTGCCGTTCCAGATCGACGAGCACGTGGACGTCTCCGAGGACATCCGGCTGCGCCACCGCTACCTCGACCTGCGCCGCACCGGCCCGAACAACGCGATCCGCCTGCGCTCCAGGGCGAACCACATCGCCCGCAGCCTCCTGGTCGAGGACGGCTACGTCGAGATCGAGACCCCGACGCTGACCCGCTCGACCCCCGAGGGCGCCCGCGACTTCCTCGTGCCCGTGCGCCTCCAGCCCGGCACCTGGTACGCCCTGCCGCAGTCGCCGCAGCTGTTCAAGCAGCTCCTCATGGTCGGCGGCTTCGAGAAGTACTTCCAGATCGCCCGCTGCTACCGCGACGAGGACTTCCGCGCCGACCGCCAGCCCGAGTTCACCCAGCTCGACATCGAGGCCTCCTTCGTCGACCAGGACGACGTGATCGACCTGGGCGAGCGCGTCGTGCAGGCCCTCTGGGCCGAGCTCGCCGACCACCAGATCCAGCTGCCGATCCCACGCATGACCTGGCACGACGCCATGGACCGCTACGGCTCCGACAAGCCCGACCTGCGCTTCGGCCAGGAGCTCGTCGAGCTCACCGACTACCTGCGCGGCACCGAGTTCCGCGTGTTCGCGGGCGCGATCGACGCCGGCGGCTACGTCGGCGCGGTCGTCATGCCCGGCGGCGCCTCCCAGACCCGCAAGGAGCTCGACGGCTGGCAGGACTGGGCCAAGGCGCGCGGCGCCAAGGGCCTCGCCTACATCACCTTCAACGCCGAGACCGGCGAGCCGAAGGGCCCCGTCGCCAAGAACCTCTCCGAGGAGCACCTGGCCGGGCTCGCCGACGCCGTCGGCGCCAAGGCCGGGGACGCCGTGTTCTTCGCCGCCGGCGCGGACCGCCGCGAGGCCCAGGAGCTGCTCGGCGCGGCCCGCCTCGAGGTCGGCAGGCGCACCGGCCTCATCGACCAGGACGCCTGGGCGTTCTGCTGGGTCATCGACGCCCCGATGTTCGAGGCCACCGAGGACGGCGGCTGGACCGCGATCCACCACCCGTTCACCTCGCCGAACCCCGAGTGGGTCGACAAGTTCGAGACCGACCCGGCCAACGCGCTCACCTACGCGTACGACATCGTCTGCAACGGCAACGAGCTCGGCGGCGGTTCGATCCGTATCCACGACGCGAAGGTCCAGAGCCGCGTCTTCGACCTGCTCGGCCTCTCCCACGAGGAGGCGAAGGAGCAGTTCGGCTTCCTCCTCGAGGGCCTGAAGTACGGCGCCCCGCCGCACGGCGGCATCGCGCTCGGCTGGGACCGCGTCTGCATGCTGCTGGCGAAGTCCGACTCGATCCGCGACGTCATCGCGTTCCCGAAGGCCGGCGGCGGCGTCGACCCGCTGACCTCGGCTCCCACCACGATCACGCCCCAGCAGCGCGCCGAGGCCGGGATCGACTTCGTGCCTGAAGAGGAAGCGGGTACCGAACCGGTTGCCGGTTAGCCCTACGATGTCGTAGTGGGCGGCCCGGGCCTACGGCCCGGGCCGCCGTTTCGTTCAGGCGTGCCCGGTTGCCCCTCAGCCAATTCCGACTGGCAGGAGTCCGTGAAGGCGGCGACCGCGGCGCGTTGACGGCTGCTATATGTAACATCCGTCCGATGCAGGAGTAAGAGGAGCGGGTTCGACGTGCAGAGCGGGACCTTGGTGGCGGGTCGCTATCGATTGGATGAGCGGCTTGCCGCAGGTGGCATGGGGGAGGTCTGGAAAGGCACCGACACCCGGCTCGGCCGCACCGTAGCGATTAAGGTCCTCCACGCTGGACTGTCCAGTAACGACAAATTCCGCACCCGCTTCCAGCTGGAGGCCAGGGCCGTGGCGGCTTTGCAGTCGCCGGGGATCGTCGCGCTCTACGACTACGGCGAAGAGACCAACGACGACGGCGAAGTCTCTTACCTGATCATGGAACTCGTGCGCGGCCGCTCGCTCGCCGAGATCCTGCGCGACCGCGGCCCGCTCCCGCCCGCCGAGGTCATGCAGATCGTCGCCGCCGCCGCCGACGCCCTCGAGACCGCGCACCGCCACGACATCATCCACCGCGACATCAAGCCCGCCAACATCCTCGTCGACGAGGAGACCGGCGCGGCCAAGATCGTCGACTTCGGCATCTCCGCCGCGCGCGGCGCCTCCGGCCTCACCGAGACCGGCACGGTCATGGGAACGCTCGCGTACGCGTCCCCCGAGCAGCTCAACGGCGCGGAACTGACCGGCGCGAGCGACCTCTACTCGCTCGGCATCGTCGCCTACGAAGCGCTCATGGGCCGCCCGCCGTTCGTCTCCGACACGCCCGTCGCGGTCATGAACGGCCACATGACCCAGGCCCCGCCGCCGCTCTCGCGCGACATCCCCGCCGGGGTCGCCCAAGTCGTGCTCCAGTCGCTCCAGAAGGACCCGCGCGCCCGCTACACGTCGGCCGCCGAGATGGCCCGCTCCGCACGCGAGGGACGCGTCGTCACCGGCGGCATTCCGGTCTCTCCGACTACGCCGCCCGACGGGCAGCAGACCCAGTACTTCGGCTCCGACCAGACCGCGCTCCTGGGCGCGGGTGTCGCCGCGGGCGCTGGCAACACGGCCGAGCAGCCCACGGGTCAGCTGGCGCAGCAGGAGGAGAAGGGCAACGTAACCCCGTGGATCATCGCCGCTGCAGTCGTCGCGGCGCTGGTCATCATCGGCCTGATCATCTGGTGGAACATCGTCAACGGCCGCGACGCGGAGATCCAAGACCCCACTTCACCGTCGCCGTCGGCCGAGACCAGCGAGGTCGCGCCGACCACCTCTGAGGCGGCGACCACTGAAGACGACGACGATGACGACAACTGGCAGCCGTCCACCGCCGAGGAGACCTCCGAGACGCCAAGCGAGACGCCTTCGGAGGAGCCGAGTTCAGAGGACCCGACCTCCGATGAGCCGAGTTCCGAGGACCCGCCCACCTCCGAGGACCCGCCGACTTCTGAGGACCCCGTCGACCCGACGACCGAAGCCAGTCCTGCCGCTGGCTAGCGGCCGCAACGACTACGAGGCCCCGGGCACTGCCCGGGGCCTCATTGTCGTTGCGGCGGCCGATCGGCGCTGAGACGGGGCCGAGTGGGGGAGCGATGCCGTTTCGCGGCCGCCTCCCGCGCTCAGCCTCCGATCGGGCGGTAGCGCACGACCTTGTCCTGTCCGCCGCCGTTGGACGTGGTCACCCACAGCCAGCCGTCCGGGCCGAGCTCCACCGTGCGGATGCGTCCGAGGTCGCCTTCGAGGACCGCGACCGGTTCGCCCGCTTCGCCGCCGCCCACCGGCACCGTCCACAAGCGCTGGCCGCGCAGCGCCGCGACGTACATCGTGTCGCCCACGACCTCCGCGCCCGAAGGCGAGGCCTCGGCCGTCGTCCAGGTGACGAGCGGGTCCACGAACTCCGGCCCGCCGCCGGTCCCTTCGACCTCCGGCCAGCCGTAGTTCGCGCCGGGCTCGGCGTAGTTCAGCTCGTCCCAGGTGTTCTGGCCGAGCTCGGAGAAGTACAGGCCGCCGTCGGCGTCCCACGACAGGCCCTGCACGTTCCGGTTGCCCCACGTGTACACGAGGGACCCCGCGATCGGGTTGTCCTCGGGCACGGTCCCGTCCGCGTTGGCGCGCAGGATCTTCCCGCCGAGGCTGTCGAGGTCCTGCGCGTTCGCGGTGTCGTTCGCGTCGCCGGTGGTGATGTACAGCTTGCCGTCGGGCCCGAACGCGAGCCGCCCGCCGTTGTGGTTGAGCGCCGAGGGGATCCCGGTGACGACCGGCTCCGGCTCGAACGAGTCGAGCGTGAACCGCACGACCCGGTTGTCCTCGGCGGTCGACACGTACGCGTACACCCACCCGTCGGTCGTGAACGTCGGCGAGACCGCCAGTCCGAGCAGTCCGCGCTCGTCGAGCTGGCTCGTGCCGCCCACGACCTCGAGGCTGCCGAGGACGACCGGGTCGGCGTCGGTGCCGATCCGCAGCACGTCGCCGGAGTTGCGTTCGGCGACGATCCCCGATCCGTCGGGTAGGAACCCGAGCCCCCAGGGGATGGTGAGTCCGGTGGCGACCGTGTCGCCGGTGTTGAAGTCGAACGCCGGGTCCTGCAGGGGCTCCGGGCCCTCCTCTGCCGAGGCGGTGGCCGTGCCGACGGCCAGGGCCAGTCCCGTGAGCGCCGCGCCGATGGCGGGCAGTCTGCGTCGCATGGCTGCTCCTTGTCTCTCTTGGTGCCGGGAAAGAAAGCGAGGAAAAGATGATATAGAGGTATATCAATCTAATTGCCATCGTAAGCACGATTGGGGACGGATGTCCAGGCGAGCGGTGTCGACGGAATCGATCGAGAATCGTGACATCCGCATGTTCACTTATGTCGATGGTTGGAATAAGCTGGCCGCAGCCCTGTTGGTTACCGATCACTCCGGTCTCCGCCTGCGTGGTCGCTCAAGTGAAGATTGGTTGGACAGTGACGTCTAAGCGATTCATCGGTGCGCTCGCCGCCATTGCGGCAGTGGTGCTTCCGGCCTCCGCGGCGGTCGGCGCGCCCGCCGACGGCCCCCTGCTCTGGTACCGGTTCGACGAGACGAGCGGCACCGTCGTCGCCGACGCCTCCGGCCACGGCCGCGACGGCGCCCTCGTGGGCGGCACCTGGACCGACGACGGCCTCGCGCTCGACGGCGTCGACGACTACGTCGACCTGCCTGACAACCTCCTCGCCGGACTCGACGCGATCACCGTGACCGCCGAGGTCTACATCGAGCCCGACCAGGCCAGCCCGTACTTCATCTACGGCCTCGGCAACTCCAGCGGCTCCTGGGGCGACGGCTACCTCTTCACCACCGGCAACGGCTACCGGACCTCGATCTCCACCTGCCACTGGACCTGCGAGCAGAACGCCTCCACCGGCCAGAACCTCTCGCGCGGCACCTGGAACCACCTCGCCTACACGCTCGCGGAAGGCACCGCCGTCCTCTACCTGAACGGCCAGGAGGTCGCCCGCAACGAGAACGTCACCGTCAAGCCCGGCGACATCGGCTCCGGCGTCACGACCGCGAACTACCTCGGCCGCTCCCTCTACAGCGGCGACCGCTTCCTCAACGGCGGCTTCGCCGACTTCCGCATCTACGACGGCGCGCTCACCGGCGCCGAGATCGGCGAGCAGGCCGCCCACATCAGCGCCGAGAAGGCCGCCGAGGACGCCGACGCGATCGACCTCGGCGACACGAGCGCCGTCACCGGCGACCTCGAACTCCCGACCCGGGGCGCGAACGGCTCCCAGATCACCTGGGCCTCAAGCGAACCCGAGGTCATCGCCGCCGACGGCACGGTCACCCGCCCGGAGCAGGACGCCGACGACGCCTCGGTCACCCTCACGGCAACCGTTATCCTCGGTTCCGTGCAAGAACAACGCGACTTCACGGCGACGGTCCTCGCCGAATACGACGACGCCGAAGCGGTGGCCCTCGACGCCGCCGCGATCGCCATCCCGAACCTCGACGACGTCCGCTCCTCGATCCACCTGCCCACCGAAGGTGCCAACGGCTCCGAGATCACCTGGAAGTCCGACAACCGCGCCGTCATCGCCGACGACGGCCTCGTGCACCGCGCCGAGCCCGGCGGCGAGACCTACACCGTCAAGCTCAAGGCCACCGTCGAACGCGGCGGCGAGAAGGAGAAGCTGACCTTCATCGCGACCGTCCCGCCGCTCCCCGCCGAAGCCGACTACACCGGCTACTTCTTCACCTACTTCACCGGCGAGGGCACCCCCACCGGCGAGCAGGTCTACGGCGCCCTCAGCGACGGGAACGACCCGCTCAGCTTCACCGAGCTGAACGACGCCCAGCCGATCCTCACGTCCGACCAGGGCGAGCAGGGTGTGCGCGACCCGTTCCTCATCCGCTCGCCCGAAGGCGACCGCTTCTTCCTCATCGCCACCGACCTCAAGATCAACGGCAACGGCGACTGGAACCGCGCCCAGCGCCACGGCAGCCTCTCCATCATGGTCTGGGAGTCCGACGACCTCGTGAACTGGTCCGAAGGACGCCTCGTCGAAGTCTCGCCCGAGAACGCCGGCGCCACTTGGGCGCCCGAGGCCTACTGGGACCCCGAGCAGAACGCCTACGTCGTCTACTGGGCCTCCCCGCTCTTCACCACCGACGACCACTCCGAGGGCTTCTACCACCGCATGATGTACGCGACGACCCGCGACTTCGTGCACTTCTCCGAAGCGAAGGTCTGGGTCGACCAGGGCTACTCCACCATCGACTCGACCATGATCGAGTCCGACGGCACCTACTACCGCTTCACCAAGGACGAGCGCTCGAACTCCGCCTCGACCCCGTGCGGCAAGTTCATCCTCGCCGAGACCGCGGCCTCTCTCGCGGCCGACGCCGAGTGGCAGTTCCTCGCCGACTGCATCGGCTCCGGCGCCATCAGCGCCGGTGAGGGCCCGCTCGTCTTCAAGTCCAACACCGAGGACAAGTGGTACCTGTTCATCGACGAGTTCGGCGGACGCGGCTACGTCCCGTTCGAGACCACCGACCTCGCCTCCGGCGAGTGGACGCCCGTCGCCGAGTACGACCTGCCGTCGAGTCCCCGCCACGGCACCGTGCTGCCGATCACTGCCGCTGAGTACGAACGCCTGCAAAAGGCCTGGTAACGCACCCGCCAGGGTGCCGCCCTCAAGCGGCTCCTGCCTAGGTGCCCCCGCGCATGAGCAGAGGGCGGCTTCCGTACCGTGAGGTGTGGAAGCCGTCCCTTATGCTCTGAACCGGAACGCAGATTCCCCCGAAACCCAGGAGCACCCATGTCTTCCCGCACCGCCACCCGACTCATCGGCGCGCTGGCCGTCCCGGCCCTCGCGCTCGGCCTCTCCGCCTGCGGCGCCGAAGAGGAGCCGTCGTCCGAGGGCACCACCGCCGAGGAAGGCGCGGCCGCCGCGCTCAGCCCGGGCGAAGCACTCCTCGCCTCCGTCGAGAACCTGAACGCGGACTCGTACAAGATGGAAGCCTCGATGACCATCGACGGCGCCGAGTTCATGGCGATGACCGGCGCGTACGAGGGCGAGAACTCCCAGGCCAGCGCCGACATCTTCATGAGCGCCATGATGGAGGCCTCCGGCGAGGAGGTCCCGCCGGAGATGGAGGCGATGTTCGGCGACATGCACACCGAGACCGTCGTCGTCGACAACACCATGTACATGCAGATGACCGGCGGCATGTTCGACGCCATGGCCGAGCAGTACGGCGAGGACGCCTGGTTCACCATGGACCTGACCTCCGACGACGCGATGGCCGAGGCCTACGCGCAGTACGGCGGCATGGACCTCGCGCAGCAGACCGAGATGATCCTGACCGAGCTCACCGACGTCGAGGAGACCGGCGACGGCGTCTACACCGGCACGCTCAGCGGCGACTCCGAGGCGATGTCGGCCCTGTCCGGCACCACCGGCGCCGACGCGGCCGCGATGGTCGACGGCACCGAGGTGACCGTGACTCTCGACGAGGCCGGCCTGCTCAAGACCATGACCATGTCGATGCCCGAGATCGAGGGCATGACCATGGAGATGACCAGCGAGATCGTCGAGGTCGGCGGCTCCTACGACATCAAGGCCCCCGAGTCGACCAACCTGCACGACTTCGCCGACTTCTCGTCCGCGATGGGCGGTATGTAAGCGCCGCAAGGCATGAGGGCTTGATCCCGGCCGCCGCATCGGAAGGTGCGGCGGCCGTTCGTCTGCACGATTGTGGGGGAACCTCCCGGTTCGGACGCTGATCTGCGGAGTGCTCATGCCGATGGCTTACGCTGATCGCGATATGGACGCTCCAGGTTTGTTCGACAACGCACCACCGCCCGATCCGCAGGGCTCGGGCATCCTCGGCACCGGCTCCGCCTCGGGCGACGAGCCGCTGGCGGTGCGGATGCGCCCGCGCGCGCTCGACGAGCTCGTCGGCCAGGACCACCTGCTCGGGGCCGGTTCGCCGCTGCGCCAGGTCGTCGAGGGCCGCCAGCCGCTGTCGGTGATCCTCTGGGGCCCACCGGGTTCGGGCAAGACCACGATCGCGCACCTGGTCGCGCAGTCCGGCGACCGGCGCTTCCGCGCGATGTCCGCCCTCAACTCCGGGGTGAAGGACGTGCGCGCCGCGATCGACGAGGCCCGCCGCATCCGCCGCACCGGCGGCCCGCAGACGATCCTGTTCATCGACGAGGTGCACCGGTTCACCAAGACCCAGCAGGACTCCCTGCTCGGCGCGGTCGAGGACCGCACGATCACGCTCCTGGCCGCCACCACCGAGAACCCCTACTTCTCGGTGGTCGCGCCGCTCGTGAGCCGCTGCGTCCTCCTGACGCTCCGGGAGCTCGACGCGACCGACGTCGGCGAGCTCGTGGACCGCGCCGTCGAGGACGAGCGCGGTCTCAACGGCGAAGTGACGCTGGAGAAGGAGGCCCGCGACCACCTGGTCCGCACGGCCGCCGGGGACGCGCGCAAGGCCCTGACCGCCCTCGAGGCGGCCGCGCTCACCGCTGAAGGCCAGCCGGAGATCACGGTCGCGATCGTCGAGGCCGCGATCGACACCGCCGCCGTCCGCTACGACCGGGACGGGGACGGCCACTACGACGTCGCCAGCGCGTTCATCAAGAGCCTGCGCGGTTCCGACGTGGACGCCGCGATGCACTACCTCGCGCGGATGCTCGTGGCGGGGGAGGACCCGCGGTTCATCGCCCGCCGCCTGGTGATCTTCGCGTCCGAGGACGTCGGGATGGCCGACCCGACGGCGCTGCTGTCGGCGACCGCCGCTTCGACGGCGGTCGAGCGGATCGGCCTGCCGGAGGCCCGCATCAACCTCGCGCAGGCGGTCGCGCACCTGGCGACGGCCCCGAAGTCGAACGCGGTGATCACCGCGATCGACGAGGCGATGCGCGATGTGCGCCAAGGGAAGATCGGGCCGGTCCCGCCGGATCTTCGCGACGCGCACTACGGCGGCGCGAAGGACCTGGGCCACGGCAAGGGCTACGTCTACCCGCACGCGGATCCGCGCGGCGTGGTGCCGCAGCGGTACGCGCCGGACGTGGTGGCCGGGCGCGACTACTACCGGCCGACCCGGCACGGCCTGGAGGCCGAGATCGGGGAGCGGCTGGAGAAGCTGCGGCGCATCGTGCGCAGGCCCGCCGATGGCGGCTGACCGCCGCGCCGGGCGGGCGTCGAACCGGATCGCGGCGGACCTGGAGCGGTCGGGGGCGCGCATCGAGCGGCTGCGGATGACGGTGGCGGTCATCGCGGTCCTGGCGGTGCTCATGGTCGCGGCGGTGCTGTGGCTGGGCCGGGCGTTCACGGTGGATCCGACGCGCCGGGCGGTGGACGAATTGTCGGTCCCGGGGTGGGCGGCGGTGAGCGTGCACGACGAGACGTACGGGTCCCGCTGGTGCCTGGGGGAGTGCCGGGTCCGGATGCGCACCTGGACTTCCGAAGGCACAGTGGACGACACGGCGAACGAGTACTGGCAGGCGGTGCTGAACGCGGGGTGGATCCCGGCCGACGCGGAGCAGTGCGTGGGCGGCCTCGGCGAGGAGGGCTGCTACGTGCGCGACGAGCTCTACCTGGAGCTGTGGGTCGTCCCGGTCGACTGCGGGGACCGCTACGAGCTGTGCGTCGGCTCCGAGGTCACGGCCGTCGTGGCCGCGCAGGCGGCGCTGCCGCGCCTCGCCGAGGAGCGCGCGTACGACTAGCCGGTGACTGGACTGTGGAGTGAGCGCCCCGTTGCGCCGGATGTCCGGTCCCGCAAGGTAAGGTCGGTACCGCGCCGCTCTTGCGCGTGAGCCCGGCTTCGCCGACGGCACCGCGCGGCGGCCGTTTTCGGGTCCGCGAGGACCCAGCAACCAGACATGCAATGCCGGTGGGGCCCACCGGATGGCGACAGGGGGAGACCGTGCCTGAGGAGACCGTGGCGGCTGGATGGACCGGGAGCGTCTGGGAGCTGGGGGTCCTGCTCGCCGGGCTCGGTTTCTTCCTCCTGTGCGTGATGCTCGCCTTCCGCCTCATCAACAAGGCCACCGCGACCCTCAACCGCGTCAACAAGACGCTCGACAAGGTCGACCACGAGATCGGCCCGATCCTGCGGAACGTGAACACGACCCTCGACAACGTCAACGGCTCCCTCGTGCAGGTCGAGGGCGAGCTGGAGAAGGTCGGCACCATCACCGGGAACGCCGCGCACATCTCGTCGAACGTCGCCAACATCACGAGCCTGGTCGTCTCGGCCGTCGGCTCGCCGCTGGTGAAGGCCGCCGCGTTCGGGTTCGGCCTGCGCACCGCCGTGAAGAAGCGGAACCAGGAGGTCGACGAGCAGCAGGTCCGCCGCATGGTCGAGGCCTCGCGTCAGTCGAAGCGTCAGGCGAAGCGTTCCGCGAAGGCCCGCCGCAAGTCCGGCGAATAGCCGCCTCGTCGTCAATCAGGTTGAGGAGTTCCCGTGTTGAAGCGGATGATCTGGGTAGGCATCGGCATCGCGGTCGGCGTGATCGCGGTCCGCAAGCTCACCAAGGCGGCGGAGTCGGTCACTCCCGGCGGGGTCGCCGAGCGTGTGGGCGGCGCCGGTGCTGAAATGAAGGAATCGTTCAAAGCGTTCTGGGCCGATGTCTCCGAGGCGAAACAGGCCAAAGAGGCCGAGCTGTTCGACGCGATCGAGCGCGGCGAGGACATCCAGCCGCTGCTGAACGAGGACGAAGACGACGACGCGGCCCAGCCGGGCCGGCTGTTCTAGCGAGACCTTGAAGGAGGTGCCCCATGGAGACCGCTGAAATCCAACGCCGGTTTCTGAAGTTCTTCGAGTCCAACGGCCATACGGTGGTCCCCAGCGCACCGCTGCCCGCCTTCGAGGACCCGAACCTGCTGTTCGTGCCCGCGGGCATGGTTCCGTTCGTGCCCTACTTCCTGGGCCAGGCGACCCCGGAGTGGAACCGCGCCACGTCGGTGCAGAAGTGCATCCGCACGCCCGACATCGACGAGGTCGGCAAGACCTCCCGCCACGGCACGTTCTTCCAGATGAACGGCAACTTCTCCTTCGGCGACTACTTCAAGGAGCAGGCGATCCGCTTCGCCTGGGACCTCACCACCGGCTCGCTCGAGTCCGGCGGCCTGGGCCTGGACGGCGACCGCATCTGGGCCACGGTCTACCTCGACGACGACGAGGCGATCGACATCTGGCACAAGCAGATCGGGCTGCCGCTCGACCGCATCGTGCGTCGCGGCCAGGCCGACAACATGTGGTCGATGGGCATCCCCGGCCCGTGCGGCCCGTGCTCCGAGCTGTACTACGACCGCGGCCCGGCCTACGGCCCCGAGGGCGGCCCGGAGGTCGACGAGGACCGCTACCTCGAGTTCTGGAACCTCGTGTTCATGCAGAACCTCCGCGGCGGCGGCCCCGCCAAGGAAGGCTACGAGGTCACCGGCGACCTGCCGAAGAAGAACATCGACACCGGCATGGGCATGGAGCGCATGGCGGCGCTCCTCCAGGGCGTCGACAACATGTACGAGACCGACCAGGTCCGGCCGATCATCGACAAGGCCTCGGAGCTGACGGGCAAGCGCTACGGCGTCTCGACCTCGCACACCGCGTCCGAGTCGCACCCGGACGACATCCGCTTCCGCGTGATCGGCGACCACGTCCGCTCCTCGCTCATGCTCATCGGCGACGGCGTCGTGCCCTCCAACGAGGGCCGCGGCTACGTGCTGCGCCGCCTCATGCGCCGCGCGATCCGCGCCGTGCGCCTGCTCGGCTACGACAAGCCCGCCATGCCCGAGCTCCTGCCGGTCGCCATGGAGCGCATGTCCGGCTCCTACCCGGAGCTGCGCACCGACTTCGAGCGGATCTCCTCCTACGCGTACGGCGAAGAAGAGGCGTTCCTCAAGACCCTCAAGCACGGCACGACGATCCTCGACACGGCCGTGACCGAGACGAAGTCCGAGGGCGGCAAGACCCTCTCCGGCTCCAAGGCGTTCGAGCTGCACGACACGTACGGCTTCCCGATCGACCTGACCCTGGAGATGGCCGAGGAACAGGGCCTCTCGGTCGACCAGGAGGGCTTCCGCCAGCTCATGACCGAGCAGCGCCAGCGCGCGAAGGCGGACGCGGCGGCCCGCAAGACCGGCCACGCGGACCTGTCCGCGTACTGGCAGCTCCTCCAGGAGCAGGGCCCCACCGACTGGAAGGCCTACGAGACCCTCGACACCGAGTCGCGCGTCATCGGCCTGCTCAAGGACGGCCAGTCGATCCCGCTCGCGAAGTCCGGGGACATCGTCGAGGTCGTCCTCGACCGGACCCCGTTCTACGCCGAGTCCGGCGGCCAGCACGCCGACGCGGGCAAGCTCGTCGGCCCCAGCCTGTTCGCCGAGGTCCTCGACGTGCAGCGCCCGGTCAAGAAGCTCGTGGTGCACAAGGTCCGCGTCCTCGAAGGCGAACTCGTCCTCGACGACAAGGTCGAGGCCTCGGTCGACGCCGAATGGCGGCTCGGCGCGCGTCAGGCGCACTCGGGCACGCACGTGGTCCACGCGGCCCTGCGCGAGGTGCTCGGCCCGACCGCGCTCCAGTCCGGCTCGTTCAACCGGCCCGGCTACCTGCGCCTGGACTTCTCGTGGCGCGCGAAGCTCTCGGACGAGACGAAGAGCGAGATCGAAGAGGTCTCCAACCGCGCCGTCCGCGACGACCTGCCGGTCGCCGTCCAGTACATGACCCTCCCGGAGGCCAAGGACTTCGGCGCGGTCGCGCTGTTCGGCGAGACCTACGACGAGACCGTCCGCGTCGTCGAGATCGGCGGCCCCTGGTCGCGCGAGCTCTGCGGCGGCACGCACGTGGAGCGCTCGGCGCAGATCGGCCCGCTCGTCCTGACGGCCGAGTCCTCGGTCGGCTCCGGCCAGCGCCGCGTCGAGGCCGCCACGGGCATGGAGGCGTACAAGTACCTCGCCCGCGAGCGCGACCTCGTCACGCAGATCGCCGAGGAACTGGGCGCACAAAGGGGCGACGTGCTCGAGCGCGTGCGCGCGATCCTGCAGCGCACCAAGGACGCCGAGCGCGAGCTCGCGAACCTGCAGGCGAAGGCCGTCTCCGGCCGCGCTGCGGAGTTCGCGGCGAACGCGAAGCAGGTCGGGGCCGTCAAGGTCGCGGCCGTGCAGGCGCCCGAGGGCACCAAGGGCGGCGACGTGCGCAACCTCGCGATGCAGATCCGCGGGCACCTGCCCGAGGACCAGCCCGGCGTCGCGGCGGTCGTCGCGACCGCGGGCGGCAAGGCCAGCATCGTCGTCGCGGCCAACAAGGCCGCGCAGGCGCAGCACGTGTCCGCGCAGGCGCTCGTGAAGGCCGCGCTGTCCGGCAAGGGCGGCGGCAACGACGAGGTCGCCCAGGGCGGCGGCGTCCCGGCCGACCAGGCCGCGCAGCTGCTCGCGGCCGTCACCGGCGCGATCACGGCGTAGATGACCGACATAGCGAACGGCCCCGCGTCCACCGAGTGGACGCGGGGCCGCCGTCTCGGCGTCGACCTCGGCAAGGCGCGCGTCGGCGTCGCCGTCTGCGACCCCGACGGGATCCTCGCCACTCCAGTCGCGACGGTTCGTCGCGACCTCAAAACCGCTGGTGAGGACATTCCGAGCGATATCCGTGAAATCGCCGAAACGGCCCGCGAGTACGAGGTTGTCGAAATCGTCGTCGGCCTACCCGTTACTCTTTCGGGTGAGGAGGGGCCGGCAGCCGCCCACACCCGAGCCTGGGTGGAACGGTTCGCCGACCACGTCTCGCCAATCCCGGTGACCCTGACCGATGAGCGCATGACCACCGCCGTCGCGACACGCAGACTCAATGAAGGCGGCGTGCGCGGCAGCCGGAAGCGCTCCATCGTCGATCAGGCGGCGGCGGTGGAGATCCTCCAGCAATGGTTGGACCAGCGGCGGAGGTAGAGAACAGGATGCTCGGCGATTTCCGGACCGAGGACGAGCGCGCGGATGCTCCCAGGAGCCACCGCCGCAAGGACTCCGGCAAGTCCCTGATCGCGATGACCCTGGTCGTGGCCCTGTTCGCCATCATCGGCGTCGGCGGCTGGTGGGCGTACAACAACGTCATCAAGGACTACTTCGTCGCCGAGGACTTCACCGGCGACGGCAACGGCAACCAGGTCGTCATCACGGTCGAAGAGGGCTGGTTCGTCTCCGACATCGCCGAACACCTCGAAGCCGAGGGCGTCGTCGCCTCCGCGAAGGCGTTCCTCAACGCCTCCGAGGACTCCGGCGACTCCGGCACCGCGATCCAGGCGGGCACCTACGCCATGGAGGAGGAGATGTCCGCCGCGTCCGCGCTGGCGTTCATGACCGACCCCGCCAACCTCACGCTCGACCATGTCGTCGTCCCCGAAGGCAAGCGCAGCTTCGAGGTCTACGAGATCCTCTCCGCCTACACCGGCGTACCGATCGAGGACTTCGAGGCCGCCGCGCAGGACCCCGAGGCGCTGGGCGTCGACCCGATCTGGTTCGAGGGCTTCAGCGACCGCCAGGTCAAGTCCGTCGAGGGCTTCCTGTTCCCGTCCGCGTACGAGTTCGACGAGACCATGACCGCCGAGTTCATGCTCTCGGAGATGGTCAAGCGCTTCAACGAGACGATCGAGGAGATCGGCTTCCTCGACAAGCTCGCGAGCATCCCGAACCCCGACCCCGACTACGACCCGAGCGCCAACACGGACCAGACCTTCTACCCGCCCACGAACGGCGAGTTCAAGATCCAGCCGTGGATGGCCCTGCAGATCGCCTCGATCGTCCAGTCCGAGTCGGGCATCGCCTCGGACGACCCCAAGATCGCCCAGGTCATGTACAACAAGCTGTACATCAACCCGTACTCGCACGAGCAGACCAACTGCAACTGCTTCGAGTCCGAGGCGATCTGGAACTACGGCCGCCTGCTCAACGACGAAGAGGCCATCACCTCCGGCGAGGACATCGACTGGGGCGCGGTCATGCGCGACCCGGAGAACCCGTGGTCGCCCAGTGCGAAGGAGCACGCCGGGTACCTGCCGAGCGCCATCTCCAACCCCGGCGCCGCAGCGCTCGAATCGGCCGTCTCGCCCGAACCGAACGACTACCTGTTCTTCGTGACCGCCTTCGACGACGGCTCGGCGCTGTTCGCCGAGACCTACGCGGAGCACCAGGAGAACACCCAGACCGCCGTGGAGAACGGGATCCAGTGATGCGCGCCGCCGTCCTCGGGAAGCCCATCGAGCACTCGCTGTCCCCGGTCATCCACAACGCCGGGTACGTCGCGGCCGGGCTCACGGACTGGACCTACACGCGCCACGAGTGCGACGAGCCCGCGCTCGCCCGCTTCGTCGACGCGCTCGACGAGACCTGGGCCGGGCTCTCGCTCACCATGCCGCTCAAGGAGATCGCGCTCACCGTCGCCGACGAGGCCACTCCCGTGGCGGAGGCGATCGGCGCGGCCAACACGCTCGTGCTGCGCGGCGGCCGCCGCCTCGCCGACAACACCGACGCGCCCGGCATCACGGACGCGCTGGCCGAGGTCGGCCTGACGTCCGCCGACGAGGTCGCGGTGCTCGGCGCGGGCGGCTCGGCCCGGGCCGCACTGGCAGCGGCGCAGTCCTTGGGCGCGGGCGCCGTCCAGGTCTACGCCCGCCGCCGGGAGGCCATCGCCGAGCTCGAACCGGTCGCCTCGGCGCTCGGGCTCCGCCTGGAGGCCCGCAGCTGGGAGGAGGCCGTGCACGTCGGCGACGCCGACCTGGTCATCGCCACGGTCCCGAAGGGCGTCACGGACACGCTGCGCCCGAAGTGGAAGTCCGGCGCGGTCCTGTTCGACATCCTCTACGACCCGTGGCCGACCCCGCTCGCGGCGGAGGCCGAACGCCAGGGCGTGCAGGTCCTCGACGGGCTCGCGCTCCTGCTCGCGCAGGCCGTGCGGCAGTGGACCCAGTTCACCGGCCTCGACGAGGCGCCCGTCACTGCGATGCGCGAGGCCCTCTACGGGGCAGTACCGTCGAGGCAGACCACCTAGCCTGAATCGAGACCGGCATGGACACCACCTTCCTGTACGACGGGGACTGCGCGTTCTGCAGCACGTCCGCGCAGTTCCTGGAGAAGCACGTCCGCACCATTGCCAAGGTCGTCCCCTGGCAGTGGGCCGACCTCGACGCGCTCGGCGTCACCCAGGAAGAGGCCGAGGCGGCCGTGGTCTGGATCGAGCCCGACTTCAAGCGGGCCGGGCCGGACGCGATCGCGGTGCTGCTGCGCCGCGCCCAGTGGTACTGGAAGCCCATCGGCTGGGTGCTCTCGCTCAAGCCCGTCTCGTGGCTCGCGTGGCCGGTGTACCGCCTCATCTCCCGCAACCGGCACAGGCTGCCCGGCGGCACCGCCGCGTGCTCGCTGCCGCAGGCCGAACGCGACCGCCTCGCCGGGCACTGACGTTCCCTCGCAAGCGCATCACGTGGCCTGTGGCATACTCGCCCGGTGCCGAGAGACGCCGCTGAACCGCCCCTGACCCGCCGAGGGAAGCTCGTGCGCATCGCGGCGACCCTCGCGATGACCCTCGCGCTCGGGGCGACCTCCCTGTGGGGCACCGACGACTTCTTCCCGTTCGCGCCGTTCAAGATGTACTCACACGCGCACGACCCCGACGGCTGGGCCAACAGCACCAGCCTCGTCCTCACCGACGCCACCGGCCACAGCTTCCCGATCGGCGACAACGACACCGGCTTCCGCCGCGCCGAACTCGAAGGCCAGCTCACGCGCTTCCGCGAGGACCCCGAACTCCTCGCGCTCGTCGCCGAGGCCTACGAGGACGCCCACCCCGGCAGCCCTGAGATCGTCGCCGCCGAAGTGCTCATCACCAGCTATGAGCTCGTGGACGGCGAGCGCACCGGCGCCGAGCGCGTCGAGGTCGCCGCGACCTGGACCGAAGGGGACCCGCAGTGACCCGCTATGTGAACGGCTTCTTCTTCACGCCCGTGGCGCTCGGCCGGGTCGCCGCGATGCGGTTCCTCGCCGGGCTGTTCGTCTGGATCGAGTGGTGGGCGTACAAGCCGTTCATCATCCAGCACCGCTTCCTGCCCGAGGACCTGTACCAGCCGCTGCTCGTCGGCCGCGTCCTGCCGATCCCGGCCCCGAACTACTGGATCGTCACCGGCACGCTCGTGGTGATGCTCGCGGCCGCGCTGCCGGTGATGTTCGGGTACCGCCCGCGCCTGTTCGGGTGGATCCTCTTCATCGCCTACTTCGAGTGGATGCTCATCTACAACTCGTACGGCAAGGTCGACCACGCGAGCTTCGGCTTCATGGCGCTCCTGCTCGTGCTGTGCATGATGCCCGAAGCGAAGTGGGGCGACCGCGAGCACCTCTCCGAACGCGTCGGCTGGGGCTTCAACCTCGTCCAGATCGCGGTCGTGTGCACGTACTTCCTCTCCACCTGGTCGAAGTTCCGCTACGGCGGCTTCGACTGGGCGAACTCCGGGGTCTTCACGTGGGCGATCATCCGGCGCGGCACCGTCTTCTCGGACTGGCTCCTGGACTTCCCGCAGCTCTTGACGTTCGCCCAGTGGGGCATGATCGCGTTCGAACTGCTCACCCCGATCGTCCTCTTCGTCTACCCGTGGAAGCGGATCCAGTACTCGATCGTCGCGTTCTTCTACGCCTTCCACGTCGCGGTCTTCGCCGCGCTCACCATCAGCTTCCTGCCGCACCTGTTCGCCATGGCCTGCTTCCTGCCGCTCGAACGGATCGACCCGAAGGACCTCGCCCGCCGCGCGAAAGCGAGACTCAAGGGCCGCAAGGGGACGCCCCCGCAGCGTGAGCGCGGTGAGGCCGACCCCGAGCTGACCACAGCGGGCTGACACGGGCGAGTCCCCTGTGGCACACCCGTGCCATACTCTTGCGGTGGATACCCAGTACGTGAAGGTCCGTCCCCTCGGCCGGGCCGTGCGAGTCGCGATCACCATGACCGTGCTCGCCCTCGTCACCGCCACCACCTTCTGGGGCGCGGACGACTTCTTCCCCTTCGCGCCCTTCAAGATGTACTCGTTCTCCAAGGAGCTCGACGGCTGGGCCGGGTCGACCCGCGTCGAAGCCGTCAACGTCGAGGGCGAGCGCTTCAGCCTCACCGAGGCCGCCACCGGCTTCCGCCGCGCCGAGGTCGAAGGCCAGAAGAGCCGCTTCGTCGAGGACCCCTCGCTGCTGGAGTACCTCGCCCAGGCCTACGAGAACACCAACCCCGACAAGCCCGAGATCGTCACCGTCGAGATCATCGAACGCCGCTACCGGCTCGAGGACGGCCACCAGACCGGCGAGGTCACCGAGGTCGTCGAGGCCAGCTACACGCGCGAAGGAGCCGACGCATGACGTCCGTCCCCCTGGCGCAGAAGGCGACCGGCTGGTTCTTCCAGCCCGTCGCGCTCGGCCGCGTCGCCGCGATGCGCTTCCTCGCCGGAGCGTTCATCTGGGTCGACTGGTGGTGGTACATGCCGTGGATCCTCGGCCACCGCCACGTCCCCGGCGAGCTCTACCAGCCCCTGTTCATCGCCCGCGTCCTCCCGGTCTTCCCCACGCCCGACTACTGGATCGTCGTCGGCACCCTCGTCGTCCTCCTCGCCGGCTCGGTCCCCATGATGTTCAACAAGGCCCCGCGCCTGTTCGGCTGGATCGTGGCGGCCGCGTACTTCGAGTGGATGATCATCGCGATGTCCTACGGGAAGGTCGACCACGGCAAGTTCGGCTTCCTCATCCTCCTGTTCCTCCTGCCCACCATGCCCAAAGCCCGCTGGGGCGACCGCCGCAACCTCTCCGAGCACGTCGGGTGGGGCTTCAACCTCGTCCAGATCGGCGTCGTCTGCACGTACTTCTTCGCGGCCTGGGCCAAGATCCGCTACGGCGGCTGGGGATGGGTCAACTCCGCGACCATGACCTGGGCGATCCTGCGCCGCGGCACCGAGTACTCGACCTGGCTCCTCGAATTCCCGTGGATGCTGCGCCTCTCCCAATGGGGGATGGTCGCGTTCGAACTGCTCAGCCCCGTCGTGATGTTCGTGGCCGCCAAACGACTCAAGTACGGCATCGTCGCGTTCTTCTACCTGTTCCACCTCACGGTGTTCCTCGCCGTCGAGATCAGCTTCCTGCCCCATATGGTCGCCATGGCCTGCTTCCTCCCGCTGGAGCGGATCAACCCGCGTGAGCTACTTCGCAGCGCCCCGAAGCTGCCCGGGAAGATCCGACGGAAGCTCCAGGCCCGCAACGGCATACCGGCCCAGAAGCGCCCCGAGACGCCCGCCGAGGAGGCCGCGCCCGCGTCCTGAGGCGCGGAAAACGAGTGGCCCGCTCCCACCGAATTTTCCTACGGTGGGGGCATGCCGATTCTCGAAGCCCAATCCCTCACCAAGACCTTCCGCAGGCCCGACAAGGACTCGGGGTTCAAGGGCGCCGTCAAACACCTGATGCAGCGCAAGTTCAAGAACTACACCGCGGTCGACGGCATCGACCTCTCGATCGAACCGGGCGAATCGGTGGCCTACGTCGGACCCAACGGCGCGGGCAAGTCCACCACGGTCAAGCTCCTCACCGGGATCCTGCGACCCTCCGAGGGCACCGTACGGGTGATGGGCCGCGACCCGCACACCGAGCGCATCGCCAACGCCCACGACATCGGCGTCCTCTTCGGCCAGCGCACCCAGCTGTGGTGGGACCTGCCCGTCGAGGAGTCCCTGAAGCTCCTCAAGCACATGTACGGCGTCTCCGACGCCGACTACAAGGCCCGCATCGCGAAGTTCGACGAACTGCTCGACCTCGGCGAGTTCATGCCCGCGCTGGCCCGCACGCTCTCCCTCGGCCAGCGGATGCGCGCCGACCTGGCGTGCGCGCTCATCCACGACCCGAAGATGGTCTACCTCGACGAGCCGACCATCGGGCTCGACATCTCCGTGAAGGACCGCCTGCGCGCGTTCCTGCGCGAGCTCGTCGACGACGGCACCACGCTGCTCCTCACCAGCCACGACCTCGCCGACATCGAGGAGGTCTGCGAGCGGATCGTCGTGATCGACAAGGGCGCCATCGCCTACGACGGCTCGATCGAGCGGCTCAAGGCCCACTACATCACCACGAAGGCCGTGAACCTGTACCTCGAAGGCACGGCGGACGTGCCCGCGCTGGCCGAGAAGTTCCCCGACTACGAGTGGACCGCGGGCGAGGCGCCCTCGGAGGTCACCGTGACCTACGAGTCGAGCCGCTTCACGACCGCCGAAGTCCTCGGCTCCCTCACCGCCCAGCTCTCCCCGAGGGACCTGTCCCTCTCCGAGCCGAGCATCGAGGACGTCATCCGCCGCCTGTACGCAGGAGAGCTCACCAAATGAGTCATACCCTCGCGGTCGACCGCGCGCTCGTGGTCATCGCGTTCAAACGAAGACTCGCGTACAAGTCCCACTGGTTCTTCGGCCTCGCCATCGGCGGCGGCTCCATGCTCATCGCGATGGTCATGTGGCAGAACCTCATCGGCTCCGGCACGCTCTCGGGCTACGACTGGGACTCGATGCGGGCGTACACGATCATCGGCTTCGTGGCCGCGACCATGGTCTTCGGCGCCGCCGACTGGATCATGGCCGACCGCATCCTCGACGGCCACATCGCCGTCGACCTGACCAAGCCCGTCGACTTCCAGCGGGCCCGCGCGGCCGAGTACATCGGCTCGATGATCTCGACCGCCCCGACCGCCCTGATGGGCGTCGTCGCCGCGTGGCTCCTGTTCGACCCTCCCGGACCGGTGTCCCCGGTCGCCGGGCTGCTCACGGTCGTGAGCTTCGTGCTGATGCTCCCGCTGGCGTTCGGCCTGACGTACCTCTCGACCCTGGTGTGCTTCTGGACGAAGCGCTACCTCGGCATCATGTGGCTGCGCGAGGCGCTCTTGAGCTTCTTCTCGGGCCTCATGATCCCGCTCGCGTTCATGCCCGGCTGGCTCCAGACCGTCGCCTGGGCGCTCCCGTTCCCGCACTTCACGACCACGCCGTCCGCGATCTACCTGGGGCGCGTCGACACCGCGGGCGCCCTGGGCCTGCTCGCGGCCGAAGCCGCCTGGGCCGTGGGCCTTTGGGTGCTCGGCTGGCTGGTCTTCCGCACCGCGGTGAAGCGAGTGACGGTGCACGGTGGCTGACATGACGCTCGAGCGCGCCGTGCCCGCGCGGCACGTGTTCGCCATCTACTGGCGCACCTGGTTCGCGCAGATCCGCGCGATCGCGGAGTACCCGGCCGACCTGTGGGTGATGGCCACGGCCGGGGCGGTCTGGAACGTCCTCCAGTTCGCGTTCCTGGCCGTCCTCTTCGCCAACGTGCCCGACGTCCAAGGCTGGGGCTACCACGAGATGCTGCTGCTCTCGGGCCTCCTCAGCGTCGCGGGCGGATGCAACGCGCTGTTCTGGGACGGCGCGTGGAGCACCGGCGGGTACGTCATCCGGGGCGACATCGACTACCGGATCACCCGGCCCGCGCCCGTCATCGTCCAGGTCGGCAGCTCCCACATCGGCATGCAGTCGCTCGGCGAGGTGGCCTTCGGGACCGCGATGTTCGTCTACGGCTGGATCGGCGCCGGGATCGGGCTCGCGGCGGTGCCGATCGGGGTGCTCGCCGTGGTCTGCGCGGCGGTCATCCAGTCGGCGCTGGTGACGGCGCTGTGCGCCGTGAACTTCTGGATCAAGGGCGGCCAGTCGATCTTCGCGTTCCTGCTGATCGAGTTGCAGGGCAACGCGATGAAGATGCCGCTGGGGATCTTCCCGACCGCGGTGCGGCTCGTGGCGATGTTCCTCGTCCCGGTCGCGTTCATCAACTTCGTGCCGGTTGCGGTCCTGAGCGGGCACATGTCCGCGTGGTGGCTCGCCGGGATCCCGGCGGCCGTCATCGGCTCGGTCCTGCTCGCCGTGGGCGTCTACCGGCTCGGCCTGCGCGCGTACGACTCGGCGGGGCACTGACATGGCAAGCGTCGACGTGGCGTTCGCGCGGGTCGCGCTCAAGCGCAAGCTCGCCTACAAGAGCACCTGGCTGTTCTCCGTCCTCTTCGGAGGATGGGCGCTGCTGGCGGGCCTGGCGGTCTGGAGCCACCTCATCGGCGACGGCGAGGTGGGCGGCTTCGACTGGCCGTCGATGAAGGCCTACCTGATCATCGGGTTCCTGACCACCACCCTCGCGTGGGCGGGCGCGGAGTGGGACATGGCCAACCGCATCCTCGACGGCCTGGTCGCGATCGACCTGACCAAGCCCGTGGACTTCCAGCGGGCGCGGGCCGCCGAGTACATCGGCGGGATGCTGGCCTCTGTTCCGGCCGCCGTCCTGGGCACCGTGATCGCGGTCGCGGTCTTCAAGCCCGCGGGCCCGGCCTCGCCGCTCGCGGCGGTGCTCACCGCGGTCAGCGTGCTGTTCATCTTCCCGCTCGCGTTCTGCATCAGCTACCTGGCCGTCCTGTGCTGCTTCGCGACCCAGCGGTTCCTCGGCATCCAGTGGGCCAAGGACAGCATGGTGGCGTTCTTCTCCGGCATGATGATCCCGATCGCGCTCATGCCCGCCTGGCTCCAGGTCACCGCCTGGGCGATGCCGTTCGTCCACTTCACCACCACGCCCGCGTCGATCTATCTGGGCCGCGTCGACACCGCCGGGGCCCTCGGCCTCATCGCCGCCGAGGCCGCGTGGACCGTGGGCCTGTGGGTCCTCGCCCGCCTCATCTGGCGGCAGCTCGTCAAGAAGGTGACCATCCATGGCGGTTGACGCCTTTCGCGCCAGGCACGCGGCGGGCGTCTACCGCCGCTCCATCGGCGCCTACCTCCGCTCGATCGCCGAGTACCCCACGGACTTCTGGGTCATGGCGATCGCCGGGACCACCTGGCAGATCATGCTGTTCGCGTTCCTGAGCATCCTGTTCGGGAACGTGAACGCGATCGCCGGGTGGGACTACCACGAGATGCTGGTCCTCGCGGGCTTCCTCGCCACCTCGTGGGGCTCGACCGCGCTCCTGTGGGACGGCATCTGGGACACCGGCAAGATGATCGTCGAAGGCGACATGGACTACCGGATCACCAGGCCCGCGCCGGTGCTCGTCCAGGTGGGCTCGAAGCACGTCGGCATGCAGGTCTTCGGCGAGGTCTCCCTCGGCCTGATCATGATCGCCGTCGGCTGGATCGGCGCGGGCATCAGCGCCGCCGCGATCCCCGTGGCGATCTTCCTGCTCGTGTGCGCCTTCGTCATCCAGGCCTCGCTGCTCACGATCGCGAACGCCGCGAACTTCTGGATGAAGGGCCGCACCCCGGTGCTCGCGTTCATGCTCGCCGAGCTCCAGAACGAGGCGATGCGGTTCCCGCTCACGATCTTCCCCGTCGCGGTCCGCATCGTCTTCACCTTCGGGCTTCCGCTCGCCTTCGCCAGCTTCATCCCCGTCCAGATCCTCACCGGCAAGGCCGACCCGCTCTGGCTCCTCGCCCCGCCGGTCGCGGCCGCCGCCAGCGCCCTCCTCGCCGTCCTCGCCTTCCGGGCGGGCCTGAAAGCCTACGACTCCGCAGGCCACTAACAGGAAGACCGCCGACTATGGACTACGCGATTCGGGACTGCCAGCCGGGCGACGAGACCGCCTGGCTCCGCTGCCGTGCACTCGCCTTCCTGGACACGTCCTACTTCGACGCCGTCGAACGGTCGAAGCCTTCTATCGACGCTCCCGGATTCGAGCTCGTGGCGGCTGCCCCGAGCGGTGAACTCCTCGGCGTCATGGACGTGAGCGTCGACGGCGAGACCGCCACCATCGACACGATCGCGGTGCACCCCGACCACCGGTCCCGAGGCATCGGCCTGGCGCTCCTCCAGGAAGCGATCCGCCGCGCCACCCCGGTCGCGACCACGCTCGACGCCTGGACCAGGGACGACCCTGACGCGCTGCGCTGGTACCGGTCGAACGGCTTCACCGAAGGCGGGCACTACCTGCACGTCTACGCCGACTTCTACAACGACGCCGCCGAACTCGACCGCGCCATCGCTGAAAGGCGGCCCTCGCTCAGCCCGATCAAGGTCTTCCTCCACGCGAACCTGGAAGACGAAGCGGCGATGCGCGCCCAGTTCAAACGGGTCCACGTCTGCCGCCGCTTCGCGCTGGAACTCCACCGTTTCTGAGAGGCCGAACGGCCCCGTATGACCGCGTGGCTCGACGAGGTGACGGCCGATCCGATCGGGAAGCCGTTCGGCGCCGCCGAGGCGGTCAGGGAAGGGCGCGACGAGCACTGACCCGGGTCGGGCGGGGAAATGGCTTTGACTCGGCAAGCCTTTGCGGGGCAATCTGTTCACTCGCCTTTTCCCCCTTCACCCCTGGGACTGATGCCGTTGACCTCCGTACCGCTGCGCGCGCGCCCGAGCGCGCTCTCCGTCGACTACGCACTGGCCGTCGTGGCCTTGAAACGCCGCCTGGCCTACCGCATGAACTGGATCTTCGGCGTCGTGCTCGGCGGCGGAGAGCTGTTGGTGTCGCTCACCTTGTGGGCGACGATCCTGGCCGAGCAAGGGTCGGTCGCGGGGTATGACTGGGACGCGATGCGAACCTATTACGTGATCGCCTTCGTCACGGCCACGTTCATCTTCAGCGGTTCGGACACCGCACAGCGCATCCTCGACGGCAGCGTCGCGATCGACCTGCTCAAACCGGTCGACTTCCAGCGGGCGCGGGCCGCCGAGTTCTACGGCGGCCTGGCCGGGTCCCTCCCGACCCTGGCTGTCGGGCTGGTCATCGCCTTGATCTTCTTCACGCCGCTGCCGCCTGCCTCGTTCGCCGCAGGGCTGCTCACGATCGTGAGCGTCCTCCTGATCGCGCCGATCGCGTTCAGCGTCGTCTACCTGTCCACGATGCTGTGCTTCTGGACCCGCAGCTACCACGGCATCATGTGGGCGCGGCAGACCGTCGTGGCGTTCTTCTCCGGCGCGATGGTGCCGCTGGCGATGATGCCCGCGCCCTTGCAGGCCTTCGCATGGTGCCTGCCGTTCGTCCACTTCACGACCACCCCGTCCCAGATCTACCTGGGCCGGGTCGACGCCCTGGCCGGGCTCGGGCTCATCGCGGTGCAGCTCGCCTGGGTGGTCGTCCTCTGGCTCCTCGGGCGCTGGCTGTGGAGCCGTGCGGTCCGGGCCGTCACCATCCACGGAGGCTGAACATGCGGCACACTGCATCCACTTACGCGCGCCTCATCGCGGCCCAGTTCCGCGCCATCACGGAGTACCCGGCCGACTTCTGGACGATGATCTCGGTCGCGCTGATCCAGCAGGCCGCCCAGCTCGCGTTCATCGCGGTGGTCTTCGCGCAGGTCACCACCCTGGACGGCTGGGGCTTCCCGCAGATGCTCCTGCTCATCGGCTTCATGGTCCTGACCGACTCGGTGACCGAGGTCGGGTGGGACGGGGCTTGGACGCTCGGTCGCAAGATCGTCGACGGAGGGCTGGACTACGCGATCGTCCGCCCGGCCCCGGTGATGATGCAGATCGGGTCGAGCGCGATCGGCATGCAGTCGGCCGCGAACATGACCACGGGCGCGACGATGATCGCCGTCGGCTGGAGCGGCGCGGGCGTCCCTCTGTCGATGATCCCGGCAGCGGTCCTACTGCTCCTGTGCGCCGTCGTCGTGCAGTTGACGGTGATCACGATCATGAACTGCGCCAACTTCTGGCTGAAGGGGCCCAGCCCGGTCTTCGCCTGGCTGACCGCTCAGACCCAGGAGACCGCCACGCGCTTCCCGCTGACGATCTACCCCAAGGCGGTCCGCACGGTCCTCACCTGGGTCGTGCCGCTCGCGTTCGTCAACTACGTCCCGGTGCAGATCCTCACCGGCGGACTGCCGCTCTGGTGGCTCGCGGTGCCGCCGGCAGTCGCGCTGGTGCTCTTCGCCCTCGCGATCCTGATCGCGAGGGCCGGCATCGCCCGGTACGAATCCGCAGGTCACTGATGTGGCGGGGCTCACGCGAAAAAACCAGTTGCGCGGTTTCGGTGGCCTCCGTTAAACTCGCATCTGTTGCCCGAGGCGTGTCGCCTTGGGACTCTTGAGGAATGGAGGTGTGACTTTGATGGCTGTCGTTGTCTACGCCCGCGCCATGAAACTCAGTTCACCTCCCGTCGGCTCGCGCTGATTCCGCAGCGAGCGACGGACCTTCCTTCCAGGAGCTCGCCACCTTGGCACGCAAGTCTGACTTTTCCGAATCCTTCCAATCCACCAAGCGCGGCCAGCGCAAATCCAAGAGCAGCCAGCTGTTCTCGGCCGAAGAGCACGCTCGTTTCGAGGAGATGCGCACGGTCTTCGACGAGATCCCGAACGACGACGGCCCGCCCGCGGGCGACCGCTGGTCGATCTGGTGGGACTCCGAGCCGCTCCAGCGCGGCCCCGAGCCGCGCCCGGACTGGGTCATCACCGACCACGGCGCCGTCGACTACGAGCTCGGCGTCCTCAAGACCGGCAAGGAAGCCGACGTCTTCCTCGTCGAACGCGCGGTCCCCGATACCGACCGGGCCGTGATCATGGCGTCGAAGCGCTACCGCAGCGCCGAGCACACCCAGTTCAACCGGGCCGGGGACTACATGGCCGGACGCGGCGCGAAGCGCTCGCGCGACGCCCGCGCCATGGCCAAGCGCACCACCTTCGGCCTCGAGCAGGCCGCGGGCCGCTGGGCCGCCGCCGAGTTCGACGCGCTCAAGACCATGTACAACGCCGGCGTGCCGGTCCCGTACCCGGTGCAGATCCTCGGCAAGGAACTCCTCATGGAGTTCATCGGGGACGGCCGCACGGCCGCACCCCGGCTGGCCGAGACCAAGCCCGACGAGATCGAGCTCGACAGCCTGTGGGAGCAGGCCTCGGAGGCGCTGCGGCGCATGACCGAGCTCGGCTTCGCCCACGGCGACCTCTCGCCGTACAACACGGTCGTCCACGACGGGCGGCTCGTCGTCCTCGACCTCCCGCAGGTCGTGGACCTGTACGCGAACCCGCTCGGGTTCGAGTTCCTCACCAGGGACGTCGAGAACCTCGGCGGGTGGTTCACCGCGCGCGGCATCGAGCGCGACGAGGTCGAGGCGCTCCAGGCGGAGCTGAAGGCCTTGGCGGCCATGCCGTAGTCACGGGTGTGTCGGGGGCGGGTCATATCCTTGTGGTGTGGCAGTTGATTACCGTCCCGCCCCCGGCACCATCCCGACCGCGCCGGGCGTCTACCGCTTCCGGGACCGCGACCGGCGCGTCATCTACGTCGGCAAGGCCAAGAACCTCCGGAACCGACTGAACTCCTACTTCGCGGACGAGACGCGGCTGCACGAGCGCACCCGCCGCATGGTCAACACCGCGCGCAGCGTCGAGTGGACCGTGGTCGCCACCGAGGTCGAGGCCCTCCAGCTGGAGTGGACCTGGATCAAGGAGTACGACCCGCGCTTCAACGTCATGTTCAAGGACGACAAGTCCTACCCGTGGCTCGCCGTCACCGTGGGGGAGGAGTTCCCCCGCGCCCAGGTCATGCGCGGCGCCCGCCGCAAGGGCGTGCGCTACTTCGGGCCGTTCGGCTCCGCGTGGGCCATCCGCCAGACCCTCGACCTGCTCACCCGCGTCTTCCCGATCCGCACCTGCTCGGACTCGGAGTTCAAGCGCTGCGAGCGGATCGGCCGCCCCAATCTCCTCGCCGACATCGGCAAGTGCTCGGCCCCGTGCGTCGGCCGCATCTCCGCCGAGGACTACCGGGAACTCGTGAACGGCTTCTGCGCCTTCATGTCCGGCGACCACGCCCCCGTCAGACGCCGCCTCCTCAAGGAGATGCAGGAGGCCTCCGAGGCCCTCGAGTTCGAGCGGGCCGCGCGCCTGCGCGACGACCTCGCCGCCCTCGACAAGGTCCTCGAACAGCAGGTCGTCGTCCTCGCCGAGGACGTCGACTGCGACGTCATGGCCGTCGCCGACGACGAGCTCCAGGCCGCCGTCCAGGTCTTCCACGTCCGAGGCGGCCGCATCAGGGGCCAGCGCGGCTGGGTCATCGACAAGCCCGAACCGGTCGACCTGCCCGGCATCGTCGAGCAGTTCTGCCTCCAGTTCTACGGCGAGCAGAACGAAGTCGTGCCCCGCGAGGTCCTCGTCCCGGCCCTCCCGGACGACGCCGCCGCGCTCGCCGAGCTCCTCTCCGAACGCCGCGGATCCAAAGTGGACGTGCGCGTGCCCAGGCGCGGCGACAAGCGGGCGCTGGCCGAGACCGTCGAGAAGAACGCGATCGAGAACCTCCAGCGCCACAAGCTCAAGCGCGCCGGGGACCTCACCGCCCGCTCCAAGGCCCTCGAAGAGCTCGCTGACGCGCTGGACCTGCCCGAGGCGCCGCTGCGGATCGAATGCTACGACGTCTCGCAGTCCCAGGGCGAGGACGTCGTCGCGTCGATGGTCGTCTTCGAGGACGGCCTGCCCCGCAAGAGCGAGTACCGCCGCTTCGTCATCAAAGGCGAGCGCAAGGACGACCTCGCGAGCCTCCAGGAGACCCTGCGCCGCCGCCTCGCCAAACTCGCCGACCAGCCCACGGGCTCGCCCACCGAGGAGGACGAGGAGCCCAGGCGCGGCTTCCACTACCCGCCGCAGCTGCTCGTCGTCGACGGCGGCCAGCCGCAGGTCGCCGCCGCCGAAGCGGTCTTCGCCGAACTCGGGATCGACACGATCAACCTCGCCGGCCTCGCCAAGCGCCTCGAGGAGATCTGGCTGCCCGGCGAGGAATACCCGGTGATCCTCTCGCGCACCTCAGAGGCCCTGTACCTCATGCAGCGCGTCCGCGACGAGGCCCACCGCTTCGCGATCTCCCTGCACCGCACCAGGAGACGCAAGAACCTCATCACCTCCGCGCTCGACGGCGTGCCCGGTCTCGGCGAGTCCAAGCGCAAGGCCCTCCTCAAGCAGTTCGGGTCCGTCAAGCGCATCCGCGAGGCCGAGCTGTCCGATCTGGAGGCAGTGCCGGGCATCGGGCCGAAACTGGCGGAGGCTTTGCAGACACATCTGCGTAATCCCGACGACAACGGGGCTTGAGAAGCGGTAGGTAGTAATACGCTTGTCAGTTCGGCAAGCATGCCGGAGCCGTGTCACCACGGCGGCAGGAACGAACTCGGGGATACTTGACTTATGGGTGTGGCAGCAGTGCAGACCGGCGCGACCGACCGCGGCGAATTGGACCTCGTGATCGTCACCGGGATCTCCGGCGGCGGCCGCTCGACGGTGGCGCGCGCACTGGAGAACGTCGGCTACTACGTCATCGACAACCTCCCCGAATCGCTCGTCGGCCAGGCCGCCGAGCTGGCCGCGGCCGGGGGAGAAGAGGTGCGGCGCACCGCGATGGTCCTCGACGTGCGCTCGCGCGCCTTCATGACCGACCTCGTCGGCGTCATCGAGGACCTCCGCAAGGGCGGTTTCAAACCCCACCTCGTGTTCGTCGACGCCGACGACGACATCATCATCCGCCGCTTCGAGAAGGTCCGCCGCGCCCACCCGCTCCAAGGGGACGGCATGCTCGCCGACGGCATCGCCGCCGAGCGCCGCATCCTCGAACCGGCCCGCGGCTCGGCCGACACCCTCTTCGACACCACGCACCTGAACGAGAACCAGCTGCGCTCCCGCGTCGAGGAGGCCTTCCTCGCGCCCTCCGCCTCCGGACTCCAGTTCACCTGCATGTCATTCGGGTTCAAGTACGGCATCCCGCGCGATGCGGACTACGTCGCCGACGTAAGATTCCTTCCCAACCCGTACTGGGTTCCCACCCTGCGAGAGCACACCGGGATCGACCAGGACGTCGCCGACTACGTCCTCGGTCAGGACGGCGCCGAGGAGTTCGTCGCCGCCTACGCGTCCCTGCTGCTCGGCACCACCCAAGGGTTCGAACGGGAAGGCAAGCGCTACATGACGATCGCCATCGGCTGCACGGGCGGCAAGCACCGCTCCGTCGCCATCGCCGAATCACTCGCGAAGCGTCTCAACGCCGCCGGGTTCCCCGCCAACACCCACCACCGCGACCGGGGCAACGAGTGACCGAAGCGCCCGAGGGACCCGGCCGAGCCGCCGCGCACCCGGGTCCTCGAGGCGCCCTCCCCTCCCCGAGCCGCCCCAGCCCCGAGGGGACCGCATGACCAGAGTCGTCGCGTTCGGCGGCGGGCGCGGCCTGTCCGCGTCGCTCCGCGCCCTCACCAGGCTCGACCTCGACCTCACGGCCGTGGTCACCGTGGCCGACGACGGCGGCTCCACCGGCGACATCCGCGCCACCCGCCCCGTCCTGCCCCCCGGCGACCTGCGCAAAGCCCTCGTCGCCACCGCCGACCCCGGCAAATCCGAGACCGCGCGGCTGTTCTCCCACCGCTTCGGCGGCGACGACTTCCTCACCGGCCACCCCGTCGGCAACGTCGTCCTCACCGGACTCCTCGAACTCCACGACGACCCCGTCGACGCCCTCGACTTCGCCGCCCGCCTCCTCGGCTCCCGCGCCCGCGTCCTCCCCATGTCCCGCACCCCGCTCGACATCGAAGCGGACCTCGCCGAAGGCACCGGCACCCGCACCATCGTCGGCCAGCACGGCATCGCCGTCGCCGACGGCAGCGTCAAGGACGTGCGCCTCCTCCCCGCCGACGCCACCGCCTGCCCCGAGACCCTCCAGGCCGTCGCCGACGCCGACTGGCACGTCTTCGGCCCCGGCTCCTGGTACACCTCCGTCATCCCGCACCTGCTCCTGCCCGACCTCCGCGAGGCCATCGCCGCCTCCAGCGCGAAGAAAATCGTGGTGCTCAACCTCTCCGAAGAGAAGGAAACGGACGGTCTGACACTCGCCGGTCACGTCGACACGCTGCGCCGATACGCCGAAGGTGTCCGGTTTCACTACGTCGTCTCAGGCGACACCCGAACCCTCGCCGATCCCGGATCGTTGAACAGTGCGGCACAATCGTTGGAGGCCCAGCTGGTGGCGGCGGACCTCGCCTCCGACGGCGTGACGCACGATGTCGCCGCGCTGGCTGCCGTATTGGGAAACCTGCTGGTCGAAGATGGTGGTTAACGAATGGCGATGACCTCGGAGGTCAAGGACGAACTCAGTCGCATCGAGGTGACGAAGTCCTGCTGCCAGCGCGCCGAGCTCGGCGCCCTGTTCCGCTTCGCCGGGGGCCTCCACCTCGTCGGCCAGGGCAACGTCCTCGTCGAGGCCGAGGTCGACGCCGGGAACGTCGCCCGCCGCGCCAAGCGGATGATCGACAAGCTCTACAACTACGAGTCCGAGGTCCACGTCCTCGTGGCCGCCGGGCTGCGCCGCAACAACCACTACCTGCTGCGCGTCATCGCCGACGGCCAGGCCTTCTCCAAGCAGATCGGCCTCACCGACCAGCGCGGCTACCCCGTCCGGGGCCTGCCCAACCACGTCGTCGGCGCCTATCCGTGCTGCGCCGAGGCCGCCTGGCGCGGGGCGTTCCTCGCCCGCGGCTCGCTCACCGAGCCCGGCCGCTCCTCCTCCCTCGAAGTCACCTGCCCCGGCCCCGAGTCCGCCCTCGCGCTCGTCGGCGCGGCCCGCCGCCTCGGCATCGCCGCCAAGTCCCGCGATGTGCGCGGCGTCGACCGCGTCGTCATCCGCGACGGCGACGCCATCGGCGAGCTCCTCACCCGCCTCGGCGCCCACTCCTCGGTCCTGACCTGGGAGGAAAGGCGCGTCCGCCGCGAAGTCCGCGCCACCGCCAACCGCCTCGCCAACTTCGACGACGCCAACCTGCGCCGCTCCGCGCGCGCCGCCGTCGCCGCCGCCGCGAAGGTCACCCGCGCCCTCGAGGTCCTCGGCGACGACGTCCCCGAGCACCTCGCCTCCGCCGGGCGCCTGCGCCTCGACCACCGGCAGGCCTCGCTCGAGGAACTCGGCACCCTCGCCGACCCGCCGCTGACGAAGGACGCCATCGCCGGGCGCATCCGCCGCCTCATCAACATGGCCACCAAACGCGCCCAGGAGCACGGCATCCCCGGCCCCGACGACGTTGTCGCCGAAGAGGAAATGCTCGTCGCCTGACCCCCGGGAGACCCGCCGGGGACCCGCCGCGGAAAGCCGCCCGGGCGGGCAGGCAACCGCTACGCTTAACCGCGATGTCACACCCCTGTTCCGGGTGTGACATGATCGGGGGGAACCGGCCGCGACAGGTTCAGGAACCGCAGCGGTAGGGTCAAAGAGTGCTCGGCGACGAGGCCGAACAGCGATCTGTTCCACCGTCGCTATTCGGCTGAACGGATCGCGTACGAGACCGCTCCCGGTCTCAGTCAGATATTCGATCCTGTTCAAGCGAGGAGATGGCCACGTGACCATCCGTGTGGGCGTCAACGGCTTCGGCCGCATTGGGCGCAACTTCTTCCGGGCGGTTCTCGCCTCTGGCGCCGACATCGAAATCGTCGCCTTCAACGACCTTGGCGACCTCAACACCATCGCCAACCTGCTCAAGTACGACTCGATCCTCGGCCGCCTGCCGTACGAGGTCAAGATCGGCGACGGCGAGCTCACCGTCAACGGCAAGACCATCAAGGCGTTCTCCGAGCGCGACCCGAAGAACCTCCCCTGGGGCGAGGTCGGCGCGGACGTCGTCATCGAGTCCACCGGCTTCTTCACCGACGGCACGAAGGCCTCGGCCCACCTCGAAGGCGGCGCCAAGAAGGTCATCATCTCCGCTCCGGCGAAGAACGAGGACATCACGATCGTGATGGGCGTCAACCACGACAAGTACGACGCCGAGAAGCACAACATCATCTCGAACGCCTCGTGCACCACCAACTGCCTGGCCCCGATGGCCAAGGTCCTGAACGACTCCGTGGGCATCGAGAAGGGTCTGATGACCACGATCCACGCCTACACCCAGGACCAGATGCTGCAGGACGGCCCGCACTCGGACCCGCGCCGCGCCCGCGCCGCCGCCCTCAACGTCGTCCCCACCACCACCGGCGCCGCCAAGGCCGTCGGCGTGGTGCTGCCCGAGCTCAACGGCAAGCTCGACGGCTACTCGCTGCGCGTCCCGGTCCCGACCGGCTCGATCACCGACCTCACCTTCGAGGCGTCGCGCAACGTGACGGCCGAAGAGGTCAACGCCGCGCTCAAGGCCGCCGCCGAGGGCCCGCTCAAGGGCATCCTGTACTACACCGAGGACCCGATCGTCTCCAAGGACATCGAGACCGACCCGCACTCGTGCATCATCGACGGCCTCCTGACCAAGGTCATCGACAACCAGGTCAAGGTCTTCGGCTGGTACGACAACGAGTGGGGCTTCTCCAACCGCCTCGTCGACCTCGTCAAGCTGGTCGGCTAGCAGTCTGATGCAGACGCTCGACGAACTCCTGCAGGAGGGCGTCTCGGGTCGGCGCGTACTCGTACGCGCCGACCTCAACGTGCCTCTCGACGGGAAGAACATCACCGACGACGGCCGCATCCGCGCCGTCGCGCCCACCGTCAAGGCGCTGGCCGAAGCCGGCGCCCGCGTCGTGGTGTGCTCGCACCTGGGCCGCCCCAAGGGCGAGCCCGACCCCGCCTTCTCGCTGGCCCCCGTGGCCCAGCGCCTCGGCGAGGTCCTCGGCCGCGAAGTCGCCTTCGCGTCCGACACCGTCGGGACGGACGCTGAGGGCAAGGCCGTCGCCCAGGGCGACGGCGACGTCCTCCTGCTGGAGAACCTGCGCTTCAACAAGGGCGAGACCAGCAAGGACGACACCCAGCGGGCCGAGTTCGCCGGCCAGCTGGCCGCGTTCGGCGACGTGTACGTGGACGACGCCTTCGGCGCCGTGCACCGCAAGCACGCCTCCGTCTACGACGTCGCGCAGCTGCTCCCGCACTACGCGGGCTGGCTGATCGCCAAAGAGGTCGAGGTCCTCTCGAAGCTCACCGGCAAGCCCGAGCAGCCGTACGTCGTCATCCTCGGCGGCGCGAAGGTCTCCGACAAGCTCGCGGTCATCGACAACCTGCTCGACAAGGTCGACACGCTCATCGTCGGCGGCGGCATGATGTTCACGTTCCTCGCGGCCCAGGGCTTCGAGGTCGGTTCGTCGCTGCTCGAGAAGGACCAGATCGAGACCTGCAAGAACTACCTCGACCGGGCCGCGAAGCTCGGCGTCGAACTGCTGCTGCCGGTCGACACGACCACAGCCGCCGAGTTCGCCGCCGACGCCGAGCCGCTCACCGTGGGCGTGGACGCGATCCCGGCCGACCGCATGGGCCTCGACATCGGCCCCGAGTCCGCGAAGCTCTTCGCCGACCGGATCGCCGGAGCCAAGACCGTGTTCTGGAACGGCCCCATGGGCGTCTTCGAGTTCCCCGACTACGCCGCCGGTACGCGTACCGTGGCGCAGGCGCTGGTGGACTCCGAGGCGTTCTCGGTGGTCGGCGGCGGCGACTCCGCCGCCGCGGTCCGCACCCTCGGCCTGCCCGAGGACGGCTTCGGGCACATCTCGACCGGCGGCGGCGCTTCCCTCGAATACCTCGAGGGCAAGACCCTGCCCGGCCTGGACGCACTGGAGAATTAGATGACTGAGACCCGCAAGCCGCTCATCGCCGGCAACTGGAAGATGAACCTCAACCACCTCGAAGCGATCGCGCTGGTGCAGAAGCTGGCCTTCAGCCTCACCCGCGAGCAGCTCGAAGCGGTCGAGACCGTCGTCCTGCCGCCGTTCGTCGACATCCGCTCCGTGCAGACGCTCGTCGACGGCGACAAGCTCGTCATCGGCTTCGGCGCGCAGGACCTGTCGGCGCACCCGTCCGGTGCGTACACCGGCGAGATCGCCGGCTCGATGCTCGCGAAGCTGGGCTGCTCGTACGTGGCCGTCGGCCACTCCGAGCGCCGCCAGTACCACGAAGAGGGCGACGAGCTGGTGGCCGCGAAGGTCCGCCAGGCCCTCAACAACGGCATCAGCCCGATCCTCTGCGTCGGCGAGGCCCTGGACGTGCGCGAGGCGGGCAACCACATCGCGCACTCCGTCAGCCAGCTGATCGCGGCCGTCGACGGCCTCAACGAGGAAGAGCTCGCCAAGGTCGTCGTGGCCTACGAGCCCGTCTGGGCCATCGGCACGGGCCGCACGGCCTCCGCCGAGGACGCCCAAGAGGTCATCGGTGCGCTGCGCCAGGCCCTCGGCGAGAAGTTCGGCGCTGTGGCGGAGCGGGTTCGCATCCTCTACGGCGGTTCGGTGAAGTCCTCGAACGTCGCCCAGATCATGGCCAAGCCCGACATCGACGGCGCCCTCGTGGGCGGCGCGAGCCTCGACGCTGAAGAGTTCGCCAAGATCGTGCGCTTCCCCGAGCACGCCGGAGCGTAGTACCAAATCGCCCGCAGCGCATCGAGCTGAGCGCTGCGGGCCGCAGTCAGGGCCGCCGCACAGCGTTGTGCGGCGGCTCCTTTCGTCCTACGAGTGTCATGTGAAGATGACACCGGCACCCAGTGGGTGTCATGTCGACATGACACTGATCGCCGGACGTGTATCGCATTCCGCTAGACTCGGACGCGGCCCGCGCCCCATAACGGGCTGCGATTGCTGAGAGGACACCCGATAACCGATGATTACGGTTCTGAGCTACTCCCTGATGATCCTGCTGCTGCTCTCCAGCGCGGTCCTGATCCTCATGGTGCTGCTGCACAAGGGCAAGGGCGGCGGTCTGTCGAGCATGTTCGGCGGCGGCATGTCCTCGGTGGCCTCGGGCTCCTCGGTCGCGGAGAAGAACCTCACCCGCATCACGATCGGCGTGGGCGTCATCTGGTTCGCCTGCATTGTGGCCTTCGGCCTCCTGCTGCGCACCCTCGTGTAGCGCCACAGCCTTCGACAGCGGCCCCCGGAGCTTCGGCTCCGGGGGCCGCTGCGCTCCCGCGGCGTGGCGCGCGAGCCGGACCGGCCGGACCCGCGGCAAGATCGTCCTGCGGATCTCCTAGGGACGGAGCGATTCGTCAAGGGGCCGTGCGTGAGTGCGCGGCTCCTGCCTTTACGTGAAACCATTTCGCCATAGTCTTTACAGTGTGTGCTTTACGTCATAGAATTGCTGAGGGCGGTGCCCCAGCCGCTCCGACCGGTGACTCCACGGCGACGTTCAGGGGTCGCGCGGTCCCTTCCCGCACGCTCCTCTCCGCGGCCGTGTCCGGTCGACAGCCACAGAAGATCCCCCGACTGTGAGGAGCGATCACACATATGTCCAACGGACAGGCCATCCGCGGCACTCGCATAGGCGCGACCCCGGGCCTCCACTCGGAACGAGGCGAGCCGGTGCCCCGCCAGAACATCAAGTACTGGTGCGCCAACGGACACGAGACCGCACTGTCGTTCGCGCTCTACGTCGAAGTCCCGCAGGAGTGGGACTGCACCTGCTGCGGCTGGCCCGCCAGCCCCGACCAGGACAACCCCCCGGAACGCCGCACCGCCAAGCCGTACAAGTCCCACCTCACCTACGTGCGCGAGCGCCGCAGCGAGGAGGAGGCCGAAGACCTCCTCGCCGAAGCCCTCGCCGCCCGCGCCGCCGCCCGCGGCGAACGCTCACTCTTCTGAGACACGCCGGCGCACCGCGAGGTTGGGCGGTGCGCCGACACGACGAAGGGCCCGGACCGAATGGTCCGGGCCCTCGCGTCTTGCCTAGAACTCCAGGTGCTTCAGGTGCGACGCCGCGTCCTTGTCGATGAGCCACCTGGTGTGGCCCACCGCCTTCACGCGGCCCGCCGGAAGCTCGCCCTTCGACAGCGCCTCATCGACCGCCTCGGCCTTGCCTTCACCGGAGGCGATGATCCACGCCGCCGTAGCGGAGTTGATCGCCGGCAGCGTCAGCGAGACGCGCTCCGACGGCGGCTTGGGGGAGTTGCGCACCCCCACCACCGACACCGTGGACAGCAAGGCCGGGTTCCCCGGGAACAGCGACGCGACGTGCCCGTCCTCGCCGATGCCCAGCAGCAGCAGGTCGAACGCCGGGACGCCTTCGCCGCCCGCGGCCCGAGCCAGCTCCTCGCGGTACAGGAACGAGGCGTCCTCAGGCGAGGCGACCTCGTCCTCGGCGGCCATCGGGTGCACGCGCTTCGGGTCCACCGGCAGGTGGTCCAGGAACGCCTCCCGCGCCTGCGTCTCGTTCCGCTCCGGGTCGCCCGAAGGCAGGAACCGCTCGTCGCCCCACCAGAAGTCGACCTTCGACCAGTCCACGACCGTGCGGATCGGCGAACCGAGGATGTTCTGGTACACCTTCGCCGCGATCCGCCCGCCCGTCAGGACGATCGACGCCTCACCCCGGTGCGCCTGCGCGTCCGCGAGCCGGTTGAGCAGCCGCGCCGCCACCGCCTCCGCGAGCACGTCGGCGTCGTTGTGGACGATCACCGCACCCGAGCGGCTCATACGATCGCCCGCTCGGCCGCGTAGTGCTCCTGGAAGGTGTCGAGCACCTTCCGGTACGCGGTGTCGGGGTCGATGTGCCGCAGCTCCTCGGCGAGCAGCTGGCCCAGCGTGCGGCCCTGCAGCGACTGGCGGCGCTTCGGCAGCCCCGCCTGGCGCAGCACCGTGGAGCCGTCGGCCTTCCGCTCGACCTCCATGGTCTCGCCTCCGGCCATCGTGAACGCCACGGAGGCGATCGCGGGCAGGTGCTCGGAGTTGCGCTCCACCTCGGTGTCGACGATCTCCGGGGCGACGCCCAGGCGCGTGTGCAGCCACGCGGCCATGAGCTGCGCCGACGGGTCGTCCTCGGCCGCCTTGACGGTGATCTTCTCGACCGCGTGGGTCACCCCGTCGAAGGCGCTGGCGATGAGCGAGCGCCACAGGCTGATCCGGGTCCAGCAGATGTCGGTGTCGCCGGCCGCGTAGGACTCGGCGCGGCGGTAGAGCGACGCCACCGGGTCGGCCGCGCGGGCCGAGTAGGTGATGCGGCGGTCCGCGAAGCTCCGCAGCTCCTGCTCCAGCCCGTAGCGGACGGGGTCGAGCAGCCACCAGGTGACGACCGGGATGTCCGAGGCCAGCATGGGCAGGACGATCGAGGTCAGGTGGGAGGCGGCGGGGCCGTCGAGGCGCAGGATGATCGCCTCGGCGGAGCCGAGCCGCTCGCCCACGGTCACTTCGGCGTCGATGCGCGGCTCGGTCGCCTCGAGGTCGCGCGGGATCGCCATGATGAGCCGGTACGGGTGCTCCTGCGCGGCGAACGAAGCGGCCTTCTCGACCTCTTCGCGCTCGTCCTCGGTGGTCAGCGCGACCAGGTTGAGGGCGAGCCCGGAGGCGCCCCCGACCTCGTGGAGCAGCTTCGACAGCGTCTTCATGATGTCGCCGGTCGTGGTGTCCTTCAGATGCATGTCAGGACTCCTTCTACGCCCGGCGCCAGCGGCGGCCGGACGATTGCAGCATGATGTCTGCGCCCGTGGGGCCCCACGTGCCGGACTCGTACGGTTCGGGCTTGGTGGTGGCCCAGTACTCCTCGAGCGGGTCGACGACGGCCCAGGAGGCGTCGACTTCCTGCGCGTCGGGGAACAGGGTCTTGTCGCCCAGGAGCACGTCCAGGATGAGGCGCTCGTAGGCCTCGGGGCTGGACTCGGTGAAGGTCTCGCCGTAGCCGAAGCCCATCGAGATGTCCCGCAGCTCCATGCCGGTGCCGGGGACCTTCGAGCCGAACTTCACCGTGATGCCCTCGTCCGGCTGGACGCGGATGACCAGCTGGTTGTTGCCGAGCGTCTTGGTGTCGTAGTCGGCGAAGGGCATGTGCGGGGCCTCCTTGAAGACCACCGCGATCTCGGTGACCCGCTTGGGGAGCCGCTTGCCGGTGCGCAGGTAGAACGGGACGCCGTTCCAGCGCCGGTTCTGGATGCCGATCTGGACCGCCGCGTAGGTCTCGGTGGTCGAGTGCGGCGGGATGTTGTCCTCCGCGAGGTAGCCCTTGACGGGCTGCCCCTGGACCCAGCCGTCCGCGTACTGGCCGCGGATGGCGGTGGCCTCCAGGTCGTCGTGGAGCTTGATGGCCCGCAGGACCTTCAGCTTCTCGGTGCGGATCTCCTCGGCCTCGAACCCGTTGGGCTGCTCCATGGCCGCGATGGCCAGGAGCTGCAGCACGTGGTTCTGGAGGACGTCGCGGGCCGCGCCGTTGTCGTCGTAGAACCCGGCGCGGGAGCCGATGCCGACGTCCTCGGCCATGGTGATCTGGACGTGGTCGACGTAGTTGGAGTTCCAGATCGGCTCGAACATGGCGTTCGCGAAGCGCAGCGCGAAGATGTTCTGCACCGTCTCCTTGCCGAGGTAGTGGTCGATGCGGAACACGTCTTCGGCGGTGAACACCTCGTCGACGAGGCTGTTGAGCGCCTTCGCGGACTCGCGGTCCTCGCCGAACGGCTTCTCGACCACGACGCGGCGCCAGCCGCCGCCGTCCTGGCGGTTGTCCGACATGCCGGTGCGCTTGAGCTGCTTCAGCACCGTCGGGAACGCCAGCGGCGGGATCGAGAAGTACATCGCGGCGTTGCCGACGATGCCGTGCGAGATGCGCAGCTCGTCGACGGTCGCGTCGAGGCGGTTGAAGGCCTCGTCGTCGTCGAACGCGCCGGGCACGAACTTGAAGTTGCCGGCCAGGCGGGCCCAGACCTCTTCGCGCCACGGCGTGCGGGCGTGGGACTTGGCCGCGTCGCGGGCCATCTCCTCGAAGGTCTCGTCGCCCCAGTCGCGGCGGGCGAACCCGACGATGACGAAGGACGCCGGGAGCAGGCCCCGGTTGGCGAGGTCGTAGACCGCCGGGATCAGCTTCTTCTTGGCGAGGTCGCCGGTGACGCCGAAGATCACGAGGGCGCACGGCTCGGGGATCCGCGGGAGCCGCCGGTCGGCGGGGTCCCGGAGCGGGTTGGTGGTGTGCAGGGTCTCGCCCATCTAGCTCAGCTCCCTCACGGCGTGGAGCAGCTGGTTGACGCCGCGCTTGCGGTCGGTCAGGTGCAGGCGCACGAGCGGGCGCTCGCGCGATTCGAGGGCCTGGCGGTCCCCGGCGGCCTGCGCGGCCTGGAGCCCGGCGAACGTGTAGTCGCGGCCCGGGATGTCCAGGTCCTCGGCGGATGCGCCGGTGAGCTGCAGGAACACACCGGTCTGGCGGCCGCCCTTGTGGAACTGGCCGGTGGAGTGCAGGAACCGCGGTCCCCAGCCCCACGTGACGGGCGCGCCCGTGCGCTCGGCCAGCTCGGCCCGGAGCTTCGCCACCTCGGCGTCGTCGATCCGGTCCAGGTAGGCCATGACGGCGATGTACGCGGTGTCGTTGTCGGCGTTGGTGAGCAGCTCGCCCAGCGCGCCCGCGACCGTGGTCGAGTGCGAGCCGTAGATCTCCACCGCGCCGTCCACGGCGTGCGGGCGCTCCTCGGGGAGGCCGTCGGCGAGGATGCGGTTGGTGTTGTTCTTCGACTCGGTCACGTTGGGCTGGTTGAACGGGTCGATGCCGATCAGGTAGCCCGCGTACGCGGTCGCGAGTTCCCAGGCGAGGAACTGGGCGCCCAGGGGGCCGTTGACGACCACGTCGGGCATGGCCAGCGCCGAGCCGGAGGACGGCAGGCCCGTCGAGGAGCCCCCGACGGTGGCGTACACGCGGTCGGAGCCGCGCGCGCCCGGCGCGGCGGGTCCTTCGAGGACGACCGGGAGCGTGCCCTTGCCGTCCTTGCCGAGGGACTCGGCGATGAGCTGCTCGGCCCAGTCGCCCAGGCCGACGACGCCGGTGCCGTCGTCGGCGATGGTGATCGTCGGCTTCGCGGCGATGACCGCGCCGAGCACGACCGCCGGGTCGTCCCCGTCGCTGCCGATGGTGGCCGCGAAGGCCTCGGCCTGGTCGATGAGCTCGGCGACGTCGGCGCCCGCGAGCGCGGTCGGGACGAGCCCGAACGCGGTGAGCGCCGAGTAGCGCCCGCCCACGGTGGCGTCGGCGAGGAACAGGTGGGAGCCCTGCTCGGTCGCGAGCGCCTCGAGCGCGGAGCCGGGGTCGGTGACGAACACGAAGCGGTTCGCGTGCTCCTTGATCCCGACGCCCTCGAACGCCTTCTCGAAGGCGCGGCGCTGGGAGTCGGTCTCCACGGTGGACCCGGACTTGGAGGACACGACGACGGCGGTGCGCCGCAGCACGTCTTCGCCGAGCTCGGCCGCGATCTGGCCGGGGTCGGTGGTGTCGAGGATCGAGATCCCCAGGTCCAGGGTGCGGGAGATGACCTCGGGGGCGAGCGAGGAGCCGCCCATGCCCGCGAGGGCGATGTGGTCGACGCCCTGCTCGTTCAGTTCGGCGCGGAGCTTCGCGAGCGGTGCGAGGAGCTCCTTGGACTTCACGAACGTGTCGACCCAGCCGAGCCGGATCGCGGCCTCTGCTTCGGCCTCGGGGCCCCACAGGGTGGCGTCCTTGGCGGCGACCTTGGCCGGGATGCCCTCGGTCCTGAGCCGTTCCACGGCGGCGTTCACGTCGACGCCGGTGGTCACCGCGAGTCCGCCTGCTGCTTCCATCTTGCCCATCGGATCGCTCACTTCTTATTCTCCGCTCTCACTGAGCTTGGATTCGATCTGGTCGAGAAGCTGCTTCCAGCTGACGATGAACTTCTCCACGCCCTCGTCCTCCAGCACCTGGACGACGTCGGCGTAGTCGATCCCGACGCGCTCGAGGTCGAGCATGAGGGCGGCGGCCTCGGCGTAGAACGGGCGGACCGTGTCGGCCTCGACCTCGCCGTGGTCGGCGAAGTCCTTCATGGTGCCTTCGGGCATCGTGTTGACGGTGCCGGGCGCGATGAGGTCCTCGACGTACATGACGTCGCGGTAGTCGGGGCTCTTGACGGAGGTGGACGCCCACAGCGGGCGCTGCGGGACGGCCCCGGCGGCCGCGAGGGCCTCCCAGCGCGGCGATGCGAAGGCGTTCTCGAACTCCTGGTACGCCAAGCGGGCGTTGGCGATCGCGGCCTTGCCCTTGAGGGCCAGGGCCTCGTCGGTGCCTACGCCGTCGAGCCGCTTGTCGATCTCGGAGTCCACACGGGACACGAAGAAGGACGCGACGGAGCGGATCTGCGACAGGTCGTGCCCGGCGGCCTTCGCCGACTCCAGGCCCGCCATGTACGCGTCCATGACCTCGCGGTAGCGCTCGAGCGAGAAGATCAGCGTCACGTTGACGCTGATGCCCGCCGCGATCGTCGCCGTGATGGCCGGGAGCCCGGCGCGGGTGGCGGGGATCTTGATCATCGTGTTCGGCCGGTCCACGGCCCACCACAGGGCCTTGGCCTCGGCGATGGTCGCCTGCGTCTCGTGGGCGAGGCGCGGGTCGACCTCGATGGACACGCGGCCGTCCTGGCCCCCGGTGGTCGCGAAGACCGGGGCCAGGACGTCCGCGGCCCAGCGGATGTCGAAGGTGGTGATGGCGCGAGCGGCCTCATCGACGCTCACTTTGCGGACCGCGAGATCGGCGATCTGCTCGTCGTAGCCGCTGCCCTTGGCCAGGGCCGCGGCGAAAATGGACGGGTTCGAGGTGACGCCCGCTACGGACGACCCGGCGATGAGGTCCTTCAGGTTGCCCGTCTCCAGGCGTTCACGCGAGATGTCGTCCAACCAGACGGACACTCCCGCCGCCGACAGTCCGGCGAGGTTCTCGTTCGCGCTCATCGGTGTTCCTCCAGCTTTCCAGCTAGTTCTTCGACGTTGCTACTGCTGTGCCTTCTTGATGGAGGAGCGGGCCGCGTCCGCCACGGCGGCGGCGGTGATCCCGAATTCCTCGTACAGCTTCTCGAACGGCGCGGAGGCACCGAAGTGTTCCAGGGAGACGCTGACTCCTGCGTCACCGACGAGGTCGCGCCAGGACAGGGCGATGCCCGCCTCGACGGACACGCGGGCCTTGACCGCCTTGGGCAGCACCGACTCGCGGTAGTCCTCGTCCTGCTCGTCGAACCACTCGATCGACGGGACGGACACGACGCGGGCCTTGACGCCCTCGCCCGCCAGGGCCTCGGCGGCCTGGACGGCGAGCTGCACCTCGGAGCCGGAGCCCATGAGGATCACGTCGGGGGTGCCGTCGGTGTCGAGCAGCGTGTACGCGCCCTTCGCGGCGCCCTCGGCCGAAGCGAACTTCGTGCGGTCGTAGACCGGGATGTTCTGGCGGGTCAGCGCCAGCGCGGCCGGGCGGTCGGTCTTGCCCAGGAGGGTCTTCCAGACCACGGCGGTCTCGTTGGCGTCGCCGGGGCGGATGACGTCCAGGCCCGGGATCGCGCGCAGGGACGCGAGGTGCTCGACCGGCTGGTGGGTCGGGCCGTCCTCGCCGAGGCCGATCGAGTCGTGCGTCCACACGTAGACCACGGGGGTCTTCATGAGGGCCGCGAGGCGGACCGCGCCGCGCATGTAGTCGGAGAACACGAGGAACGTGCCGCCGTACGGGCGGGTCGGGCCGTGCAGCTTGATGCCGTTGAGGATCGTGCCCATCGCGAACTCGCGGATGCCGAAGTGGAGGGTCCGGCCGTACGGGTTGCCCGGGTACGCCTTGGTCTGGCGCGACAGCGGCAGGAACGACGGCTCGCCGTCCATCGTGGTGTTGTTCGAGCCCGCGAGGTCGGCCGAGCCGCCCCACAGCTCCGGCAGGACCGGCGCGAGCGCGGACAGGACCTTGCCCGAAGCCGAACGGGTCGCGACGCCCTTCTCGGACGCCTCGAACTCGGGGAACGCGTCCTCGAAGCCCTCGGGGAACTCGCCCGCCCACAGGCGGTCGTGGAGCTTCTTGTTCTCGGGGTTCTCGGCGGCCCAGTTGTTGAACTCCGTCAGCCACGCCGAGCGCTCGTCCTGGCCGCGCTGGACCGAGCCGCGCGTGTACGCGAGCACGTCCTCAGCGACGTAGAACGACTTGTCGGCCGGGAAGCCCAGGATCTCCTTGGTCGCGGCGATCTCGGCGGCGCCCAGGGCGGAGCCGTGCGCGGCGTAGGAGTTCTGCTTCTTCGGCGCGGGCCAGCCGATGATCGTCTTCAGGCGGATCAGCGAAGGCTTGTCGGTGACGGCCTTGGCCTTCTCGATCGCGTGGAAGAGGGCCTTCGGGTCCTCCTTGTACTCGTCGCCGTCTTTCCAGTCGACGGTCTGGACGTGCCAGCCGTACGCCTCGTAGCGCTTGGCGACGTCCTCGCCGAGGGCGATCTTGGTGTCGTCCTCGATGGAGATCTCGTTGTCGTCGTAGACGACGACGAGGTTGCCCAGCTCCTGCACGCCCGCGATCGCGGAGGCCTCGTGCGTCACGCCCTCCTCGATGTCGCCGTCGGAGGCGATGACGTACACGAAGTGGTCGAACAGGCTCTCGCCCACGGCCGGTTCGGGGTCGAACAGGCCGCGCTCGCGGCGGGCGGCCATCGCCATGCCCACGGCGGTCGCCAGGCCCTGGCCGAGCGGCCCGGTGGTGGTCTCAACGCCCGCGGTGTGCCCCACCTCGGGGTGCCCCGGGGTCAGCGACCCCCACTGGCGCAGGTTCTGCAGGTCCTCAAGCTCCAGGCCGTAGCCCTGGAGGTACAGCTGCACGTACAGCGTCAGGCTGGAGTGGCCGCACGAGAGCACGAAGCGGTCGCGGCCTTCCCAGTCGGGTTCGCTCGGGTCGTGGCGCATGACCTTCTGGAACAGGGTGTGCGCGACCGGGGCCAGGCTCATGGCGGTACCGGGGTGCCCGTTGCCGGCCTTCTCCACCGCGTCGGCGGCGAGGAGCCGCGCCGTGTCGACCGCCTTCTGGTCGAGCTCGGTCCACTCGAACTGTGCCACTGGGATACTCCTTGATACTCGTCGTATTTGGGCCGTTGACGTGTGCCTTCTGACCCTACCTACACAGGCTGAACTTTATGCGCAGTCTCTCGGAGGGCGGAATTTCGCGGGTTGTGAACCCGCCCACGAGCAATCCTCCCACCGGAAACGCCCAGGTAGGGGGCCCGGACCCAGGCCCAGGTCACCTCCTCACGGCCCGTATGGTGAGCGGTGATGAACGAGGACCCGACCCGCGCCCTGGCCGACCGCCCCCGGCCCCAGGCCCGCAAGCGAATCGAACTGCCCGCGCCCGGCGACGGGACCCCGGCCCGACCGGACCTCCGGACGCTCATCGGAGCCTATGTCTCCCTGACGAAGCCGCGCATCGTCGAGCTGCTCCTCATCACCACGATCCCGGCGATGCTCGTCGCCGCCCGCATGGAGTACGACGGCCTGCCGTCCCTCACCGCGGTCCTCGCGACCCTCATCGGCGGCGCCCTCGCCGCCGGGTCCGCGAACGCGATCAACTGCTACATCGACCGCGACATCGACCAGCTCATGGCCCGCACCTCGCGGCGCCCGCTCGCCAAGCACCAGATCCCGCCGCGCAACGCCCTGGTCTTCGGTCTCGTCATCGGCGCGATCGCGGTCCTCGGCATGGGCCTGCTCGTCAACTGGCTCGCCGCGCTCCTCACCTTCGGCGCCATCGTCTACTACGACGTCGTCTACACGATCTGGCTCAAGCGCACCACCCCCTACAACACCGTCTGGGGCGGCGCGTGCGGCGCGGCGCCCGTCCTCATCGGCTGGGCGGCCGTCACCGGCCACATGTCGTGGATGGCCTGGGTCCTGTTCGCCGTCGTCTTCCTGTGGCAGCCCCCGCACTTCTACGTGCTCGCCATGAAGTTCAAGGACGACTACGCCGCCGCGGGCATCCCGATGCTCCCGGTCGTCGCCCCCGCCCGCCGCGTCGCCATCGAGTCCGTGGTCTACGGCTGGGCGATGCTCGCCGTCTCACTCGTCGCCGTCCCGCTCGGCGCGACCTGGCTCTACGGCGCCGTCGCCGTCGTCGCGGGCGGCCTGTTCGTGTGGGAGTGCCACAAGCTCCTCGGCCGCGTCAACCGCGGCGAGGACCCCAAGCCGATGCGCCTGTTCCACTGGTCCACCAGCTACCTGACGCTGCTGTTCCTGACGCTGGCGGTCGACTCCTTCCTCATGTAGGACTGCGCGCGAAGGCCCGGCCCGCGGCCGGGCCTTCGGCGTTCCCGGGGTGTCGCACCGCGGGCCTATCGTCGTGGGCGACACTCCGCACGAAGGGCTCCGATGACCGATCACGTTGCACCCCAGGAAGACCAGCTCGAACTCCCGGCCGCCTGGGAGGCGCGGCTGCTGCCGTGGCGCGGCAGGAGGCCCGGAGCGCCGATTCCGCTCGCGGGCCCCGAGGCGCTCGTGCGCCACCGCCAGCGCGTCGTGGCCCGCGAGGCGAAGCTGCGGGCCGCGCTGGCCTCGCCCGGGAACGCCTGGTACGCCGCGGCGGCGGAGGCCTACCTCGGCGGGAAGCCCGACCCGCGCGGCGCGGCGGCGGTCGCGACGCTGACCATCGACTGGCGGGGGCGTGCGGGCGAGTCCTGGCTGGGTCCGGAGTTCGACTGCTGGCTCCGCGAGCACGGCCTCCCGTTCGCCGTGACGGCGGCCGTCGAGCGCCTCGCCGTCGCCCCGGTCACCGACGGGTACTACGGCGGCGAGGCCATCGCGAAGCGGACCGTCGCCGAATACCAGACCGAGCACCCCGAGGCCTGCGCCCACGAGCTGGCGCACGGCGGGATCGCGGCGGTGCGGGCGGTCCTGGCCGCCGCGACCGACGAGGAGTACGCGGAGGTCGTCGCGGCCGTCGCCGCGCACCGCGACAGCGCTGCGAAGCGGATCGCCGCGATGCTGCTGCTCCCGACCGAGGAAGCGTGGGTCCTCGAGGCCTGCGCCGACTACGGCAAGGCCCGGCACTGGTGCTCGGGCGACCTGGTCGTGATGCACGCCGCGAGCCGCCCCGAACACCTCGCGGCCGCCGGGATCACCGACATCGACTGGCACATCGCGGAAGCCGAGACCCTCATGGTCCTGCTCGGGAGCCTCGGCGCCGACGCGGCGGGCCTCCTTCTCGCCGCCGAGGAGAGCGCCCGCCACTACTCGGGCGACTACACGAGGCAGCTGCACAAGGCGCTCGCCATGCTGCCCGGCGACGACGCGACCGCGCGGGTCTTCGCGCGGCTCGACCGGCCGCACGTGTGGGAGTCGGCGAAGACTGCGGCCGCGCGCTTCCCCGTGCGGGCCCTGCGCACCGCCGCGCGCCTCGCCCCCGACGCCTCCGCCGACGTGCGCCCCTGGCTCGCCGCCCTCGCGAACCGCGTGGACCCGGCGCTCCACGTCCACCTCGCGGAGGCCGACCGCGTGGTCGTCGCGGGCCTCCTCGCCGGTTCCGGACGCGTCCCCGACGCCGACGCCCTGCCGCAGCTGCTCGTCTCCCCGCCGTGGACCCGCAAGCGGCCCAAGGCGAAGCAGGTCGCGGGGCTGGAGCCGCCGAGCGGGACGCGCCTGGTCTGGGCTGAGGGCGAACCCGAGGCGTACCCCGACTACTCGGACATGCGCACCGAGCGGGAGTGGCGGGAGCTGGCCGCCCGCCGCGAGCGCGAGCACCGGTTCGACTCGTACGACACCGACGTCCTCGCGTACGCGCCTGACGCGATCGCGGCCCCGTTCGCCGAGCAGTGGGACGGCGACACGAGTTCGAGCGTGCCGGTCTACCACGTCAAGCGCATCATGGCGCGGTTCGGGCTGCCGATCGCCGACCGGCTCGTCGCCGCGATCGCCGCGGATCCCGAACTGACCCTGGCCCTGACACCGGTGCTGAGCACGGCCGCCGCTCGGACGGCCGCGCACCGGCTGGGCCGCGCGACCACCCGCAACATCGCGGCCCTCTGGTTCGAACGGCACGGCCTGACCGCCGTGCCGCACCTCGTGCCCGACGCGCTCGGCGCCGACCGGGAACGCCGCGCGAACGCCGTCGCCGCGCTCCTGCGCCTCGCCGAAGCCCACGGCGACGAGGCCGTCGCGGACGCGGCCGCCGCCCACGGTCCCGAAGCGCGCGACGCGGTCGCGGCCCTCCTCGACTACGGCCCGCTCGAACCGAGAGTCAAGGCCCCCAAGCCAGGGGACTGGGCCGACCCGCTGATCCTCCCGCAGGTGCTCATGAAAGGCGGCGAACGCGCCGTCCCCGCGGCCGCTGTCCCGCACCTGATCACCGTGCTGGCGTTGGGAACTCCCGACTACGACTACCCGGGGGTCCAGGTCGTCGCCGACGCCTGCGACCGCGCTTCGCTCACCCGCTTCAGCCGGGCCCTGTTCGAACGCTGGGCGGCGGTCGGCGGGCCCCCGAAGGACGGGTGGGCGCTCACGCAGCTCACCCACTTCGCCGACGACGCGACCGTGTGGGCGCTCGCCGGGCGCATCCGCGCATGGCCCGGCGAGGGCCAGCACAAGCGCGCCGTCGCGGGCCTGGAGGTCCTGGGGGCCATCGGCACCGAGGAGGCGCTGCGCGCCATCCAGACCATCGCCGACAAGGTCGGGTACACGGCGCTCAGCGCCGAGGCCCACCGCCAGACCGACCGCATCGCCGACAGCCTCGGGCTGAGCCGCGACCAGCTCGCCGACCGGCTCGTGCCGGACTTCGGGCTCGGCGAGCGGGACGCGCTCGTGTTCGACTACGGGCCCAGGCGGTTCCACGTCCGCTTCGACGAACGGCTCGGCCTGCTCGTCCACGACGACGCGGGCAAGGCCCGCAAGAGCCTGCCCAAGCCCGGCGCGAAGGACGACCCCGAGACGGCCGAGGAGTCCTACCGGCGCTACACCGCGCTGAAGAAGGAGCTGCGCGGCGTCGCCACCGACCTCGTCCGCCGCGTCGAGGCCGCCATGCTGACCGGCCGCGACTGGTCCGCCGCCGAGTTCCGCCGCTGCTTCGCCGAGCACGCGCTCACCGGGCACCTCGCCCGCCGCCTCGTCTGGCTCGCCGAGACCGGCGAGGGCCGGTTCGCGTTCCGCATCGCCGAGGACGGGACCTTCAGCGACGCCGAGGACGACGCGGTCGCGCTGCCCCCGGACGCGCGCGTCCGCGTCGCCCACCCCGTCCACCTCGGCGCGGACCTCGGCACCTGGGCCGAGCGCTTCGCCGACTACGAGATCCTGCAGCCGTTCGAGCAACTGCGCCGCCCCGTCATGGCGTTCACCGCCGCCGAACTCGCCGACGGGAGGCTCACCCGCTTCGAAGGCGCCCGGGTCGAAGTCGGCCGCGTCCTCGGCATGACCGCGCGCGGCTGGGAGCGGGCCGCCCCCGGGGACGGCGGCCTCCAGCCCGGCGTCCACTACGAGCTGCCCGGCGGCTACGTCGCCGTGACGCTCGACCCCGGCATCTACGTCGCCGACGTGAGCGAGCACCCCGTGCAGACGGTGACGCGCGTCAGGCTCCGCGCCGACCACCGCTGCGACGGGTCCGCGTCCGCGGTGCCCGCCGTGACCGACCCGGTCGCCGCCTCCGAGGTCCTCGCGGCGCTCACCCGCCTCACCGCTTAGTGTCCAAACCATGACGGAACGGGAATGTCGCACCGAACCTTTATCCTCGGCTGCGACATTCCCGGCCGCACGAAGGACGCAGATGACGGCATCGCTTGCACCCCAAGAAGATCAGGCCCATTTTCCGAAGGCCTGGGCCCGCCACGTGAAGCCGACCCGGACCGCCGGGAAGCCCCGGAAGCTCCCCATCGAGGACGAACGCGGCGCGCTCCTCTACGCCGAATTCGCGGTCGCGGCCCGCGCCGTCCTCGACGCCATGCTCCACGAGCGCCTCAAGCCCGCGGGGACCGCGTTCCTCGACGGGACCGTCGACCCGGTCGGCGCCGCCGTCGCCACGGCCGTCGTCGCCCACAAGTCGAGCGGCCGCCCGCACACCACGGACTTCATCGCCGCCAAGGACACCGGGTCCCGCGTCATGTTCCACCGGCTCATCGCCGACCACGGCCTCCCGTTCGCCGCCGAGGCCGCCGCGGTGTTCTTCACGCTCGACTCCGGCCGGGACCCCGGCGGGCAGGTCCACCTGCGGCAGATGCACCTCAACGGCAACGGCTGGGACCGCAGCGTCCCCGACGGGCTCCTCGCCGACCTCCGCCACCGCATCGCGCTCGCCGGGGACTACCCCGCCGTCCTGGAAGCGCTGGCGCGCCGCCGCGGCAATCCCGCCGAACGGCTCGCCGTGACCCTCCTCGTCCCCGACGAGGCCGACTGGGCCGACGAGGTCTGCGAGGAGCACCTGCGGCACCGGCCTTCGCAGCAGTGCACCGAACTGCTGCTCACACAGGCGGTCACGACCCCGGCGCAGCTCGCGCACCTCGGGCCGCTCCGGGTCCCGGCGTACCGGCTCGAGACGGCCGAGCTCGCGAACCTCGTGTTCCGCCTCGGGGCCGCCGCCGCGCCCGTCGTCATCGACAGCGTGCAGCGGACCCACCCGGTCGCCTGGCGGCGCAGGCTCCACAAGGCGCTCGTCGGGCTCCCCTCCGACGACGTGGCGGCCTACCTCGCTGACCGGCTCCACGAACCCGACGTCATGAGCGCCGCGGCGGAGTTCGCGGGGAACTACCCCCTCAGGACGCTCCGCGCGGCGGCCGCCCGCATCCCCGGGGCGAGCGACGCCAAGCGGCAGCGGCTCGCGATGCTCCTCCAGATCGACCCGGCCCTCGAAGCGGCCGCACCGCACCTGGACGCCGAGGCCCGGGCCGTCGTCGCGCCGCTGTTCGGCTCGGACGACCGCGCGCCGTACGCCGACCCGGTCGACCTGCCTCCGCTGCTGACGTCCCCGCCGTGGACCATCAAGCGCGCCAAGCGGAAGCGGACCGTCCTCGAAGGGCTCGTGCCGCCCCCGGTCAACCGGGTCGTCTGGGCCGAAGGCGAACGCGAGGAGTTCGCGCACGCCGGGTACAGCTTCAGCTCCTACAGCGAGGACACCTGGCGCAAGGACGCCGCCCGGCTCGAACTGCGGAAACTCGACTCCGAGTACGGACTGCGCCTGCTGGCGCACGCGCCGCTGGCGATCGCCGCGCCGGTCGCCGACCGCTGGCACGCCAGGGGCCCCTTCGGATACTGGGGGCACCGGGAGCTCAAACGCGCCCTGTCCCGCCACGAGGCGACCGTCGCCGTCGAGATCGCCCGGGGAGCGGCCTTCGACGTCACGAGCCGCGACGCCGCGCTGCCGATCGCGAACCTGCAGGCCGCCCGCGACATGGCCGAAGCGCTCGTGCGCCTCAAATCCGTGCGCGCCACCGCGATCGCCTGGCTCGACCGCCACACCGCCGACGCCGCAGTGCTCCTCGTCCCCGACGCCCTCGGCGCCGACAGGACCCTGCGCAAGCACGCCGAGACCGCGCTGGCGTTCCTCGTGGCCCGGCACGGGGCCGACCTCGTGCGGGAGGCCGCGAAGCACTACGGCGACGAGGCCGCCGCCGCGCTCGAACCGCTCGTGGACGCCGACCCGCTCGACCCGGTCGGCGTCGCCATCCCCAAGCAGGCCGCCTGGGCCGCGCCGCCGCTGCTCCCGCAGGTGCTGCTGCGCGGCGGCGAGCGCGCGCTGCCGCCGAGCGCGGTCGAGCACCTGCTCACCGTCCTGGCGCTCGCGACCCCCGAATACCCTTACGCCGGTGTGGAGGTCGTGGCCGAGGCCTGCGACCGCCCCTCGCTGAGCCGCTTCTCGCTCGCGCTGTTCGAGCGGTGGCTCCAGGCGGGCGCGCACACCGGCGAGACCTGGGCGCTCACGCAGCTCGCCCTCTTCGCCGACGACCACACCGTGCGCACCCTCGCGCCGCTCGTCGCGAAATGGCCCGGCGAGAACCAGCACCAGCGGGCCGTCAAGGGCCTCAAGGTGCTCGGCGCGATCGGCACCGAGACCGCGATGCGCGCCGTCCAGTCCATCGCCGAGAAGGCGAAGTTCGACGCGATCCGCTGGGAGGCGACGGTCCAGATCGACGCGATCGCCGCGAACCTCGGGCTCACCGCCGAGCAGCTCGCCGACCGGCTCGTGCCGGACTTCGGGCTCGGCGACGAGGCCGCGCTCGTCCTCGACTACGGCCCGCGCCGGTTCACCGTGCGCTTCGACGAGCAGCTGAAGCCGTTCGTCCACGACGGCGACGGCAAGCCGCGCAAGACGCTGCCCAAGCCGGGCAAGAACGACGACGCCGCGGTCGCGGGCCACGCCTACGAACGCTTCACCGCGTTGAAGAAGGACCTGCGCACGGTCGCCGCCGACCTCGTCAAACGGCTCGAAGCGGCCATGGTCGACGGCCGCGAGTGGACGCTCGCGGAATTCCGGGAGCACTACGTCGAGCACGCGCTGAGCGGGCACCTCGCGCGGCGGCTCGTCTGGCTCGCCGATCACGCGGGCGCGCGCACCGCCTTCCGGATCGCCGAGGACGGCACCTTCAGCGACGCCGACGACGAGACGTTCACGCCCGCGACGGGATCCATGGTGCGCCTGGCGCACCCGGCCCTGCTCGGATCCGACGCGGTCCGGGCCTGGGCCGAGCTCCTCGCCGACTACGAGGTCCTGCAGCCGTTCGAGCAGATGAACCGGCCGGTGTTCGCGCTCACCGCCGACGAGCTGGCGACCGGCCGCCTCACCCGCTTCGAAGGCGTCGCCGTCGCGACCGTCCGCATCCTCGGGATGACCGGCCGCGGCTGGAACAGGTCGGGGGCGTACCAGGGCGGCGTCGACACCGGCGTCTCCTACCGCCTGCCCGGCGGCGGCTCGCTCGACGTCGACCTCGACCCGGGCATCTACGTCGGCAGTGTGGACGCCTACCCCGACCAGGCGCTGAAAGCCGTGTACCTCTCCGGGGTCGAGGCCCCGGCGGACCTCGACCCGGTGGCCGTCTCCGAGGCGCTGGCCGGGCTCGCCAGGCTCACCCGCGCCGTATGAGCCCGGCGGCCCGGACCAGACCGGTCCGGGCCGCCGTTGGCGGTGCGCACCAGTGTGATCACCGTGTCGTACCCGGCTTCTAAGCTGTCGCCCATGACCGAGATCGAGACTTCCTCAGCTCTGCCCGATGAGGACCGCCTGGCGTTCCCGTCCACCTGGAACCGCTTCGTGCACCCCCGCCGCGGGGCCGCCAAACCCCGCCGGGTCAAGCTCGAACCGGACGCCGGGCGCGAGCTCCTCCACAAGTACGCGCAGAAGCTCGGCAAGCGCCTCGCGCTGGAGGAGAACCGCGAGTACGCCGACGTCGCGCAGTCCTTCCTGGACGGCGAGGCGGACGTTGTCGGCGCGGCGGCGGTCATGGCGCTCGCCCGGCCCGGCATGGGCTCCGAAGCGCTCCAGCTGCGGCCGCTGTTCGACCTGACGGCGACCGAGCACGGCCTGCCGTTCGCCGTCGCCGCCGTCACCGAGGCCCTCACGTTCGAGGCGATGCAGATCGGCCAGGCGAAGGGGCTCGTCCTCACGCGGCGGCCCCTGAGCGACTACAACTGGGCGAAGTTCCTCGACCACAAGGACATCCGCGACATCCGCGCGCTCCTCGCCGCCGCCTCCGACGAGGAGTACCGGGCGGTCGTCGCCGCCGTCGACGCGCATCGCACCGGCCCCGAACTGCGTATGGCCGCGAGCTTCCTCGTCCCCGACGAGGACGCTTGGATGATCGAGGCGTGCGAGGAGGTCACCGCCGCGAAGACGGCGGACCCGGCCTGCACGAGGCTGCTCCTGGAAGTGATCACCACCGTCGAGCAGCGCGACGCGCTCGACGTGTCGATGCTCCCGCAACTGCACTGGGTCTACGCCGCCGAGATCGCCGACCTCGTGCACCGCATCGGCGCCGCCGCGCTCCCGGTGATCCTGGGCTACCTCGACGGCTACTGCAACGCCGACGAGCGCAAGATCCTCTACCGGGCCCTCGCCGCGCTCCCCGCCGAGGAGGCGATGGCGGCCCTGCTCGACCGGGGCGACGACCCCGCCTCCATCGGCTTCGCGATGGAGGCCGCCGCCCGCTTCCCCAGGCGCGCAGTCGCACTCATCGCCCGCCGCGTCCCCGGCGCGGACGCCGACGAGCGCAAGCGCCTCTTCTCGGTCCTCCACGCCGACCCGGTCCTCCTCGACGCCGCGCTGCCGCTGGCGGACCCCGATGATCAAGCGGCCGTCGCGACCCTCACCGCCGGGCACCGCCAGCTCCCCGAGGCCCCCGCCGAAGCCGTCCCCGCCCTGCTCGCCGCCCCGCCGTGGGCCGCCGGCGCCGCCGCCGAAGCCGTCGTCGTCAAGGGCCTGGAGCCCGCTCCGATCAACAAGATGACCTGGGCCGAAGGCGAACACGAGGCCTGGTCCTCGCTCGACCACCACGTCCTCAACAAGTTCAAGGGCAGCGACGAGTGGACCCGGGAGCGCTGGGAGGAGCACATCGGCGACTTCGACAAGCGCAGCTCCGACTTCCAGGCCGCGGTGCTCGCCGTCGCGCCCCCCGAGTTCGCCGCCGAGCTCCTGCCGCGCTGGTCCACCCGCAGCTACTACTTCTACCTCGAAGTCCTGCAGCGGCTCCTCGTCAACCTCGGCCCCGACGCCGCCGCCCAGGTGATGGCCGCGACCTCGTACGAGGTCGACTTCCGCCGGACCCTGCTCCTGCCGGTCGCGAACCTCGCCGTCGCCCGCTACGCCGCCGACGCGCTGGTGCGCCTGAAGACCATGCGGTCCTTCGCGGTCGCGTGGCTCGACCGGCACACGGCCGACGCCGCCGCCCTGCTCGTCCCCGACGCGCTCGGCAGTGCCAAGAAGCCGCGCGCCGCCGCCGAGGCCGCGCTCCGGTACCTCGCCGCGAACCACGGCGAGGACCTCGTGCGCGACGCCGCCGCGCAGTACGGCGACGCGGCCGCCGCCGCGATCGGCGCGCTCGTCGACATCGACCCGCTCACGCCGGTCGGCGTCAAGATCCCCGAGCCCGGCGCGTGGGCGTCCCCGGTCGCCCTCCCGCAGGTGCTCCTCAACGGACGCGAGCAGGCCCTGCCGAACGCCGCCGTCCGCAACCTCATCACCGTGCTCGCCATCGCCACCCCCGAGTTCCCGTACGAGGGCGTCGCCGTCGTCGCCGGGTCCTGCGACCGGACCTCCCTGGAGCGCTTCTCGATCGCCCTGTTCGAGCAGTGGCTCACCGCCGGGGCGCCCTCCGAGGACGGCTGGGCCCTCACCCAGCTCGCGCACTTCGGCGGCGACGAGGCCGTGCGGCTCCTCCAGCCGCTCGTCGGCCGCTGGCCGGGGGAGAACCAGCACCAGCGGGCCGTCAAGGGCCTCAAGGTCCTCGGCGCGATCGGCACCGAGACCGCCCTGCGGGCGATCAACCAGATCGCGGAGAAAGCCAAGTTCGCCGCGATCAAAGCCGAGGCGCGCGAGCAGATCGACGCGATCGCCGCGAACCTCGGCCTCACCGCCGACCAGCTCGGCGACCGGCTCGTCCCCGACTTCGGCCTGCGCGACGAAGCGGCGCTCGTCCTCGACTACGGCCCCAGGCAGTTCAAGGTCGGCTTCGACGAGGCGCTCAAGCCCTTCGTCTCCGACATGGACGGCAAGCCCCGCAAGAGCCTGCCGAAACCCGGGGCGAAGGACGACGAGCTCCTCGCCGACGCCGCCTACAAGCGGTTCGCGGCCCTGCGCAAGGACCTCCGCACCGTCGCGGCCGACCAGGTCAAGCGCCTCGAACGCGCCATGGTCCAGGGCCGCACCTGGACGCCCGCCGAGTTCGACGAGCACTTCGTGCAGCACCCGCTCGTGTGGCACCTCGCCCGCCGCCTCGTCTGGATCGCCGAAGCCGAAGGGACGCGCACCGCGTTCCGCCTCGCCGAGGACAAGGGCTGCACCGACGTCGAGGAGGACGCGTTCGCCCTCCCCGCGGACGCCGTCGTCCGGCTCGCGCACCCCGCCATCATGGGATCCGAAGTGGACGCATGGGGCGAGATCCTCGCCGACTACGAGATCCTCCAGCCCTTCCCCCAGCTCGGCCGCCCCGTGATGGCCTTCACCGAAGAGGAGCTCGCGACCGGCCGCCTCGCCCGCTTCGAAGGCGTCGAGGTGCCCGTCGGCAAGCTCCTCGGCCTCACGAGCAAGGGCTTCGAGCGCTCGGCCCCGATGGACGCCGGCGTCGAAGCGGGCATGTCCTGCGTCCTCCACGGCGCCGGGTACCTCGTGCTCGACCTCGACCCGGGCATCTGGGTCGGCGCGATCGACCAGTGCCCCGACCAGACGCTGCGGACCGTGGCCCTGAGCGCCCAGGACCTCCGCGGCTGGGACGTCCCGAAGCCGAAGACGGGCTTCGGACCCGTCGACCCGGTCGTCGCCTCCGAAGTGCTGGTCGCGCTGGCCAAAGCCACCGACAAGGCCTGACGCCCCCGACCCGGCCCGCCGCCTGTTCGAAGGCGGCGGGCCGGAGGCGTGTCGCACCCGCCTCCTATGCTCTGCATGGAACCACCGGCCCCCGGAAAGCAGGACATGTCCGATCACGTTGCGCCACAAGAGAAGCGACTCGACGTCACCGACGAGTCGCCCGTCTCGGGCCTCCCCGCGGCGGCCCTTGAGGACCTCCCGGACGTGCTCGTCTCCCCGCCCTGGGCCGCCGCCCGCAAGCACCGCGCCCCCCGCGAGATCCCCGGCCTCGAGGCCCCCGAACCGCGCGTCGTCGGCCGCCCCGGCGAGCACGAGCGCGCGATGGCCCTCGAACCGGACCTCGTCGAATGGGACCCCGACACCTACTGGGCCGAGCACAACCGCTTCCTCAGCCACTACCACGGCTGGAAGACCGCCGACAGCGTCCTCTCCCAGCTCGCCCGCAACGGCGCGGCGGTCGCCGACGCCGCCGTCGCCGAGATCGCCTCGCCCTGGAACGGCCGCGCGCTCCTGCCGATCCGCTCGACCCCCGCCGCCGCCCTCGCCGCGCACTGGGTCCTGCGCCTCGACGCCGGACGCGCCCCCGGCCTCGACTGGTTCGACCGCCACGGCCTCCACGCCGTGCCCTGCCTCGTCCCCGAAGCGTTCGGCCCCAAGCCCTACCAGCGCACCACCGCCCGCGGCGCGCTCCGCCTCCTCGCCTGGCGGCACGGCCCCGAAGCGGTCACCGCCGCCGCCGAACCCCACGGGCCCGAAGCGGTCGCGGGCGTCGCCGCCGTCCTCGCCGACCCCGACCGGCCGCTGCTGAACAACCCCTCGGTCCGCGTCTACGGCGACCTGCCGCGCGTCCTCACCGCCGACCGGGCCGCGGTCCTGCCGCGCAGCGCCGTCGCCAACCTCGTCGCCGTCCTCTTCCAGTGGTCGCCCCGCACCCCCTACCCGGCCGTCGAGGCGGTCGCCGCCGCCTGCGACCCCGATTCCCTCGCCCGCTTCTCGATCGCCCTCGCGCACCGCTACCGGTTCGCGGACCGGGCGGTCGGGCAGCTCGCCCGCTTCGGCGGCGCCGAAGCGGCCGAACTCATCGCAGCGCAGGTCAAGAAGTCCGGCGCCCGGTCCCTCGCCCGCACCGGCTTCGCGCTGGAGACCCTCGCGGGCTTCCCCGCCGACATCGCGTTCCCCGCCATGTACCGTCTCGCGCGCGGCAAGGTCCACGCCTCGGTCAAGACCGCCGCCGCCCCGCACCTCGCCCGCATCGCCGACCGGCACGGCCGGAGCGTCGAAGCGCTCGCCGACCACCACGCGCCGACGCTCGGCCTCGACGACCCCGACCACCTCACGCTCGACTACGGCCCCCGGACCTTCCGCATCGAAGCCGACGACCGCCTCAGGCTCCGCGTCGCCGACGCGACCGGCAAGACCCGCGCCCGCCCGCCCCGGCCCGGCGTCCGCGACGACGCCCGGGCCGCCGAGGCCGCGGCCGCCCGCTTCCGCACGCTGGCCAAGGACCTCACCGCCGAGCAGGCGTTCCAAGCCGACCGCCTCAAAGACGCGATGCTCGCCAGCCGCATCTGGGACGCCGCCGAGTTCGCGCACCTCACCGCGCACCCCGTGCTCGCGTCCCTCGCCCGCGGCCTGCTGTGGATCGGCGAGACCCCGCAAGGGCCCCAGGCGTTCCGCTTCGCCGAAGACGGCAGCTTCGCCGACGCCGACGACAAGCCGCTGCGTCTCGCCGACGGCGCCCGCGTCCGCCTCGCCCACCCCGTCCTCCTCGGCCCCGACCTCGCGCTGTGGACCGAGGTGTTCGCCGACTACGAGATCCTCCAGCCCTTCGACCAGCTCGCCCGCCCCGCCCTCCACCTCACCGAGGAGGAGGCGCGCACCGGCGTCCTCCACCGCTTCACCGGCGCGACCGCGACGTTCGGGGCCCTCAACCGGGTCCTCGCCTGGAAATCGCTGTTCCAGCTCGGCACCCCCGACTCGCGCGTGTCCGAACTCCACACCCGCCTGTTCGCCCGCGACCTCCCGCGTGCAGCCCTCAACGCCGAGAGCGCGACCATAGTCGACAACGCGTATCTCCTCGCCGAGATCGACCCGAGCCCCGCCGACCGCGAACCCGACCCCGAAGGGCGCCACCGCGTCCTCTGGATCTGGTTCTCGCCCACCAAGAACCGCCGCCGCGGCGTCCCCACCCTGCGTGGCGACGCCCTCGACCCCGTCCTGGTCGCCGAGCTCCTCGCCGACCTCGGCCGCGCCACCGGCATCCACCACTGAGCAGAAAGCCGCAATGACCGACACCGCAGTACCCAAGACGGCGCCGAAACTCCAGCGCCCGCCCGCCGAGCAGCGCTACGCGACCGAGCTCGCCAAGCTCGCCGCCGAGGACGACTCGCCCCGCCCGCCCGGCTGGGCACTCAGCCTCCAGGCCGCCCGCACCTTCATCTGCGGCGACGAGTCGCGCGGCATCACCCGCAAGTTCGTGGGCGACCCCTCGCTCATCGACCGCGCGCTCGTCACCCTCGCCACCAACCGCGGCCTCATGCTCGTCGGCGAGCCCGGCACCGCGAAGTCGCTGCTGTCCGAACTCATCGCGGCCGCCGTCTCCGGCGACTCCACCCTCACCATCCAGGGCGGCGCGTCCACCACCGAGGACCAGATCGCCTACTCCTGGAACTACTCCCTGCTCGTCTCCGAAGGCCCCACCGAACGCGCCCTCGTCCCCGCGCCCCTGCTGCGCGGCATGTCCGAAGGCCGCGTCGTCCGCTTCGAGGAGATCACCCGCTGCCCCCTCGAAGTCCAGGACTCGCTCCTGTCGCCCCTGTCGGACCGCGTGCTCGCCATCCCCGAACTCGAAGGCGACTCGATGGTCTTCGCCCGCGAAGGCTTCAACATCATCGCCACCGCCAACACCCGCGACCGCGGCGTCAACGAGATGAGCGCGGCCCTCAAACGCCGCTTCAACTTCGAGACGGTCTTCCCCATCGCCGACTTCAAGACCGAACTCGACCTCGTCGAAGCGGAGGCCTCGGCCGCGCTGGCGCGCTCGGGCGTGCCCGCGCCGCCCTCGCGCGACGTCCTCGAAGTGCTCGTGCGGGTCTTCCGCGACCTGCGCACGGGGGACGCGAACTCGGGCCGCCCGCAGGCGGTCATGTCGACCGCCGAGGCCGTCTCGGTCGCGCACGCGGTCGGCATCAAGGCCTGGTACCTGCGCGGCGGCACCGCCGAGGCGGGGGACATCGTGGACTGCATGGCCGGGGCCGCCGCGAAGGACAACGCCGAGGACCTGGCGCGCCTGCGCCGCTACCTCGAGCAGAAGGCCCCCAAACGCAAAGGCCCGCACTGGGAGTCGCTCTACCAGGCCCGGAACCTGCTGCCCGGATGATCGAGCGCCTCCACGTCCAGGGCGTGCGGCACCACTCGCCCGCGTGCGCCCGCCTCGTCGCCGACCGGATCGCCGAGCTGCGGCCCGCCGCCGTCCTCATCGAGGGCCCGGCCGACTTCAACGCGCGGCTCGACGAGCTCGCCCTCGAACACGAACTGCCCGTGGCGATCTACTCGTACGCGAGCACCGACCTGTCGGTGCGCCGCACGTGGGCGCCGATGTGCGACTACTCGCCGGAGTGGGTGGCCCTCACCGAGGGCCGCCGCGCCGGCGCGACCGTGCGCTTCATCGACCTGCCCGCCTGGCACCAGGCGTTCGACGGCGTCGAGAACCGCTACTCGGACGCCGAGCGCCGCTACACCGACGCGACCGACCGGCTCTGCCGGGAGTTCGCCGTCGACAACGCCGACGCGCTCTGGGACCACCTCGTCGAGGTCGCCGAACCCGACGGGCTCGCCGACCGGCTCGACCACTACTTCGACCTCGTGCGCGGCGAGGCCGACGCGGACGGGCGCGACAGCGCGCGCGAAGCCTATATGGCCCAGTGGATCCGGGCCACCCTCGCCGAGACCGAAGGGCCCGTGCTCGTCGTCTGCGGCGGCTTCCACGCGCCCGCGCTGCGCCGCCTCGCCGCGGACGGCGGCACCGGCGTCCCGGACCTCCCCGAACCGCCCGAGGGCACCGAGACCGGCGGCTACCTCGTGCCGTACTCGTTCAAACGCCTCGACGCGTTCGCCGGGTACCAGTCGGGCATGCCCTCCCCGGAGTACTACCAGCGCCTGTGGGAGGCCGGGCCCGCCGAGGCCGCGGCCACCCTCGTGCAGCGGATCACCGCCCGCCTGCGCCGCAAGGGACTCCATGTCTCCACTTCGGACCTCATCGGCGCGAAGAGCCTCACCGAGGGCCTGGCGCGCCTGCGCGGCCACGGGCGGCCCGGCCGCACCGACCTCCTCGACGGCCTCGCCAGCGCCCTCATCAGCGACGACCTGGAGCAGCCGCTGCCGTGGACCCGGCGAGGGACCCTCACGGCCGGAACGCATCCGGTCGTCGTCGAGATGACCGCCGCGCTCACCGGCGAACGCGTCGGCAGGCTCCACCCGGACACGCCCCGGCCCCCGCTCGTCGACGAGGCCGAAGCCGAGATGGCCCGCCTCGGACTCGACGGCGACGGCGCGCTGCGCCTCGACCTGTCCAAACCCAAGGACCTCGAGCGCAGCCGCGTCCTGCACTGCATGCGGCTCCTGCGCCTGCCCGGCGTGCGCCGCGACTCCGGGCCCGCCGCGGGGGAGGACGTCCAGGCCCACGAGCAGTGGACGCTCACGCCCACAGCGGACCGGCTGCCGGTGCTCATCGAGTCCGGCGCGCTCGGTGCGACCCTGGGCGACGCCGCCCAGACCGTCCTCGAGCAGCGCGCCGACGGCGAACGGGCCCTCAACGCCTTGGCCGCCCTGCTGTTCGACGCCGCCCTGTGCGGCCGCGCGCACCTGACCGGCAGCCTCGGCGCGTCCGTCGAGTCCGCAGTGGACGACTCGGGCGACCTCGGCGAGGTCGGCCCCGCGCTCGCCACCGTCCTCGCCCTGTGGCGGCACGACCACCTCTTCGGCACCGCCGGGAGCGACCTCTACGCCGCCGTCGTCACCGCCTGCGCGAACCGCATCCTGTGGCTCGCCGAAGGCCTCCACGCCGGGCCCGGCCCCGCCGACCAGGGCCGCCTGCTCGCGATGCGGGCCCTGCGCGACGCCGTCCGCCACGCCCCGAGCCTCACTCCGCCCGCGACCGCGGTCGCCGCCGCGGCGCAGCGGATCGCCGTCGACGGCCAGGCCCCGCCCGACCTGCGCGGCGCGGCCCTCGGCCTCGCGTGGGCGCTCGGCGCGCCCGCGAACGCCGCCGAAGCCGCCCACGGCGCGGCCGACCCCGACCGCCTCGGCGACTGGCTCGCCGGGCTCTTCGCGGTCGCCCGCGAAGAGGTCCTCGCCGAAGAACAAGGCGTCGTGTCCGCAGTGGACGAACTCGTCGGCGACCTCAACGAGGACGAGTTCCTCATCGCCCTCCCCGCCCTCCGGCAGGCCTTCGCCATGTTCCCGCCCCGCGAACGCGGCACGATCGCCGAACGCCTCGTCGCCGCCCGAGGCGGCGGCGACGCCCGCGCCATCACCCGCAAACTCGCCGTCGACCCGGTCGTCATGGCCGCCGCCATGGCCCTCGAAGCCCGCGTCGACGACGCCCTCGCCCGCGAAGACCTCGTATTCGGAGGAGAGTCCTGATGGCGGACACCCACAACGGAGCCGACCTCGAACGCTGGCGGCTCATCCTCGGCCCCGCCGCCGAAAGCTGCACCGGCGGCCTCGGCGAGCAGAACGCCGAACGCGACGCCGCCCTCGACTGGCTCTACAGCCGCGACGACGACCTCGCCAGACGCGGCGTCCGCCGCGGCGGCTCCCGCGGCGACAACAACGGCCCCCGCGGCGCCGACGACTCGCCCTCCCAGCTCACCACCGTCGACTGGCTCGACGGCATCCACCGCCTCTTCCCCAAAGAGACCATCGAACGCCTCGAACGCGACGCCGTCGAACGCTACGAGATCCACGACGTCCTCACCGACCCCGACGTCCTCGCACGCATCGAACCCAGCCCCTCCCTCCTCAAAGCCGTCCTCCGCACCAAGCACCTCATGAACCCCCAGGTGCTCAACGCCGCCCGCCGCATCGTCGAAGAAGTCGTCGAACGCCTCGTCGAGAAACTCCAAGTGCAGGTCCGCACCGTCTTCACCGGCAGCCGCACCCGCAAACCCAGCTGGCACCGCCGCTCCCGCGACTTCGACCTCAAACGCACCCTCCGCGCCAACCTCAAGCACTACCAGCCCGACGAACGCCGCGTCGCCATCGAACGCCCCCAGTTCCACTCCCGCACCTCCAAACGGCTCGAACAGTGGCAGCTCGTCCTCCTCGTCGACCAGTCCGGGTCCATGACCGGCTCCGTCATCCACTCCGCCGTCACCGCCGCCTGCCTCCACGCCCTCCCCGGCCTCAAGACCCACCTCATCGCGTTCGACACCGCCGTCGTCGACATGACCTCCGACGTCGACGACCCCGTCGAACTCCTCATGAAGGTCCAACTCGGCGGCGGCACCGACATCGCCCGCGCCGTCGAATACGGCGCCGGACTCATCGAGAACCCCCGCCGCTCCATCGTCGCCCTCATCAGCGACTTCTACGAAGGCGGCTCCGAAGCCCGCCTCGTCCACCTCGTCAAACAGCTCAGCGACCAAGGCACCCAGGTCCTCGGCCTCGCCGCCCTCGACGAGGACGCCAACCCCGTCTACGACCACGACATGGCCGCCCGCCTCGCCAAAGTCGGCGCCCACGTCGGCGCCATGACCCCCTCCCACCTGGTCGAATTCGTCGCGGAAAGGCTCGGCACGTGACCACAGCACCCCGGCAGGACCTCCTCGCCCTCACCACCGACGCCCTCGCCGCCCTCGCCAACCGCGGCCTCGTCAAACGCGCCGCCAAAGACCTCGACGCCGGCACCGCACCCGCCATCACCCTCGACGACGACGGCGCCCTCACCGCCGCCTTCCCCGACGGCGCCCAAGCCGTCCTCCCCGCCGCAGGCGGACTCGAAGCCGCCACCTGCACCTGCGGCGCGGCGGGCAAATGCCGCCACCGCGTCGGCGCCGTCCTCGCCTACCAGCGCGAACAGGAAGCGCCGCAAGCCGAACCGGGCGAGCCCGACTCCGCCGCAGAGACGGTCGCCAGCCCCGCCGCCATCACCGACGAACAACTCCGCGACACCCTCGGCCACCACGCCCTCAAAGCCGCCGAACAGACCCGCCGCGCCGGATACACCGCCCGCCTCACCTGGCCCGCCCCCGACAAACCCGCCGTCGCCGAACTCCCCGCCGCCACCGTCAGCTTCCTCGTCCCCGGCCTCGGCTACGTCCACACCGACGCCACCGGCCCCGCCCGCGACACCGCCATCGTCCTCGCCGTCTGGGCCTTCCGCGACGCCCAAGAAGGCACCGCCACCGTCAGCGTCGGCGGCACCGACACCACCGACGACCTCCAAGACGCCCTCACCCTCACCGACCGCGTCCTCCTCGACGGCGCCGTCGGCGCCGACCCCGTCCTCCGCGCCGCCCTCCAACGCGAGACCAGAGCCCTCACCCGCCGCCGCGCCCACTGGCCCGCAGGCACCCTCGCCGACCTCACCGAACAACTCGAACGCTACGACGACCGCTCCGCCGCCTACGACCCCCAGCGCCTCGCCGCCCTCCTCGCCGAACTCCCCGCCCGCGCCCGCGCCGCCCGCCACCCCGACGGCACCCCCGCCGCCCAGGTCCTCGGCAGCGAAGAAGCCGACGCCACCCCCCTCACCCTCGTCCGCCTCACCGGTCTCGGCGCCCGCGTCACCGCCCTCGGCGACACCCGCACCCTCGAGATCTACCTCGCCCAACCCGAGACCGGCATGGTCCTCACCGTCCAACGCGACTGGCCCGACTCCCCGGACCTCACCGGCGCCGAACTCGCCACCCGCCGCCTCGCCGGATGCAAGATCAGCGCGCTGGCCGCGGGCAACACGGTCACCGAGGCCGCGTCCCGCACGGCCGCCCGCGCGCTCAAGCTCGGCACCGGCCGCCTCGCCCGGACCCAGGTCCTCCCGCTCGGCCTCGCCTGGCACGACCTCCCGGACTCCCTGCGCGCCACCAACCTCAACGTCCTCGCGGACGAACTCGCCGCGCGCCCGCCCGCGCTCGTGCGCCCGCGCGTGTCCGCCGAGTCCCTGCGCGTCATCAGTGTCGAGAGCGCCGAACTGCTCGGCTACGACCCCGCCTCGCAGTACCTCTACGCCCGCGTCGAGGCGCCGAAGGGCGGCACCGCGACCATGCGCGTCCCGCACCGCGCCGCCGCGCCGGGCGCCCTCGAAGCGGTCGAGAAGGCCCTCCTCAAAGGACTCACCGGCGTCGCCGGGCACCTGCACCGCCACCGCGGCGAACTCATCGTCGAGCCGACCGCGCTGCTCACCGAGGACGGCCCGGTCGTCCCCGACCTCGCCCCCGGCGACGACACCTCCGAACTGGCCGCCGCCGAGTCGACGGCTGCGACCGACCCGGTCTCGGCCGCGATCGAAGGCGCGCTCATCGCGTGCGCGGATCTCGCCCACCAAGGCCTGCGCGGCGCCCGAGAGCCCTCCCGCCGCCGCGTCGAGGACGCCGCCGCCGAACTCAAGCGGGTCGGACTCCAAAGGGCAGCAAGCGATTTCGTGCACCTGTCCAAAGCATTGGCGGCCGAGGACGACACCGCGAAATGCACCGCCTGGACGGCCGCCGCAGTCCGCATGCTGGTCACCGCTGAGCTCCATTGATTGCTGAGCTACAGTCAGGCGCGTCTGATCTCGCCCAGACGCTTCCCCCTCATCCAGCACCGCTGGCAGCGGTGCGGCGGGCAGATCGCAGCCGTTTACGGCTGCTCAGGGCCCCTGACAAACGGCCCAAGCCACACGTGCGCGCATACGTACGTTCACGGCGGCTATGACGTCGGCCGGTCCAGCGAGACCGCACCCACGACATTCGAACTCATCTCTCGTTCTTCGGTTCTCCCGTCTGGTGTGCCCGCACAGCGGACAGCGCTGGCTGGTGTGCCGGGCGTCGACCACGACGACCGGTACACCGGCACGAAGGGCCTTGTATGCGATGTACCGCGCCAATTGGTGGAACGGCCAGTTGGAAATCCTGCCGCGCTGGGGCCGTGTGAGCCGTGCCCGCTCGCGGATGCCGTCGAGGTCTTCGAGGGCGATACCGCGACCGGTGCGTTCGGCGCGCCGACACGATCTCTTTGCTGATCCTGTGATTGACATGCGACGCATGCCTTGCTTCTCTTCGCGACCGCTGCTTCAGGCGCTTTTTAGCGGCCTTGGTGGCCTTGGCCTGCAATTCGGCCCGCACTCGGGCCATTCGGCGCCGATACCGCTCGAGGCCGTCTCCCTTGAAATTCATCCCGTCTGATGTAGTGGCGAGGTTGACGATGCCCCGATCAACGCCGATGAAGTCGAGAGGTTCCCGCTGAGCGGCCTCGGGCAGATCGATCGTCGCCGCCAGGTACAGGGTGGTGCCGCGCACCATCAGGTCCGACTCGCCTTTTCTGTGAGCCCGCAGCAGTGCCAGATGTTCTCTGGAACAAGCAAACCGGATGTCCTTCACTCGGCCGGCAGCGGTTCGGATCGAGACCGTCTGAGCATCGAGGTCCCACGACAGAGACCTGTCGTCGAACGGCTGCGCCGACATCGCCTTGAACCGGATCGGCTTCGCCAGTGCCTTCGTTGCGCGTTCGCCGCGAAGCAGACCTGCTCGGACCTGGGCATACACCACCGCGTATGCACTGCGGACCTTCTTCACTACTTGCTGGGCGACTTGAGATCCGATCCCAGTGGCCTTGGCATCCGCGTAGACCCGGCCTCTGAGCGCGTATTCGCGCTCGACTTGGCCTGTCGTCTGATCACGATGCGCGAATGCGACAGTGGCGATCCGATTGGCTTCCTCGCTGCAGAGTCGCAGGGTTTCGGCAAGTGCCGCATGCGCGTCAGCATTCGGCACCAACTTCACCACCACGACCTGCTTCATTGGATCGAATGTAGCCTGAATGTTCGGCGACGTTGAGAAGTGACACGCCCTCAAATGTCCTTCGTTTTCTTCGCGTCAGGGTGCAAGCTCGCGTCATCCGGGCCCAGATGCCTCCGCCGGATTCCTGCAAATATGATGTCCAGACCACTGGGAAACCCCCAGCTATCTCCAGCCACTCGTATCTCAGCCGGAGCCATCCGTTCGGCGTTCGCAGAGTCGGCGATCATCATCGAAGCAATGAGGCTTGACCAATGATCGACCTGCAAGACCCGATCTTCGTCGCCCACGAGGGCGGCAAACTGCGCACCTCCACCACCGTCCCCCTCGCCTCCCGCGAGGACCTCTCGGTCGCGTACACGCCCGGCGTGGCCCGCGTCTGCGAGGCCATCGCCGCCGACGAGTCCCTGGCTCGGACCCACACCTGGCGCTCCAACGTCGTCGCCGTGGTCACCGACGGCACCGCCGTCCTGGGTCTGGGCGACATCGGCCCTGCCGCCTCGCTCCCGGTCATGGAGGGCAAGGCCGCCCTGTTCCGCCAGTTCGCCGGCGTCGACGCCGTCCCGATCTGCCTGGACACCAAGGACCCCGACGCGATCGTGGCGGCCGTCGCGGCCATCGCCCCGTCCTTCGGCGGCATCAACCTCGAGGACATCGCCGCGCCGCGCTGCTTCGACATCGAGGACCGCCTCAAGGCGATGCTCGACATCCCGGTCTTCCACGACGACCAGCACGGCACCGCCGTCGTCGTCCTCGCCGCGCTCACCAACGCGCTGCGCCTCCAGGACCGCCGCGCCGAAGACCTCACGGTCGCCGTGGTCGGCGCGGGCGCGGCCGGCGTCGCGATCACCAAGATCCTGCACGAGGCCGGGGTCGGCGACCTCATCGTCTGCGACTCGGCGGGCATCATCCACGAAGGCCGCGACCGCCTCAACCCGGTCAAGGCCCGGCTCGCCGCGTTCACCAACCGCACCGGCCGCTCGGGCGACGTCACTGGAGCGCTCAAGGGCGCCGATGTCCTCGTCGGCGTCTCCGGCGGCCGGATCCCCGAAGCGGCCCTGGAGGGCATGGCGGACGACGCGATCGTGTTCGCCCTCGCCAACCCGACGCCCGAGGTCGATCCGGCGATCGCCGCGAAGCACGCCGCGATCGTCGCGACCGGCCGCAGCGACTACCCGAACCAGATCAACAACGTCCTCGCGTTCCCGGGGATCTTCCGCGGCGCGCTCGACGCGGGCGCGCCGCAGATCACCGAGGCGATGAAACTCGCCGCGGCCCGCGCGATCGCCGACATCGCCGCCGAGGACCTCGCGGCCGACCGCATCGTCCCGTCCCCGCTCGACCCGCGCGTCGCCCCGGCCGTGGCGGCAGCGGTCAAGGCCGCCGCCTAAACAGCACGGAGCCCGGATCGCAGGTCCCACTGCGGTCCGGGCTCGCTGCTGTCCTAGGCCGCCAGCAGGTCGGCCAGCGCCGTGATCACGTCCCGGCCTTCCACCTGGGACGCCCATTCCTTCGGCAGGGCCGCATGGCCGTACGCCGCGCCGTACAGGTTCCCGAGGATCGCTCCGGTCGAATCGGAGTCCCCGCTGTGGCTCACCGAAGCGGTCAGCCCCTTGCGGACGTCGTCCGTGCCGAGGAGGCAGTACACGGCGATCGCCAGCGCCTCTTCGGCGATCCAGCCCTCGCCCAGCGGCGCGCACGTGTTCGGGCCGGGCGGGACGTTCCCGGCCAGCTTGTAGGCGGCCTGGAGGGCGTCGGCCGTCTCGGAGCGGTCGAGGCCGCCGCGCAGGTGCAGCATGGTCGCCGAGACCGCGCGCTGCGGCGTCTCGCCGTTCATCAAGTGCGCCACGATCATCGCGAACGCTCCCGCTGACGCGCCCGCCGTGGGGTGGCCGTGGGTGAGCTGCGAGCACTGCTCGGCGATCGCGAACGCCTTGCCGGGATCGAAGTGCAGGCCGAACGGGGCCGAGCGCATGACGGTGCCGCAGCCCTTCGAGTTCGGGTTGACGCCGGGCCGGGCGCCGTCGCGCAGCCCGGAGATGCAGGCGTTGCCGGGCGCGCGGCGCGAGTAGAGCCACGGCTGCGCGGCGAGGCCCTGGGATCCGGTGGGCGGCATGGGTTCGCGCTGGGTCTCGCGCCAGCGCAGGTACGCGAGCCGCACTTGCGCGACGTGGTCCTCGGGGCTGCCGTCCGGCTGCGCGAGGAGGAGGCCTTCGACGGTGAACAGGGTCATCTGGGTGTCGTCGGAGATGAGGTTGGAGCGCATCTCGGTGACCCCGGCGGGTCCGAACTCCGCTTCTATGTGGTCCCACCGGTCGAATTCGACCTGGTATCCGAGGGCGTCGCCGACCGCCCCGCCGATGAGGCTTCCGAGGACGCGGTCGTGCCGCGTGAGCGCTTGAGTCACGCCGGGATTGTATGGCGTCCTTGCCGTCCGGTGGCGGAGCGTGTGCGGATCCTTGACTGCGTGATCGTCAGCCGGATCCTCGCGACGCCGTGACCCCGCCCACTCTCGTTTGCGTTCGAGTGCGCTCGAACCCATAGCGTTCGGGTCATGACGAACCCGACCTGGATCATCACCGGCACCACCCGCGGCCTCGGCCGCTCCCTCGCCGCCGCGGCGCTCGCCGACGGGCACAACGTGGTCGCCGCCGTCCGCGACCCGGCCCGCACCGCCGACCTGGCCGCCGCCCACCCCGGCCGCTTCGCGGCCGTCGCCCACGACGTCACCGACACCGCCGCCGCCCCTGGCCTCGTCGAGGCCGCGCTGGATCGCTTCGGCCGCATCGACGTCCTCGTCAACAACGCGGGCCGCGCCGTCGTCGGCGCGGTCGAGGAGGTCGACGACGCCCGGCTCCGCGACCTCATGGCCCTCCACCTCTTCGGCCCCGCTGCGCTCGTCCGCGCCGCCCTCCCGGCCATGCGCGCCCAGGGCTCGGGCACCATCGTCCAGATGTCCAGCCAGGGCGGCCGGATCTCCTTCCCCGGCGTCGCCGCCTACTCCGCCTCGAAGTTCGCGCTCGAAGGCTGGTCGGAGTCGCTCGCCGGAGAGGTCGCCCCGTTCGGGATCCGCGTGATGATCGTCGAGCCAAGCCGCTTCCGGACCGGCTTCCACGGTTCGCTCGAGTTCGCCGAGGCCGCCGAAGCCTACGGCGACGGCCTCGCCGCCGTCCGCGCCGACATGGCCGGAGTGGACGGACGCCAGGAAGGCGACCCCGACAAGGCCGCCCGCATCATCGCCGACCTGGTGAACGGCGACGAGCTCCCGCTCCGGCTGCCGCTGGGCGCCGAGGCGGTCCTGCGCCTGAGCGCCGCCCACCGCAGCGGCCTCGCCGAGATCGAACGCCTCGCCGACCTCGCCCGCAGCGCCGACTTCGCGGGCGTGGCGCCCTCGGTCCGGCCCGTCTAGATTCGAACGCATGGCAACCGACGACCTGCTCGCGCGGGCACTCGAAGCGCTCGGCGACGACCCCGTCTCGGTCGAGGCGATCCACCGCGTCACCGAGACGGCGCTCACCGCCGACACGATGACCATCGCCGAGGTCGCCGACCTCCTCGATGTCACCGCCCACACCCTCCGCTACTACGAGCGGGCCGGGCTCGTCGCGGTCGCCCGCGACGGCCTCGGCCACCGTGTCTACGACGCCCAGGCGATCCGCCGCCTGGTCTTCCTCACCCGGATGCGCCTGTCCGGCATGCCGATGCGCGACCTCCAGCACTACGTCGCGCTCGCCGACCAGGGCGACGCCACGGTCCCCGAACGCCTCGACCTGCTCGTCGAGCACCGCGACACCATCCGCCGCCGCATTCGCGAACTCACCCTCTCGCTCGAGGCCACCGAGTTCAAGATCGCCACCTACGGCGGCGCCGCGGGCCCTGACGCCGTCCAGTGAGCGCGAAACGGCCCCGGGCTGAGCCCGGGGCCGCCGCACGTCACGTTTCAGTTCGCCGGGGCGGGCTCCTTCTCCACGATGCGGTCGCCTTCGCGGTCGCCGTGGATCTCGTAGTGGAGCGGGATCGCGTCGGCGTGCGGCTCGCGCTTGCGGAGGCTGAACGGGACCGCGACCGCCGCGACCCACAGGACGCCCGCGCCGAGCATGTGGAGGCCGACGAGGATCACCGGCAGGTCCAGGTAGTACTGCGTGTAGCCGATGACGCCCTGCAGGAGCTCGACCACGAGCAGCGTGTACACCGCGCGGATCGCGACACGGGGGGCCTTCACCGCGTGCAGCGCCGCGATCAGGGCCACGGTCATCCCGAGCAGGAGCCACACCAGGTCCGCGTGGAGCTGCGACATCAGCGCCGGGTCCAGGCCGTTGCGCGGCGTGTCCGCGTCGCCCGCGTGCGGGCCCGAGCCGGTCACGACCACGCCCAGGACGATCACCGCGAACGTCACCCCGACCAGGCCCCGGGCCAGGAGCCGCACGGCGCGGGGGACCAGCCCGACGACCTCGCCGTCAGGTTCGCCCGAGCGGATGTAGAGCGCCACCGAGAGCGCCACCAGCGGGATCGACGCCAGGAAGTGCGCGCCCACGACCCACGGGTTCAGGCCCGTCCACACCGTGATGCCGCCGAGCACCGCCTGCACCGGCACGTACAGGCACGCGCCGAACGCCAGCTTCACCAGCGACGACCGGCGCGGGATCCGCAGCCACGCCGCCACCAGCGCGCCGATCGCGATCGCCACGAGCACCCAGGTCAGCACCCGGTTCCCGAACTCGATCGCCCCGTAGATCCCCATCTCGGGGGTCGCCACGAGCGAATCGGCGGTGCACTTGGGCCACTCCGGGCAGCCTAGGCCCGACTCGGTCAGGCGCACGGCGCCGCCGGTCACGATGATGCCGACGTTCGCGATGACGCTCGCGAGCGCCCACCGGCGCACCGCGCCCGGTCTGCCAAACCACCGCTGCAACAGGTTCACAGCGAGGATTGTGCCCCCACCCGGTCAAATGTTCCCCCGCCGGGTCGCGCAATGTGGGCCAGCGCGTCCCCGCGGGACTGGTGAGGTTAGGCAAACCTGCGTGCCCCGTCTCACCGGCGGCCGTCTCGACGTGCCTTGGCGAATTAAGTAACATTTACCTTGTGGAAATGGTGACGAGGGCGACGAGCCACTCGACCGACGGGGACACCCGCCGCCGAGTGACCCGCCTGCTGCTCGAACGCGGCCAAGCCACGGCCGCCGACCTCGCGCAGGACCTCGGCATCACCGCCACCGCCACCCGCCGCCATCTGGACGCGATGGAAGCCGAAGGCCAGGTCGAGACCCGCGTGGTCAAGACCGCCGGACGTGGAAGGCCCGCCAAGAGCTACCAGCTCACGCCCGCCGCCCGCACCTCCTTCGGCCACACCTACGACGACCTCGCGATGGAGGCGCTGCGCTGGATCCGCCGCTTCGAGGGCGAGGACGCCGTCGGCGGCTTCGCCGCCGAGCAGGTCGCGCGACTGGAGGCCCGCTGCCGGGCCGCCATGGACGCGGTCGACTCGGACGACTCGATGGCCCGCGCCCAGGCGCTGGCCACCGCCATGTCGGGCGAGGGCTACGCCGCCACGGCGTCGGTCATCGCCTCGGGCGGGCAGATCTGCCAGCACCACTGCCCGGTGGCGGGCGTGGCCGCGGAGTTCCCGCAGCTGTGCGAGGCGGAGACGCGGGTGATCAGCCGCCTGCTGGGCGTCCACGTCCAGCGCCTGGCGACGATCGCCAACGGGGACGGGGTGTGCACCACCCATGTGCCCGGCACGAACCGGGGCCTCAGGGCCGCGGGCGCCGAAGGTGGAAGCGGCCCGGTGCCGCTGCCCCCACCCAGCCGCGCAGACCGATAACCCGACAGGTCAAAGGTGAGACTTGAGATGACCGACACGCAGAAGAGCGAACCGCTGTCGCAGGAAGAGGCGCTTGCCTCCCTGGAGCGGTACGAGTACGGCTGGGCCGACTCGGACGCCGCCGGTGCGAACGCGCGCCGCGGTCTGACCGAAGAGGTCGTCCGCGACATCTCCGCGCGCAAGAACGAACCCGAGTGGATGCTCGACCTGCGGTTGAAGGGTCTCAAACTCTTCGGCCGCAAGCCGATGCCGAACTGGGGCGCCGACCTGTCCGGGATCGACTTCGACAACATCAAGTACTACGTCGAGGCGTCCGAGAAGCAGGCGGAGTCCTGGGAGGACCTGCCCGAGGACATCAAGCGGACCTACGACAAGCTGGGCATCCCCGAGGCCGAGCGCCAGCAGCTCGTCTCCGGCGTCGCCGCCCAGTACGAGTCGACGGTGCTCTACCACTCCATCCGCGAGGACCTGGAGCAGCAGGGCGTCATCTTCATGGACACCGACACGGGCCTGAAGGAGCACCCGGAGATCTTCCAGGAGTACTTCGGCTCCGTGATCCCGGTGGGCGACAACAAGTTCGCGGCGCTCAACACGGCCACCTGGTCGGGCGGCTCGTTCATCTACGTGCCCAAGGGCGTCCACGTCGACATCCCGCTCCAGGCCTACTTCCGGATCAACACCGAGAACATGGGCCAGTTCGAGCGCACGCTCATCATCGCGGACGAGGGCTCGTTCGTGCACTACATCGAGGGCTGCACGGCCCCGGTGTACTCCTCGGACTCGCTGCACTCGGCGGTCGTGGAGATCATCGTGAAGAAGGACGCGCGCGTCCGGTACACGACGATCCAGAACTGGTCGTCGAACGTGTACAACCTGGTCACCAAGCGCGCGGTCGCCGAGCAGGGCGCGACCATGGAGTGGGTCGACGGCAACCTCGGCTCGAAGGTCACCATGAAGTACCCGGCCGTGGTCATGGTCGGCGAGCACGCCAAGGGCGAGGTCCTGTCGGTCGCGATGGCCGGCGAGGGCCAGCACCAGGACACGGGCGCGAAGATGACGCACGCGGCCCCGAACACCTCTTCGACGATCGTGTCGAAGTCGATCTCGCGCGGCGGCGGGCGCACCTCGTACCGCGGCCTCGTGCAGGTCAACGAGGGCTCGCACCACTCGAAGTCCACCGTGAAGTGCGACGCGCTGCTGGTCGACACGATCTCGCGCTCCGACACGTACCCGTACGTCGACATCCGCGAGGACGACGTCGACATGGGCCACGAGGCGACGGTCTCCAAGATCGGCGAGGACCAGATGTTCTACCTCATGAGCCGCGGCCTGACCGAGGACGAGGCGGCGGCGATGATCGTGCGCGGCTTCATCGAGCCCATCGCGAAGGAACTCCCGATGGAGTACGCCCTGGAGCTCAACCGACTGATCGAGCTCCAGATGGAAGGCGCGGTCGGCTAGCGCAGCCGGACACGGACAAGGAACCAGAGATTTCATGAGCATCGAATTGGCCACTGGCGCCAAGCCGCACACCCACGGCCTCGGCGAGGTGCCCCCGAAGACGAAGTCGCAGCTGCTGCGCTCGTTCGAGCCCGCCGACTTCCCGGCCCTCACCGGCCGCGAGGAGGACTGGCGGTACACGCCGATCAAGCGCCTCGCCGGCCTCGACAGCGCCGAGACCGCCCCGGCGGCGAAGGCCGCCGAGTACGCGATCCGCAGCCTGCCCGCGGGGGTCACCGCCGAAGCCGTCGGCAAGGACGACAAGCGCCTCGGCTCGATCCTGACCCCGTTCGACCGCCCCAGCGCGGTCGCGTGGGCCAAGACCGAGAAGGCCCTGCTCGTGGCGGTCGCGCCCGAGACCGCCGTGGCCGAGCCCGTGTGGCTCGACGTCACCGGCGGCGGCCTCGACGGCGCCACGTGGGCGCACACGTTCATCGAGGTCGGCCACCACGCCGACGTCACGCTGATCGTGCGCCACACCGGCCTGGCCCGCCTCGGCGACAACGTCGAGATCTCGGTCGGCGACGGCGCGCACCTGCGCCTGGTCGTCGTGGCCGAGTGGGACCGCGAGGCCACCCACGTCGAGCACCAGAAGGCCCGCCTGGGCCGGGACGCGAAGCTCGACCACATCGCCGTCACGCTCGGCGGCGACCTGGTCCGCCAGTACCTGTCGGTCGACTACGCGGGCCGCGGCGGCTCCGTGGACGCGTTCGGCCTGTACTTCGCCGACGCCGAGCAGCACCTGGAGCACCGCCAGCTCGTGGACCACTCCGTCCCCGACTGCCACTCGAACGTGAACTACCGCGGCGCCCTCCAGGGCGACACGGCCCGCACGGTGTGGGTCGGCGACGTCCTCATCCAGGACGCGGCCACCGGCACCGACACGTACGAGATCAACCGCAACCTCGTCCTCTCCGACGGCGCGCGCGCCATCTCGGTCCCCAACCTGGAGATCGAGACCGGCGAGATCGTCGGCGCCGGGCACGCCTCGGCGACCGGCCGCTTCGACGAGGAGCACCTGTTCTACCTCCAGTCGCGCGGCATCCCCGAGGCCGAGGCCCGCCGCCTGGTCGTCAAGGGCTTCTTCAACGAGATCATCCAGAAGATCCCGGACGAGGCGCTCCGCGAGGAGCTCACCGAGCTCGTCGTCGCCCGCCTCGACGCCGGGAAGTTCATCGCGCCCCAGGACATCGAGGCCTAGATGACCGACTCCGATTTCCTGCGCGTGTGCGCGCTCGACGAACTGCCGGAGGGCGAGGCCGTCGCGGCCGACATCCACGGCACGTCGATCGTGCTCGTACGCAGGGGCGACGAGGCGTTCGCCCTCTACGACGAGTGCTCCCACGCCGCCGTGGCGCTCTCCGAAGGCGACGTCGAGGACTGCCAGATCGAGTGCTGGCTGCACGGGTCGAGCTTCGACCTGCGCACCGGCAAACCGTCCGGACCGCCCGCCACGGAGCCGGTCCCGACCTACCCGATCGAGGTCCGCGACGGCGACGTCTACCTCAGCCTGAAGCCCAAGACCACTGAAAACGCCTGAAGGATACTGAAGTTATGAGCAAGCTCGAGATCCGCGACCTGCACGTCTCGGTCAACACCGACGAGGGCGCCAAGCCGATCCTGCACGGCGTCGACCTCACCATCAGCTCCGGCGAGACGCACGCCATCATGGGCCCGAACGGCTCCGGCAAGTCGACCCTGGCCTACTCGCTGGCCGGGCACCCGAAGTACGAGATCACCGGCGGCGAGGTCCTCCTCGACGGCGAGGACGTCCTCGCCATGAGCGTCGACGAGCGCGCCCGCGCGGGCCTCTTCCTCGCCATGCAGTACCCGGTCGAGGTCCCCGGCGTCTCGGTGTCGAACTTCCTGCGCACCGCCAAGACCGCCGTCGACGGCGAGGCCCCGAAGATCCGCACCTGGATGAAGGACCTCAAGGGCGCGATGGCCGAGCTGAAGATGGACGAGGCGTTCATCAACCGCAACGTCAACGAGGGATTCTCCGGCGGCGAGAAGAAGCGCCATGAGATTCTGCAGATGGAGCTGCTCAAGCCCAAGATGGCGATCCTCGACGAGACCGACTCCGGCCTCGACGTCGACGCCCTCCGCGTCGTCTCCGAGGGCATCAACCACGCCAAGGCCACCAGCAACTCCGGCGTCCTGCTCATCACGCACTACACGCGCATCCTGCGGTACGTGAAGCCCGACTTCGTCCACGTCTTCGTCGACGGCAAGATCGCCGAAGAGGGCGGCCCGGAACTCGCCGACAAGCTCGAAGCCGAAGGCTACGAGTCCTACGTCGGCACGAAGGCCGCCTAGCCAAACAGGAAGAAGGAGCCCGTGGAGCCTGCAAGCAAGCTCGACGTCGAGGCCATCCGGGCCGACTTCCCGATCCTGCAGCGCAGGATCGGGGGCAAGACCCTCGCCTACCTCGACTCGGCCGCGACCTCGCAGAAGCCCGTCCAGGTCGTGGAGGCCATGCGCCGCTTCACCGACCACTCGAACGCGAACATCTCGCGCTCGGTCCACACGCTCGGAGCCGAGGCCACCGAGGCCTACGAGGGCGCCCGCGCCAAGGTCGCCGCGTTCATCGGGGCCCCGAGCCCCGACGAGGTGGTGTTCACCAAGAACTCCACCGAGTCGATCAACCTGATGGCGTACGCCTTCCAGAACGCCGCCTTCGACCCGTCCGCCGACCCGCGCTTCAAGCTCGGGCCCGGCGACGAGGTCGTGGTGACCGAGATGGAGCACCACGCCAACCTCATCCCCTGGCAGCAGCTGTGTCAGCGGACCGGCGCGACGCTGAAGTGGATCGGCATCACCGACGCCGGCCGCCTCGACCTCGAATCGCTCGACGAGGTGATCACGGAACGCTGCAAGGTCGTCTCCTTCGTCCACGTCGCCAACCTGCTCGGCACGGTCAACCCGACCTCGCAGGTCGTGCGGCGCGCCCGCGAGGTGGGGGCCCTTGTCGGCCTCGACGCCTCCCAGTCCGTCCCGCACATTCCCGTGGACGTGACCGAGCTCGGCGTCGACTTCATCGCGTTCACCGGCCACAAGATGCTCGGCCCCACCGGCATCGGCGTCCTGTGGGCGAAAGCGGACCTGCTCGCGGCCATGCCCCCGTTCCTCACGGGCGGGTCGATGATCAAGACCGTCACCATGGAGCGCACCACGTTCGCCGACGCGCCCGCCAAGTTCGAGGCCGGGACGCCGCCGATCGCCGAGGCCGTGGGTCTCGCGGCCGCCGTCGACTACCTCGACAAGCTCGGCATGGCGAACGTCCGCGCCCACGAGAAGGAGTACGTCGCGTACATGCTCGACCGCCTCGAAACGGTCGACGGGCTCCAGGTCGTCGGGCCCCGCGTCCCCATCGGGCGCGGCGCCACCGTCTCCTTCACGCTGGCCGACGTGCATCCGCACGACGTCGGCCAGATCCTCGACGCCGAGGGCATCGCGGTCCGGGTCGGCCACCACTGCGCCAAACCCACCTGCGCGCGCTTCGGCGTCACCGCCACCACGCGCGCCTCGGGGTACGTCTACAACACCCACGAGGAAATAGACCGGCTCGTGGAGGCGTTGGGCCAGGTGCGAAAGGTGTTCGGCTGATGAATCTCGACGAGCTCTACCAGGAAGTCATCCTGGACCACTACAAGCGCCCGCGCGGCGCGGGCCTGCGCGAACCCTACGAGGGCGAGTCCCACCAGGTCAACCCGACCTGCGGCGACGAGATCACCCTCCGGGTCCACGTGGAGGGCGACACGATCGCCGACGTCTCCTACGACAACGTCGGCTGCTCGATCTCCAAGGCCTCCGCCTCCGTGATGTACGAGCTCATCAACGGCACCACGGTGGACGACGCGCTGGCGAAGCTGGCCGAGTTCACCGAGCTGATGAACTCCAAGGGCCAGGCCGAAGGCGACGAGGAGTCCCTCGAGGACGCCGTCGCGTTCGCGGGCGTCTCAAAGTACCCGATGCGCGTGAAGTGCGCGCTGCTGGGCTGGAAGGCGTTCCAGGACGCCCTGGTCCGCGCCGAAGCTGCGATCCCCGGAAGGACCGACGCATGACCGACACCGTGAAGGCGAAAGAGGACGACATCCTCGAAGCCATGAAAGACGTGGTCGACCCCGAGCTGGGCATCAACGTGGTCGACCTCGGCCTCATCTACGGCGTGCACGTGGACGAGCAGAACATCGTCACCCTCGACATGACCCTGACCTCGGCGGCCTGCCCGCTGACGGACGTCATCGAGGACCAGTCCCGCTCCGCCCTGTGCAGCGGCCCCGAGGGCGGCCTCGCCGCCGACCTCAAGATCAACTGGGTGTGGATCCCGCCGTGGGGCCCGGACAAGATCACCGACGACGGCCGCGACCAGCTCCGGGCACTTGGCTTCAACGTCTAGGCTCCGCCCCGCCTCCGGCGGCGGCAGGATCGTCGAGATCGAACCCGACCGCCTCCCGCGCTGGGTCGCCAACTTCTCGGCGCGCAACGGCGGCATCGCACGCCACCACGCCGAAGGCGACGCCTGGACGATCGAATCGAACGAGGGAACGTCGGCCAGTGTCGTATGGACACTGGCCGACGGCCTGCCCGCGGGCTGGCTCCTCGACGACGATCCCGTCAAGGCCGCCGAGCACCTGCGCGACTACGCGCTCGAACCCCGCCGCATCGCCGTGCTCCTCGCCCGCAAAGGCGCCTACTCGGTCGGGATCCTCGCCGACGGCCGCATCACGGCCTCCAAGACCGACACCGCCTACGTCCAGGGCACCACCAAAGCGGGCGGCCAGTCCCAGCAGCGCTTCGCCCGCCGCAGGGAAGGCCAGGCCAAGGCCGCCGAGAAGCGCGCCCGCGACGCCGTCTTCGCCGTCCTCGGCGACGCCGCGTTCGACGCCCTGGTCACCGCGGGCCCGGTCGACGGCATCCTCGAAGACCCCCGCCTCGCCCGCCTCAAGACGGCCGTGCACTTCGGCGACACCGCCGAACCCAGGCAGGCCCTCCTCACCGAGACCGCCTACCGCGCCATCGCCTTCCGCATCCGCCTCTCGGCCTAGTGCGCCCCTGGCGTCGCCGCCATACACTGATCCTTCCGGCCCCTCCATGAAGGTCACTGGCATGCGCAGCACCCCCGCCCGCGCCCTGACCCTCGCCGTCGCCGTGCAAGCGGTCCGCTTCGGACTCATCGTCGGATCGCTCGAACTCGCCCCCTACCTCGGCATCAATGGCTGGTACCAGGGGCTCTTCGCCAACGCCGTCTGCGCCGCCTTCGCGATCGGGATCGTCACGTGGCTGCGTCTGTGGCGCCGCTCCGGGATCGCCACCCTCTGGTGCTCCAAGCGCGCCGCGCTCCTGCTGCTGCCCTTCGCGTTCGAGGCGTTCGTCTGGCTCGCCTACCCCGGCGGCTTCGGCGACCTCGCACCCGGATACGGCCTCTGGGCCCTCACGCTCCTCCTCGTCGGCGTCAACGAAGAGCTCACCTCCCGCGTCGCCGTGCTCCAGACCCTCTGCAAGTCCTTCCGGCCGCTCCCGGCGGTCGCGCTGGCCGGGGCCATGTTCGGCCTCCAGCACCTGTCGCTGCTCGCCACCGGCAGCCCTTCGACCGAAGACGTGCTGACCATCCTGGTGCTGACCGCCATCTACGGCTTCGCCCTGGGCGCCTACCAGTACCGCTTCGCCTGGGTCCTGCCGCTGATCCTGCTCCACGCCGCCAGCGATTACACCCAGATCCTCACCGCCGCCCCCGTCCCGTTCGCCATGCACGTCGCCCTCTCCCTCGGCCTCCTCGCCTACGGCCTCCGGCTCATGCGAGGCCGACACGCCGCCCCGACGGACGACCCCCTCATCCCCAGGAACTTAGCTAAGTCTGGTCTAGTCTGATACCCTCGAGTCATGGCGTACGTAGTGAACATCCACGAGGCCAAGACCCAGTTGTCGCGGTTGATCGAGCGAGCTGCCCGAGGAGAGCACATCGTCATCGCGAAAGCCGGAAAGCCGGTGGTGGACCTCATCCCGCACCGCGAACGGCCGGTGACGCTCGGCCGACTCAAGGGGCGGATCGAATACGACGACGCCGCTTTCGACATCGACCCCGACATCCAGGCGATGTTCTATGGAGACGCCGATGCTCCTGCTTGACAGTCAGACCGCGCTATGGGCCATGGACGACAGCCCCCGCCTGGGCCACCGGGCCCGGCAGCGCATCGAGGCCGCGGCGGCGGTGCACGTCTCGGTCGCCACGATCTGGGAGCTGACCGTCAAGTCGATGCTCGGAAAACTGAAGATCCCGACGGACTTCGCAGCCCAAGTCGAAGCCTCCGGGTTCGAACTCCTCGAGATCTCCGGGGACCACGCCGAAGGCCTCCGCGACTTCCCGGAACTGTTGCGCCACGACCCGTTCGACAGGCTGATCCTCTCCCAGGCGCATCTCCACCGCCTCGCCTTGCTGACGTCCGACAGCGTCCTTCTCGGACTCGGCCGCGACTTCGTCATCGACTCGACCAAGTAGCCCGGCTCGACGGCGCTGGCTAAGCTGAAGCGCCCCTCAGACGCCGACTCGAAAGCCGCAGCGTGGACAACCCCCTTCTCGCAGACCGCTACCTCCTGCAGTCGAGCCTCGGCGCCGGCGGCATGGGCGAGGTCTGGCGCGCCCATGACGAACGCCTCGACCGCGACGTCGCCGTCAAACTGCTCTACCAGCGCGGCCACGAGGAGCCCGGCCTCGCCCGGGCCCGGTTCCTGCGCGAGGCCCAGGCGCTCGCGAAGCTCAAGAGCCCCGGCATCGTCGCCGTCCACGACCAGGGCGAGGCCGAGTACCGGGGCGAGACCGCCGCCTACATGGTGATGGAACTCGTCGACGGCGAGTCGCTGTCCTCCCTGCTCAGGACCGAGCAACGGCTCCCGGCCGAGCGGACCATGGCCGTGGTCGCGGACGTCGCCGACGCGCTCGCGGTCGCCCACCGCGCGGGCATCGTCCACCGGGACATCAAGCCCGCCAACATCGTCATCGCCTTGGACGGCACCGTCAAACTCGTCGACTTCGGCATCGCCCGCGTCGACGGCGCGACCACCCTCACCGAAAGCGGCGTCTCACTCGGCACCCTGCGCAACGCCTCGCCCGAGCAGGTCGGCTTCGAAGCGGTCGTCCCGGCCTCCGACATCTACTCGCTCGGCACCGTCGCCTACGAATGCCTGACCGGGCGCCCGGTCTTCGAGTTCCCGGACGCCAAGTCGATGATCGCCGCCCACATGACGGCCGAACCCGCGCCGCCCGGCGACGGCGTCCCGCCCGCCGTCGCCCAGGTCGTCCTCCGGGCGCTGGCGAAGGCCCCGGCGGACCGGTGGCCTTCGGCGGAGGCCTTCGCACAGGCCTGCCGCGAGACCGCTGCTCCCGACACCACCGCGGTCCTGCGGCCCGCCGTCCAGCCGCTGGTCGAGCGCGAAGCGCCTGCCCGCCAAGGCATGTGGTCCTGGCGTGTCGGCATGGTCACCGTGATCGTGGCGGCGCTGCTGCTCCTCACCGGACTGTTCGCCTGGTCCCCGCTGACGGACGGCTGGGATTCCCAGGCCGACGGCGACGCGACCACCGAGCCGGTCCCGACCGGTGCGGCCTCGAACTCGCCTTCGGCTGAGGGCTCGTCCGCGACGTCCGCCGACGAGACGACCACGGCCGCAGCGGAGCCCGCCGGATCCGACGATGGCGGCGACGCAGCCGAGGACGACGGCGCCGCGCAGGACGACGACCAGACCCAGGACTCAGCCGAGACCACGCCCCCGGCCGAGGAGCCCGCGACCTCGGGCACCATGCCGAACGTCCTCGGCATGTCCACTCAGGACGCGAAAGCGGAGCTCGCCGCCGCGGGGTTCGACAACGTCGCGGGCGAGATCACCGACTACTACGACACCAGCCACTGCGAAGTGCTCAACCAGGAACCAGCCGGGAACGCCGAAGCCGACTTCGGCACCCGCATCGTCCTCACCTACATGGTGCAGGGCGAGGACGACTGCGGCCTGTGACCGGGCCCGGCTACTGCCCCGCGTCGGGACCGCCGCGGCGGTAGCGGCCGGGCGCGGTGCCGTGCGCCTTCTTGAACGCCTTGGCGAAGGCGTACTCGGAGCTGTAGCCGACCTCCTTCGCGATCGCCGCGAGCGGCGCATCGCCTTCGCGGAGGCGGCGGGCCGCGGTGATCATCCGCCACCGGGTCACGTACGCGAGCGGCGGTTCGCCGACGCCCGCGGTGAAGCGGCGGGCGAAGGCCGCGCGCGACATGCCCGCGTGGGCCGCCAGCGACGCCACCGTCCACGGCCTGCCGGGCGCGTCGTGGACCGCGCCGAGCGTCGCGGCCAGGCCGGTGTCGCGAAGCGCTGCGGCCCAACCGGTGTCGTCCTCCTGCTCGGCGAGCCAGGCCCGCAGGATGTGGACGAGCAGCACGTCCAGCAGCGCCGGCGCGGCAGCGTCGGTGCCAGGTCCCCGCTCCTCGAGCTCGGCGGTCAAGAGATCCACAGTGGCGCGCAGTCGCGGGTGGCGGCCGAGGCGGGCCGGGACGTGGACGACCTCCGGGAGCGCGTCGAGCATCGGATGCGACCAGTCCCGCTCGAACTCGTACACCCCGCACAACAGCGTCGTGCGCGGTCCGGGACCCTCGACGAGCTCCGGTTCGCCGGGTCCGGCGATCTCGTTCAGCGGCGTGCCGGGGCTGTCGGCGAGGCCGTGGCCCTGGTTGCCGTAGAGCAGCACGACATCGCCGACCGAGAGGGGGACGGGCTCGGACCGCTGCGGGATGAGCCAGCACGACCCCTGCACGACCATGTGGAACCCGGCCCCGGGCACGCGCGGATACGAGCGGCCCCACGGCGCGTCCCTGATGGTCAGTCCGAACCCGGGGCGTCCGACGCGGGTCGCCGCGATCGTGTCGCTGAGGATGTCCATCCGGATATCCTATCGTCCGTCATACCGAGACGATGAGACATCTTCTCGCGGTCTTCGAGCATTGATGCGCTCAGCGATGGTCAGTAGGGTTCTCACTGAAGCACTTAGCGAACGGAGCAATCGACATGACCGGCAGCATCGGACTCGGCGTCATCGGGGCACACGCGCAGCGCGGCTGGGCCCGGGCGGTCCACCTCGCGGCACTGCGGGAATCGACCGATTTCGACATCGTCGCCGTGGCCTCCACCGACGCGGCCCAAGCCGCCGAGGCCGCCGAAGCGTGGGGCGCGAAGCGGTCCTACGGGGACGCCCACGAGCTGCTGGCCGACCCGGCCGTCGACGCGGTCCTCATCGCCGTGCAGCTCCCCAAGCGCGGCGACCTGGTCGAAGCGGCCCTCAACGCGGGCAAGCACGTCTACGTCGAATGGCCCCTCGCGAAGGACGCCGCCACCGCCGAGCGCTACCGCGACCTGGCCGCCGCGAAGGGCGTCCAGCACGCCGTCGGCCTCCAGACCCGCAACCACCCCGCGATCCGCCACCTGCGCGAACTCATCGAGGAAGGCGAGGTCGGCGACGTGCTCTCGGCCTCGCTCACGTACTCGATCGCCTCCGCCGAGGCCTGGTCCGAACGGTATGCGGACCTGTTCGACGAGACCAAGGGCGTCAACCACCTCGCCGTCGTCGGCGGCCACGCGATGGATCAGTTCACGCACGCGGTCGGCCGCTTCACCGAGCTCTCGGGCCGCCTCTCCACCCGCATCCCCGAGGTGCGGATCATCGAGACCGGTGCGGCGCTGGCGGTCACGTCGCCCGACCAGATCCTGGCGCACGGCACGCTGGAGTCGGGTGCGCCCGCGTCGGTCCACATCACGACGGGCGGTCCGGCTGGCGACGGCTACCGGATCGAGGTGCAGGGCCGCGCGGGCCGGCTGGTCCTGGTGTCGGAGGACGACTCGCTGGTCGCGCCCCGCTACCGGCTGACGAAGTCGACCGCGCAGGGGACCGAGGCCGTCCCGGTGCCGGGGCGGTTCTGGACCGGCGGTTCCGCCAACCCGTCGCCGTCGGCCAACGCGGGCGAGGTGTACCGGGCGTTCGCGGGCGCGATCCGCACGGGCGCGCCCGCCGCGCCGAACTTCGACACCGCAATCGCGGTGCTGCGCACGCAGGACGCGATCCGGCGCTCGGACGGGAGCGGCGCGCGCGAGCGGGTCTGAGGAACGTAGGAGGGCACCGCCGCGGCGGTGCCCTCTCATGCTGCGTCCCTTAGGGGGCGATGGTCAGGGCAGTGGACCAGTTGCCGTCGATCTCGCCTTGGACCTTCATGTGCAGCAACTGGAAGGTCTCGAGCGCGAGCGCGTGCTTGAGGCCGCCGACGTCGATGGGACGCAGGTCCGCGTCCTCGCAGAGGCCCGCGACGAGCTTGCGGGCCTCGATGTCGTCTCCGGCGATGAACACGTCGAGTCTGCCGGTGTTGGCGAGGCGGCCCGCGAAGGTGGTGTTGAAGGCCTTGACCACTCGCGCTCCGGGCGCGGCGGCGGCGATCTCGTCCGCGCCGGACCTGCCGGGCGGGGTGACGAGGCCGTCGAAGGTCTCGTAGTCGACGGGGTTGCTGATGTCGACGAGGATCTTCCCGGAGAGCTGCTCGGCCCACAGCCGGGCGACCTCCCTGCTGCCCTCGTAGGGGAGGGCCAGCACGATCACCTCGGCCCCGGCGGCGCTGTCGAGCGGCTCGCCGACGGCGCTGCCGCCCAGTTCGGCGGCGAGGTCGGCGGCCTTGTCGGGTTCGCGGTTGGCGATGCGCACCTGGTGGCCGCCGCGGACGAGCCGCAGGCCGATGCCGCGGGCCATGCCGCCCGCGCCGACGATGAGTACTTCCATGTCTCCTCCTCCTGAATGGACGTGCTACGGCAGGGTGTCGGCGCGGATCTCGTGGGCGGCGGTGTCGGGGTCGTCGCGGCGCTGCTCGCCGCCGCCGCGCAGGACCAGGTTCGGCAGGAGGAGCGTGAGGACGATCGAGGCGGCGGTGATGCACGCGGCGACGAGGAAGACGTCGTCGAGGCCGTCGGTGAAGGCGAGCTGGACGACCGACCGGATCGGGTCGGGCAGGGCCGCGATCGCGGTGGGGGACTCGGTGATCGCCGAGAGGTCGTCGGTGCTGAAGCCCGCGGCCTCCTGCGGCGACAGTTGGCTGAGCGCGCCCGGCAGGTTCGCCTCGAGCTCGGAGTCCAGTGTGGAGTTCATGACCGCGCCGAGGACGCTGGTGCCGATCGCGCCGCCCAGGGTCCGCGCGAACGTGTTGGTGCTGGTGGCGACGCCGAGGTCGGCCATGGTCACGATGTTCTGCATGGCGAGCACGAGCGGCTGCATGAACAGGCCCATGCCGAGGCCGAGGACCGCCATGTACACCGAGCTCTGCCACAGCGGCGTGTCGAGGTGCAGCTGCGTGAAGAGCGTGAGCCCGAACGTGGTGACGACGGAGCCGGTCACGAGGAACCACTTGTAGCGCCCGGCCTTGGAGATGAGGAACCCCGAGAGGATCGAGGTGATGACGATGCCGCCCATCATCGGGAGCATGAGCAGGCCGGACTGGGTGGGCGTGTAGCCGCGCACCATCTGGAAGAACAGCGGGATGTAGACGATCCCGGCGAACATGGCGATGCCGAAGACGAGCGCGGTCACGGTGGCGAGGCTGAACGTGCCCTGCTTGAACATGCGCAGCGGCAGGATCGGCTCCTCGGCGCGCGTCTCGGCCCACACGAACAGGACCGAGAGCACCGCCGCCGCGGCGAGCAGCCCGATGATGACGGGGGAGGACCACGCGTAGTCCTGGCCGCCCCACGTGATCGCCAGCAGCAGGCAGACGACGGCTGGGACGAGGAGCCCCGCGCCGAGGTAGTCGATCCGGTGCTGCCGGGTCGGGATCGGGTGCCTGCGCAGGACCGTGTTCACGGCGACGAGCGCGACGAGCCCGGTGGGCAGGTTGATGTAGAAGATCCAGCGCCAGTCCACTTCGGCGAGCCAGCCGCCGAGGACGGGCCCGGCCACCGATGACAGGGCGAAGACCGCGCCGAACAGGCCCTGGTACTTGCCGCGCTCACGGGGCGGGAGGACGTCGGAGACGATGGTGAACGCGAGGGTCATGAGGCCGCCCGCGCCCAGGCCCTGGAGGCCGCGGAAGAGGATGAGCTGCAGCATGGTCTGCGAGAGGCCCGCGAGCGCCGAGGCGATCAGGAAGATCGCGATCGCCAGGAGGATGACCGGCCGCCGCCCGTAGAGGTCGGAGAGCTTGCCGTACAGCGGGGTCGAGGCGGCGGTGGCGATGAGGTAGGCGGTGACGACCCACGTGTACTCGTCCATGCCGTCGAGGTCGCCGACGATCGTGGGCAGGGCGGTGCCGACGATGGTCTGGTCGAGCGCGGCGAGGAAGACCGTCAGCATGAGGGCGCCGAAGAGGGTGAACAGTTCGCCCCGTGGCAGCCGCTGCCCGGTCCAGGCCGTCTCGTCGCTCATGTCGCTGAGCGTAGGGCCCGCCTCCGCGGAGGCGGGCCGAAACTCCTTATTCGGGCTTGCGGTCGACGGCCCACGAACCGGCCGGGACGATCACGTGCCCGACCTGCTCTTCCCGGTCGGTGTGGTTGACGATGAACCGCCACTGGCCGCGGTCGACGACGTCGAGCCCGGGACGGCCGGGGCCGCTGAGCTTGAGCTCCTCGAACAGGCGGTCCCACGCGTCGTCGACGAGCTTGCACGAGACGTACCAGGCCTCGCCCTCGCCGAACGGGTTGACGGTGACGGCCGGCTGGTTCTCGATGACCTCGCCCGTGGCGTACTGGGTGACGCACTGGGCGCCGCGCAGTTCCACGAGTTCGCAGAACCGCTCGGCCGCACCGAAGTTCCACAGCGCCCGCAGCTCGCCCGCGGGCTGGGGGAGGTGCTCGGTGACGCGGATGCCGAACAGGTCGGTCATGCCGCCGAGGTACCCGTCGAGCCACGCCTGGCAGTGCTCGTCGACCGCGCCGGTGAGGTAGGACGCGACGAGGCGGCCGCCTCCGGCGGTGAACCAGCGCAGGTTCTCGGACCCGGCCCGGCTGAGCACGTAGGTGCTCGGGGCGATCACCGTCGTGTACTTGGAGAGGTCGCCCTCGGGGGCGACGAAGTCGGCGACGACGCCGCGGTCGCGCAGGACCCGGTGGATCTGGGCGACGTTCTCGAGGTAGTCCAGGGGCGCGGGCAGGTGCGCGCCGCCGCCGGTGGCCCACCACGAGTCGGTGCTCCACAGGATCGCGACCTCGGCCTCGACGGGCGCCTCGACGGTGTGGGCGATGCCCGGGAGCGTGTTGCCGAACTCGGCGACCTCGCGGAAGATGCGGGTGTTCTTGCCCGCGTGGGGGAGCAGCGCGGAGTGCCACTGCTCGGCGCCGCCGCGCCCGGCCCGCCACTGGAAGAACATGGCGCCCTTGGAGCCGCGGCTGATGTGGATCATCGAGTGCCGGGCCATGCGGCCGGGGGATTTCGCGATCCGGCCGTCCTTGGAGTGCAGGGTCCCGGCGGCCTGCTCCATGAGGAGCCAGTCGCCGCCGCCCGCCCACGAGCGGCACAGGTCGGCGTGGAAGGCGCTCTGCTGCTCGGCGCGCTCGTCCGGCGCCGACGGGTACGAGTCGAACGCGACGAGGTCCACTTCGGAGGACCACTTCCAGTGGTCGACCGGCACCCACTGCCCGAACACGAAGTTCGTCGTGATCGGCACCTCCGGGTTCGCCGCGCGCAGGATCTCACGCTGCTCCCGGTAGTGCTCGAGCATCGCGTCGGAGGTGAACCGCTTGAAGTCCAGCTCGTGCGCCGGATTCGCGAGGTATTGCGTCGCCCGCGGCGCGAGGACCTGGTCCCACTCGCTGTAGTGCTGGCTCCAGAACGAGCCCCACCACGCGGCGTTGAGCGCGTCGACCGTCTCGTACTTCGCCTTGAGCCACGACCGGAACGCCCGCTCGGCGTGCTCGGAGTAGGTCGCCGAGCCGTACTCGTTGTGCACGTGCCACATCGCCAGCGCCGGGTGGTCGGCGTACCGCTCGGCGAGCTTCGCCGCGATCTGCCGGGACGCCTCCCGGTAGGCGGGCGCGCAGACGTCGTACGTGTCGCGCGAGCCGTGCACCTGCCGCACCCCGTCGGGGCGCTGGTTGAGCGCGTCCGGGTGCGCGATGGTGAACCACGGCGGCGGCGATGCGGTCGGCGTCGCCAGGACGACCTTGATCCCCCCGGCGTGGAGCTTGCCGAGGACGGTGTCGAGCCAGCCGAAGTCGTACTCGCCCGGGCGCGGTTCGAGCCTCGCCCAGGAGAACACGCCCACGGTGACGAGGTTGACCCCCGCCTCGCGCATGAGCATGACGTCGTCGTCCCAGACGTCCTCGGGCCACTGCTCGGGGTTGTAGTCGCCGCCGTAGCTCAGACCGTCGACGCCTTTGGGCCAGTCCATGGGGGTACTCCTCGCGCGCATCGCTGAGGCGCGGCTTGGGGGACCGCGCCCGGGGGCAGTTAGTTGTCACACTAAACTAACCGCATCTGGGTGGTTTCGCCAGCCTAATGCGAGCGCGCGACGCGACCTACTGCGCGGTCGACAGCGCCTGGAACCGCTCCGCGCGCAGCCGCTCCGGCCACGTGTCGTCCACCGGCGGCAGCTGCGCCGGGTCCACCCCGATCGCCCACGCCAGGAGCAGGTCCGCCAGCTTCGGGTTCCGCGCCAGGCCCGGACCGTGCATGTACGTCCCGATCACGTGCCCCGCCCACGCGCCCTCGGTCGCGCCGTCGTTGCCGATCCCGGCCGTCACCCGCGCCAGCGGCTGCACCGCCTCGCCCAGGTGCGTGCGCCCGCCGTGGTTCTCGAAGCCCGTGATCTGCCCGATCCCCAGCTGCGGCGCCGCGTCGCCCGCGATCTCGCCCACCGCCCGCGACGGACCCCGGTCCGACCGCAGGTCCAGGATGTTCAACCCCTCGTAGGCCCGGCCGTTCGCGTAGAACGACGAACCCAGCAGCTGGTACCCGGCGCAGATCGCCAGGATCGGCTTCCCCGCCTCGGCCGCCCGGTTCAGCGCGCCGTCCTGCAGCAGCCGGTCCGCGGCCACCGCCTGCGGGCCGTCCTCCCCGCCGCCGATCAAATACATGTCGGCGGTGTGCGGCACCCGCTGGTCGCTGCGGACCTGCATCGGCTCCACGTCGATGCCCCGGGCGCGCGCCCGGTGCGCCAGCACCAGCAGGTTCCCCCGGTCGCCGTAGGTCGACAGCAGGTCGGGGTAGAGCCAGACGATGCGCAAAGTGCTCATAGCCACGGTGGGACGCTCTCTCTCGCTAGTTGACCCGGTTGAATTCGGCGCGGATGTCCTGGAACGCCGTGTAGTTCGCGACGACCTCCACCGGACCCGGCGGCACCGCCGCGATCGCCGCCCTGATGTCGTCCACCACGATGAAGTCGACCCCGTCGACCTCCAGGCGCACCGCCAGGTCCGTGCGCCGGTCGCCCGTCACCACGACCTTCCGGCCCGCCAGCGACGTGAAGTCCACGTCGTAGATCCACGACGTGTCGAACCCGTCCACCTCGCGCGCGTTCAGCGACAAGACCACGGGCGGGTTCGGCTCGATCATGTCGAACGACTCCAGCCACCCCGCCGGGTTCTTCGCCAGCAGCAGCCGCAGATGGCGGCCCTCCCGCTCGACCTTCGCGTACCGCCCTGCCACCGAGGCGACCTCCGACAGCCGCGGCGCGGCCTGGCCCGGGTCCACCCCGAACAGGCTCGCGATCGCCAGCGCCGTCGCCGCGTTCGCGCGGTTCACCCGGCCCGGCAGCTGCAGGTTCAGCTCGTAGCGGCGCCCGTCCGGGCCCACCACCGCCTCGCCCTCCTGCGCCACCGACCACTGCGGGCTCGGCCGGTTCAGCCCGCAGTTCGTGCAGCGCCAGAACTCGCCGAACCGGTCCAGGTGCGAGCCGCAGTTCGGGCAGATCGCCGAGTCGGCCGTCCACGACTGGCCCGCCGCGACCCACACGACGCGCTGGCAGACCGAGGCCGCCCACACGATGAGGGGGTCGTCGGCGTTCGCCACGATCGTGGAGGACCCGGCCGAGGTCTGCAGGGTCTGGCGCCACTTCGCGGCGAGCGCGGTGACCTCCATGGCCCGGTCGAGCTGGTCGCGGGAGAGGTTGAGCAGGGCCACGACCTTGGGGCTGGCCGCGTCCAGCAGCTGCCCGAGGTAGTGCTCGTCGCATTCGAGGGCCGCGTACTCGGCCTTCGGGGCCTTCGCGAGCGCCGTGGTGTGCCCGGTGGGCATGTTCGCGCCGAACGAGTTGGTCGCGACCTTCCCGATCGCCTCGATCGCGGCGGTCGTGAAGCGGGTCGTGGTGGTCTTGCCGTTGGTGCCCGAGATGAGGACGACGTGGCGGCCTTCGGCCAGCAGTTCGAGGAGGCGCGGTTCGACGATCAACCCGACGCGCCCGCCGATCACCGAGCCGTCGCCGCGGCCCGTCGCCCGCGAGAGCGCCGCCGCCGTCCTGAGGAGCGTGGTGGCGAATTTCGCGCGGGGGGTCAGATTCGCGCTCATGCGGGCTCGCTTTCGGCTTGATCGGAACCGGTGACTATGCAGAAGAGTTTGTCACACGCGCACCGGAACGCGTGATGCGTGGCCGCGGTGCGTGAGGTGGGTCCGACCCGGCGATCCCGGGCAGCGACGAACGCCGATGCGCCGCCGGTGCCGGGCAGCGCGGACGCCCCCACTTCACTCCACCGCTCACTCCACAGTGACCGCACGGGCGCGGAACGTGCCGGTGCTCGTCGCGCTCCGTGCGCGCCCGCTCGCGCGAAAGCGGGTTCCGTTGGGGCCGTTCCCACCCGGCGGAGTGAACGGCGAGTGAAGTTCGCCTTCGAAAGCGCATGTTGCGCACTCGTCACTCCACTGTCCTCCACCAACCCTGACCAGCCTTTTCGCCACGCCCACCACGAATGCCGCGCCGAAACAACCCCCAAGGGTGGGGGAGAGTGGAGTAAGGTGGGGCGCAATGGTGGGGCCATCGCCCTGTCAACGCGGTCGGAGAGGCCGCGCAGCCTGAGAGTCACGGGGGGTGGCGCCGATGTTCCTCGGCACCCACAACCCGCGCCTGGACGACAAGGGCCGCGTCATCCTCCCCGCCAAATTCAGGGAAGGACTGGCGGAGGGAGTCGTGATCACCAAGGGCCAAGAACGCTGCCTGTACGTGTTCCCCGAAGCGGAGTTCACGCGCATCGCCGAGGCGCTCCAGCAGGCCCCCATGTCCAGCAAGACCGCCCGCGCCTACAGCCGGGTGTTCTTCGCCTCCGCCCACGACGAGGTCCCCGACAAGCAGGGCCGCGTCACCATCCCCCCGCGGCTGCGCGAGTACGCCGGCCTCGACCGCGACCTCGCGGTCATCGGCGCCTCCAACCGCGTGGAGATCTGGAACACCCAGACCTGGGACGACTACCTGGAGGCCTCGGAAGAGGCCTTCGCCGACATCGAAGAGGGCGACCTGCCCGAAGGACTGTAGAGAAGGAGGTGAGCGGAATGAACGCCGCGAACGCCCCGCACATCCCCGTCATGCTCGACGAAGTGCTCGACTACCTCGCGCCCGCCGCCTCGCGGCCCGGAGCGCTGTACGTCGACGCCACCCTCGGCGCGGGCGGCCACGCCGAGGCCATGCTCTCCGCCCACCCCGGCCTCACCGTCATCGGCGTCGACCGCGACCCGACCGCGCTCGAGCTCGCCTCCAAGCGCCTCGCCGACTTCGGCGACCGGTTCATCCCGGCCCGCGCCGTCTACGACGAGATCCCGGCAGTGCTGGAGGCCAACGGCTTCGACAGGCTCGACGCGGTCCTGTTCGACCTCGGTGTCTCCTCGATGCAGCTCGACCAGGCCGACCGCGGCTTCGCGTACAGCCAGGACGCGCGCCTGGACATGCGCATGAACCCGGACGACCCGCTCACCGCCGAGATCGTGGTGAACACCTACGAGCCGGGCGACCTCGTCCGGCTCCTGCGCGAGTACGGCGAGGAGAAGTTCGCGACCCGGATCGTCTCCGCGATCGTCAAGGCTCGCGCGAAGGCGCCGATCACCTCCAGCAGCGCGCTCGCCGAGCTCGTCAAGGACGCGATCCCGCAGGCGGGCAAGCGCACCGGCGGCAACCCGGCGAAGCGGACCTTCCAGGCCCTGCGCATCGAGGTCAACGGCGAGCTCGACACCTGGGAGCGCGCGCTGCCCGCCGCGCTCGACGTCATGGCCCCCGGCGGCCGGGTCGTCGTGCTCTCCTACCACTCGCTCGAAGACCGCATCACCAAGCAGGAGCTGGCCAAGCGCGCCACCTCCACCAGCCCGGCGGGCCTGCCCGTCGACCTCCCCGGAACCGAACCCACCTTTCGACTCCTCACGAAGAAGGCCCAGCAACCGACGCAGACCGAACTCGACCGCAATCCGCGCGCGGCGCCCGCCCGGCTCCGCGCGGCGGAGCGCATCGCACCGTCCACAGGAGCAGGAGGCGCATCATGAGCGACCAGTACCGTCGCGCGCAAGCCGACCCCGACGAGATCATCAAGGCCGCCCGTCGGCGGGCCCGCGCCGCGTCCTCGCGGCGCCGCGGCCTCGTCGGCGACGCCGATGAGTCCGCGCCTGTGTTCGAGGGCAGCCTCGCCGTCCAGCCCGCCGCCGCCCCGGTCGAGGCGCCGCACGAGACCGCTCCGCACGAGACCCCGGCCGCGCCGCAGCGCGAGACCGTGGTGCTCCCGCGCACCCGGACCGAGACGAAGCCGCAGGCCAAGCCCGCGCCGGAGCCGGTCGAGGTGCCGCGCCCGGCGTTCGTCGGCGGCGTGCTCGCGCTCGTCGTCGCGGGCATCTTCGGCCTGCTCGTGCTGAACACGGTCATCAACGAGGACGCCTACCGGCTGCAGGAGCTGCGCACCCAGGCGGGCGAGCTCGACCAGACCGAGCAGGCGCTGGAGGACGAGCTGTCGCAGCTCGACACGCCGGGCAACCTGCAGGCGATGGCCGAGACGTACGGCATGGTGCAGCCGGAGAAGGTGACCTTCCTGTACCTGCCGGGCGGCGAGCTCGTCGAGGTGCCGAGGGACGAAGAGTAAAGGACGTCGATGACCGAATCCGACCCCCGTCAACGGCGCGACCCCTCCTCGATCAGTCGAGCCCGCCGTTACACGCCTCGCGGCCGCACCGTCCGCGAGGCGGCGGGGGGCGAGGACAACCGGGCCCGCGAGAACGGGGCGCGCGACCGCGAGGCCGCGCGCCGCGAGCGCAACCGGAACACGCAGCAGCACGAAGAGACCGACGACCTCGCGGCGCGCAGGCGCCGCGAGGCCGCGGCCCGCTCCCGCGAGCGCCGCCAGCGCGAGACCGGCGCGATCACCGAGCCGCGCCGCGCCGAACCCGAGCCCGCGCGCTCGGAACCGCTGCGCCGCACCGGGACCGTCCGGCCCACCCAGACCCGCCGCACCGGCCCTATCAACCCGCCGCGCCGCGCCGGCGCGCGCGGCGGCCCAGTGCGCGCGACCGGGCCGATCGAGGTCCGGCCGCAGGCGAGCCTGCCGCGCATCGGCAACCCGCGGCGGCGACTGCGCATGGCGGCCGCGTTCGTCATGATCCTGCTGCTCGTCTCGGGCGCGCGCCTCATCCAGCTGCAGGTCACCGACTCGGCCGCGTACGCCGCCGACGCGCTGAACCAGCGCCTGACGACCGAGCCGCTGCCCGCCGAGCGCGGCGCGATCCTCGACCGCAACGGGAACCGGCTCGCGTACTCGATGGAGGCGAACTACATCGCGGTCGACCCGGGCATGGTCGAGGGCGACCCGGCCGAGCTCGCCGCGAACCTCGCGCCGCTCCTGGGCCGCCCGGCCTCCGAGCTCGAACCGGTCATCGCCACCAAGGAGACCCCGCAGGGCGACCCGATCCGCTTCGCGTACCTGCAGCGCGGCGTCGACCTCGGCATCGGCGACGAGATCCGGGAGATGGGGAACCTGGGCCTCATCATCGGCGACGACGAGCGCCGCGTCGTGCCCGGACACGACCTGGCCGCCAACGTCATCGGGTTCACCGGCGAGGAGGGCACCGGCCTCGGCGGCCTCGAGGCGACCTACGACGACTGGCTCTCGGGCGAGGACGGCGAGGTCTCCTACGAGCGCAGCCAGTCGACCGGCCTGGCCATCCCCGGCGCGTTCTACCGCGAGGAGGAGGCGGTGCCGGGCAACGACATCCAGCTGACCCTCGACGACAAGCTCCAGTACCAGGTGCAGAACATCCTGCAGGACACGGTGAAGGAGCACGACGCCGAGTTCGGCTCGGCGATGGTCATGGAGGTCGGCTCCGGCGAGATGCTCGCGATGGCCTCGACCCCGACCTACGACGCGGCCAACCCGTTCGAGGTCGATTCCGAAGAGGCGTACCGCGACTACGGCACACAGGCCACTGTGGACCCCGGTTCGATCCACAAGGCGATCGTGTTCGCCGCCGCGCTCGAGGAGGGCTGCATCGAGCCGGACGGCACGATGCCCGTGGCGCAGACGATCACCAAGGGCGACCAGGTCTACCCCGACGGGTACCAGCACGGCGACGCGATCCTGAGCCTGGCCGGGATCATCGCCCAGTCCTCCAACGTCGGCACGATCCAGCTCGCCGACTGCATCGGCAAGGAGAAGCTGTACGAGTACCAGCTGGCGTTCGGGCTCGGCCAGCCCACGGGCGTGGGCATCGCGGGCGAGGCCTCGGGCATCCTCCAGGAGCCGCAGAACTGGTCGGGCACGTCGTACGGCTCGGTGCCGATCGGCCACGAGGGCACGGCCACGATCATGCAGATGGCCGCGCTCTACGGCGCGATCGCCAACGACGGCGTCTACGTGCAGCCCACGCTGGTCGAGCACCTGATCGACGCCGACGGCGAGGCGAAGGAGCAGCCCGAGCCGGAGACGCACCGCGTCATCTCGCAGGAGACGGCCGAGGACCTGCAGTACCTGCTGCAGGCCCCGATCGTCGACGAGACCGGTACGGGCCGCAGCGCGCAGCTGGAGAACTACCACCTGGCCGGGAAGACCGGCACGGGCAGCCTCGTGGTCGACGGCGAGTACGCGCCGGGCAACGTCACCTCGTTCGTGGGCTTCGCCCCGGCCGAGGACCCGCAGTACGTGGTGGCCGTGAGCGTCTACGTCCCCGGCGGCGGCGGCGGCGGTTCGACGACCGGCGAGGCGTTCAAGGAGATCAACGAGTTCGCCTTGGGCTACTTCGGGGTTCGCCCCGCGACCGAGCCCGCCCCGGTGTTCGACGTGTGGGGCTGACGGCGGCGCCGCGCCGCGCCGGGGAAAGGCGTGACGCTGCACCGAACTTCTCCGCGAGGGGGAATCGGAAGTCGGCACCGGGCGTTAGCATCGAAGGCGTCAAGGAAGAAGGAGCCGATTGTTTTGAACGTTGACCCTTGGGCACTGTGCGAGGTCCTGGCGGAACCGGCCGAGGCGCGGGGAGCGGTGCTGCTGCACTTCCTCGACGGGTTCATGGACGCAGGCCAAGCGGGTCGCGGGGTGGTGGACCACCTGTTCAAGACCTGCGAGCACACCCCGGTCGCGTCGTTCGACGTCGACCAGCTCATCGACTACCGGTCCCGGCGGCCCAACCTCACGTTCTCGATCGACCGCTGGTCCGACTTCGAGGCCCCGCAACTGGTCGTGTACCTGATGCGGGACGCCTCGGACAAGCCGTTCCTGCTCATGACGGGCCCCGAGCCCGACTTCGCGTGGGAACGCTTCGTGGACTCCGTGGAGGACCTGGTCGAGCACTGGCACGTGCCGCTCACCCTGGGCTTCCAGGGCATCCCGATGGGGGTGCCGCACACCCGGCCGCTCGGCATGACGGTGCACGCCACCCGGCCCGAACTCGTCTTCGACAACCGCCCGGTGTTCAACGAGGTCACCGTCCCCGGCAACGCCGCGGGCCTCCTCGAGTACCGCCTGGGCGAGTCCGGTCGCGATGCGATCGGCCTCTCGGTGCACGTGCCGCACTACGTCATGCAGATGACGTACCCGGCCGCCACGCTCCGCCTCCTCGAGGGCATCCGCGAGGCCACCGGCCTCGACCTGCCCTCCGACGAGGAGCTGGAACTCGAACGCGCCCAAGTGGACTCGGACATCGCCGAGCAGGTCGCCGAGTCCGACGAGGTCGCCGACGTGGTGAAATCCCTTGAGGAGCAGTACGACTCGTTCTCCGAGGCCGCCGAGGCCGACGAGATGCTCCAGGACGGCCGGATGCCCACCGCCGACGAGCTCGGCGCGGCCTTCGAGCACTTCCTCGCCGAGCGCCAGCGAGGTGAGGACGACAAGTAGAGCTTGGCCGAGCGCAACAAGCGCGACGAGGACTAGGTAAGACGAGAGCGGGGCCCGACCGGATGGTCGGGCCCCGCTCTCGTCAACGGTCTACTTGTCGTGCTTGGCCTTCGAGGCGCTGCGGCCGCGCTCCTTCTGGTCCAGGACGACCTTGCGGATGCGGACGGTGTCCGGGGTGATCTCCACGCACTCGTCCTCGCGGCAGAACTCCAGGGACTGCTCCAGCGACAGCGCGCGCGGCGGGACCACGTTCTCGGTCGAGTCCGCCGAGGCGGCGCGCATGTTGGTGAGCTTCTTCTCCTTGGTGATGTTGACGTCCATGTCGTCGGAGCGCGAGTTCTCGCCGACGATCATGCCCTCGTACACCTCGGTGGTCGGGCCCACGAACAGCGTGCCGCGCTCCTGCAGGTTGATCATCGCGAACGCGGTGACGGCCCCGGCGCGGTCGGCCACGAGCGAGCCGTTGTTGCGCGTCTGGAGCTTCCCGAACCACGGCTCGTGCTTCTCGTAGATCGAGTGCGCGATGCCGGTGCCGCGGGTCTGCGTCAGGAACTCGGTGCGGAAGCCGATGAGGCCGCGGGAGGGCACGAGCCACTCCATGCGGATCCAGCCCGAACCGTGGTTCGTCATGGTCTCCATGCGGCCCTTGCGGGTCGCCATGAGCTGGGTGATCGCGCCCAGGTGCTCCTCGGGGGAGTCGATGGTCAGGCGCTCGACCGGCTCGAAGGTCTTGCCGTCGACCTGCTTGGTGACGACCTCGGGCTTGCCGACGGTGAGCTCGAAGCCCTCGCGGCGCATCTGCTCGACCAGGATCGCCAGGGCCAGCTCGCCGCGGCCCTGCACCTCCCAGGCGTCGGGGCGCTCGGTCGGGAGCACGCGGAGCGAGACGTTGCCGATGAGCTCGCGGTCGAGGCGGTCCTTCACCAGGCGCGCGGTGACCTTGTGGCCCTTGCCGCCCTTGCCGACCAGCGGCGAGGTGTTGGTGCCGATGGTCATCGAGATCGCGGGCTCGTCGACGGTGATGAGCGGCAGCGCGATCGGGTTCTCCGGGTCGGCGAGGGTCTCGCCGATCATGATGTCCGGGATGCCCGCGATGGCGCAGATGTCGCCGGGGCCGGCCTTCTCGGCGGGCTTGCGGGTGAGCGCCTCGGTCATCATCAGCTCGGTGATGCGCACGTTCTGCTGGGTGCCGTCGCGCTTGATCCAGGTGACGGTCTGGCCCTTGCGCAGCTCGCCCTCCATGACGCGGCACAGCGCGATGCGGCCGAGGAAGTTGTCGGCGTCGAGGTTGGTGACGTGGGCCTGGAGCGGCTTCGCCTCGTCGTACTCGGGAGCCGGGACGTGCTCGATGATGGTGTCGAAGAACGGCTTCAGCGAGTCCGAGTCCTCGGGGACGGTGCCGTCCTTGGGCTTGTTCAGCGAGGCGACGCCGTCGCGGGCGCAGGCGTAGACGATCGGGAACTCGATCTGGTCCTCGTCGGCGTCCAGGTCCAGGAACAGGTCGTAGGTCTCGTTGACGACCTCGTCGATGCGGGCGTCCGGGCGGTCGGTCTTGTTGATGCACAGGATGACCGGCAGGCGCGCGGTGAGCGCCTTGCGGAGCACGAAGCGGGTCTGCGGGAGCGGACCCTCCGAGGCGTCGACCAGGAGCACCACGGCGTCCACCATGGACAGGCCGCGCTCGACCTCGCCGCCGAAGTCGGCGTGGCCGGGCGTGTCGATGATGTTGATGACCATCTCGGAGCCGTCGGCCGGGTTGGCGTAGTGGACCGCGGTGTTCTTCGCGAGGATCGTGATGCCCTTCTCGCGTTCAAGGTCACCCGAGTCCATGACGCGGTCGTCGACGGCCGCGCCCTCGCGGAAGGCGCCCGCCTGCTTGAGCATGGCGTCGACGAGCGTGGTCTTGCCGTGGTCGACGTGGGCGACGATGGCGATGTTTCGCAGATCAGAGCGTGTAGACACGACGACCATTGTCGCTTAAGCACGAGACGGACCTGGCGTCAACCCAGGTGATCGACGACACCAGAAATCCGCCCTGCGGGCCGAAGAGTGTTCACATTGCTCCTTTCAATGACAGAAAATCCTTCGTTACCTAGACTGCCGCTTATGGGCGTATTCCATATAGCCATCCGATTCGTTATGGTTCTCGCGCTCGCCGCCGGGGCGATCCTCGTCGGCGCGGTCCCCGGCCAGGCCAAGATCACCGGTGCGATCATCGCCACCGAAGGCGGCACGCTCAACGTCCGCACCGGCCCGGCCACCGACCAGAAGACCGCCGGGACCCTCGCCAAGGGCGCCAACCCCGAGGTGTTCTGCATGGTCCGCGGCGAGGAGATCAGCGGCTACGTCCGCACCTCCTCCACGTGGCTGCGCATCGGCAAGGACCGCTGGATCTCCGACGCGTACGTCACCTGGTCGCCCGCGCAGCCCGTGCCCTGGTGCTCCGCCGCCAGCAAGAACGCCACGAACGCCACCGTCAGCACCAAGGGCGGCGAGCTCAACGTCCGCTCCGCCGCGAACTCCACCGCCGGACGCCAGGGCGCCTTCGCCAACGGCACCGGCATCGCCGTCCAGTGCCAGGTCTGGGGCCAGGAGGTCGACGGCACCGCCCGCAAGACGGGCGCCTGGTACCGCATCGGCGACAAGCGCTACGTCTCCGCCGCCTACATCAACTGGAGCGCCGGAGAACCGTGGCTGCCCTGGTGCGGCCAGGACGCCCCGTCCGTCCCGCGCGGCGGCACCACCGGATTCATCAACGCACACGCGCCCGCCGCCCAGGCCAGCGACCGCTCCACCGGCGTCCCCGCCTCCGTCACCATCGCGCAGGCGATCCTCGAATCCGGCTGGGGCAAAGGCGCCCTCGCCCGCGAGGACCACAACCTGTTCGGCATGAAGTGCTTCGGCTCGCCCGGCGACCACGCCATCGGCTGCCGCGACTACGCCACCTTCGAATGCAGCCCCACCGGCGGCTGCTTCGACATGGACGCGACCTTCCGCGCCTACGCCAACGTCGCCGACTCCTACCGCGACCACGGCGACCTGCTCGCCAACTGGTCCCGCTACGACACCGCCATGGACCACGCCGACGACCCCAAGCGCTTCGCCCGCGAGATCCACAAGGCCGGCTACGCCACCGATCCCGAGTACGCGAACAAGCTCATCGGCATCATGGACGACTACGACCTCTACCGCTTCGACTGAGGTCGCCCACAAGGCTTGATTCCTGCCATCGGGGGCGGGTCCGGACAACCGTCCGGGCCCGCTTTCGACTGCCCTCTCCACTGCGCAAAGGGTGAGTTAAAGGTCACATCGGCGTGCGAATTCGCACCGTGCGGGGGAGTAGCCTCGTAGGGCGGCCCCCGTTCGAACAGCGGGGCTCCCAGAACTGTCGGACCCGAACGTTAGATTCCCACCGTGGCCAACGAGCACCTTCTGAACGACAACAAGCAGCATCCGTCCGGCACCATCGTCGTGCGCGGCGCGCGCGAGCACAACCTCAAGAACGTCGACCTCGACCTCCCCCGTGACTCGCTCATCGTCTTCACCGGCCTGTCCGGCTCGGGCAAGTCCTCCCTGGCCTTCGACACGATCTTCGCCGAAGGCCAGCGCCGCTACGTCGAATCGCTCTCGGCCTACGCCCGGCAGTTCCTCGGCCAGATGGACAAGCCCGACGTCGACTTCATCGAAGGCCTCTCCCCGGCCGTCTCGATCGACCAGAAGTCCACCTCCCGCAACCCGCGGTCGACGGTGGGCACCATCACCGAGATCTACGACTACCTGCGGCTCCTCTACGCCCGCGTCGGCGTCCCCCACTGCCCGCAGTGCGGCGAGGCCATCGTCAGCCAGTCGCCCCAGCAGATCACCGACCAGATCATGGCCATGCCCGAGGGCACCCGCTTCCAGGTCCTGGCCCCGGTGGTGCGCAAGCGCAAGGGCGAGTTCGTCGACCTCTTCGGCGACCTCCAGCAGCAGGGCTACGCCCGCGCCCGCGTCGACGGCGAGGTCTACGCCCTCACCGACGTCCCCAAGCTGAAGAAGCAGGAGAAGCACGACATCGAAGTGGTCGTCGACCGCCTCGCCGTCAAGGCCTCCTCGGTCCAGCGCGTCACCGACTCGGTCGAGTCCGCGCTGGCGCTCGCCGACGGGGTCGTGGTGCTCGACTTCGTCGACGTCGCCGAGGGCGACCCGGAGCGCACCCGCCGCTTCTCCGAGAAGCTCGCGTGCCCCAACGACCACCCGCTCTCGCTCGACGAGCTCGAGCCGCGCACCTTCTCGTTCAACGCGCCGTTCGGCGCCTGCCCGGTGTGCCACGGCCTCGGCGTGCGCAAGGAGGTCGACCCCGACCTGGTCATCCGCGACCAGGAGTCGACGATCCGGGACGGCGCGCTCGCGCCCTGGTCCTCGGTCGGCATGGGCGACTACTTCCTGTTCCAGATCGTCGCGCTCGGCGAGGCGGTCGGCTTCGACGTCGACACGCCCTGGGCCGACCTGCCCGACCGGGCGCAGAAGGCGGTCCTCTACGGCTACGACGAGACCCTCCAGGTCTCCTACCGCAACAAGCGCGGTCAGCGCCGGTCCTACGAGACGCGCTTCGAAGGCGTCGTGCCGTGGGTCGAGCGCCGCCACCACGAGACCGACTCCGAGTGGACCCGCGAGAAGTACGAGCAGTTCATGCGGGAGATCCCGTGCTCCACGTGCGAGGGCACGCGGCTCAAGCCCGAGGTCCTGGCCGTCACGGTCGAGGGCCTGTCGATCCACGAGGTCTGCACCCTCTCGGTGGCCGACTGCGCGGTGTTCTTCGACGCGCTGAAGCTCTCGAACCGCGACTCGATCATCGCCGCGCCGATCGTCAAGGAGGTGAAGGCCCGTCTGCGGTTCCTGCTCGACGTCGGCCTGGACTACCTGACGCTCGCGCGCGCCGCCGGGAGCCTCTCGGGCGGCGAGGCCCAGCGCATCCGCCTGGCCACGCAGATCGGCGCGGGGCTCGTGGGCGTCCTCTACGTGTTGGACGAGCCGTCGATCGGCCTGCACCAGCGCGACAACAACCGGCTCATCGCGACCCTGGAGCGTCTGCGGGACCTGGGGAACACGCTCATCGTCGTCGAGCACGACGAGGACACGATCCGCGTGGCCGACCACATCGTCGACATCGGTCCCGGTGCGGGCGAGCACGGCGGGCACGTCATCTACTCCGGGCCGGTCGCCGGTCTCACGGACGCCGAGGGCTCGATCACCGGCGACTACGTCTCGGGCCGCAGGCACATCCCGGTGCCGGAGCAGCGCCGCCCGGCCGACCACGGCCGCGAGCTGGTCGTCAAGGGCGCCAGGGAGAACAACCTCAAGGGCATCGACGCGGCGTTCCCGATGGGGTGCCTGGTGTCGGTCACCGGCGTGTCCGGTTCCGGCAAGTCGACGCTCGTCAACGAGATCCTGTACAACACGCTCGCAGCGGAGGTCAACGGTGCGAAGATCGTCGCGGGCCGCCACCGCACGATCACCGGCATCGACGGCGTGGACAAGGTCGTCGGGGTCGACCAGTCGCCGATCGGGCGCACGCCGCGCTCGAACCCGGCGACTTACACGGGCGTGTTCGACAAGGTCCGCAAGCTCTTCTCGGGCACGCCCGAGGCGAAGGTGCGCGGCTGGGGTCCGGGCCGGTTCTCGTTCAACGTCAAGGGCGGCCGCTGCGAGGCCTGCTCGGGCGACGGCACGCTGAAGATCGAGATGAACTTCCTGCCGGACGTGTACGTGCCGTGCGAGGAGTGCGGCGGGGCCCGCTACAACCGCGACACGCTCAAGGTCCACTACCGGGGCAAGACCATCTCGGACGTGCTCGACATGCCGATCGAGGAGGCCGCCGAGTTCTTCGAGCCGATCCAGACGATCCACCGGCACCTGAAGACGCTCAACGACGTCGGCCTCGGCTACGTGCGGCTCGGCCAGCCCGCGCCCACCCTGTCGGGCGGCGAGGCGCAGCGCGTGAAGCTCGCTTCGGAGCTGCAGAAGCGCTCGACCGGCAAGACGGTGTACATCCTCGACGAGCCGACCACGGGTCTGCACTTCGAGGACGTGCGCAAGCTCCTGGGCGTGCTCGACGGCCTGGTCGACAAGGGCAACACGGTGATCACCATCGAGCACAACCTCGAGGTGATCAAGTGCTCGGACTGGGTCATCGACCTCGGCCCCGAGGGCGGCGACAAGGGCGGGACCCTCGTCGCGGCCGGTACCCCGGAGGAGGTCGCGGCCATCGCGGCGAGCCACACCGGGACGTACCTGCGCCCGCTCCTCGGCATGGACGGCAAAGGCAAGACCGACGGCGCCGCGGCCCGCCGCGCCAAGGCCGGCAACGGCCGGAAGGCGGCCGCCGCGAAGCGGTAAGCGCGAGCGGCGGCGCCGGGGCCGAAGGCCTCGGCGCCGTCTCGGGCTATATAGGGCATGCCCCTTCCCACCCGCATCCACCTCCGACCAGCCGTGTAAATAAGACGACTCTCCCACAAGGGTCCGACATCGCCGCGGACGCGAACCGGGCGCGGCCGGTTCGTGCCGGGGGATGACCGCTGGTCTCCCAGCGGCGCAAGCGAAAACGACATACGAGTGCGACGCGGCCGAACTCGGCCGCGTCGCTCCCGTATTCGGGCGCAACGCGATGCGAGCATCGCAGCGTGCTCTTCCCCGGTGCTCTCTACATCGGCGCGGCCACGGCCGCGCTCCTCGCCGGTCCGGGCCTCGGCCGCTGCGTCGCCCTGGCCACCGACCGGCATCCGGACCCGCGGCTCGTCAAGGCCGTGAGCCTCGCCGCGGCCCTGCTGATCGCCTGGCGCGCAGACGGACTCCTGCACGGCTTCGCACTCGGCACGGTCGCCCTCGTCGGCGTCGCCGCCGGGTGGATCGACGTCTACCAGCGGCGGCTGCCCGACCTGCTCGTGCTCCCCGCGTACCCGCTCGCGGGAGCGCTCCTGATCGCCACGGGCGATCACGACGCGATGCTGAGGGCCGTCCTGTGCGCCCTGATCGCCATGGCGCTGTACGGCATCGGCTGCGCGGCCGGCCAGGTCGGCTACGGCGACGTGAAGCTCGCGGGCCTGCTCGGGCTCGTGCTCGGCTGGGCCGCTTGGGAAGCGGCGGCGATCGCGTTCGCCGCCACCGCCCTTCTCGGCGGCGCGCAGGCGGCCGCGGTCCTGGCGATGCGGCGGCGGGACTTCCCGTACGGCCCGGCGATGCTCACCGGGACGGCGGCGGCGATCGCGGTCGAGCCGTGGCTGGCCCTGTGACGCACGGGCCCGGATTCGTGAGCGTCCCATGCGTAATCGACACGCACGGGTGAAGTGCCGCAAGGATTTCGGCGGGTTTCGCGATTCTCCATTTGCGACTCGGATCGGTGGTTATATTCGTGGCCGACCCAGCACAAAAGGGTCAAGACCGACACCGAGTACTGAGAGGTGACAGTGATTCGCTTTATCGCAAAGACCGCGGTCGCAGCTGCGGCCGCCGGCATCATGGCCGTCGGCATGGCAGCCCCCGCCATGGCGGCCGAGTCCACTGCTCCCGTGGTCGAGGGCAGCTACGAGTACGACCCGAAGGACTTCGGCGGGGTCAACTTCCTGTCGAACCTGTGCATCGGCAACTGGAGCGGCGACGTCATCAGCCTGCTCAACGTCGCCAAGAGCGACGTGACCTACCTGTGCAACGGCTGGGACCAGAACCCGAACGGCGTCAACGTCGCCTCGAACATCTGCGCGCTCAACTGGGACTGGAGCAACGCCGCCAGCCTCGGCCTCCTCGGCACCTCGGATGTCGACAAGGTCTGCAACTGGGGCAAGCACAAGGATCACCACCACCACTAGTGGTCCCAGCAGACTCCGCACCTACGCCTCGGGGCGGCCACCGTGATCCGGTGGCCGCCCCGTCGGCTTCCTCCTAAGCGGCCGAGCAGGTCACCGACGCGGGCGCGACCGCGGTGCGGGCGTCCTTGCTCCCGATGAACCCGAACGTGAACGTCCGGCCCGGCTTCAGCTCCAGGCCCCCGGCGACGTCGGTCGCGGTCACCGTGTGGCCTTCCTGGACCAGCGCCACGCTCCACGAGTGGACGATGGACTGGCCGGTCGGCAGCGCCCATTCGAGCGAGACGTCCTGCAGCGGCGTGTCACCGGTGTTGGTGACGAGGATCTGCGCGTTGAACCCGCCCGGCCACTGGCCGTTGATGCGGTACTCGACCTCGCACGACGGGGTCGCCGTGACCGAACCGGCCTGCTCGGCCGCGAAGTTCGCGATCTGCGCGAGCGGGGCGTTCCAGTTGATCGTCAGCTCGTTGGTGGCCCACGAGCCGATGTCGTCGATGTAGCACCGCTGCGGCGCGCACCCGGTGAGCCAGCGCTGCGCGACCGGGTCCCACGTGCCCGTGACCGAGTTCGGGCCGCCCGCGAGGGTCCCGGCGGGCGGGTTCGGCAGGCTCGGGTCGAGCTGGTTGGCGTACCAGCGGCTGTGCATGTTGCGCGAGTCGTGCGAGCCGTAGCCGGTCACGTAGGAGTTGCCGAGGGCGTTGCGGCCCAGGATGTAGTCCAGGCCCGTGAGGACGCCGTCGCGGTACTGCGCCTCGCCGGTGAGGTCGAAGGCCGTGGCCACGACGACGAGCTCGTTGAGCACGGCGCTGTTGGAGCCCCAGTCGAAGGTCCCGTTGGAACCGTAGGACAGCCCCCACGGGCTCGCCGCCTGCAGCTCCAGGTAGTTGTCCGCGCCGGCGACGACCTGGGCGACGATCTCGTCGCGGCCCGGCAGCGCGTTCGGGACCAGCGCCAGGTCGAGCTTGGCGAGCGCGGCGACGCTGCCCCAGTGGAACGCGCCGGGGCCGAAGGAGTCGGCGTCGTGCAGCTTCGAGGCGAGCAGGTGCTCCTCGTAGGTCTTGGCGCCGGTGGTCAGGTACAGCTCCGTCGCGGCCCAGTAGAACTCGTCGGTGACGTCGGAGTCGCCGTAGGGCCCGCCTCCGGCGGGGCTGGTGTCGGGCGCGTACACGTCCGGGTGCGCCAGGGCCGCGGCCCAGGCGGTCTCGGCGGCCTCGCGGCACTCGGCCGCGAACGCGGCGTCGTAAGGAGCGAAGAGGCGCGCTGCCTGCGCGGCGGCGGCGGCGAGGTTGAGCGTCGCGGCGGTCGACGGCGGCTGCAGGTAGCGCGGCTGCGGGTCGTCGGCGGGCATGAGCGGCAGGCCGGTCCAGTTCTCGTCGTGGATCTTGTGGTGGGCCATGCCCGCCAGTTCCTCGCCCGCAGGGACCTGCATGGAGAGCAGGAACTCCATCTCCCAGCGCGCTTCGTCGAGCACGTCGGGCACGCCGTCGCCGTGCTCGGGGATGCGGAGGGTCCCGTCGCCGAGGAGGCCCGCGTCGCCGGTGGGGGCGTGGAGGGCCCGCTCGTACACGGACATGAGCTGCGCGACGGAGATGCCGCCGTTGACGACGTACTTGCCGTGGTCGCCCGCGTCGTACCAGCCGCCGGTCACGTCGAGCGTGTAGTCGCACGCGTCGGCGTAGCAGGGCACGGCCCCGTCGCCCTGGTTGGGAGCGATGTCGACGTGCCCGGCCTCGCGGCCGTATCCCGGCGCGATCGCGTCGTCGATGGCGATGCCTGAGCGCTGCGGGTAGTAGAACGACATGGCGTCGACCGCGAGGTCCCGATAGGGGTTCCCGCCGATCGCGAACGGGTAGGAGGTCTCGCCGTCGGCGGTCAGGGTGAAGCCCTCGCCGGTGGCGGCCGCGCTGGAGAAGTCGATCACGTGCACGGACTCGCCCGAGGTGGGCTCCGCGCCGTGCGGCGACGACTCGCCTTGGGCCACAAGGGTTCCCTCGGCGTCGTGGAGCTGCCACGGGACGGCGCCGGCTGCGTCGGTCACGAGGGTGGCCCGCTTGGGGCCGTCGGGGAGGTACCCGACCTGGTTCACACGCACGCGCGGCCCGGTGTCGGGCTCGTACACGGGCGGTTCGGCTCCGGTGAGCAACTGGACCTCCGATAGGCAGAACTGCCACGGCTCGGCGTGGCGGCCGATCTGGAACGCGAGCTGCGCGTCGGTCCAGTCGGCGCTGGCGGTGAAGGCGTAGCTGAAGTCCTGCGCCTCGCTGGAGAGCACCGGGAACTCCTCGACAGCGGTCGGCCAGGGGTCGACCGGGCGCTGCACGAGGGCGCGCACGCTGACCGCGCTGGAGGCGCGGGCGGTGAAGCGCAGCTCGTACGATTCGCCGGTGACCAGCGGCAGGCCGTCCTGGCCGACGATGGCGTCCCAGGCGTTGGCGGTGCCGCCGGGCACGTCGACGCACCACTCGCCGTCGGCGACGGCGCCGGTGAGGTTGGCGGTGGTCCACCAGCCGCTGGTGCCGGAGGCGAAGTCGCCGTTGGTGATGAGGTCCGTGGGCTCCTCGTCCTGGGCCTGCGCGGCGGGCGCCGCGGCGGCGGCGCCGAGTGTCAGCGCGGTGAGTACGGCGACGCCGAGGCGTCTCCTGCGAAGTGCGGTTCGCGGCATGGGGGCGGCCCTCCGAAGAAAGTGTTGGGAGCGATACCACCCGCCATCTTGTCATTCAAATATGTAAATGTCAATCATTCAGACGCGGGCGGCCCGCTCGTGCCGCGGACCACCAGTTTCGACTCCAGTTTCAGCGTGACGCCCGGTTCCCTTGCGCCCCTGAGCTGTTCGTCGGCGGCCTCGACCGCGAGGCGGGCGAGGCGCGGCACGTCCTGGCGCACCGTCGTCAGGTCGATGTGGCTGAGCCCGGCGATGTGGCTGTCGTCGTACCCGACGATCGAGACCTGCTCGGGGATCTTCACCCCGGCCCGCGTGAACACGTCGAGCAGCCCGATCGCGCACTGGTCGTTCGCCGCGAACACCGCCGTCGGCAGCGGCCCGCCTTCGTCGAGCAGCAGCCGCGCCGCGTCCGAGCCGCCCTCCTGGGAGTGGTTCCCCGGGATCACCCGCACGCGGTCGGCGAGGCCGTGCGCGCGCATCGCGTCCCGGTAGGCCCGCCTCCGCTCGGGCCCTCCCGGCCGGTTGCCCGCGTCCACGTGCACGATGTCGCGGTGGCCCAGGCCCACCAGGTAGTCCACGACCTCGCGGGCGCCGGGCCGGTCGTACGAGGTCACCACGTCGACCCGCGCGTCCTTGATGTGCCGCCCGAGCACCACCGTGGGCACCCGCGTGCCCAGCTCGGTCACGTCCGCGTCGGGGATCGTCGGCCCGCACAGCAGCAGCGCCTCGCTGCGGTGCCCGATGAGCGCCTCGATCGCGTTGTGCTCGTTGCGGGTGGGCACCGTGGCGCTGAGCACGAGGTCGTATCCGAGCTCCTCGGCGGCCGGATAGATCGCCTCCACGAGGTCGATGTGGTACGGGTTCCTGGCGGTGAACAGCACGCCGAGGACCTTGCTGCGGCCGCGGGCGAGCAGCCTCGCGGCCATGTCCGGCTTGTAGCCGAGCCGGGCGGCGGCGTCGAAGACCCGCTCGCGGGTGTCGGGGCTCGCGCCGGGCTGGCCGCGGAACACCAGTGAGACCAGTGCCCGCGAGACGCCGACCTCGGCGGCGACGTCCGCCATCGTGGGCTTGCGAGACCGCGGTGCCGGGGAGCGGTCTGGGGATTTCCGCGCGTGCTCGGGGCTCATCGCAGCGTCGTCCTTCCTTATGCAGCTTTGTTGAAAGTTCCAGTATCGAGGGGGTTGACCTGGGAACGAAGTGACCAGTGTAACCACCCGGTTCCAACGTGGCCGGGACTGGAAGTCGTTTGCCTGCGATCAGAATGCGAAACCTCATCGCCTTCGCGGTCATAGACTCGACCTTGGGGGTGAAAGCCATGCATCAGCTGGCAGTCAAGAACTTCAGCAAGCCCGAGCAGACCGTCGACCTCAGCGGCCACGGCCACAAGGACACGGTGATGCTCGACGGCATGCCCGTCGAATTCTCCGAGTTCGAGAAGGGCTGGCGCTGGTCCAACGACGTCAAACCGATCGTCGGCGGCGATTCGTGCCAGGCCAACCACCTCGGCTACTGCGTCGAGGGCCATCTGCTGGTCCACATGAACGACGGCACCGACAAGGACATCAACGCCGGCGACGTCTTCGAGATCCCGCCGGGGCACGACGCGGAAGTCGTCGGCGACCACAAGGTCGTCCTGGTCGACTTCGGCAAGGCGATGGGCGACATGTAGCCCGAAGGCGACGACCAGGCCGCTCCCGCGCCGCGAGGGCGGCCAGAATGCCGCCCAGCCCCTGAGACACGCTTTCCACCAGGTGCCTGATCACATCCGGACGGGTGGCAGACTTGACGGCGTGTTGCGATGGATGACTGCTGGAGAATCACACGGACCCGAACTCGTGGTCACGCTCGACGGCCTGCCCGCCGGGATCGAGCTGACCACCGAAGCGGTGGCGGCCGAACTGGCCCGCCGCCGACTCGGTTACGGGCGCGGCGCCCGCATGAAGTTCGAGGCCGACGTCGTGAACTTCATCGGCGGCGTCCGCCACGGCCGCACCCTCGGCTCGCCCGTCGCCATCCGCGTCGGCAACTCCGAGTGGCCCAAGTGGGAGACCGTCATGTCGGCCGACCCGGTCGACCCCGCCGAACTCGCCGGGATCGCCCGCAACGCCCCCCTCACGCGCCCGCGCCCCGGCCACGCCGACCTCGCCGGGATGCAGAAGTACGACCACGACGACGCCCGCCCGATCCTCGAGCGCGCCTCCGCCCGCGAGACCGCCGCGCGCGTCGCGGGCGGCACCGCCGCCAAGGCCTTCCTCAAGCAGGCCTTCGGCATCGAGATCGTCTCCCATGTCAAGGCCCTCGGCCCCGTCCGCGCCAAGGAAGGCCTCGTGCCGACCCCGGACGACTTCGCCGCCGTCGACGCCGACCCGCTGCGCTGCATGGACGCCGAGGCCTCCGCCCGCATGGTCGCCGAGGTCGACGCCGCCAAGAAGGACGCCGACACCCTCGGCGGCGTCGTCGAGGTCCTCGCCTACGGCCTCCCGCCGGGCCTGGGCTCCCACGTCCAGTGGGACCGCAAGCTCGACGCCCGCCTCGCCACCGCGCTCATGTCGATCCAGTCGGTCAAGGCCGTCGAGATCGGCGACGGCCTCATGCAGGCCGCCGTCCGCGGCTCCTCCGCCCACGACGAGATCGTCGCCGGGCCCAACGGCGTCGAGCGCCTCACCGACCGCGCCGGCGGCCTCGAAGGCGGCATCACCACCGGTCAGCCGCTGCGCGTCTCGGCCATGCTCAAGCCCATCTCGTCGTTGACGCGCCCGCTGCGCACCATCGACACCGTCACGGGCGAAGCCGCCGAGGCCATCAACCAGCGCTCCGACGTCTGCGCGGTCCCCGCCGGGGCCGTCGTCGCCGAGCACATGGTCGCCTACGTCCTCGCCGAAGCGGCCCTGGAGAAGTTCGGCGGCGACTCCGTCGGCGAATCCCGCCGCAACTTCGAGTCCTACCTCGAGAACCTGCGGGTGAAGTAGCGGTGGCACTGGTCGTCATCGTCGGGCCCCCGGGCTCGGGCAAGACCACGATCGGCCGCGCGCTCGCCGCGGCCCTCGACGCGCCGTTCCGCGACGTCGACGCCGACATCGCCGACGCCGCCGGGAAGCCGATCCCGGACATCTTCGTCGACGAGGGCGAGGAGCACTTCCGCGCCCTCGAACGCGAGGCCGTCCGCCGGGCCGTCGCCGAGCACGACGGCGTCCTCGCCCTCGGCGGCGGCGCCGTCCTCGCCGAGTCCACCCGCAAGCTCCTCGCCGACGCCACCGTCGTCCACCTCCGCGTGGACCTCGGCGAAGCGGTCAAGCGCACCGAGATCGACAAAGGCCGCCCGCTGCTGCAGGTCAACCCGCGCGCGACCTTGCGCCGCCTCATGGACGAGCGCCTGCCGCTCTACCGCGAGGTCGAGACGTTCGCGATCGACACCACCGGAAGGGATGTGGACGACCTGACCGAGGAGATCCGCTCGCGCCTGGCCGTCCGCACCGTCACCGTGCACGACGCCGAGAGCCCCTACCCGGTCCTCATCGGACGCGGCACCACTGCGCGACTGCCCGAGTTCCTCGGCAAGGCCACCCGCGTCGCCGTGCTCCACACCGCCAGCACCGCACCGCTCGCCGAACACGTCGGCGGGCTCTGCCCCGACGGCGTCGAAGCCACCCTCATGGAACTGCCCGACGCCGAGGACGGCAAGACCGTCGCCGTCGCCGAGCAGGTCTGGGAAGCGCTCGGCGCCGAAGGCTTCACCCGCACCGATCTCGTCGTCGGCGTCGGCGGAGGAGCGGTCACCGACCTCGCCGGGTTCGCCGCCGCCTGCTGGTTGCGCGGCGTCGCCGTCGTCCACGTCCCCACCTCGCTGCTCGGCGCGGTCGACGCGGCCGTCGGCGGCAAGACCGGCGTCAACACCGCCGCCGGGAAGAACCTCGTCGGCGCCTTCCACCCGCCGCGCGCGGTCCTGGTCGACCTCGACCACTTCACGACCCTGCCCAGGCGCGACCTCGCCGCGGGCCTCGCCGAAGTCGTCAAGGCCGGATTCATAGCCGACCCCGTCATCCTCGACCTCGTCGAAGCCGACCCCGAAGCGGCCCTGGACGCCCAGAGCCCGGTCGTCGCCGAACTCGTCGAGCGCGCCATCGCCGTCAAGGCCGAGGTCGTCGGCTCCGACCTCAAGGAAAGCGGCGCCCGCGCCTTCCTCAACTACGGGCACACCTTCGCCCACGCGGTCGAGAAGCTCGAGCACTACCGCTGGCGCCACGGCGACGCCGTCGCCGTCGGCATGGTCTACGCCGCGCACCTGAACGCGATCACCGGCCGCGTCGACCTCGTCGAACGCACCAAGAGCGTGCTCGCCTCGCTCGGCCTGCCGACCACGTACGACGCCGGACGCTGGGACGACATCCTCAAGGCCATGTTGATCGACAAGAAGAACGTCGGCGCCACCCAGCGGTTCGTGCTCCTGGACGCGCTGGCCGCGCCGGTCGTCGTCGATGACGTGACCGCCGAGCAGCAGCGCGAGGCCTATGAGAGGCTGACCGGATGAAGACCTTGGTGCTGAACGGCCCCAACCTCAACCGGCTCGGGAAGCGCGAGCCCGCGATCTACGGCTCGCAGACCCTCGACGACCTCGCCGACCTGTGCGTCAAGACGGGTGAGGAGCTCGGCCTGGAGGTCGACTTCCGGCAGACCAACCACGAGGGCGAGCTCCTCGGGTGGCTGCACGAGGCCGCCGACAACGGCTACCCGGTCGTGCTCAACGCCGCCGCCTGGACGCACACGTCCGTCGCGGTCGGCGACGCGTGCGCGCAGCTGACCGCGCCGCTCGTCGAGGTCCACCTGTCGAACGTGCACAAGCGGGAGCCGTTCCGGCACCACTCGTACGTGTCGGCCCACGCGGTCGGCGTCATCGCCGGCCTCGGCGCCGACGGCTACACCGCCGCGCTGCGGTTCCTTTCCCGATAGACCCGCTGCGCCGCCCACCACAGCCGGTGCGGCCGCGGCCCTGACCAGCTCGACCGCCCGCTACCATTGACGGTCGGTCAAGACAGAACCTCTACCGAAAGAGACGAACGCCCGTGGCATCCACGAACGACCTCAAGAACGGCATGGTGCTCAACCTGGAGGGCCAGCTCTGGCAGGTCCAGGAATTCCAGCACGTCAAGCCCGGCAAGGGCCCGGCGTTCGTGCGCACCACGCTCAAGCAGATCCCCTCGGGCAAGATCGTCGACAAGACCTTCAACGCCGGGACCAAGGTCGAGACCGCGAACGTCGACCGCCGCACCATGACCTACCTGTACAAGGAAGGCGACGACTTCGTCTTCATGGACACCGACACCTACGACCAGATCCCGGTCGGCCCCGGTGTCGTCGGCGACGCCTCCAAGTTCCTCCTCGAGAACTCGGACGCCACGGTCGCCCAGCACGACGGCAAGGTCCTCTACGTCGAGCTCCCCGCCTCGGTCGAGCTCACCATCACCTACACCGAGCCGGGCCTCCAGGGCGACCGCTCCTCCGGCGGCACCAAGCCCGCCACCGTCGAGACCGGCGCGACCGTGCTCGTGCCGCTGTTCATCGACAACGGGGAGAAGATCAAGGTCGACACCCGCGACGGCAAGTACCTCTCCCGGGCCTAGGCGTGGGGAACCAGAGCAACAGCAGCCCTGACCGGCTCAGCGCCCGCACGAAGTGGCGGATGCGGGCCGTCGAGATCCTGTACGAGGCCGAGAGCCGCGACGCCGAGCCCTCGCGGGTCCTCGCCGAGCGCGCCGACCGGGCTTTCAAGGACCCCGAGGCCCCGCGGCTCCCGCCGTACGCCGAGCAGCTCGTGCGCGGCGTCGCCCAGCACCTCGACGAGCTCGACGCGGTCCTCGGGAAGGCCTCCACCAGCTGGTCGGTCGAGCGGATGCCCGCCGTCGACCGGAACGTGCTGCGCGTGGCCCTCTACGAGATCCGCCACGTCGACGACGTCGACACCGCCGTGGCCATCAAGGAGGCGATGCGCGTGGCGCTGCAGATCGGCTCCTCGGACGACACGTCGTTCGTGAACGCCGTCCTCGACGCCGCCGCGAAGGCCGAGTAGAGCGCAAGAACGCGAAAGCCGGGTCTCCCTCTTGGGGAGGCCCGGCTTCATCTGTCCCTGCCGAAACCGCTTATTCGGCGTCCGAGGCGAAGAAGGCCTGGAGGTCGTGCACGAGGACGCCGAAGTCCTCGAGCTTCTCGATCAGGCCCGAAGGCGTGGTCGAGTAGACCACGGCCAGGGTGTAGAGGTCGTCGGCGCGGATCGAGAGGATCCGGCCGTTGTAGTCGCCGCGGCGCTGCTGGATGGAGCGCGCGAGCTTGGCGACGTGCTCCAGCTCGGAGTCCGGGTGGTCGTACAGCGCCTCGAGGTTGAGGACGATCTTCTCGGCCTGCTCGACCGGGAGCGGCACGCCCTCGGGGAGCAGCTCGGAGACGGGAATGCGGTAGAAGTCCGCGAGCTCGGCGAGGCGGCTGACGGTGATCGACCGGTCGCCCCGCTCGTAGGAACCGATGACGACGGCCTTCCACTTGCCGCCGGACTTGTCCTCGACGCCTTGCAGCGACAGACCCTGCTGCATGCGGATGTCACGCAGCCGGTTGCCGAGCGCCTTGGCGTAGTCAGATGTCGCCATGCTGGGATCAACTCCAATTTTCGGTACGAGAGGAATCCTATTGTTGACTACGGTCGGTGACCATCGGCCGGTGGGGTGCCCTCAAACAGTGTTCTTCGTCGCGTGAGCCCCTCGCAACCGCCTGGCAAACCATATATAACCCGACATCAATGCATCTACCGACCCCGTGTTTTTGGGATCCGCCTTTACGCTCCGTCACCGGCGGCGTAGCATGGCCCGCGACGAAACCGTTCTTTAACAGACCGTCCAGTGAGGCGGAGAAGGAGGTTCGCGTGGTTTCCCCTGCCCTCAGGCAGTCAGAGGAAGACCCGTCGGGCAAGCAGATCCTGTCAGGTGACGACATCGGCCGCGTCCTCGACCGCATCGCACACCAGATCCTGGAGAAGACCAAGGGCGCCCCCGACACCATGCTCCTGGGCATCCCCACCCGCGGCGTCGCGCTCGCCGGCCGGCTCGCCGACCGCATCCGCCGCTTCGCCGACGTCGACGTCCCCGCCGGGACCCTCGACATCACCCTGTACCGGGACGACCTGCGCCGCAACGCGCTCCGGGCCCTCGGCCCGACCGAGCTGCCGCCCGGCGGCGTCGACGACCAGCGCATCATCCTCGTCGACGACGTCCTCTACTCCGGGCGCACCGTCCGCGCCGCGCTCAACGCGCTCTACGACCTCGGCCGCCCCGCGAGCGTCCAGCTCGCCATCCTCGTCGACCGCGGCCACCGCGAGCTGCCCATCCGCGCCGACTACGTCGGCAAGAACATCCCCACCGCGCGCGACGAGTCCGTGGCCGTGCGCCTGACGGAGTACGACGGCTTCGACGCCGTGGTCCTCACTGGAGGCCGGGAGCGATGAAGCACCTGCTCACCACCAAGGAGCTCTCCCGCGAGGAAGCCGAGCTCATCCTCGACGTCACCGAGCAGATGGCCGAGGCCGTCACCGGCCGCGAGGTCCCCAAGCTCCCGGCGCTGCGCGGGCGCACCGTCGTGAACCTCTTCTTCGAGGACTCCACGCGCACCCGCACCTCCTTCGAGACCGCCGCCAAGCGCCTCAGCGCCGACGTCGTGAACTTCGCGGCCAAGACCTCGAGCGTGAACAAGGGCGAGAGCCTGCGCGACACCGCGCTCACGCTGCAGGCCATGGGCGCCGACGCGGTCGTCATCCGCCACCCCGCCGCCGGGGCCCCGCAGCGCCTCACCGAGTGGATCGACGGCGCGGTCCTCAACGCCGGGGACGGCACCCACGCCCACCCGACGCAGGCCCTGCTCGACGCCTACACGATGAAGCAGCGCCTCGGCGGCGTCGAAGGCCGCACGGTGGCCATCGTGGGGGACATCCTCCACTCGCGCGTGGCCCGCTCGAATGTCTGGCTGCTGTCCAAACTGGGCGCGAACGTGCGCCTGGTCGGCCCGCCCACCCTGCTGCCCAAGGACATCGACGACTGGCCCGTCGAGATCGGCTACGACCTCGACGCCAGCCTCAAGGGCGTCGACGCGGTCATGATGCTCCGCGTCCAGCACGAGCGCCAGAACGCCGCGTTCTTCCCGACCGCGAACGAGTACTCCCGCCTCTACGGGCTCGACGAGCGCCGCCTCGCGCTCATGCCCGACCACGCGATCGTCATGCACCCCGGCCCGATGAACCGCGGCATGGAGATCGCCGCCTCGGTAGCCGACTCGCCCCGCGCCACCATCACCGAGCAGGTGACCAACGGCGTCTGGGTCCGCATGGCCGTCCTCTACCTCCTGCTGACGAACGGAGAGAGCAAGTGAGCGATCTGCTCATCAAGAGCGCCGACATCGTCGGCAAGGGACGCCAGGACGTCCTCGTCCGCGACGGGCGCGTCGCCGAGATCGGCAGCGTGTCCGCAAAGGACGCCGAGGTCGTCGACGCCGACGGCCTGGTGCTCCTGCCCGGCCTCGTCGACCTCCACACCCACCTGCGCGAGCCCGGCCGCGAGGACGCCGAGACCGTCCTCACCGGCACCCGCGCCGCCGCCAAGGGCGGCTACACCGCCGTGTGCGCCATGGCGAACTCCTACCCCGTCGCCGACACGGCCGGGGTCGTCGAGCAGGTCGCCGCGCTCGGCCGCGCCGCCGGGTACGCCGACGTGCAGCCCATCGGCGCCGTCTCGATCGGCCTGGAGGGCAAGCGGCTCGCCGAGATCGGCGCGATGGCCCAGTCCGCCGCCCAGGTCCGCATGTTCTCCGACGACGGCCACTGCGTCCACGACCCGGTCCTCATGCGCCGCGCCCTCGAGTACGTGAAGACCTTCGGCGGGCTCATCGCCCAGCACGCCGAGGAGCCGCGGCTCACCGAAGGCGCGCAGATGAACGAGGGCGCCGTCTCGGCCGAGCTCGGCCTGCCCGGCTGGCCCTCGGTCGCCGAGGAGGCCATCATCGCCCGCGACGTGCTCCTCGCCGAGTACACCGGCGCGCGCGTCCACTTCTGCCACGTCTCCACCGCCCGCTCGGTGGCGATCATCCGCGAGGCCAAGGCCCGCGGCGCGAACGTGACCGCCGAGGTCTGCCCGCACCACCTCCTCCTCACCGACGAGGCCGCGCGCTCCTACGACCCGGTCTACAAGGTCAACCCGCCGTTGCGCCGCGAGGCCGACGTCGAGGTCCTGCGGGCCGCGCTCGCCGAGGGCGTCATCGACGCCGTCGCCACCGACCACGCCCCGCACGCCCCGCAGGACAAGGAGTGCGAGTGGGCCGCCGCCCGCCCGGGCATGCTCGGCCTGGAGACCGCGCTGTCGATCAGCGTCCTCGCCCTCGGCGGACCCTCCGCTGTGGACTGGGACGTGCTCGCCGAGCGCACCTCCCGCACCCCCGCGCGCATCGCGGGCCTCGAAGCCCACGGCCGCGACCCGCAGCCGGGCACCGAGGCCAACTTCACCCTCGTCGACCCCTCCGCGAAGTGGACCGTCGTGCCCGAAGGCCTCGCGTCCCTGTCGCGCAACACCCCCTACGCCGGGATGGAACTCCCGGTCACCGTAGAGGCGACGTTCCTTCGCGGACGCGCCACCGTCCTGAACGGGAAAATCGCAGAGGAGAAGTCCGAATGAGCAGCAGAGCACCAGCGATCCTCGTCCTCGAGGACGGCCGCGTCTTCCGCGGCGAGGCCTACGGCTCGGTCGGCGAGACCTTCGGCGAAGCGGTCTTCAACACCGGCATGACCGGCTACCAGGAGACCCTCACCGACCCGTCCTACTACGGGCAGGTCGTCGCGCAGACCGCCCCGCAGATCGGCAACACCGGCTGGAACGACGAGGACGACGAGTCCCGCCGCATCTGGGTCGCCGGGTACGTCGTGCGCGACCCCGCCCGCACCGCCTCCAACTGGCGCGCCAAGCGCGGCCTCGAGGACGAGCTCGCCTCCCAGGGGATCGTGGGCATCTGCGGCGTCGACACCCGCGCGCTCACCCGCCACCTGCGCGAGGCCGGGGCCATGCGCGTCGGCATCTCCTCGCGCGACACCGACGTCGACGCCCTCCTCGCCAAGGTCCGGGCCACGCCGCACATGGCCGGCGCCAACCACGTCGGCGCCGTGACCACGCCCGAGCCCTACACCTACGAGGCGAAGGAGCCGCGCTACACCGTGGCCGCCCTCGACCTGGGCATCAAGCGGAACACGCCGCGCCGCCTCGCCGAGCGCGGCATCACCACCACCGTCTACCCGGCCACCGCCGAGGTCGACCAGCTGCTCTCCCAGAGCCCCGACGCCGTGTTCCTCTCCAACGGCCCCGGCGACCCCGCCACCGCCGAGCACCAGGTCGCGCTCACCCGCGAACTGCTGCGCCGCAAGGTGCCCGTGTTCGGCATCTGCTTCGGCAACCAGATCCTCGGCCGCGCCCTCGGCCTGGAGACCTACAAGCTGAAGTTCGGCCACCGCGGCATCAACCAGCCGGTGCTCGACCGCCACACCAACAAGATCGAGATCACCGCCCACAACCACGGCTTCGCCCTGAAGGCCCCGGAGAGCGGCGAGTTCTTCGAGACCGACTTCGGCCGCGTCCAGGTCAGCCACGTGTGCCTCAACGACGACGTCGTCGAAGGGCTCACCTGCCTCGACGCGCCCGCCTACTCCGTGCAGTACCACCCCGAGGCCGCCGGCGGGCCGCACGACGCCGACTACCTGTTCGACCGCCTGATCGAACTCATTCAGCAGCAAGAAGGGGCCCCGACCCATGCCTAAGCGCCCAGACCTCCAGCACATCCTGGTCATCGGGTCCGGACCCATCCAGATCGGCCAGGCCTGCGAGTTCGACTACTCCGGCACGCAGGCCTGCCGCGTGCTCCGCGAGGAGGGCCTGCGGGTCACCCTCGTCAACTCCAACCCGGCCACGATCATGACCGACCCCGAGTTCGCCGACGCGACCTACGTCGAGCCGATCACGACCGAGGTCATCGAGCAGATCATCGCCAAGGAGAAGCCCGACGCGCTCCTGGCGACCCTCGGCGGCCAGACCGCCCTCAACGCCGCCGTCGCCCTCCACGAGGCCGGCATCCTCGAGAAGTACGGCGTCGAGCTCATCGGCGCCGACATGGACGCCATCCAGCGCGGCGAGGACCGCCAGCAGTTCAAGGAGGTCGTCCTCAAGGTCGGCGGCGAAGTCCCGCGCTCGGCCGTGTGCCACAGCATGGACGAGGTCACCGCCACCGTGAAGGACCTCGGCCTGCCCGTGGTCATCCGCCCGTCCTTCACCATGGGCGGCCTCGGCTCCGGCATGGCCTACACCTGGGAGGACGTCGACCGCATCGCCGGGAACGGCCTCGCCGAGTCGCCCACCACCGAGGTCCTCATCGAGGAGTCCGTGCTCGGCTGGAAGGAGTACGAGCTCGAGCTCATGCGCGACCGCAACGACAACGTCGTGATCGTGTGCTCCATCGAGAACGTCGACCCCATGGGCGTCCACACCGGCGACTCCGTCACCGTCGCCCCCACGATGACCCTCACCGACCGCGAGTACCAGCACATGCGCGACATCGGCATCGCGATCCTGCGCGAGGTCGGCGTCGACACCGGCGGCTGCAACATCCAGTTCGCGATCGACCCGGCCACCGGCCGCATGATCGTCATCGAGATGAACCCGCGCGTCTCCCGCTCCTCCGCGCTCGCCTCGAAGGCCACCGGCTTCCCGATCGCGAAGATCGCCGCGAAGCTCGCCATCGGCTACACGCTCGACGAGATCCCGAACGACATCACCAAGGCCACCCCGGCCGCGTTCGAGCCCACGCTCGACTACGTCGTCGTCAAGGTCCCGCGCTTCACGTTCGAGAAGTTCCCCGGCGCCGACCCGACGCTGACCACCACCATGAAGTCCGTCGGCGAGGCCATGAGCCTCGGCCGGACCTTCCAGCAGGCCCTGCAGAAGGCCCTGCGGTCCACCGAGACCAAGCAGGCCGGGTTCTGGACCCGCCCCGACCCCGAGGGCGCCACCCTCGAGAACACCATGGAGGCCTTGAAGACCGCGCACGACGGCACGATCTACACCGCCGAGCGCGCCCTGCGCTACGGCGCGACGATCAGCGAGGTCCACGCGGCCTGCAAGATCGACCCGTGGTTCCTCGACCAGGTCGCCCAGCTCATCGACCTGCGCGGCGAGATCGAGAACGCCGCCGTCGTCGACGAGGCCCTGCTCCGCAAGGCCAAGCGCGCCGGGTTCTCCGACGCCCAGGTCGCGGCCCTGCGCCCCGAGCTCGCCGGGGAGGACGGCGTCCGCCGCCTGCGCCACCGGCTCGGCCTGCGCCCGGTCTACAAGACCGTCGACACCTGCGCCGCCGAGTTCGAGGCCCACACGCCCTACCACTACTCGACCTACGAGGACGAGACCGAGGTCGCGCCCTCCGAACGGCCGAAGGTCATGATCCTCGGCTCCGGCCCCAACCGCATCGGCCAGGGCATCGAGTTCGACTACTCGTGCGTCCACGCCGTGCAGGCCCTGCGCGCGGCCGGGTACGAGACCATCATGGTCAACTGCAACCCCGAGACCGTCTCGACCGACTACGACACGGCCGACCGGCTCTACTTCGAGCCGCTCACCTTCGAGGACGTCACCGAGGTCTACCAGGCCGAGAACGAGTCCGGCCGGACCGCGGGCGGCCCCGGCGTCGTCGGCGTCGTCGTCCAGCTCGGCGGCCAGACCCCGCTCGGCCTCGCCGAACGGCTCCAGGACGCCGGCCTGCCGATCGTCGGCACCTCGCCGAAGGCCATCGACAACGCCGAGGACCGCGGCGTCTTCGGCCGCCTCCTCGACGAGCTCGGCCTCGTCGCCCCCGCGGGCGGCACCGCCACCTCCTACGAGGAGGCCCGCGAGGTCGCCGCCCAGATCGGCTACCCCGTGCTCGTGCGCCCGTCGTACGTCCTCGGCGGCCGCGGCATGGAGATCGTCTACGACGAGGACACCCTCGCCGGGTACATCTCACGCGCCACCGAGGCCAGCCCCGAGCACCCGGTGCTCATCGACCGGTTCCTCGACGACGCCATCGAGATCGACGTCGACTGCCTCTGCGACGGCACCGACTTCTACCTCGGCGGCATCATGGAGCACATCGAGGAGGCCGGCGTCCACTCCGGCGACTCCTCCTGCGCGCTCCCGCCCATCACCTTGGGCGCCACCGTCATCGAGCAGATCCGCGACTACACCGCGAAGCTCGCCTTCGGCATCGGGGTGCGCGGCCTCATGAACGTCCAGTACGCCCTCAAGGACGAGCAGCTGTACGTCCTCGAGGCGAACCCGCGGGCCTCGCGCACCGTCCCGTTCGTCTCCAAGGCCACCGCCGTGCCGCTCGCCAAGGCCGCCGCCCGCATCGCGCTCGGCGCCACCATCGCCGAACTGCGCGCCGAGGGCATGCTCCTGCCCGAGGGCGACGGCTCGAACGCCGGACCCGACCTCCCGATCGCCGTCAAGGAGGTCCTCCTGCCCTTCAAGCGGTTCCGCACCGTCGAAGGCGCCGGGCTCGACGCCGTGCTCGGCCCGGAGATGAAGTCCACCGGCGAGGTCATGGGCATCGACTCGTCGTTCGGCCTCGCCTTCGCCAAGGCCACGCTCGCCGTCTACGGCAAGCTGCCCACCTCCGGGAAGGTCTTCGTCTCGGTCGCCGACCGCGACAAGCGCGCCATCGTCTTCCCGGTGCGCCGCCTCGTCGACCTCGGCTTCACCGTGTACGCCACCGAAGGCACCGGCCTGGTCCTCAAGCGCCACGGCATCGACTTCACGCCCGTCGCCCGCCACTCCTCGGGCGAGGCCGTCGACGCCGTCAGCCTCATCGCCTCCGGCGAGATCGACCTGGTCATCACCACGCCTTCGGCGTCCTCGGGGCCCCGCACCGACGGCTGGGAGATCCGCTCGGCCGCCGTCGTCGCCGACGTCAGCTGCGTGACGACCATCCAGGGCGCGGCCGCCGCGACCCAGGCCATCGAGTCGGCCTCGCGCGGGGAGATCCGCGTCGCCTCCCTCCAGGAGCTGCACCAGCGCCTGCGCGGCGACGAAGCGGCCGTCTGACACACCGCGCCGGGTGGGCGGCTTCACGGCGTAGCCGTGTCGCTCACCCGGCGCATTGACGTATACAGGAATGAGCATGCTGTACCAGAAACTGGCCCGCCCGGTCCTGTTCGGGATCGGACGCGGCGACGCCGAGAAAGCGCACGACACCACCCTGCGCTGGCTCGCGCGCCTGTCCACCCAGCGACAGGCCCGCAACGCCCTCATCAAGCTCAACCAGCTCAGCGCCCCCGTCACCGTGTGCGGCATCCCCTTCCCCAACCCGATCGGCCTCGCCGCGGGCATGGACAAGAACGGCATCGCCACCGGCGCCTGGCCCGCCCTGGGCTTCGGCTTCGCCGAGATCGGCACCGTGACCGCCCAGCCCCAGCCCGGCAACCCGCAGCCGCGCATGTTCCGCATGAAGCGGTCGCAGGGCATCGTCAACCGCATGGGCTTCAACAACCTCGGCGCGCAGGCCCTCGCCGCGCAGCTCACCGCCGCCCCGGCCGTGAACTGCCCGCTGGGGATCAGCATCGGCAAGTCGAAGGCCGTGCTGCTCGAAGGCGCGATCGACGACTACCTCACCTCGATGCGGTTCCTCTACCCGTTCGCGGACTACATCGCGATCAACGTCTCCTCGCCGAACACGCCGGGCCTGCGCCAGCTGCAGGACGCCGGGGCCCTGCGCGCCCTGCTCGGCGCGCTGCGCGCCGAGGGCGTGCGCCTGGCCGCCGGACGCCAGCCGCGCCCGGTCCTGGTCAAGATCGCCCCCGACCTCACCGAGCCCGCCATGGCACAGCTCCTGGAGGTCTGCCTCGAGACCGGCGTCTCGGGCGTCATCGCCACGAACACGACGCTCGGCCGCGACGGCGTGGACCCGAGCGAGGACGCGATCGCCGCAGAGCCCGGCGGCATGTCGGGGAAGCCGCTCACCCAGGTCTCGCGCGAGATCGTGCGCTTCGTCCACCGCGAGACGAACGGGACCCTGCCGATCATCGGCTCGGGCGGGGTCATGACCGCCGACGACGCGCAGGCCATGTTCGACGCGGGCGCGAGCCTCGTCCAGCTCTACTCGGGCCTCATCTACAACGGTCCCGGCCTGGTGCGCAGCAGTGTGCGCCGCTACCGATCCTCAGCCCGCAAGGGCCACCGCACCCCTCAGAACCGCTGAAGACGAAGGAAACACCATGCCTGCCAAGAAGGACTTCGGCTCCCGGGCCCACCACCTCTCGCGCGAGCGCGGCCCGCTGTGCGCCGGGATCGACCCGCACGGCGCGCAGCTGGTGCAGTGGGGGCTCGACGACGACCTGGCCGGGGCCGAGCGCTTCGCGATGACCCTCGTGGAGGCCACCGCCGACACGTGCGCGTTCGTCAAGCCGCAGTCGGCGTTCTACGAGCGGTTCGGTTCGAAGGGCATCGCGCTCCTCGAACGGGTGATCGCGGCGTCCCGCCAGGCCGGGGCGCTGGTGATCCTGGACGTCAAGCGCGGCGACATCGGCTCGACGATGCAGGCGTACGCGCAGGCCTACCTGGACCCGGCCTCGCCGCTCGCGGTCGACGCGATCACCGTGAGCCCGTTCCTCGGCGCGGGCTCGCTCCAGCCCGCGTTCGACCTCGCCAAGGAGCACGGCAAGGGCCTGTTCGTGCTGGCCCGCACCTCGAACCCCGAGGGCAAGCAGGTGCAGATGGCGAAGCGCCGCGACGGCAAGTCCGTGGCGCAGGGGATCATCGACGACGTCATCGAGCAGAACGGCGACGCGGACCCGATGGGCCCGTTCGGCATCGTCATGGGCGCCACCATCGGGGCCTGCGCCTCCGAAGGGGAGGCCCGCCTGCGTGAGTCGACTTACGGAATCACGCACACCACCGTGCGCCAACGTGACACCGCTCACGACTTGTCGCAGTTCAACGGCCCCATCCTGGTCCCGGGCATGGGCGCGCAGGGCGGACGCCCGAGTGATCTTCCGCGCGTCCTCGGCGCGGCAACGAACTTCGCAATCCCGTCCTATTCCCGACAAATCGCACAGCCGGGGCCAGCCGTGGCGAGCATTCGCACCGCCGTCGAGGCGTTGCAGGAGGAATGCCGCGCCGCGATGGGGGAATAAACCCGCGGAATCCGGGCCCGAAATTTGCCCCACCCCCGGTCGCAGGCGTGTCGGACACTGGGGTTACCGTTCCCGAGCTGGGTATGCTTCACGGATACCCGCACGTCAAGGTCCACAGGGACGAAACCATCGACTGCAAGGAGACCCCGTGCCGCTCCCTAAACTGACTCCGGAACAGCGCGCCGCAGCCCTTGAGAAGGCCGCCGCGGCCCGCAAGGCCCGCGCCGAGCTCAAGGAGAAGCTGAAGTCGGGCGAGACCACCCTGGAGGCGGTCCTCAAGTCCGCTGCCACCGACGACATCTCGGGCAAGATGAAGGTCTCGGCCGTGCTGAAGGCCCTCCCCGGCATCGGCGACAAGCGCGCCACCCAGATCATGGAGAAGCTCAAGATCGCTGACTCCCGTCGCCTGCGCGGCCTCGGCGAGCACCAGCGCGCCGCGCTTCTGGATGAATTCAAGGGCGACCAGGCCTAAGTTCGGGTAGTAGTAGTCGCGTGAGCATCGATCGTCACCACGCAGCCCTGGCCCAGCGCCTGACGGTGCTGTCCGGCCCGTCCGGAGTCGGCAAGGGCAGCGTCAAGGCCCTCATCCAGGAGTACTACCCGTGGGTCTGGCTCTCCGTGAGCTGCACGACCCGCAAGCCGCGTCCTGGTGAGGTCGACGGCGCCGACTACCACTTCGTGTCGACCGAGCAGTTCGAGTCGATGATCGCCGCGGGGGAGTTCCTTGAGTGGGCCTCCTACGCGGGGAACCTCTACGGAACCCCCCGCGGCCCGGTCGAGGAGCGCCTGCGCGCCGGACTCCCGGCGCTGCTGGAGATCGAACTGCAGGGCGCCCGCCAGGTCCGCCAGACCATGCACGACGCCCAACTGGTGTTCCTCGCGCCGCCGTCGTGGGACGAACTCGTCCGCCGCCTCACCGGGCGGGGGACCGAGGACGAGGCCACGATCGCGCGCCGCCTGGACGCCGCCCGCCAAGAGCTCGCCGCGGAGGCCGAGTTCGATCACACAGTCACCAATGTGTCGATCGAGCAGGCGGCCGCCGAGCTGGTAGAGTTGCTCAGTTCTCCGGCCGTCTTGAAGTCCGGAGCTCGCTAAGAGCTCGAACAGAGCTTCGCAAGTCGTACACGAAGGAACACACGTGTCAGGGACTGTCGCCGACCCGGTCGGCATCACCAACCCGCCGATCGACGACCTGCTCGAAAAGAGCCAGTCGAAGTACCAGCTGGTCATCTACTCGGCAAAGCGCGCGCGCCAGATCAACGCGTACTACTCCCAGCTGGGCGAAGGCCTGCTGGAGTACGTCGGCCCGCTCGTCGAGACCACGCCCGAGGAGAAGCCGCTGTCGATCGCCATGCGCGAGCTCGACAAGGGCCTCCTCGAGACGAAGGCGTTCGACGACCCCGAGGCGTAAGCTTCGCGCGTGAACATCGTCCTGGGCGTGTCCGGCGGCATCGCCGCCTACAAGGCCTGCATCCTGCTTCGCCTCCTGAAGGAATCCGGACACGACGTCCACGTGATTCCCACCGAGGCGGCGCTCAATTTCGTCGGTGAAGCCACCTGGGAGGCCCTTTCGGGCCACCGGGTGGCTTCCGGCGTCTTCTCCGACGTGTCGGAGGTCAAGCACGTGCGGCTCGGCCGCCAGGCCGACCTCGTCGTGGTCGCGCCCGCGACCGCCGACCTGCTCGCGCGGGCCGCGCACGGCCGCGCCGACGACCTCCTCACCAGCACCCTGCTCACCGCGACCTGCCCCGTCGTGTTCGCCCCGGCGATGCACACGGAGATGTGGGAGCACCCGGCCACGCGCGCGAACGTCGCCACGCTCCGCGAGCGCGGCGCGCACGTCGTCGAGCCCGACTCGGGCCGCCTCACCGGCGCCGACACCGGCCCCGGCCGCCTCCCCGAGCCCGAGTCGCTGTTCGCCCTGATCAAGGGCTTCCTCACGTCCCCTGCGCGGGACCTGGTGGGCCGCAAGGTCCTCGTCACCGCCGGGGGCACCCGCGAGGCGATCGACCCGGTCCGCTTCATCGGGAACCACTCCTCGGGGAAACAGGGCATCGCCCTCGCGGCCGCTGCCGCCGCGCGCGGCGCGGACGTGCACCTCATCGCCGCCCACATCGACGCGGCCCTGCCCGCCGGTATCAGCGTGGAGCGCGTCTCCTCGACCGCCGAGCTCCACGAGGCCACGGTGAAGGCCGCCGCCGAGGCCGACGCCGCCGTCCTGGCCGCCGCGCCCGCCGACTTCACCCCCAAGAATTCATCGGACCGCAAGCTCAAGCGCAAAGGCGACATAGACCTCGCCTTGACCTCGACCGCGGACATCGCCGCGGCCGTGGGCGCCGCCAGACGACCCGGCCAGGTCCTGGTCGTCTTCGCCGCCGAGACCCACGACGGACGCGAGCACGCCCTGCGCAAACGCGAGGCCAAGAACGCCGACCTGGTCGTCCTGAACGACGTTTCCGGTGGTGCCGTGTTCGGCGCGGCGGAGAACTCGGTCACCGTGTTCGACGAACGTGGCGAAGTCGACGCTCGCGCGCACGCCTCGAAAGAGGCCGTGGCCGATGCCATCTGGGACGCCGTCGCAGCGCGTCTCCCGCTGAGTGGACGGGATTGACACCGCGTGGCCGCCGCGTGCCGACTTGGTGGGAAGATCTTCACCGCATAGACTTGTGAGCTGCGAAGTCAGTTGAATTGCGCCGTATCGCGGCGTGGAAGTGTTGAGGAGTGCCGTGGCACGTCGCCTGTTCACCTCCGAGTCGGTCACCGAGGGCCACCCGGACAAGATCGCCGACCAGATCTCCGACGGGATCCTGGACGCCCTGCTGGGCGAGGACCCCTCGAGCCGGGTCGCGGTCGAAACCCTCATCACCACCGGCCAGGTGCACGTGGCGGGCGAGGTCACGACCCACGCGTACGCGGACATCCCCCGGATCGTGCGCGACACGATCCTGCGGATCGGCTACGACTCCTCCAAGAAGGGCTTCGACGGCGCCTCGTGCGGCGTGAACGTCTCGATCGGCGGCCAGAGCCCGGACATCGCGCAGGGCGTCGACAAGGCCTGGGAGTCCCGTGTGGACTCCGCCGAGGCCGACGAGCTCGACCTGCAGGGCGCGGGCGACCAGGGCCTCATGTTCGGCTTCGCGTGCCGTGAGACCCCTGAGCTGATGCCGCTGCCGATCGCCTTGGCGCACCGCCTCTCGCAGCGGCTCACCGAGGTCCGCAAGGACGGCACCGTGCCGTACCTGCGCCCGGACGGCAAGACCCAGGTCACCATCGAGTACGAAGGCAACAAGCCGGTCCGCCTCGACACGGTGGTCGTCTCGAGCCAGCACGCGCCCGACATCTCGCTCGACTCGCTCCTGGCACCCGACGTCGCCGAGCACGTCATCGCGCCGGTCGTCTCGGGGCTCGACCTCGACACCGCCGACTACAAGCTCCTGGTGAACCCCACGGGCCGTTTCGAGATCGGCGGCCCGATGGGCGACGCCGGCCTGACCGGCCGCAAGATCATCGTCGACACCTACGGCGGCTACGCCCGCCACGGCGGCGGCGCGTTCTCCGGCAAAGACCCGTCGAAGGTCGACCGCTCGGCCGCCTACGCGGCCCGCTGGGTCGCGAAGAACGTCGTGGCCGCCGGGCTCGCCGAGCGCTGCGAGGTCCAGGTCGCGTACGCGATCGGCAAGGCCAAGCCCGTCTCGATCGCCGTGGACGCCATGGGCACCGAGACCGTGGACCCGGCCGCGATCGAGCGCGCCGTGCTCGAGGTCTTCGACCTCCGCCCGGCCGCGATCATCCGCGACCTCAACCTGATCCGCCCGATCTACTCCCAGACCGCGGCCTACGGCCACTTCGGCCGCGAGCTCCCCGAGTTCACCTGGGAGGCCACCGACCGGGCCGCGGCCCTCAAGGAAGCCGTGAGCTAGTCCCCGACGCAGACCGCCGGGCCCCGCCGACTGTCGGCGGGGCCCGGTATTTTTATGCGATGGACGAGTCCCCGGCACGATACGCAGCGGTCTGCGTAGACCACCCGTTGCCGCAGCTCAACCAGCTTTTCGACTACCGGGTTCCGGTGGAACTGCTCGACGAGGTGCGCCCGGGCTGCCGGGTCGCGGTGCGGTTCAGCGGGCGCAAGCTCAAGGCCACGGTGATGGAGCTGCGGGAGCGGACCGAGTTCCCGGGGAAGATCCTGCCGGTCCTCGAAGTGGTCCCGCCGGGGCCGGTGCTCAGCGCCGAGGTGGCGGCCGCGGCGCGGCGGGTCGCGGAGCGGTACGCGGGGAACCTCGCGGACGTGCTGCGGCTCGCGTTGCCGGAGCGGAAGATCCGGGTCGAGAAGGAGCCGGTCGGCGAGGCGCTGGAAGTGGACGCGCCCGCGAACGCTCTCTGGGGTAGATATATCAACGGCGAGGCATTCCTGCGGGCGGTGCGTGAAGGGAAGTCGCCGAGGATCGTGTGGAACGCAGTCCCGGGGGAGGACTGGGCGACCCGGCTCGCGGAGGCGGCCGCGACGGCCGCGGCGGCCGGACGCGGGGCGCTGCTCGTGGTCCCGGACCAGTACGACCTGGAGCGACTGGACGCGGCGCTGACCGCCGTGCTCGGGCCTGATCGCCATGTGACGCTGTCGAACGCGATGGGTCCGACGCCGCGCTACCGCTCCTTCCTCAAGGCCCTCCGTGGCGAGGTGCGGGTCGTGGCCGGGACGCAGGTCGCGATGCTCGCTCCCGTGGAACGCCTGGGGCTGGTGGCCGTCTGGGACGACGGGGACAAGAACCTCGTCAGCCTGCACGCCCCGCATCCGCACGCGCGTGAAGTGCTGCTGACCCGGGCCGAACTGGCCGGGGCCGCGTGCGTCGTCGGCGGGTTCTCCCGCACGCCGCAGGCGCAGCTGCTGGTCGAGACCGGTTGGGCCCATTCGGCTCCCGGGCAGCGCGCCGCGCTCCGTGAGGCCTCGCCGCGGGTGGTGCCGATCGGCGACGACGCGGACCTGTCCGCCGACCCGTCGAGTTCCACTGCTCGGTTGCCCACGGTCGCTTGGGAAGCGGCCCGGCGGGCGCTCAACGCCGACCTGCCGGTCCTGCTGCAGGTGCCGCGCCGCGGGTACGTCCCCGCCGTGTCGTGCCAGCGCTGCCGCACCCGCGCCCAGTGCCCGGAGTGCACTGGGCCGCTGCGGCTCACGGGTCCGCGCCGCCCGCCGGTGTGCACCTGGTGCGGGCGGGTCGACGAGCACCACCGATGCCAGGAGTGCGGGTCGCCGCAGATCCGCGCGGTGGTGATCGGCGCGGCGAGGACCGCCGAAGAGATTGCGAGCGCCTTCCCCGGTGTCGAGGTGGTCGAGTCGAACGCGTCGGAGCGGATCGGCGCGATCCCGGAGGGACGCCGGATCGTCGTGTCGACGCCGGGGGTCGAGCCGGACGCGCCGCAGGGCTACGGCGCGGTGCTCCTGCTGGACACATGGGCGCAGCTGACCCGGGCGGAGTTGACCGCTTCTGAAGAGGCGCTTCGGATCTGGATGAACGCGGTGGCGCTGTGCGCGCCGACGGGCACGGCCGTGGTCACCGCTGACGGCGGCCTGCCGGTGGTGCAGGCGCTGATCCGCTGGGACGCGGGCTGGTTCGCGGGGCAGGAGCTCGCGGAGCGGGCGGAGCTGGGGTTCCCTCCGGTCATGAAGTTCGCTGCGTTGACGGGGCCGAACGGGGAGGCCGAGAAGATCGCGGCGAACCTGCCGTCCGGCCTGGGGGCCGAGGTCATCGGGCCGATCCCGGTCGACGAGCATTCGGAGCGGCTGCTGCTGCGGGTGCGCCGCCGGGACGGCGCGGCCCTCGCGAGCGTGCTCGCCAAAGCCACCGCCGAACGGTCGCTGGCGAAGGCCGAGCAGGTGAGGATCCAGATCGACCCGCGCGAGATCGCTTGAGCCCGAACGGGTTCAGTAGCCGTCGATGCTGCCGACGGAGGCGATCATGATGATGCGGACCGCGATCCAGGCGACGGCGATCCAGCCGAGGACGATGCCCGCGGTCGCCAGGCCCGCTCCGGCCTGGCCGGTCTCTTCGATCTGGCGTCGGGCGATGTTGCCGAAGACGATGCCCAGGAAGCCGAAGCACAGGCACAGGCCGACGATGCCGACGACGAGCGCGGCGACCGCGTAGCCGTTGGTGCCGGGCTTCGGCGGGTACGGGTAGTAGTTCGGCCCCGGTGGGATGTACTGGGGCGGCGGCCCTGCCGGGGATTCGGGGGCGGCGGCGGGCGTGTCGTCGGCCGGGTCGGCCGGGTCGGCCGGGGCGTCGGGCGCGGGTTCGGCCGGTGCCGGTGCCGGTGCCGGTGCCGGTTCGGGCTCTGCCGGGCGGGGTTCGTCCTGGGACATGTCGGGGTCCTTCACGTCAGGGGACTTCGATTGTCGCAGTGGCTGACCGGGAGGGGTCCCGGCTCGCGGCTACTCGGCTTCGCCGCGGCGGGGCCGGGCGCGGGTCCACAGGTCGCGGAGGCGCTGGCGGAAGAGGTAGGCGAGGCCGAGGACGATGAGGACGAACGGGATCGCGATCGGCAGGACCGTGGTGAAGCCGAGGAGCACGATGAGCGCCTCGACGCCGATGAAGGACGCGACGCCCATGTAGCCGACCACGGTGAAGGCCTGCATGCGGTACATGACGGCGGCGATGGCAGTGCGGAGGCGGCCGGGGTGTTCTGCGCTCACCGTCCATGTATAGCAGGGCTTTCGCCTTATGCGGGTCCGCTCTGGGCGCGCTTGCCGAGGAGCTCGGCGACTTCGGCGCGCCCGTAGGTGCCGATCGAGTCGTGCAGCCGCAGGGCCCGGGCCCAGTGGGTGCGGGCGGCGTCGTCGTCGCCCTGCGCGGCGAGGGAGTTGCCTAGGCCGTGGTTGGCGCGGGCCTCCTCGTAGGGGTCGGGGGCGGCTTCGGCGAGGTCGAGGGCTTCGCGGTGGAGGCGTTCGGCGGTGTCGTGGTCGCCGACGACGTTGTAGGTGAAGCCGGTGTTGTTGAGGACTTCGAGGCGCAGTTCCATGCTGTCGGCGGCGGCCGTGGCGTCGAGGGCGTGCGCGGCGAGCGCTCTGGCCTGGTCGTGGAGGCCCTGGTGGGCGCGGGCGTAGGCGAAGCGGCTGCGGATGAACGCCTGGCCGTATTCGTCGCCGGAGTCCTGGTAGGCGAGGAGGGCCTTCTCGAGGAGTTCGGCGGCGGCGTGGGGGTCGTGGTCGCGCAGGCGCAGGCGGGCGAGGCCGGCGAGGGCGGCGCCGAGGTTCTGGTTCCAGCCGTTGTCGGCGAAGGTCTTGACGGACTTCTCGAACCCGGTCCGGGCGTTCGCGTTGTCGCCGACGAGGAGGTCGAGGTGGGCGAGGTCGTCGAGGGCGTTGGCCTCGCGGTCCTCGTCGCCGAGGTCGCGGAAGCCTTCGGCGACCTCGACGGCGCACCGGCGGGCTTCGGCGAGGTTCCAGCGCTGGCTGTGGCACCAGCCGAGGGCGGCGAGGGCGACGAGTTCGCGGTTGCGGTCGCCGAGTTCGGCGGCGAGGGCGCGGGACTCGGCGAGGTGGTGTTCGGCGTCGTCGAGGGCGCCGATGGCGCGGTGGGTGCTGCCGATCTGGTAGTGGACGGCGGCCTCGTGGTGCCGGTCGCCCTCGGCGCGGTCGGCGGCGAGGGCGAGGGCGAGGCAGTCGAGGGCTTCGGTGCGGAGGCCGCGGAGGTACTGGAAGCGCCAGAGTGCGGAGGCGAGGCGGCTGACGTGCCAGTGGCGGCCGCTCGCGGCGGCGTGGCGGATGGTCTCGGTGAGTGCGCCGTGGCGGGTGTCGAGCCAGGTGAGGGCGGCTTCCGGGGTGGCGAAGGCCGTTGCGGGGACGGCGGTCTCCGGGACGGTCTCTGGTTCGAGTCCGAACAGGACCTGCCAGGTTCCGGCGACGGAGGCGAGGTGCCAGTCGTAGAGGCGGCGCAGGGCCGCGTCCCGGTCGGGGTGGTCCTCGGCCTGTTCGCGGGCGTAGGCGCGGACGAGGTCGTGGACGCTCCAGCGGCCGTCGCCGGCGGACTCGGCGAGGTGGACTTCGGCGAGGCGGTGGAGCGCGGCGGCGGCCTCGGTCGCGGTGGTGCCGGTGAGGGCGGCGATGCCGGAGGGCTCGAACTCGGTGGCGGGGTGGAGTCCGATGGCGTTGAGCACCTGGCGTTCGGCGGGGGCGAGGCTGTCGCGGGTGAGGTCGAGGCAGGAGCGGAGCCCGGCGGCTTCGTCGCCGGGGAGGTCGAGGTGGGCGAGGGGCGCGCTGGCGATGCGGTCGCGGAGGTCGGCGAGTGCCTGGTCGGGGTGGGCGAGGCTCTGGCTGGCGGCGAGGCGCAGGGCGAGGGGGAGGTCGCCGCAGGCGGCGGCGAGCCCGCGGGCGGCTTGCGGGTCGGTACTGACGCGGTCGCGTCCGACCATGGCCCCGAGGAGGTCCATGGACTCCTCACGGGCGAGCGGCGCGAGGCGGAGGTGCGGGACGCCGTGCGTCGCAGTGAGTCCGAACAGGACGGTCCTGGCGGTGATGAGGGCGGCGGAGCCTCCGGTGCCGGGGAGGAGGTCGCGCAGCTGCTCGGGGCTGCGGGCGTTGTCGAGGACGACGAGGACGCGGCGGTGGCTCAGGAGCGAGCGGTACATCGCGGCGCGCTCGTCGGCGTCCGGCGGGATCTCGTCGGCGTCCGTGCCGAGCGCGGTCAGGAACCGCTGCAGCACTGGGGAGGGCGCGAGCGGGTCGGCGCCGGAGAAGCCGCGGAGGTCGACGTACAGCTGCCCGTCGGGGTAGTCGTCGAGCGTCCGGTGCGCCCAGTGGAGGACGAGCGCGGTCTTGCCGATCCCGGCCGATCCGGCGACGACGACGGCGCGGGGCGCGGTCTCGCGGGTGTGCTCGCCGATGAGGCGCAGTTCGCGCTCGCGGCCGGTGAAGGCGTGCGGGGCGGGCGGGAGCTGGCGGGGGACCTGCCCGGCGTCGGCCACGTCGGAGGCGGCGATCCGGGAGCACTGCGCCAGCCAAGTGTCCACAGTAGCCTCGTCGCCGCCGCAGGCGCGCACGAGCGCGGCGACCACCTCGGAGCGCGGGAGCGTGTCGCGGTTGAGCACGGCGGCGAGTGTGGAGGTGGGGAGCCAGTCGCCGTGGTCGCGGGCGCGGCGGCTGACCTCGCGGATGCTCAGGCCCGAAGCGGCGCGCAGTTCGCGGAGCAGGGCGACCATCTGGGGCGCCGAACCGGCGGCGGAGGGGTCAAGGCCATCGAGGGAATGACGCACATCACTGAGTCTACCGAGGACCACGCGTGCCCGCCCGTCCCGTCCGGGACGTACCGGGACACCCGCAACCGTTGCCGCCCACAGTGATCCGGTGGTCCACTGGAACCCACCCGGAAGCCGTGGGCCTCCCGGACCGACAGTCCCTTCCAGGCTGTTCCTTCCAGGGAACCCGGGCCGACCCGTGCTGTCGTCGGCCCGAGCCTCCCGGCCGCCCTGACACGGGGCGGCCGGGACGCCCTCAGCAGATCGCGCCCGGCGTCGCGGCCGTCGCCGCCGCGAGGTCGCGGATCAGCTCCAGGTCCACCTTCTCGGGCCTGGAGAACCGCAGGCAGCCCTTGCCCATGTCGTGGCCCGCGAGACGCTCGGCGAAGGCGTCCCGCACGTCCGTGCGCAGCACGTAGAACGAGATGTACCGCTTCTGCGACGCGAACGCGATCCCGTCGTCCCCCCGCTCGAACGCGGGCATGCCGTAGGCCATGACCTCGTCGAACCCCGGCATCGCCGCCCGGCACACGTCCCGGATCGCGGTCATCACCGGCCTGCGGTCCTCGGGGAGCTCCGCCAGGTACTGGTCCACGGTCGCCGCGTCGCTCTGCACCATGGACCGAACGTAGCCCGATCCCGCGGCGAAGCGATGAGTTTCGGCGCGCCGCCTCGTCTCAACTGATGCAATCGCCATATCAAGGCAGCACAGCTCGGATCCGCTCGGAAGGACGAAACCGCCATGCAGAAGATCGTCACCAACATCTGGTACCAGGACAACGCGGCCGAAGCGGCCGTCGAATGGTACGTCTCCCTCTTCGAGGACGCCAAGATCACCAGCACCATCCCGTACGTCGAGGACGCCCACGGCAAGGTCGGCGACGCCATGGTCGTCAACTTCGACCTCGCCGGGCAGTCGTTCACCGCCATCAACGGCGACGACTCCGCCAAGCACGACCACGCCATGTCGCTGCTGGTCAACTGCGACTCGCAGGCGGAGGTCGACCGCCTCTGGGACGCGTTCCTCGCCAACGGCGGCAGCGAGATCCAGTGCGGCTGGATCGCCGACAAGTGGGGCGTCAACTGGCAGGTCTGGCCCACCGAGGCCGACCAGTACGTCGGCGGCCCCGACAAGGAGGGCGCCGTGCGCGCCGTCCAGGCCATGTACCCGATGAAGAAGATCGACCTCCAAGGGCTCAAAGACGCCTACGAAGGCAAATAGCGCCGAAACCGGGCAGCCCGGTCCCCCGCGCGGGGGACCGGGGCCCCGCCCCGGAGGGAAGCCGCCCGCCCCCGCGCCTGTGAGACTGGAGCCGTGAACAGCCGCTGGCACAATGGCCCCATGCGCCTCCTCGCCCCGCTCTGGTCCCGCGCCACCTACCGCGGCTGGGTCTGGGCGATCCTCGGCGGCGCGCTCATGATGCCGTTCATGATGGTCGGCGCCACCGGCTACAACTACGTCGAGCCCGGCAGCGGCTTCAACGGCGTCATCGAACCGGTCGTGTTCGCCGCCGTCCTCCCGCTCGTCGCCGCCGCCTCCCTGCTCCTGCCCGACCGCGAGGTCGAGCGCACGGCCGCCCGCCGCCTCCTCGGCGCCGAGTTCGCCTCGCCCGCCGACGACGACTCCTGGAACTCCCGCTGGCGCACCGGCTGCTGGTTCACCCTCCACGCCGCGATCGGCGGCGTCCTCAGCGGCATCACCCTCGCCCTCGTCCCCTTCGTCGGCTTCCTGCTCTACTACGGCTTCCGCTACGCCCTCACCGGCCTCGACACCGCCCCCAGCTGGTACGACGGCTGGTTCGTCGAGTGGGGCCTGCTCACCGGCCCGCTGTGCCTGGCCGCCCTCATCGCGCTCGTCGCGGCCGTCACCGCCGCCATGCGGGCCTTCGCGCCGAAGCTCCTCGGCCAGGGCGCGAGCGACCGCCTCGCCGCCTCCCGCGCCGAGGCCGCCCGCCTCGCCGCCCGCAACCGCATCGCCCGCGAACTCCACGACTCCGTCGGCCACGCCCTCTCTGTGGTCGTCGTCCAGTCCGAGGCCGCCTCGCGGCTCATCGCCCGCGACCCCGCGTTCGCCGCCGAGGCCATGGCCGCCGTCGGCGAGACCGCCCGCGGCGCGCTGGCCGAACTCGATGCCGTGATCGGGGCCCTGCGCGAGGACCGGGAAGGCTCCCGCGCCCCGCAGCGCGACCTGTGCGACCTCTCGGCCCTCGTCAAGGAGTCGGGCGTCGCGGTCGACCTGCGCCTCACCGGCGACCCGGAGACGCTGGGCCGCTTGGCCTCCCGCGAGATCTACCGGATCGTCCAGGAGGCGCTCACCAACGTGCTGCGCCACGCCGACGAGCCGCGCGCCGCCGTCACCGTCGACATCGGGCCCGCCGAAGCCGCCGTCACGGTGACCAGCCCGGCCGCGCGACGCCCGCGCGGCAGGCCCGGCGGCCGGGGCCTCATCGGCATGGCCGAGCGCGCCGAAGTCCTCGGCGGCACCGCCGGAACCGACTGGGGCGCGGGCGAATGGACCGTCCGCGCCGCCGTACCGATCGACCAGAAAGGTCGGGAATGACCGCACCGCTGCGCATCGCGCTGATCGACGACGAGGCCCTGATCCGCACCGGGTTCGCCGCGATCATCGGCGCCGAACCCGACCTCGAGGTCGTCGCCCAGGGCGCCGACGGGATCGACGCGCTCGCCATCGCCCGCTCCGGCAAGGCCGACGTCCTCCTCATGGACGTCCGGATGCCCACAGTAGACGGCATCCAGGCGACGGAGCGGATCGTCGCCGAGCTCGCCGCGCCTCCGAAGATCCTCGTCGTCACCACCTTCGACAACGACGACTACGTGTGGCAGGCCCTGCGCGCCGGAGCCGACGGGTTCCTGCTCAAGCGCACCCGCGTCGAAGACCTCCTCGCGGCCGTCCGGCTCGTGGCCCGCACCGACGCGCTCCTGTTCCCCGAAGCCGTCCGCCGCCTCGCCTCGGCCGCCCCGACCCGCAAGGCCCCCAAGGGCATCGGCGACCTCAGCGAACGCGAGCGCGAGGTCCTCGTGCTCGCCGCGAAGGGGCTCTCGAACCAGGAGATCGCCGCGGAGCTGTTCCTCGGCCGCGAGACCGTCAAGACGCACCTCAGCGGCGTCTACACGAAACTCGGCGTCCGCGACCGCACCCAGGCCGTCATCGCCGCCTACGAAGGCGGACTCGTCTGACACGGCGTCCGGCCCCGAGTGCGCGGGGCCGGACGCCTCCTAAGCGGTGAACACCGCGGCCCCACCGGAACCGGTGCCCTCGATGGTGAAGGCCTCGGCAGTGAGGACCACGCCGGCCGTGCTCTGGTCGGCCGTCGGCTCCGCGGTCGGCGCGGCCAGGTCGGACTCGGTGGCCGCGAGACCCGCGGTCGACTCCTCATCGGCCTCGCCGCCGCTCGCCGCGACCACGGCCAGCGCGGACTCCATGCCGTGCAGCGTCCCCCGCAGGTATTGGAGGTTCCGCCAGGTGGCGGCGTGGAACTCCAGGTACTGGCCCGCGGCGTTCTCGGCCGCGCCGGGCGCGGTCCCGAACGCCGGGGCCCGGCTCAGGGTCCCGGTGCCCAGCACCGGGATGACCTGGTTCTCCAGTGCGTCGAGCAGTTCCAGCAGGAACAGCCGGTACTCCTCGATCGCTTCGGGGTCGAACACCCGCTCGTCTGCCATCGCGCGTCTCCTCGCTAGCTGTAGGGGTCGTCGCCGGGCCTGACGTAGCCCCAGGCGAAGTCGGTCTCGCGGAAGGTGAGGTCCTCTTCCTCCGCTTCTTCGTCCTCATCGGACTTTCCTTTTCGCTTGCGGGCCTCGGCCGCCTGCTGTTGCTGCTGCTGGGGTGCGCCGCCGACCATCGCGGTCCGGGACCCGCCCGCGCCGCCGCCGGACCCGCCTGGCGGGGCGGCGCCCGCCGCCCCGGCCGTGCCGAACGAGCCGGGCATGGCCGGGCCGAACCCGCCGCCCGTCGCGCCGCCGACCGGTGCGGGAGCCGAACCGGGGACGGTTCCGCCGCCGAAGCCCCCTCCGTAGCCGCCGCCGAACCCGCCGCCGCTGGCCAGACCACCCGAGGCCTCTTCGGACGCCGCCTCCGTCTCCCATGGGTCGGCGGCGGTCTCGGCCGCCGTCTCGGTCGCCGCGACTGTCCCGTCCCCGCCGGGCGGCAGCGGCGTCGGGTCCTGCGTGGTCTGGGGCGGCACCGGCGGCGCGGGCTGCTCCATCACCGGCGGCTCGAGGTCCATGTAGGCCGCGTCCGCGCTGTCGGGGTACGGCCGGTCCGCGCCCGCGGTCTGGAGCGACTCCAGCTGCTCGCTCTGGCCGGTGCGCTTCTCGCCGATCGACTCGTCGATCGCGGCCTGCCGCTCGGTGTACGCCGCGAGCTCGGCGGTGATGCGTGAACCGAAGCTCGTCTTGGCCTCCTCGCCCGCCGTCAGCCGCGCCTGCGAGGCGGCGGCCCCGACGACCGTGGAGGCCGTCTCGCCCGCCTTCTGCTCGATGAACGACCGCACTTCGGCCGCGAGCGCCGGGTCGGCGCCGCCCAGTTCGAGCGCTTTCTCCGCCTCGTCGCAGGTCATCTGGATGCAGTCGCCGTGCCACCATGCGGGCCGCACGTGGATGGCGACCAGGTTCGTCCACTCGCCGTCGGCGCCGACCAGCGGCGCGGGGTAGGGGATCTCGCCGGAGTCGCCGCCTTGGAGCGTGTAGATCGCCTCTTCGCGGTGCTTGAGCTCCTGCGCGGCCGCCTCGATGTCGTCGAGGACGCCTTCGAGGAGGGCGCGGGCCTGGTCGGTCTGGTCGGCGAACGCGTCGAAGTCCGTTCCGGCCCAACCGGTCGAGAGCGCCGTCAGCTTCGTCTTGATGCGGGCGGGCCATTCGCCGACGACGGCCGCGACCTCCTCGTTCCAGCCGGTGCGCAGGCGCTGCAGCGAGAACGAGTCGGGATCGATCGGGCGCACCGCGCTCACGGCCGCCCGGAAGTCGTCCTCGGTCGGGTAGGACATGCCCTCGCAGAACGGCTTGAACCTGCCGAGCTGCCCTTCGACCGGGACGGCCGAGGCCAGCTGTTCCCAGTCGGTCTCGGCCGGGTGCGCGACCGGGTGCGGGCAGGCGCCCGCCGTGCAGCCGGCGCGCTCGGCCCCGGCCGTCTCCAGGTCGGCGGTGTCGCCGAAGGCGATCGTGGAGCTCGCGGTCGCCGTCTCCATCCCGGTGTACGAGGTGGTGTCGTAGGCGGCGGCGTCCTCGTAGACGAGGCTCGCCTCCTCGTAGGAGGCCGCGCCGTCCACACCCGAATCGGCCTCGAAGACGTGGACGAACTCCGACCCCGAGTCGCCGCTGGGGGCCGAGCCCTCGATCAGTCCTCCGTCGCTCATGCCGGTGCACCTCCCTGGGTTGGTTCCTGGTGCGTCCCATGGAAGACCGGGCCGCTCTGGATTCGCCATGACTTCGCCCCAACCGGGAAAGGGCGGGTCCGTGGCGGGCTGGTGCACATTGCTAGGAGCGCCGGAGCGAAGGAGGAGCAGCGTGGACGAGGTGTACATGGAAGTGGAGCAGGTGCGCGGCGGCGGCGGCGACCTGCAGGCGCTCGCGCCGAAGGCCAAGCTGGCCTCCGACCGGGTGCAGGCGCCCGCCGAGTCAGCCGCTTCGAGCAACGGCGGGTTCGTCACCGGCGACGCCGGGGTGGGCTGGCACGGGAAGTTCGACGCGGTCACCGCCGGGGTCGAGCGCCGCGTCCAGTGGCAGGGCGAGCAGGTGACCGGCAGCGCCGACGAGCTCGAATCGTGCGACCAGGAGGTCCGCGGCCGGTTCCGCGCCCTCCAGCGCCGCATCCCCGTCCGCCGCGAGCAGTAGGAGGAGTCATGCCCGCATACGAGGAGGCGCTGGCCGCCGACCCGACCGCGTTCGTCGACTGCGCCTCGGAGATGGGCGCGGCCGGGAACGACCTGACCGACCACCGCGCCGAGTACGACTCCGCCGTGACCCGCATCAACGACGGCTGGCAGGACACCGCGAACACCGCGTTCAACGACGACGTGAACATTGTGGACGAGCATGTGGACGAGGTCGCGTCGAAGGTCGGCGAGGCCTCGGAGCTGCTGAGCACGGGCGGTTCGGCGATGGTCTCGCAGGTGGAGCAGTTGAAGGCCGCCGACGCGGCCTACAAGGGCGCCGGGTTCGTCGTACAGCCCGCGCCGAAGGTGGAGCTGGGGCCCGTGCACTGGGCGGCGATCGCGGCCGCCGGGCCCTTCGGGCCGGTCCTCCAGGCGATGTTCCAGGCCCGCGCCGACGAGGGCACCGCGCTGCTCTCGACGGGTCTGGCGGTGCTGACCGCGACCGACGTCGCGACCGGGACCGCGCTGACCGCCGCCGGTGAGGCCCTGGAGCCGTTGGAGGACAAGGGGCCCGGGCCGACGATCTGCCCGCCGGTGCCGCCGGACGAGCCCGCCGACGCGAAGGCCGAGAAGGAGGAGCGGCGCGCCGACGTCAAGGCCGACAAGGACTCGGGCAAAGACGAGAAGGACGAGAAGGACAAGGACGGCAAGGACGACGACAAGGACAAGGAGAAGGACGACGGCGAGAAGGACAAGGAAGACCAGGACGAGAACAAGGACAAGGACGAGGACAAGCGCGAGGAGCAGCCGGACCAGGACCCGGAGCGACCCGGCAACGAGCAGCCCGAGGCCACGCAGCCGGACCCGACCCAACCCGGCGAGATCCCCGGGTACGACCCCGGGAGCCCGGTCCAGCCGGAGGTCCCCGATTTCAACGCCGACCCGTACGTCCCCACCAGCCCCGACCTGGGCGACCCGTGGAAGCCCGCTGACATCGAAGACCCCGAGACGCCGTCCGGCGGCCTCGCCTCGGGCGGAGGCGGCGGCGGCCTCGGCGGCGGGATCGGCTCGCCCGACCTGCCGGGCGGCACGACCGGCGGCCCGGCCGGCGGGACCGGCCTCGTCACCGCGCCCGCAAGCGCCGCCGCCACCGGAGCGCCCGGGACGGGAGGCAGGTCCGGCCTCGGCGGCGGCCTGCTCGGCGCGCCCGGCGCGCGCGGCGCCGCGAACCCCGACGAGGAGTTCGAGCGCGAGTCGTTCCTGACCGAGGACCCCGAGGACGACGTGTGGGGGATCGGCACCGACGAAGGCAACCCCTACGTCGACTACGCGGAGGAGCAGCCGAAGCAGCCCGAGCTGCCCCCGCTCCCGACCCTGGACGACCCGCCGTTCACCCTCCCCGGCTTCGAACTGCCGGACACCGGCAAACCCTAGGAAACCCACCGCGAACGGCCCGCCATCCGATCGGATGGCGGGCCGTTCCCCTTGCGTCCTAACGCGATGTGGCCTCGAACAGCGCGGCCAGCCGGTCGGAGGCCCGCCGCTGCGCCAGTTCGATCGCGGCCGACACCGCCGCCGAGAGCGCCTCGTGGTCGCTGTCGGCCGTCGCGTGCGGCACCAGGAACCGGAACGCGGTCAGCCGCCCCGCGAACGTCACCTCCGCCTCGCACAGGTCGTCGTCCGTCGCCTCGCTCGTGAACCGCTCCGGGGAGCGCTCGATCCACTCCCGCAGGTCCGCCGAGCGCGCGTCCGCCTGGCAGCGCGCGAGCAGGTCGGCCGCCGTGCGCTCCGCGCGCATGACGTGCTCGGCCCGCGCCGCTTCGGCCGCGTCCCAAGCGGTCTGCACCGCCTTCGCCACCGCCCGCCCGCTCATCCGGTCCACCGTGGGGCTCACCGCGAGCGACCCGAGCCTTCCCGTGTAGTCCAGGCGCAGCCACACCACCCGGCCCGGATCGGTGCCGTCGAACCCGGCGGTCATCAGGCCCGCCGCCATCGCGCCCGCCTTCGCGGCGGCCTCCCGCGCGTCGTCGAACCGCTCGCGCGTCGGCGCCCCGGCCAGGGCCCGCAGCGCGTTGTCGCGCACCGGCCCCTCCGGCAGCCGCTCGGCCGCGGTGTACGCCGCCCGCAGGCGGTCCTCGTAGTCCTCAGGGATGGCGATCCGGTCCATGCGGGACCCTCCTCGGCTCGTTCGCAGTCGCTGCCCGCATCCTCGCCCCGGCCGCCACGGATCCGCCCTCGAATCGCCATGCCTCACGGCGGCACTGGTGTCACAGCACTGTGGGAGAATGGACTTCCCCCGAACCGCGGTGCTGAAAGCGACGACGCCATGACCCTCGACGTGCGCCTGCTCGGACCCCTCGAAGTCCGCGTCGACGGCCGGGCCGCGTCCTTCCCGCGCGGCAACGCCACCACCGTCCTCGCGCTGCTGCTCGACGACCCCGGCCGCGTGATCCCCATGAGCGGCCTCGTCTCCGGCGTCTACGGCGACGACTTCCCGCTCGACCCCGAAGCGCAGATCCAGAACACCGTCGGCGTCCTGCGCCGTCAGCTCGGCGCCGCCCGCGACCGCATCGAGACCGTCGGCCGCGCCTACCGCTTCCGCGTCGACGAGACCGAACTCGACACGCTGCGCTGCAAAGCGAGAGAACGCCAGGCCCGCACGCTCCGCCGCGAAGGCGAGAACGACGCCGCCGCCGCGCTCCTGCGCGACGCCCTCGCCGAATGGCGCGGCCCCGCCCTCGCCGACCTGCCCGGCCGCGCCGCCGGAGCCATCGGCCGCCGCCTCGACGAGTACCGCCTCACCCTCCTCGAACAGCGCATCGACGCCGACATCGACTCCGGCCGCGCCCCGGCCGCCGTCGAGGAACTGCGGCAGGTCCTCGCCGTCCACGACGACCGCCAGCGCCTCGTCGGCCTGCTCATGCGGGCCCTCCACGCGTGCGGGCGCACCGCCGAGGCCCTGGACGCGTTCGCCGCCTTGAAAGAACGCCTCGCCGACGCCCTCGGCGCCGACCCCAACCGCGAACTCGTCGACCTCCACACCGCGATCCTGCGCGACCAGCCCGGCGAGCCCGCCGCCCCCGAACCGGCCGAGCCGATAGCCGCCGCCGTCCCCGCGATGCTGCCGCGCACCACACGCCGCTTCACCGGCCGCGAGACCGAGATCCGCGCCCTCGACCGGTTCCTCATGGACGCCGGCGCCGAAGCCGGGCTCGCGGCCGTCACCGGCATGGGCGGGGTCGGCAAGACCGCGCTCGCCGTCTCCTGGGCCCACCGCGTCGCCCACCGCTTCCCCGACGGGCAGCTGTACTTCAACCTGCGCGGCTTCGACCCGTTCGCGCCCGGCGCGCGTCCCGAGGACGTCCTCGGCGAAGCGCTCGCCGCCCTCGGCGTCCCCGCCGCCCGCCTCCCGTCCGGCCCCGACGAACGCGCCGGGCTCTACCGCACGATCCTCGCCCAGCGGCGCGTCCTCATCGTCCTCGACAACGCCCGCGACGCCGCCCACGTCCGACCGCTCCTGACCACCGCGCCCGGCTCGTTCACGATCGTGACCAGCCGCGACCGCCTCACCGGCCTCGACATGAGCGAAGGCGCCGAGATCGTGCCGCTCGGCCCGCTCTCCAAGGCCGACTCCGAAGCGCTCCTGGCGCGGCGCCTCGGCCCCGAACGCGCCGCCGACGACCAGGCGGCCGTGGGCCGCATCGCCGCCGCCTGCGGCCGGTTCCCGCTCGCGCTCACCCTGGTCGGCTCCTGGTCGGCCGCCGACCCCGCCATCACTTTGGACGCGCTCGCCGACCGGCTCGCCAGCACCGGGAACCTCCTGAACGTCCTCACCTCCGGCGACCGCGCCGCCGACCCGCGCGCCGTCTTCGACAGCTCCTACCAGCTGCTGGGGGAGCGGGACGCGCTCGCGTTCTGCCTCTTCGCGCTCCACCCCGGCCCCTCGCTCACCCCGGCCGCCCTCGCCAGCCTCATGGGCGCGCCGCTCCCCGACGCCCGCGGCGCGCTGGCCGCGCTCGCCGAGATCAACCTGGTCGACCGCGTCTCGGTCGGCCGCTACGGCGTGCACGGCCTGATGCGCGACTACGCCGCCGAATGCTTCGTCGACGAAGTGCTCGAAGTCGAACGCCGGGCGGCCGCACTGCGGATGCTGGAGCACTACCTGTTCGCCGCGCACCGCGCCGATCCCCTTGCGGCGCACCGCTTCGACCCAGGCACGCCCGCGCCCGGCGCGTGCGCCGAAAAGGTCGCCGACGCCGCCAAGTGGTTCGCCGCCGAGCACGACGTCCTCCGCGGGCTCCTGCGCACCAATGCGGGTTTCGGGGCCGACCTGCGGGTCTGGCAGCTCGGCTGGCTCCTCGCCGAACGCTGCCTCGACGCCCCCGACGAGCTGCTGGCGGTCCAGACCGCCGCGCTGGCGGCGGCCGAGCGGCGCGGCGAGGCGTTCGAGCAGGCGGTCTCCTCGGGCTATCTGGGGATCGCGCACCACGGCCTCGGGGACGCGGAGGCCGCCCGGTCCTGCGCCGAGCGGGCCGCCGTGTTCGCCGAGCGCGACGGCCGCACCTGGACGCGAGGGTTCGCCACCTACGCCCAGGCCGCCGCGGCCGGACGCGACCGCGAGGCCGCGACCCTCCGCGTCCGCCTCGCGTCCCTCCCGGTCGCCCCCCGTATGCCGTAGCTCTCATTCTCGGCAAAACCCAAGCGCCGCAACGCTTCTCACTATCAAGGCCGTCCTTGTCCGCGGGGTCCCCCGCTGTCGCGTGTTGACACGCCTCGGCGCAGTCGTGCTATGGTTCATTAGTCAAGTAATGAACCTCTGAACCAACGAACCAATTCGCACTAGACCGAAGGAGGCGAGATGTTCGATGACGGCACACCGATCTATCGGCAGATCGCCGATCAGATCAAGGCCGAGATCATGAACGGCTCGCTCGAACCGGGAGGCAAGGTCATGTCGACCAACCAGTACGCCGCCTTCTACCAGATCAACCCGGCCACGGCGCAGAAGGCGTTCCGGGAACTGGTCGACGAGGGCGTCCTCTACAAGCAGCGCGGGGTCGGCATGTTCGTCGCCGACGACGCCCGCGAAAGGCTCGCCGCCGACTTCCGCGAGCGGTTCTTCGAACGCGTCCTGGCCCCGCTCGTCCAAGAGGCCCGCCAGGCCGGCATCTCTCTCACCGACATCATCGACTACCTCGAAGCCCAGAAAGGCGCCCGCACATGAGCTTCTCCGCGACACTCCGCGACGTCACGCTGAAGTACCGCGACACCGACGCGCTCGCCGACGTCAACCTCGAACTCGAGGCCGGCAAGATCTACGGCCTGCTTGGCCGCAACGGCGCCGGCAAGACCAGCCTCCTCAGCCTGCTGGCCGCCTTCCGCAAGCCCACCAGCGGCGAGATCCTTGTCGGCGGCGAACCGGTGTGGGAGAACGCGGCGATCGTCTCCCGCGTCGCCCTCATTCGCGAAGGCGGCGACTTCGACGACTCCGACACCGTCAAGGCCGCCATCGAGACCGGCCAGATCCGCCCCGGCTTCGACACCGCCTACGCCCACAAGCTCGCCGAGCGCTTCGAACTGCCGCTGAAGAAGCGGATCCGCGAGCTCTCCCGAGGCAAGCGCTCCGTCCTCGCGGCCGTCTGCGGCCTCGCCGCCCGCGCCGAGCTCACCATGTTCGACGAGGTCCACCTCGGCATGGACGCCCCCACCCGGGACGCGTTCTACAAGGAGCTCCTCGCCGAGTACATGGAGCGGCCCCACACCGTCATCCTCTCTACCCACCTCATCGACGAGGTCGCCAACTACCTCGAAGAGGTCATCATCGTCGACAGGGGACGCATCCTCCGCCACGAGGAGGTCGAGGTCTTCCAGGGCATGGGCGCCACCCTCACCGGCCCGGCCGCCGCCGTCGACGAGGTCGCCGCGGGCCTGGAGGTCCTCGCCGAACAGCAGCTCGGCGGCACCAAGAGCCTCACCGTCGCGGCCCTCGGACCCGGCGCGCGCGAACGCGCCGCCGCGGCCGGGCTCGAGATCGGCCCCGTCGGCCTCCAGGACCTCTTCATCCACCTCACCGAACCGAGCCGGAACGGAGCCTGACCATGCCTGACCTGCAGCACCTCTCACTCTCCAGCCGCCAGTACGCCTTCGGCGCCGGCATCGCCTGGGAGGGCCTGAAGTACTTCAAGTACTGGATCATCGCGGCCGTGATCATCGCCTTCCTCGGGCCGCTCGCGCTCTCCCGCTACAACGACATCGACCTCTCGACCTGGTTCTACACCGCCAACGTCGCCAAGTGGTTCACCGCGTTCGTCAGCGGCGGGTTTCTCTTCACCCTGGTGCCCAACATGATCGCGGCGGGCATGACCCGCCGTGAGCTCAGCGTCTCGATGGGCGTCTTCGGCGTCCTGTGGTCGGCGGCGATCGGCGCGATCGTCGTCGCCGGGCTCCTCGCCGAACGCGTCTACTACGACGCGATGGGCTGGACCCAGGGCGTCGACGCCAACGACACGGTCACCGCGATCGGCTCCTGGGGCGAGACCGCCGCGTTCGCCGCCCTCTACCCGCTCATGTACCTCGTCTACTTCGCCGCTGGAGCCGTCATCGGCGCCGCCTCCTACCGCTGGGAGAACACCGGCTGGCTGCTGCTCGTCCCGATCCTGCCGGTGGTCTTCAGCCTCGACAACGCGGTCGCCGACACCGAGCCGTTCGGCCCGGCCTGGGCGGGCGTGTTCACCCGGTTCATCGACGACTGGGGCCGCGCCCCCGTCCTCGTCGGGATCGTCCTCGCCGCTGCCGCCCTCGCGGTCGCCGCACACCGCATCCTCATCGACATCCCGCTCCGCGCAAAGAAGGCCTGAACCATGACCGCACTCGCGCACCGCCGCTACCGGTTCGGCTGGCGACTCTTCACCGGGGCCACCACCTGGCTCAAGTGGTGGCTCCTCGCCGGCATCGTCCTCGTCCCCGTGATCGCCGCGCTGTTCGCCGACGTCTTCGAAGTCGGACTCTGGTCGATCACCGCCGCAGTCCTGCAGTGGTTCGCCGCCGGCACCGCCGGGGTGATGCTCTTCGCCAACCTGCCCGTGTGGATCTCGCGCGGCTGCACCCGCCGCGAGATCACCGTCGCCTACCTCGTCTTCGGCGCCCTGAGCACGGTCGGCCTCGCCGCCTACCTCGTCGCCGGCTTCGCCGCCGAGCACGCCCTCATGGCCCTCGTCGACGAGCCGCCCTCCGGACTCGGCGAAGCCGTCGGCTCCGGCGTCCGCTACCTCGCCATCACGCCCATCTACTTCTTCGCGGGCACGCTCATCGCCGCACTCGCCACCCGCTTCAGCGGCGACAGCCGGTTCACCGCCGCCGCGCTCTTCGGCACCGGCGCGCTCTACGCCGCGACCCTCTACCTCGAGTTCAACGACGCCTGGTTCGACCCGGGCTGGTCCACGGTCGCCTCGGCCGCCGCCGGGCTCGCCCTCACCGCCGCCCTCATCGCCGCGACCGTCGCCGTACTGCGCGACGTCCCCGTCCGAGCAAAGCAGGCCTGACCATGACCCACGTTCTCGCCCAACGCAAGTACCGGTTCGCCGCAGTCCTCGCGATCGCGACCGCGCGGACCTTCGGCCTCGCCCTCGTCGCCGCCTTCATCGTCCTCGCCGTCGCCTCGGCGGCGATCCGGGCCGTCCAAGGCGGCGACTCCGAAATGGCCTACGGGGTCATCCAGGCGATCCCCGTCGCGATGATCGCCATCGGCTGGCTCCGCCTCGCCCGCGCCTACCCCGCCGCGATCACGAACGGCATGACCCGCAAGGAGTTCCTGACCGGCTTCGCGCTGTTCGGCGCCGCCACGGTCCTGGCCACGGCGGCTCTCACCCAGCTCGCGGTCCTCGCCCTCGACCTCTCCCCGTTCCAGGCCGAAGGCGTCCATGTCGGGTTCTACGGACTCACGCCCCTGGAATCGGCCGTCATCCCCATCCTCTACTTCGCGGTCGGCACCGCCACCGGAGCGGTCATGCTCAGGTTCGCGAACCGCTGGGTCGGCGCGGCCGTCTGCGCGGTCCTGGTCTCCGCCGTGTTCTACCGCCAGCTCGCCTACTACGCCGCGATGAACCTCTTCGGCCTGCAGAGCGGCGGCGAGGACGGCACGGTCTTCCAGTACCCCATGGTCGACCTCTACGCGCTCCTGCCCTACCTCGACCTCGTCGTCGCGCTCGCGTTCGCGCTCTTCGCCTGGGCACTCCTCGCCCGCGCCCCGATGCGGCCGAAGCAGGCCTGAACCATGGCACTCCTCAACGCCGACGTGCCGCTCCCCCTGGTCGTCCTCCTCCTGTGCGTCACCGCCAGCCTCGTCGCCGCGCTCATGCTCGCCGCCGAAAGAGCCGCCGAGTCCGGTGCCGCCGCGGTGCCGGGCCGGGCCCGGCGGCCCCGGCCCGCACCACACCCGCCGCCGACCGCTCACGCAGAGCCCCCGGCGGGTGGGACACTGGTGGACGGCCAGTACACGCATCGGAAGGTCAGCACATTGTCGATCCAGCCCATCCGCATCTTCGGCGACCCGGTCCTGCGCACCGCGGCCGAGGAAGTCGACACCTTCGACAAGGAACTGCGGGGCCTCGTGAAGGACCTGCTCGACACCATGCGCGACGAAGGCGGCGCCGGGCTCGCCGCCCCGCAGCTCGGGGTCAGCAAGCGCGTCTTCTCCTTCGACGTCGACGACGTCATCGGCCACATCGTCAACCCCGTCCTCGAATTCCCCGACGAAGAGGAGCAGGACGGCCCCGAAGGCTGCCTCTCCCTCCCCGGGCTCTACTTCGACACCGTGCGCCGCCAGAACGTCGTCGCCAAGGGCTTCAACGAATACGGCGACCCCCTCCAGATCGTCGGCACCGGCCTCATGGCCCGCTGCCTCCAGCACGAGACCGACCACCTCGACGGCATCATCTTCATCGACCGCCTCGACTCCGACCGCCGCAAGGCCGCGATGGCCGAGATCCAGTCCCAGGACTGGTACAACGAAGACGTCAAAGTCAAAGTCACCCCCCACGACTCCAAGGGTGTGTTCTTCAAACGATGAGGATCGTCTTCGCCGGGACCCCGGAGGTCGCACTGCCGACCCTCGCGGCCCTCCACGCGTCCGACCACGAACTCGCGGCCGTCCTGACCCGCCCCGACGCGCGCACCGGACGCGGCCGCAAGGTCTCCCGCTCGCCCGTCGCCGCCTGGGCCGACGAGCACGGCGTCGAAGTGCTCACCCCCGCGAAACCCCGCGAGCCCGAGTTCCTCGAGCGCCTGCGCGAACTCGACGCCGACCTCGTCCCCGTCGTCGCCTACGGCGCGCTCGTGCCGCCCGCAGCCCTGGAGATCCCGCGCCTCGGCTGGATCAACCTGCACTTCTCGCTCCTGCCCGCCTGGCGCGGCGCCGCCCCCGTGCAGCACGCCGTCCTCAACGGCGACCAGATGACCGGCGCGTGCGTCTTCCAGCTCGAAGCAGGCCTCGACACCGGCCCCGTCTACGGCCGCCTCACCGAACCCATCGAGCCCGCCGACACCTCCGGCGACCTCCTCGGCCGCCTCGCCCTCGCCGGCGCCCGCCTCACCGTCGACGTCGTCGACGCCCTCGAGGCGGGCACCATCTACGGCGAACCCCAGCCCGAGGACGGCGTCTCCTACGCCCCCAAGATCACCGTCGACGACGCCCGCGTCCGCTGGACCGACCCGGCCTTCGCCGTCGACCGCCGCATCCGCGCCGTCACCCCCGCCCCCGGGGCCTGGACCGAGTACGACGGTGAACGCCTGCGCCTCGGACCCGTCCGCCCCGACCCCGACGGCCCGCACCTCGCCCCCGGCCAGATCGCCCTCGCCAAGAAAACCGTCCACGTCGGCACGGCGACCGACCCGGTCCTCCTCGACCAGGTCCAGCCCGCCGGGAAGAAGCCCATGGACGCCGCCGCATGGGGCCGCGGCCTCCAGACCGAGAGCCCGGTGTTCGCATGAGCGACAAGAAGAGACGACGCAGCCCCCGCGTGAGCGGCGAGGAGAGCGACCGCCCGAAGGTGAACCCGCGCCGCGTCGCCTTCGACGCGATCAGCGCCGTCACCGCCGACAACGCCTACGCCAACCTCGTGCTCCCGCGCATGCTCGCCGAGACCGACAACACCGGCCGCGACGCCGCCCTCGCCACCGAGCTCACCTACGGCACGCTCCGCAGCCTCGGCACCCTCGAAGCGATCCTCGCCGCCGCCTCCGGCCGCGACGTGCGCCAGCTCCAGCAGGACCTCGTCGACGCCCTCTGCCTCGGCGCCTACCAGCTCCTGTACATGCGCATCCCCCCGCACGCGGCCGTCGCCACCACCGTCAGCCTCGTCAAGGCCGCCGTCTCGCCGCGCGTCTCCGGCCTCGCGAACGCCGTGCTGCGCAAGGTCGCCGCGAAGGACCTCGAGGAGTGGACCACCGAGCTCGCCACCGGCGACCGCCTCCACGACCTCTCCCTGCGCTACGCCCACCCGCAGTGGATCTCCGCCGAGTTCGAAGCCGTCGTCGGCCCCGACGAGCTGCCGCCCGCGCTGGCGGCCGACAACGTGGCCCCGCCGGTCCACCTGTGCGCCAAGCCCGGCCGCATCACCAAGGGCGACCTGTCGCGCGAGACGCGCGGCGGCGAGCACGGCCAGTGGTCCCCGTACGCGGTGTACCTGCCCAGCGGCGACCCCGGCCGGATCAGGGCCGTCGCCACCGGGCTCGCGCACGTCCAGGACGAGGGCAGCCAGCTCGTGGCCGTCCAGCTCGCCGAGACCCCGCTCGAAGGCGCCGACACGGCCTGGATCGACCTGTGCGCCGGACCGGGCGGCAAGACCGGACTCCTCGGCGCCCTTGCGGCGCAACGGGACGCGACCCTCGACGCCGTCGAGATCCAGCCGCACCGCGCCGAACTCGTCTCCAAGGCCGCGCGCGGCCTGCCCGTCACCGTCCACACCGGCGACGGCCGCACCTTCGGGAAGGCGAACTCCGCCGACCGGGTCCTCGTGGACGCCCCGTGCTCCGGCCTCGGCGCGCTGCGCCGCCGTCCGGAGGCCCGCTGGCGCAAGCAGCGCAGCGACATCGACGACCTCGTGCCGCTGCAGCGCGAACTGCTCGCCTCGGGCCTGCGCCTTGCCCGGCCGGGCGGGATCGTCGCGTACGTGACCTGCTCCCCGGTGATCGCCGAGACTGAAGAGGTCGTCGAGTCCGTGCTCAAGGCCGGGGGAGCGGAGCTCGTCCGTCCCGAGTGGCTGCACAAGAAGGTGCCCGGCTCCGCGCGCGGCGACTTCGCGCAGCTGTGGCCCCACCGCCACGGCACCGACGCGATGTTCCTTGCGCTGCTTCGCAAGACCGGCAACCGATAACACTCCAGCTCGCAGGCCTCCTCCCGCGTCCCGGTGCGAACCGGTCGCGGGAGGGGGCCTGATTTTTTCGGGTGGGGCAGCGAAACTCATCGATTTGGAAGCGCTACCATGCATAGATAGGGGTAAATATTTCCCCGGGTTGACCGGCACGACAGACCCAAGGAGCACCAGATGAAACGACGACAGCGCCTCGCGGCGATCGTCGCGGGAGCGGCCACCGCCGTTGCCGCCGCGCTCAGCGCGGGCCTCATGCTCAGCCCCACCGCGGGCGCGCAGGAGGACCCAGTCACCGCCCAGGCACAAGCACTGTGGACGAACCCGAACACGGGGGCCGCCCGCTGGGTCTCCCAGAACCCGAACGACTCGCGCGCGGCCATGATCCGCGACCGGATCGCCGAGACCCCCGCGGGCACCTGGTTCACCCAGTACAATCCGACCGGCGGGATCGCCGCGCAGGTCGCCGCCGTCGTCGACGGCGCGGCCGCTGCCGGGGCCGCCCCGACCATGGTCGTCTACGGCATCCCCAACCGCGACTGCGGCGGCCACTCCGGCGGCGGCGCGCCCGACCACGCCTCGTACCGCGGCTGGATCGACCAGATCGCCAACGAGATCGACGGGCCCGCGTACATCGTCATCGAGCCCGACGTGCTCGCGCAGGACTGCCACAACTCCTCCCAGCGCGCCGAGATCAACGCCTCGCTCGCCTACGCGGCGCAGAAGCTCAACGCCGCCGACCCGGCCGCGAAGGTCTACCTCGACGCCGGGAACTCGGCCTGGCTGACCGCCGCCGAAGCCGGAAGGCGCCTCCAGGCCGCGGGCATCCAGTACGCGGACGGCTTCGCGCTCAACGTCTCCAACTACCGCACCACCGACGAGGCCACCGCCTACGCGCAGCAGATCCGCGGCATCGTCGGGTCCGACAAGGGCGTGGTCATCGACACCAGCCGCAACGGCAACGGGCCGCTCAACCCGCCCAACCCCAACGACTGGTGCGACCCGCCCGGCCGCGCGATCGGCAAGTTCCCGACCACGTCGACCGGCGTCGCGGGCATCGACGCGTACCTGTGGGTCAAGCTCCCCGGCGAGGCCGACGGCTGCGCCGGATCGGCCGGCCAGTTCATCCCCGACCTGGCCTACCAGCTCGCCAACAACGCCGGCAGCGGCTGGCCCGGCCAGGTCGAGCCGACCGACCCGCCGACCACGCCGACCACCGGCCCGACGAGCCCGACCGCGAACCCCACCACCGGCGGACCCGGCGGGAGCTGCACCGTCCACATCGATGTCGTCAGCACCTGGAACGGCGGCTGGCAGGGCAAGGTCTCGATGACCGCCGCCCAGGCGGTCAACGGCTGGACCGTGAAGTGGACCTGGCCCTCGGGCCAGTCGGTCACGAGCAGCTGGAACGCCACGCTGACCACGTCCGGAGCCAACGTCACCGCCAAGGACGTCGGCTGGAACGCCTCCGTCGCGGCGGGCCAGACCAAGGAGCTGTTCGGCTTCGTCGCGTCCGGCTCACCGGCCGACATGGACGTCCCCTGCTGACCTGACATCACAAACGACACCCGGTGTCCGGCCTGCGTCGCGGTTTCGCGACCTACACTGTGCGTGTGGCACAGTTCCGAACGGCGCAGGCCGACACCGTCATCGCCCCGAGCCTCCTGGCGGCGGACTTCGCGCGCCTCGCCGAAGCGGCCGACTCGGTCGAGGGGGCCGTCGACTGGCTCCACGTGGACGTCATGGACAACCACTTCGTCCCCAACCTCACGCTCGGCCCGCCGATCGTGAAGTCCCTCAAGGCCGCCACGGACATCCCGCTCGACTGCCACCTCATGATCGAGGACCCCGACCGCTGGGCCCCCGGCTACGCCGAGCTCGGCGCCTACAACGTCACCTTCCACGCCGAGGCCGCCGGCGACCCCGTCCGGCTCGCGAAGGACTTGCGCGCTGCAGGCTCCAAGGCCGGGCTCGCGATCGACCGCGACACGCCCGTCGAGGACTACCTGGAGATCCTCCCGGCCTTCGACACGCTCCTCATCATGACGATCAAGGCCGGATTCGGCGGCCAGGCGTTCATGCCCGAGCTCCTCGCCAAGGTCCGCACCGCCCGCGCCCACGCCGACTCCGGTCACCTGGAGCTGCGCATCGAGGTCGACGGCGGCATCGCCGACGACACGATCGCCGCCGCCGCCGAGGCGGGCGCCGACGCGTTCGTCGCCGGCACCGCGATCTACGGCGCGGCCGACCCCGCCGACGCGGCCCGGCGCCTGCGCGCCCGCGCCGACGCGGCGCGATCATCCGGATGACACCACCATGCCCCCCGCCACCCCTGAACTGGTCCTCATCAGCGACGCCGACCCGGAGATCGCCGAATTCCTCGCGGCCCGGCTGAGGGCCGACGGCTTCGACACGGCCCTCGCCCGCGACGGCTACCAGGCGCTGGCCGGGATCGCGCTGCGCCGCCCCGGCATCGTCCTCCTCGAAGCGGACCTGCCGTTCATCGACGGCCTGGCGCTGACCCGCCAGCTCCGCGCCGACCCGGCCACCGCGAGCCTGCCGATCATCCTCCTGGGCGCGCAGCCCTCCTCGGCCGACAAGATCGCCGGGCTCAAGGCCGGGGCCGACGACTACATCGCCAAGCCCTTCGACCCCGCCGAGGTCTCGGCCCGCATCGACTCGGCGATCCGCCGCCACCGCGAGGTCCGCGAGTCCTCCCCGCTCACCGGCATGCCCGGCAACGACCGGATCCTGCGCGAACTCCAGTCCTGGATCAAGCGCGGCGACCCGTTCGCCTTGTGCTACATCGACATCGACCAGTTCAAGGCCGTCAACGACGTGTACGGGTTCGTGCGCGGCGACGAGTTCATCCGGGCGCTCGCCGAGTGCGTGTACGCCGCCGCCGGGGACGCCGGAGCCGCCCCGGTCTTCCTCGGCCACGTCGGCGGCGACGACTTCACGATCCTGTGCCTGCCCGAGCACGCCGAGGCCGTCACCGGGTTCCTCAACGACCACTTCGCGCGCCGCGTCCGCCAGCTGTGCGAGCCGCGCGACGTCGAGCGCGGCTACATCGAGCACGCCGACCGCACCTCCCGGCGCCTCACCCGCTCGCGCCTGCCCACGCTCTCCACCGGTGTCGCGCTCTCCACCGTCCGCCGCTTCGCCGACGCCTACGAGGCCGTCGCCGAGGCGACCACCCTCAAGAGCGTCGCGAAGTCCCACCCCGGCAACTACGTGGCCTTCCAGGAGGGCCGCGCGCCCGGCCGCACCAGCCGCCGTCCCGTCTTCTGGACGAACGAGCGCTGAGACGCTTCGTGGTCAGTAGGGTGCGTCACAGTAGGGACCGCGGCGGAATATCCCCGTGGCACAATTCCTTGTAGCAAACACGCGCGTCAGCGGGGTCGGTGAAATTCCGAGCCGGCGGTGAGCAGGCCAAGCCTGCGAGTCCGCGACCCGTCCGCATCCAGCGGACGGTTGACCTGGTGAGAATCCAGGACCGACGGTTAAAGTCCGGATGGGAGCAGACGCAACGCAGGAGGCCATTGACGGCCCCTGCGAGCTATTCCCTTGCCCCCGCCTGCGTACCGAACATTCGAGTCGCAAGGTAGGGAGATCCACACGTGTTCACCGGAATCGTCGAGGAACTCGGCGAAGTCGTCAAGGTCAGTGAAGCGTTCCTGGCCGTCCGCGGGCCCGTCGTCACCTCTGACGCCGCCCTCGGGGACTCCATCAGCGTCAACGGCGTCTGCCTCACCGTCGTGAGCGTCGAAGGCGATGTCTTCACCGCCGACGTCATGGAGGAGACCTACCGCCGCTCAGTCATCGGCAAGCTCGAGGTCGGCGACCGCGTCAACCTCGAACGCGCCGCCACCCTCACCACCCGCCTCGGCGGGCACCTCGTGCAGGGCCACGTCGACGGCGTCGCCGAGATCGTCAAGCGCACCCCGGCCGCCGAGTGGGAGGAAGTCACCTTCCGCCTCCCCGCGGGCCTGGCCAAGTACGTGGTCGAGAAGGGCTCCATCACCATCGACGGCACGTCCCTGACCGTGGCCTGGATCGAAGGCGACGATTTCAGCGTCGGCCTCATCCCCACCACGCTCGAAGCGACCACCTTGGGCCGCAAGCAGGTCGGCGACCCCGTCCACATCGAGACCGACGTCGTCGCCAAGCACGTCGAAAAACTCCTCCAGAGTGCTGGGAGCAAGTGATGAACGAGATCCGCCTGGACTCCATCGAAGACGCCGTCGCCGCGATCAAGGCGGGCAAGCCCGTCATCGTCGCCGACGACACCGACCGCGAGAACGAGGGCGACATCGTCTTCGCCGCCGAGGACGCCACCACCGAGCTCCTGGCGTTCACCGTGCGCTACACCGGCGGCTACATCTGCGTCGCGATGCCCTCGGCGACCGCCGACCGGCTCGACCTGCCCCCGGCCCACCACACCAACCAGGACTACAAGGGCACCGCGTTCGCCGTCTCCGTCGACGCCCGCAAGGGCGTCACCACCGGCATCTCGGCCGCCGACCGCGCCCAGACCATCCGGGTCCTCGCCGCGCCCGAGACCATCGCGACCGACCTCAACCGGCCCGGCCACGTCGTCCCGCTGCGCGCCAAGGACGGCGGCGTCCTCGTCCGCCGCGGCCACACCGAGGCCGCCGTGGACCTCACCCGCCTCGCCGGGAAGCAGCCGGTCGGCGCCATCTCCGAGATGGTGAACGACGACGGCTCGATGATGCGCCTGCCCGAGCTGCGCGCCTTCGCCGACCAGCACAACCTCGTCCTCATCACCGTCGCCGACCTCGCCGAGTGGCGCCAGCGCAACGAGGTCCACGTCAAGCGCCTCGCCGAGGCCCGCCTCCCGCTGGAGGCCGGGCAGTTCACCGCGATCGGCTACCGCGCCGTCTTCGACGGCAACGAGCACGTCGCGCTCGTCAAGGGCGACATCGGGAACGGCGAGGACGTGCTCGTCCGCGTCCACTCCGAGTGCCTCACCGGCGACGCCTTCGGGTCGCTGCGCTGCGACTGCGGCCCCCAGCTGCAGGCCGCGCTGCGCGCCGTCGAGGCCGAGGGCCGCGGCGTCGTGCTCTACATGCGCGGCCACGAGGGCCGCGGCATCGGCCTGGTCCACAAGCTCCAGGCCTACCAGCTGCAGGACCAGGGCCGCGACACCGTGGACGCGAACCTCGAACTGGGCCTGCCCGCCGACGCCCGCGACTGGGCCATCGGCGCGCAGATCCTCGAGGACCTCGGCATCAAGTCGATGCGGCTGCTCACCAACAACCCGGACAAGCGCGCCGGGATCGAGGGCCACGGCCTGGAGGTCATCGACCGGGTCGCCCTGCCGACCTACGCCACGCCCGACAACCTCGCCTACCTGACCACCAAGCGCGACCGCATGGGCCACCTGCTCTCGGACCTGCCCGCGCCCGTCCTCGCAATGGAAGAGGTCGCTTAGCCATGGCCGGACACGGAGCTCCCGAGATCAACGTCCCCGACGCCGCCGGGCTCACCCTCGGCATCGTCGCCACGGACTGGAACACCGAGATCGTCGGCCAGCTGCTCAAGCGCGCGCTCGACGCCGCCGCCGACGCGAAGGTCGCCGACGTCAAGGTCCTGCACGTCGCGGGGGCCGTCGAGCTCCCGATCGCCGCGCAGGCGCTCGCCCGCAGGTACGACGCCGTGGTCGCGCTCGGCACCGTCATCCGCGGCGGGACCGCGCACTTCGACTACGTGTGCAAGTCCGTCACCGAGGGGCTCACGCGGGTCGCGCTCGACGAGTCGACCCCCGTCGCCCACGGCGTGCTCACCGTCGACAACCAGGAGCAGGCCCTCGCCCGCGCCGGATACCCCGACTCCACTGAGGACAAGGGGTACGAGGCGGTCGTCGCCGCCCTCGGTGCGGCGCTGGCGATCCGCTCGCTCGACCGGTAAGGGTCCGGTCCGGACGCAGTGCATCTCGGACGCCGCGTCCGCCTTCCGGCGGGCGCGGCGTCGTCATGTCCGGAGCCCGTCCAGCAGCGCGTCGAGTGCCGCTGCGGTGGCTTCGAGCGCCGCGGGATCGTCCGATCCGGCAAGCCAGAGAGCCGCTTCGTTCATCGCGCCCGAGAGCAGTCGCGCGAGCGGCTCCACCGGCTGAGGCGCGATCAGCCTCGCGTCGGCGAGGTCTTGGAGAGCCTCGGCGAGGTGGCGGGCCGAGGCGTCTTCGTCCATGCGCCGCCACTCCTCCCAGCCGAGCACGGTGGGAGCGTCGACCAGCAGGATGCGGCGCACCGCGAGGTCGGTACCAGCGGCGAGGAAGGCTCGGCTGCCCGCGCGCAGCCGGTCCCAGGGGTCGGTGTGCTCGTCGGCCTCCCGGGCGACGCGTTCGCCCAGCTCCTCCTGCAGTTCGGCGGCGACGGCCCGGAAGAGGCCGAGCTTGCTGCCGAAGTGGTGGTAGGCCGCTCCCTTGGTCGCGCCGATGGCGCTCGCCACGTCGGCGAGCACGACCTCGTGGAACCCGTCCGCGGCGAATCGGCGCCGGCCCTCGGCCAGGAGCGCCCGCCGTGTGGCCTCCCGCTGTTCGGCCCTCGTCCCCGCCATGCTGCCTCCCGGTTCACATACTCGCGGTATGTTAACATCGATTTGACATACCCAAGGTATGCGAACTGTCCGATTCCCAGGAGACCCCGCATGGACACCCGACTCAGCAGCTTCTATCCGGTGATCGCCACCGGCGATGTCGCCGCCGCCCGCGACTTCTATGTGCGCCACTTCGGCTTCGAAGTCACCTTCGCCGCCGACTGGTACGTGAGCCTGCGCCGCCCCGACGCCCCGCAGTACGAGCTCGCCCTGCTCGACGCCTCCCACCCGACCGTCCCCGAGGGGCACCGCACCCCGATCAGCGGCGGACTGATCCTCAACTTCGAGGTCGACGACGTGGACGCCGAGCATGAACGTCTGGTCGTCCGGGCCGGGCTCAAGGAGCTCCTGCCGCTGCGTACCGAGGCGTTCGGCCAGCGCCACTTCATCTGCGAGGCCCCCGACGGCGTCCTGGTCGACGTCATCACCGTCATCCCCGCCGAGGGGGAGTACGTCGAGCAGTACGCGTCCGAGCCGGGCGCCTAGGCCCTGTCCCCGAACGCGCGCGGGCCCCGCCGTATCGGCAGGGCCCGCGCGCGTGTCGGCAGGTCGGTCGTCACTGCGGGGACAGTCCCATCTGCCGCATGAACTCCGATTCGTCGAAGTACACGTGGTGCTCGGTGATCTTGCCGTCCTTGACGGTGGCGATGTCGCAGCTGCGCAGTCTCACCTTCTTTCCCGTGGCCGGGATCGTCTCGCCCGTGGGCGTCTTCATGTCCCCGGTGTTGGTGCCGACGAAGTAGCCCTCGTCGACGGCGGTGCTGTCGGACTCGAGCTTCATGATGTGCTCGTACTTGCCGTCCGGGAACGCGTCGATGAACTGGTGCCAGTACTCGGCGATGTTGTCGTGGCCCGTCACCTTCCCGGCGTCGGGAGTCATGATCACGGCGTCGTCGCTGTACAGGTCGACGGCCGCGTCGACGTCGTGCATGCCGACGGCCGTCTCGGTCATCCGGTCCAAAACCTCTCTGGCCTGGCCCATGGCTCTCACCTCCTCAAACCTGATTATTCTTCGCTACCGGCCGGTACGCCGCGATTAGCTGTAGTGCTGGAACTCGCCCCACAGCCGGCCCCACGGCTGCACCGGGCCCTCGCAGACGGCCACGGTCGCGCCCTGCTCCTCGTTGTCGACGCCCATCCCGTTGTCGAGCTCGGCCGCCGCCTCGCACGACGCGAAGTGGGGGCGCAACTCCTCCAGGTCCAAGCCCACGGTGACGACCGTCTCGGCGTCGGCCGGGGGCGGGCCGTACCGGTGGAGTTCGTTGTGGCCGCTGAAGACCGGCGGCAGGTCCTCCCCGTACCTGACCAGTGCCCCGGCCTCGCCGTAGTTCGCCGTGATGACGGCCCCGGCCTCGGGCGTCGCGGCGACGACTGCTTCGACCTGGTCCGTGTACGCCTGCCAGCCGACGCCGTCGGGCACCGAGCTGTTCATGTCCGGGATCGGCGTGTCGCCCACGGTCCCGACCGGGAGCAGCGGCAGCGCGACCACCGCCGAGACCGCGCTGTTGAGCGCCACCCCGGCGACGAGCACGCTGCGGCGGCCCCGCGTCGCCGCCCACGCCGCGACCGGGACGCACCCTGCCGCGTACAACGCCATGACCAGGCCCATCGGATAGTAGAACTGCCCGCCCGTCGCCAGTGTGATCACCAGCAGAATCGGATACGCCCAGGCCAGCGCCCGCACCGGCCGCCACTCGGGTCTGCGCGCCAGCGCCCAGAACCCCGCCGCCCAGACCGGCACGAGGAACAGCCCGATCAGCAGGAACTGGAAGGGAAGCAGCAGGACGCGGTTCTCCGCGCCGTCCGTCTCGTTGATCGCCGCGGCCATCTCCAGCTGCGGCCAGCCGTGCAACGCCTGGTAGACCAGGTTCGGTGAGCCGATCGCGAACGCCAGCGCCGCCCCGGCCCACAGGTGCTGCGAGGCCAGCGCCTTCCGCGGCCCGACCGCGAGCAGCGCGAGCCCGAGGCTGAGCAGCAGCAGCACGACCAGGTGCTTGTTGTACAGGCCGACCCCGGCCGCCGCGCCGACCGCGAGCCACCACCGCGGGTCCCGCAGCAGCGCCCGCACGGCGAACAGCAGCGCCGCCAGCCACACGAGCAGGTCCACGGAGTTCGTCGAGAGCTGGTGCCCGAACGCGAGCGCGACCCCGGCGAACGCCAGGCCCCAGACACACAGCGCCTGCGCGGCCCGGCCGCCGCCGAACTCCCGCGTCAGCAGCGCCGCGATCCACAGGACGCCGACCATGCACAGGATCGAGGGGAGCCGGAAGGCCCACAGGGAATCGCCGAGCAGCGCGGTCGCGGCCTTCCCGAGCAGCGGGGTGAGCGGCGGCTGGTCGGCGTAGCCCAGCGCGGGCTCGAGCATCCGGAAGTACAGCTCGTCGCGGTGGTAGTCGTAGCGGCCGTTGAGGAGTGCGAGCACCGCCGCGAGCGCGGCGGAGGCGGCGACGAGGTGGGCGCGGAACAGGGGAGGGGGCTGCATGGGCGGGCCTTCGCGTTCAGGGGTGGCCCTGATCTTCGCGGAGCGCGCGGTCGCGCGCAACCCTCCCGGCCGTCCCGGACGGGCCGGGACGATGAATCCGCGCCGCCCGCGTCGTCTCCACGGTTAGCATCCGGACACACCGACTTAGGAGCCGACATGGAATTCCCGCAGGCCCTCGACTACACGTTCACTTCGCCGATCGAGAAGGACGGCGCGTTCGCGACCTTCCTGACCGTCCCCGGCTCGGCCGAGCTGCTCGGCACCCGCAAGGCGGTGAAGGTGACCGGGCAGATGGACGGCCACGAGTTCGCCGCGACCCTCATGCCCTCCGGCTCGGGCCCGCACTGGCTCCCGGTCCGGGCGGCCCTGTGCAAGGCCATCGGCAAGAGCACGGCGGGCGAAGAGGTGACCGTCCACCTGGCCCAGCGCCTCACTTAGCGTCGATGCGCGCGAAGTACGCGTCGACCAGGGGCTTGCCGATCCCGGTCATCCACTGCTCGAACGTGAGCAGGCCCGGGTGCACCGCGCGCAGCGCCGCGATGTCCACGGGGATGCGGTGCTCGTTGATGAGCGCGATCATCTTCGCCGTCGTGGGGCTCTCCTCGGCGATCTTGTCGACCGGGATCTCCACGTAGGGGACCTCGCGTCCGACGATGCGGCCGATGAGCGCGGCCTTGTCTGCCTGCGTGAGGTCGTCTCCGGCGAGCTCGTACACCTCGCCCTGGTGCCGTTCGGGGTCGGTGAGGGCGATCGCGGCGAACGCGGCGATGTCGGCGGCCGCGATGAGCGGCTCGAAGGTCTCGGCCCGCAGGGTCGAGACGAGCGCGCCGTCCTGCAGCTCCCGGAAGGAGTCGAACGTGTTCTCCATGAACGCGGTCGGTCGCAGGATCGTCAGCGAGACGCCGCTCTCGCGGATCGCCGCCTCAGCTTCGGCCTTGCGCTGCAGCATGTCCATGTGCGGCTCGAGCGGGCCGCCGACGCCCACCGACGAGGAGTGCACGACGTGGGCGACGCCCGCGGCCTTCGCCGCGGCCCCGACCTTCGCGGCGGCCCGGGCCTCGTGCCCGAGGTCGTGGCCGTACGGCCCGCCCTCGTAGGCCCCGGCGTGGACGCTGAAGACGCCGTAGGCGCCCGCGGCGGCCGCGTCGAGCGAGCCCCGGTCGTCGAGGTCGCCCGCGACGATCTCGGCCCCGGCCGCCTTGAGCGCCTTGGCCTTCGCGCTCTCGGGGTCGCGGGTGAGGGCCCGGACGTGCCAGCCGTCGGCCAGCAGGCGGGCGGCGACGGCCCCGCCCTGACGGCCCGTGGCGCCGGTGACGAGGACGGTGTTCTGGGATGCGGACATGGGTGTTCCTTTCGGTGGCGGGGTGCCCCGACTAGTATCGGGAGCGCCGACCCGGTTGATAAAACGGAACACTACACCCGTTTAAGCGAGCCCACGAGAGGGGGACCATGCCCGTCACCGCACAGCGCGCCGAACGCGTGGACGCCCAGCGCAACCGCCAGCGAGTCCTCGAAACAGCCGACCGCCTCTTCGCCGAACGCGGAGCCGCCGTCTCCCTCAACGAGATCGCCACCGCCGCAGGCGTCGGAGCGGGCACCGTCTACCGCCACTTCCCGACCAAGGACGCGCTCCTCGCCACGGTCCTCGACCAGCGGCTCAGCCAGCTCGGGGAGTTCGGCGAACGAGCGCTCGCCATGCCCGACCCAGGAGAGGCCCTCCGCCTCTACCTGCGGTTCATCACCGAACAGGCGCTCGCCAACCGCGCCATCTGCGAGGCGCTGGCCGCACGCGAGGACTGGCTCGAACCGGCGAAGGCGAGCGGGCAGTGCGTGATCGACAGCCCGCTGACGAGCCTGCTCACGCGCGCGCAGCGGTCCGGAGTCGTCCGGTCCGACCTCGACACGGGGGACGTCCGCGCGCTGCTGGCGAGCTGCTCGGTTCTCGGCGACGATCCCGAACGCGTGCAACGGCTTCTCGGCGTCGTTTGGGACGGCCTCCAGGCGCAACGAAACGAAGCGATCCGTAACGAAACCCCGAAGCTTCCCGAACTCCGTAACGAAACGAAACGGAACTGCCCGGTCTGCGGCGACCCGATCCCGGAGACCGCCACCGGCCGCCCCGCGAAGTACTGCTCGGCGGCCTGCCGCCAGAAGGCCTTCCGCGAAAAGCGCAAGACTACGTAGTCACAGGGGCTTCCCCTCTGGCAACCGGTCGCCTAGGATCGGTCCCGCACCAGCCGAGACCATCCCGAGGAGGCCGCATGGCCCGCCGATTCCCGCAGCACGTCATCCGCCCTGTAACCAGCCTCGACGGCCTCTGGGACTTCGCGTTCCTCGGCGACGCCGAGCCTGGCGAGGTCGACCTCGCCGCGCTCGCCTTCGACGACCTGATGGCCGTCCCCGGCTGCTTCGACGCCACCCCGAAGTACGCGGGGCGGCGCGGCCTCGCCGCCTACCGCACCCGCGTGCGCACCTCGGAGGGCCTGCAGCGCCTGGTCTTCGACGGCGTCCAGCACTGGTGCAGGGTCTACTGGAACGGCGAGCTCGTCCGCGAGCACGCGGGCGGCTTCACGCGCTTCTGGGCCGAGACCGAGTCCGCCGCAGGCGAAGCCGAGATCACCGTGCTCGTCGACAACCGCTTCGACGACCGCTCGCCGCTCCACATGGAGCACTTCGACTGGTACGCCTACGGCGGCATCTCCCGCGGCGTCGAGCTCCACCGCCTCGAACCGCTCCACATCGACGGCCTCAAGATCGACACCCTCTCCGTCGCCGACCGCCGCGTCAGGGTCCGCATCGACTACACCGGGGCCGAAGCCGGCACGGCCGCGCTCGGCATCGAATGCGACGGCCGCGCCCTCGTCTCGGAGACCGTCGACCTCGACGCCTCCGGCTCGCTCACCAGGGAACTCGAAATCCCATGGGCCGCACCGTGGTCGCCCGAGTCCCCGCAGCTCTCGACGCTCACCGCCACCCTCGGCGGGGACGACCTGCGCGAGCGCTTCGGCCTGCGCGAGGTCCGCACCGCGAACGCCCGCATCACCGTCAACGGCGAGCCCGTCGTCCTCAAGGGCGTCAACCGCCACGAGGCCCACCCGCAGTTCGGGCACGCCCAGCCCGAGGCCCTGCTCGTGAACGACGTGCAGCAGCTCCTGGACCTCGGCTGCAACTTCGTGCGCGGCAGCCACTACCCGCTCGACCCGCTGTTCCTCGACCTGTGCGACGAGGCCGGCATCCTCGTGTGGTGCGAGTCGATCGGCTGGCAGTACCCGGTCGAGCACCTCACCGACCCCGCGTTCGTCGAAGCGCAGCTCGCCCACATCGGCGAGATGGTCGCCGCGTCGCAGAACCACCCCTCGATCATCCTGTGGGGCATCCTGAACGAGTGCCCGAGCTGGTCCGACGAGGGCCACCCGGTCTACGCGACCCTGCTGGGGCGCCTGCGCGAACTCGACCCGGAGCGCCCGGTCACCTACGCGAGCATCAACGCCCACGACGACAAGTGCTTCGACTTGGTCGACGTCGTCGGCGCGAACACCTACCCCGGCTGGTACTTCGGCGACGTCCCGGACATCCCCGGCGAGCTCGACCGGATCGCCGCGCACGTCGACGCCCTCGGCTTCGCGGACAAGCCGCTGATCATCTCGGAGATCGGCGCGGGCGCGGTCCCGGGCTGGAACGACGCGCACGGGTCGCTGTGGACCGAGGACTACCAGTCCAGCCTGCTCGACACCACAGTCGGCCACATCCTCGACGGCCAGGACCGGATCCAGGGCCTGGCGATCTGGGTGCTCGGCGACTTCAAGACCACCGAGCTGCGCCGCATGGCCCTCACCCGCCCACGCGGCGTGAACGACAAGGGCCTCATCGACGAGTACCGCCGCCCCAAGCAGGCGTTCCGGACCGTCCAGGCGCACTTCAAGAAGCACTGAACACGGCGAGGCCGCCGGACCCTCCGGATCCGGCGGCCCGATCCCTCGGTCACGTCGTGAGCGAGTAGCTGTTGATGCGGAAGTCGCGTCCGCCCGCGGACGAGGTGATCTCCCAGCCGAGCTGGATCTGGTCGATCCGGACGTTCGGCATCCGGCCCTGGTTCACCAGCCACTGGCAGATCGGCGTGATGTTCACGGTGCCGCTGGTGAACTGGCTGGTCGCCATGAAGCTGTAGACGGGGTTGGCCCCGTTATGGCCCTGGTGGTAGTTCCAGTTGCGCCCGCCGAGGTTGACGTTGGTGACGTAGCCGCCGATGGGGCCGACGTTGGACGTCCACTGCGTCCAGATCATGATCTCGTGCGCGTGGCCGTTGCCCCACACGTCGTAGGTGGTGTTGTACGCGAGCCCGGAGCCTGAGCCCGGCACGGTCGCGTTGAAGGAGCTGCTGACGTTCCCCATGCTGGAGACGGTGCGCCCCAAGGTGTAGGAGACGTTGGGGTAGGACTTGATGCCGCCGGTGTTCGGCTGGTTCGACCACACGCCCCAGTTGCTGTAGGAGTTGGCCCAGATCGACTGGGGACCGTAGCCGCTGCCCCAGATGTTGTTGTAGAGGGTGTACGCGCCGTTCTGCCAGGTGCCCCAGCGGTCCGAGGAGGACCAGGTGGCGGCCTGCGCGGGGGACTGGAGGGCGCCGACGGCGCCCGCGGTCGCCAGGGGAGCGGCCAGCGCGGCGGTGAGGAGCGATCTGCGTCGCATGGGGGCACGCCTTTCTCGAGGTCATGGTTTCAGTCATCGCCATCAGAGGTTGACGGATGTCGATACGTTAATTAGAGCATGCGACCCAATTAATGTCCAGATCCGGAACGTCCCGGTTTCGCCGCACCCGACCGCCCGGCCCCGAAGGCTCCCGCGGGTGCGACCCCGGTCTCACCGTCCCGGCCAGTGGTGCGCAGGGCGGTTCGCGGTCGCCCCGGCCAGGCCCGCCACGTAGAATTCCGCCCGTGAAGACCTTCGAGCAGCTCTACGCCGAACTCGCCGACAAAGCCGCCACCCGACCCGAGGGATCGGGCACCGTCGCCCAACTCGACGCCGGCGTCCATGCCATCGGCAAGAAGATCGTCGAAGAGGCGGCCGAGGTCTGGATGGCCGCCGAATACGAGTCGGACGAGGCCGCGGCCGAGGAGATCTCCCAGCTCCTCTACCACCTCCAGGTGATGATGGTCGCCCGCGGCATCAGCCTCGACGACGTGTACCGGTACCTCTAAACAGCTTCCGAAAGGCCCATCCGCATGCTCCGCATCGCCGTGCCCAACAAGGGTTCGCTCTCCCAGGGCGCCACCGACATGCTCACCGAGGCGGGCTACCGCCAGCGCGGCTCCAGCCGCGACCTGCAGTCCCTCGACGTCGCCAACGACGTCGAGTTCTTCTACCTGCGCCCGAGCGACATCGCCACGTACGTCGCCTCCGGCGACCTCGACCTCGGCATCACCGGCCAGGACCTCGCCGTCAACTCCGGCGAAGAGGTCGAAGAGGTCCTCGTGCTCGGCTTCGGCCGCTCCACGTTCCGCTACGCCGCCCGCCCGGGCACCGTCGACACCGTCGCCGGGCTCGACGGCAAGCGCATCGCGACCTCGTTCCCCGGCGTCGTCCGCTCCGACCTGGAGAAGCACGGCGTCAAGGCCGAGATCGTCAAGCTCGCGGGCGCGGTCGAGAACGCCATCGCCCTCGGCGTCGCCGACGCGATCGCCGACGTCGTCGAGACCGGCACGACCCTCAAGCAGGCCGGGCTCGCCGTCTTCGGCGACCCGATCATGCGCTCCGAGGCCGTCCTGGTCCGCAAGCCCGGCAACGGCCAGTCCCCGGCCGTCGAGCAGCTGCTGCGCCGCCTGCGCGGCGTGCTCGTGGCCCGCTCGTACGTGATGCTCGCCTACGACGTGCGCGCCGAACTCCTCGAAGCCGCCGTCGAGCTGACGCCCGGCATCGAATCGCCCACGGTCTCCCCGCTGCATCGGGAAGGCTGGGTCGCCGTGCAGTCGATGACCGAGCGCGCCGACCTGCACCGGGTCATGGACGCCCTCTACGAGATCGGCGCCCGCGGCATCCTGGCCTCCAACATCGACGCCTGCCGGCTCTGATCAGCTGAGCCGCGGCGCCTCGAGCGCCGCGGCCGCGTCGGCCCGCTCGCGCAGCTCGGCGGCCATCGCGACGGCCTCGCGGACGTCGCGGTGCGCCGCCGTCGCCGTGTGCCCGACGCCCCCGGCCGTCATCGCGTGCACCGTCGCCAGCCCCTGCATCCGCTGGATCCGCCCCTGCACGACCCGCACCGACTGGATCCGCGCGTACGGCACGGCCACATACGTGTTGACCCACCAGCCGTGCCGCACCACGAACACTTTCTCGTCGAGCGCCGCACCCGTCCGCTTCCAACGCAACGGCATCCGCCACCGGGCCCGGCGCGGCGGCCGCTCGACCGCGAACACCGACGGCAGCTCGGGCACCGCCTCGGCGGCCACCGTCGCCACCTCCGCCGGACTCCCCACCGGCAGCGCCGTCGTCGACCTGACGACCGAGCCGCTCTGCTGCGCCATCGCCGCCGTCCACACCTCGACGCGCCGCCACTCCCGGCTGCGCCACATGATCGGCTCGTCGAAGCTCACCGCCGTCACCCGGTCCACGGGCACCGTCTCGTGGCTCGTGTCCGTCAGACCCCGCTCGATGAGCAGGTTCCCGCCGTCGCGCGTGATCCGGAACCGGCAGTTGCGCAAGAACCGGTTCACCGTCGCGATCGTGCTCTGCAGGTACCCCAGCAGCGCGGGCGCGAAGAAGCCGAACCACAGCGCCGTCGCCACCTGCGTGAACCCGAAGATCGACCCGGTCACCAGGAACGCGGTCCCGAAGACCACCAGCGCCGCCAGCTGCACCGGCAGCGCCTCCAAGAATGACGCCAGCGCCAGCTTGCGCACCGTCACCGGCGGCACCAGCGTCGGCGCGCCCGCCGGTGCCTCCTCGGCAGACTCCTCCGGCGCCTCGGTCCTCGGCGTCGCGCCAGGCCTGCCCGCGATCGACAGGAGCTCCGCGCGCAGCTCCAGCGCCCGGTCGTGCTTGAGGTACGCGAGCCGCGCGTCCGTGCCGTCGCCGCCCGCGACCTCGATGTTCAACTGCGCCAAGCCGAACACGCGGGCTCGCAGCGGCCGCACCAGGTCCACCGACTGGAGCCGGTCCAGCGGCACCGTGCGGTGGCTGCGCGTGAACACGCCCCCGTAGATGTGCAGTTCCCGACCCCAGATCACGAAGCCCCGGTACTGCAGCGCGATGAGGCTCGCGATCCCGCCGACGACCGCCGCCGCGACGGCCGCGTACACCGCGAACAGGAAGTTCCTGGACGTGAACATCTGGATGCCCACCGCCGCCGCGGCCGCGGTCAGGAACCGCACGCTCTCCAGCAGCGGCGTGAGCGGGTGGAGGCGCTGGCGCTGCATGCCCTCGGGCGGCGCGCTCGGCGTGTACGGCGCCGGGCCGTACGGCGCTGGCGCGAGCGGGGGAGCGGGCTGGTCGCCCTCCGCGTTCACAGCCCCTCCCTTACCTCGGCGGCGCGGACGGCGAGCCGGTCGCGCAGCGCGGCGGCGACGTGCGGGTCGAGTCCGGGCACTTCGGTGTTCGAGCCGAGCGCGGCGGTGCGCACCTGCACCGTCGTGAGGCCGAACATCCGCTCGATCGGCCCGGCGGAGAGGTCGATGAGCTGGATCCGGCCGTAGGGGACGATGCTCAGGCGGCGCGTCAGCAGCCCGTGCCGCACCAGCAGGTCCTGCCCGCGTTCGGCGTAGCCCCAGGTGCGCACGGTGCGCGCGACGGCGAGGGCCCGCAGGCCCGCGAGCACGACGTAGCCGCCGAGGGCCCACAGCAGCCCGTCCCAGCCCAGCCAGATCGTCAGCGGGACCGCCGCGATCACCGCCAGGATGAGGAAGTTGAGCAGGCTCCGCAGCACCCACACCGTGCGCAGCCGCGGCGACATCGGCTGCCATTCGATCCCGCCCGGCCACAGGTCCCACACCGGGACGGCGCTCGCGTTCATCGCTCGATCATCCCACTCTCTCTGACTCGCAAGGGAATCCTCGCACGGTGAGGTACTCGCGGAGGGTCGGCTCGTGCTCGTCGCAAGCGGCCCAGCGCTTCACGCGGTCGGAGGTGTGGATGCGCGGGTTGCGCCACAGCAGCATCCACGTCGCCTCGTTGCGGCAGCCGCGGGACGAGCAGATCGGTGCTTCGGACGGCGCTTCTGGCTCTGAGGTCACAGCGCGATTGTCCGCCAGCGCCCGGCTCATCCGGTGCGGGGCCACACCGCTGTGTCGATGAACGCCTCGACGGCCTCGATGACGTCGGCCATCGCGTGCGCCGACTCCACGAGCGGCCGCCCCCGGATGAACATGCCGTGGTCGGCCCCGGGGATCTCGCAGACCTCGCCGGGCAGCTCCCGCGCCAGCGCGGTGTTCCACGCCGGGTCCGCGGTGCCGCCCACGAGCAGGTACGGGGCGGTGGAGCGGCGCAGGGCCTGGACGATCGGGTAGTGCTGGAGGAACGGCGTGAACCAGATCGCGGGCAGTCCGTGGTGGGCGGCGAGGATCGCGGCGGCCGTGCCGAGGGACTTGCCGACCAGCAGCGGCGGGTCGTCGTTGTGGACTCTGTCGAGCACCGCCTCGGTCTGGTCGCACACGCCGTCGATCATGGCCTGCTCGTCGGCGGCGAGCCGGTCGACTCCCTGCCACGCCAGCGGATAGGTATGGGCGCCACGGGACTGCAGGGCCACGTGCGTGTACATCAGCAGCGGCCCTTGCACGCTGTAGTTGCGTCCGGGGAGGAGCAGGGCCTGGCGGCGGCGGGGCATGAGTGAATTCTAGTGCCGGAGGGGCCGTGTGCGCTTCCCCCGGAAAGCCTGCGCGCGGCGTCCTCGCGGGCAGCAAAAGACCCGCACGACCACGGGGGAAGTCGTGCGGGTTGGTGAAAGCATAGCGCTCCGACATTTCGCAGCAACGGATTGAATCCGCGCGGCGTGTCACGCTCCTGGGCAAATACCGCCTTACCGTTTGCCGCCGCGGCGTCGCGGCAGTGTAGACCCCCTGTGCCGCAAGGGGTTCGGCGAGAACTGTCGGGTTCCCGACAAATCACGGTGCAGGCGCGCCGCGCGGGTCCGTGCGGCCCCCTGCAGTCCTCGAACGGGCGAATTAGTATCGACAGCACCAGACCGCACACCAGAGCAGGAGCCGACATGGGATCAGCCGAGGCCGACCGTTCAGACCGCTCGAGCGGCGACTCCACCCCGGCGGAGAACGCCGCGCTGCTGGAGAAGGCGCTGTTCGAGATCAAGAAGGTCATCGTCGGCCAGGACGCCCTCGTCGAGCGGATGTTCGCCGCGCTCCTGGCCCGCGGGCACTGCCTCATCGAAGGCGTGCCCGGCGTCGCGAAGACCCTCGCGGTCGAGACGATGGCCCGCGTCGTCGGCGCGGACTTCCAGCGCATCCAGTTCACGCCCGACCTCGTCCCGGCCGACATCGTGGGCACGCGCATCTACCGCCAGTCCTCGGAGTCCTTCGACGTCGAGCTCGGCCCGGTCTACACCAACTTCGTGCTCGCCGACGAGATCAACCGCGCCCCCGCGAAGGTCCAGTCCGCGATGCTCGAGGTCATGGCCGAGGGCCGCATCTCCATCGGCGGCCAGACCCACGTGCTCCCCAAGCCGTTCCTGGTCATGGCCACCCAGAACCCCATCGAGCAGGAGGGCGTCTACCCGCTGCCCGAGGCGCAGCGCGACCGCTTCCTGTTCAAGGTCAACGTCGGCTACCCCACCGACGCCGAGGAACGCGAGATCGTCTTCCGCATGGGCGTCGACTCGCCCGTGCCCGAGCGCATCCTCGACACCGACGACCTCCTGCGCCTCCAGCGGGCCGCCGACGGCGTGTTCATCCACAACGCCCTCGTCGACTACGCGGTGCGGATCGTCATGGCCACCCGCAACCCCGCGCAGGCCGGGCTCGGCCAGATCGCGCGCCACATCCAGTACGGGGCCAGCCCGCGCGCCTCGCTCGGCCTCATCCGCGCCACGCGCGCGATCGCGCTCCTGCGCGGCCGCGACTACGCCCTCCCGCAGGACCTCGACGACATCGCGCCCGACGTGCTGCGCCACCGCCTCGTCCTCTCCTACGACGCCATGGCCGACGGCGTGGTCACCGACCAGCTCGTGGGCCAGCTGCTCGCCGCCGTCCCGGCCCCCACCGTCAGCCCCCGCCAGGACGCCGCGCCGCGCGGCCCCGAACCGCTCCAGCCGCAGCAGCCGGGCGCCTGGTGAGGACCGCGGCACCCGTGGAACACGACCTGCGCGCCCTCGACCGCCTGCAGCTCAACGTCACCCGCCGCCTCGACGGACTCCTGCACGGCGACTACCTGGGCCTGCTGCCCGGGCCCGGCTCCGAGCCCGGCGAGGCCCGCGAGTACCGCGCCGGGGACGACGTGCGCCGCATGGACTGGCCGGTCACGGCCCGCACCACCGTGCCGCACGTGCGCACCACCATCGCCGACCGCGAACTCGAGACGTGGCTGGCCGTCGACCTCTCGCCGAGCCTCGACTTCGGCACCGTCGGCATGCTCAAGCGCGAACTCGCCGAAGGGGCCGTCGCCGCGTTCGCCTACCTCGCCGGGCGCGGCGGCAACCGGATCGGCGCGGTCGTCACCGAAGGCGGCCCCGCCAAGGCGATCCCGCCCCGGCCCGGCCGCGGCGGGGCCCGCTCGCTCCTGCGCACCGTCACCACGCTCCCGCGCGGCGAAGGAGCCGGGAACCTCGCCGAACTCATCGACAAGACCCGCCGCCACGCCCGCCGCCGCGGCCTCGCCATCGTCATCTCCGATTTCTTGGAGGACGAAGAGCACCCGAGCGACTGGCCCCGCGAACTGCGCCGCCTCGCCGTCCGCCAGCAGACCCTCTGCGTCGAGGTCCTCGACCCCGCCGAGCTCGCCCTCCCCGACGTCGGCGTCCTCGACCTCATGGACCCCGAGACCGGCGCGACCGTCGAGGTCCAGACCGGCAACGCGCGCTTCCGCGCCCGCTACGCCGAGGCCGCCGCCGAGCAGCGCCGCCGCATCGCCGAGGGCATCCGCTCCGGCGGCGCGGCCCACCTGCGCCTCTCCACCGGCTCGGACTGGCTGCGCGACATCGCCGCGTTCATCGCGCAGCGCCGCCACCTCGCCGCCTACCGTTAGGGGGCCTCTGGTGATCCCGAACGGCCTGCATCCGGCCCGTTTGCCCGCTCGCTTCGTTGTCGGCCCTTCGAATACAACACCGGTATTCGGAGCGCCTTCCGCGGACTCGGCGACGCTTGCGAGCCGTAAATCGGCAATGCGAGCGAACAAACGGACTCGGATGCAGACTCGCCCGGAATCACCAGACACCCCCTAGCGCCACACCACGACAAAGGAGAACCGTTGATCCGCCTGCTCGAACCGATGTGGCTCCTGGCGCTCGTCCCCGTCGCCGCGCTCGCCGCGGTCTACGTCTGGGCCCAGTTCGCCCGCAAGCGGATCGCCGTCAGGTTCGCCAACGCCTCGCTTCTGGCCAAACTCGTGCCGAAGGTCCCCGGCTGGCGACGCCACCTCCCGGCCGGGCTCCTCGTCATCGCCCTCGCCGTCCTCGTGGGCGGCATGACCCGCCCCGCCGTCGACGTCGACGAACCACAGGAGCGCGCCACGATCATCCTCGCCATCGACGTCTCGCTCTCGATGATGTCCGAGGACGTGTCGCCGACCCGCATCGAGGCCGCCAAGGAAGCCGCCGCCGGGTTCGTCAACGACCTCCCCGAGCAGTACAACGTCGGGCTCGTCTCCTTCGCCGGTTTCGCCTCGGTCAACGTGCCGCCCACCAAGGACCACGCGAGCGTCGCCTCCGCGATCCTCGGACTCAACCTCGCCGAGGCCACCGCCACCGGCGAAGCGGTCTTCGCGTCCCTCCAGGCCGTCCAGCAGGTCCCCGCCGACGAGTCCGGCACGCTCCCGCCCGCCCGCGTCCTGCTCATGTCCGACGGCTACCGCACGGCCGGGCGCACCGTCGAGGAGGCCACCGAGGCCGCCTCCGCCGCGAACATCCCCGTCTCCACGGTCGCGTTCGGCACCGACGAAGGCGTCATCGAACTCGACCAGGAGCTCGTCTCGGTCCCCGTCGACCGCGAAGCGCTCGCCGAGCTCGCCGAAGGCACCGGCGGCAACTTCTACGAGGCCGTCACCGCCGAGGAACTCCGCTCGGTCTACGAGGACATGGAGTCCTCCCTCGCGCACCAGACGATCGCCCGCGACATCTCCCAGTGGTTCATCGGCACCGCGATGGTCCTCCTGTTCGCGGCGGCGGGCCTCAGCCTCGCCTGGACCTCCCGCCTCACCTGAGGCGTGAGTCGAGTGCCACACCGTGCGTGAAGGCCCCTTCGCTCCCGAAGCGGCCCGTCGCTACGATCGTCGGTGGCTTCATACAAAGAAAACTGAGGAGATCAGACAATGGCGCGCACGGTCCTCGTCACCGGAGGCAATCGCGGGATCGGTCTCGCTATCGCCCAGGCATTCGCGGCCCAGGGCGACAACGTCGCCGTCACGCACCGCGGCACCGGCGCCCCCGACGGCCTCTACGGCGTCCAGTGCGACATCACCGACACCGCCTCCGTCGACGCCGCGTTCACCGAGGTCGAGGACAAGTTCGGGCCCGTCGAGATCCTCGTCGCCAACGCCGGCATCACCGACGACACCCTCCTGCTCCGCATGAGCGACGAGCAGTTCGAGCGCGTCGTCGACACGAACCTCAAGGGCGCGTGGCGGGTCGCCAAGCGCGCCTCCTCGAAGATGCTGCGCGCCAAGTTCGGCCGCATGATCTTCATCTCCTCGGTCGTCGGCCTCTACGGCAACGCCGGGCAGACCAACTACGCCGCCTCCAAGGCCGGCCTGGTCGGCCTCAGCCGCTCGATCACCCGCGAACTCGGCTCCCGCAACATCACCGCGAACGTCGTCGCCCCCGGCTTCGTCCAGACCGACATGACCGACGCGCTCCCCGAGGCCCAGCGCAAGGCCTACCTCGACTCCATCCCCGCCAAGCGCTTCGCCACGGCCGAGGAGATCGCCGGAGCCGTCACCTGGCTCGCGGGCGACAACGCCGCCTACGTCAACGGCGCGGTCATCCCCGTCGACGGCGGCCTGGGCATGGGCCACTAGGCCAAGCAAGTTTTCAAGCACGAATAACGACGGAGGAACACATGTCTGGATTCTTGGACGGCAAACGTCTGCTCATCACCGGGGTGATCACCGAGCAGTCCCTCGGCTTCGGTGTCGCCAAGTACGCGCAGGAGCAGGGCGCCGAAGTGGTCCTCACCGGCTTCGGGCGCATGTCCCTGGTCGAGCGGATCGCCAAGAAGCTCCCCACCCCCGCCCCCGTCATCGAACTCGACGCCACCGACCCCGAGCAGCTCGCCGGGCTCGAGGCGAAGGTCCGCGAGCACGTGGACGGCATCGACGGCGTCCTGCACGCCATCGCCTACGCCCCGCCGTCGGCCCTCGGCGGGAACTTCCTGAACACCCCGTGGGAGGACGTCGCGACCGCGCTGCAGGTCTCGACCTTCTCCTACAAGGCCCTCGCCATGGCCTGCCTGCCGCTGATGGGGAACGGAGGCTCCATCGTCGGCCTCACCTTCGACGCGAGCCAGGCCTGGCCCGTGTACGACTGGATGGGCGTCGCCAAGGCCGGGCTCGAGTCCGCCAACCGCTACCTCGCGCGCGACCTGGGCCCCAAGGGCATCCGCGTCAACCTCGTGTCCGCGGGCCCGCAGCGCACCATGGCCGCCAAGTCCATCCCGGGCTTCGAGGCCTTCGAGGAGGCGTGGACGACCCGCGCCCCGCTCGGCTGGTCGCTCACCGACTCCGAGCCGGTCGCCAAGGCCTGCGCGGCGCTCCTGTCCGACCTCTTCCCGGCCACCAGCGGCGAGATCCTGCACGTCGACGGCGGCTTCCACGCCGTCGGGGTCGAGCGCACCGAACAGTAGCGGAGCCGCCATGACGATGAACGACCTTGCTCATAAGGGATATGACGCGGTCCTGCTCGTCTCGTTCGGCGGACCCGAAGGCCCGAGCGACGTGCTGCCGTTCCTGCGCAACGTCACCCGCGGCCGCGGCATCCCCGACGAGCGCCTCGCCGAGGTCGCCGAGCACTACTACCACTTCGGCGGGATCTCGCCGATCAACCAGTGGTGCCGCGAAGTCCTCGACGCGCTCCGCCAGGAGTTCCGCATCAGCGGGATCGACCTGCCGATCTACTGGGGCAACCGCAACTGGCCGCCGATGCTCGTCGACGCGGTCACCCAGATGACCGGCGACGGCGTCAAGCGCGCCCTCGCCCTGTGCACCAGCGCCTACGGCTCGTACTCCTCGTGCCGCCAGTACGTGGAGGACATCAACGCCGCCCGCGCCGCCGTCGGCGACACCGCCCCGGTGATCGACAAGATCAGGCACTTCTTCGACCACCCGGGCTTCGTCGGCGGCTTCGCCGCGCAGCTCAAGGCCAGCCTCGGCGAGATCGAGGACCAGTCGAAGACCCGCGTGGTCTTCACCGCCCACTCGATCCCCGACGTCATGGAGGAGTGCTCGGGCCCCGAAGGCGCGCGCTACTCCGACCAGGTCGCCGAGGCCGCCGCGCTCGTCGCCGAGCACGCCGGCTGGACCGGGCCCTTCGACGTCGTCTGGCAGTCCCGATCGGGCCCGCCGTCGATGCCGTGGCTCGCGCCCGACGTCAACGACCACCTCAAGGTCCTCGCCGCCGAAGGCGTCGACACCGTCGTGGTCAGCCCCGTCGGGTTCCTCTCGGACCACATCGAAGTGCTGTGGGACCTCGACAACGAGGCCAAGGACACCGCCGCCGAACTCGGCCTGCGCTACCTCCGGGCCGGCACGCCCGAGGTCGGCGCCGACATCGTCGGCATGTTCCGCGAGCTCGTCGCCGAACGCGTCCAGGGCGCGCCCCTGCGCCGCCTCGGCAAGCTCCCCGTCTGGGACCCCACGGTCGAGGGCTGCTGCCCCGCCCGCAGGCCCCCGGCGCCCGAGAAGCACCGGACCCGCTAGGGCCCTCGCGCTCCTGAAAACCACCGGGCCCGCGTCCCTCCCAGGACGCGGGCCCGCACCGTAATCACCGCAGGTCGCTTCCGCATGACATGCTTGTGATGTGGAACCCGTCTTCTATTGGATCATCGCCGCCGTGATCCTCGGCGCCATCGAGCTCTTCACCGGCACCCTGGTCCTCGCCATGGTCGGCGTCGGCGCCGTCCTCGCCGGAGTCGGCGCCGCCCTCGGCGCCCCCTTCTGGCTGCAGGCCGTCCTCTTCGGGGCCGGATCCGTCGCCTCGATCGTCGGCCTCCGCCCCTTCCTCAAACAGGCCCTCGAAAGCGACGCCCGCGGCGACCAGACCCCCCGCGCCTTCGGGACCCGCGCCATCGAAGGCGCCGAAGCCCGCGTCCTCGAGACCGTCAGCGCCAAAGGCGGCCTCGTCGAGATCGAAGGCGCCAACTGGACCGCCTACCCCCTCGAACCCGACCAGTCGCTGGAACCGGGCGACACCGTGACAGTGGTGGAGATCAAGGGCGCCACCGTCATCGTCTGGAAGCAGAGCTGACTGGAAACGCCCGTATAGCCTTTCCGCAAACCGAACAACGAGCCAAGTGAAAAGCCCGCCGATCCCAGACAATGGAGGCTGAGACACCATGGAGCCCGTAGGCATACTGCTGCTGATAGTCGCGATCTTCTTCATCATCGTGCTCTTCCGATCGATCAAGATCGTTCCCCAGCAGTGGAACTACATCATCGAGCGCCTCGGCAAGTACCGCCGCACCCTGGAGCCCGGACCCCGGCTCCTGGTGCCCTTCGTCGACAGCGTCCGCGCCAAAGTGGACCTCCGCGAGCGCGTCGTCAACTTCCCGCCCCAGCCCGTGATCACCGCCGACAACCTCGGCGTGCAGATCGACACCGTGCTGTACTACATCATCACGCAGCCCACCGCGGCCGTGTACAACATCGACGACTACCTCGCCGGCGTCGAGCAGCTCACCACCACCACCCTCCGCAACGTGGTCGGCTCCATGGACCTGGAGAAGACCCTCACCAGCCGCGAGGAGATCAACGCCCGCCTCGCCGCCGAGCTCGACAAGGCGACCGACAAGTGGGGCCTCAAGGTCACCCGCGTCGAACTGCGCTCCATCGAACCGCCGCTGAGCATCCGCGACGCGATGGAGAAGCAGATGCGCGCCGAACGCGACCGCCGCGCCGCGATCCTCAACGCCGAGGGCACCAAGCGCTCCTCGATCCTCATGGCCGAAGGCGAGCAGCAGTCCGCCGTCCTCCGCGCCAAGGGCGAGCGCGACGCCGCCGTGCTCCGCGCCGACGGTGAGGCCAAGGCCATCCAGACCGTCTTCGCGGCCATCCACAACGCCAAGCCCACCGACCGCCTGCTGACCTACCAGTACCTCCAGACGCTGCCCACGATCGCCCAAGGCACCGCCAACAAGGTCTGGGTCGTCCCCGCCGAGCTCACCAAGGCCCTCGGCGGCATCGGCAACGCCTTCGGCGGCGGCGACAAGACCGGCCCGAGCGAGGAGGAAGAGGTCGAGGTCGACACCAGCGCCCTCGAACTCGACGACTCCGCCCTCCAGGCCCTCGAAGCCGCCCAGCAGGCCGCCCGCGAGGTCCAGGACATCGGCGAAGGCAAGGAGCCCGGCCAGCTCCCGCCCGCCCAGGCCTAGTACGTGACGCCCGGGGAGTCCGGTAGGACTCCCCGGGCGTTCGCGCGCCCGTAGGGGGAGAATCACCGGGTGCCCGACGTCATCAGCATCGAAGACCCCGAAGACGAGCGCCTAGGCGACTACCGCGCCCTGACCGACCTCGCCCTCCGCACCCGCTTCGAGCAGCCCCACGGCCTGTTCATCGCCGAAGGCCACCAGGTCATCGGCCGGGCCCTGCAAGCGGGCTACCGGATGCGCTCGATGCTCATCGACGCCAAGCGCGCCGACCAGCTCGCGCACCTCGCCGGGGACGCCCCCTGCTACACCGCCGGGCCCGACATCCTCGAATCCGTCACGGGCTTCCACGTCCACCGCGGCGCGCTGGCCTCGTTCCACCGCAAGGAACTCCCGGCCCCGGCCGACCTCCTGACCACCGTGAAGCGACTCGTCGTCCTTGAAGGCCTGAACAACCACACGAACATCGGTGCTATCTTCCGGGTCGCCGCAGGTCTCGGCTTCGACGGCGTCCTCCTCGCCCCCGACTGCGCCGACCCGCTCTACCGCCGGAGCGTGCGCGTGAGCATGGGGGAGGTGTTCGCGGTGCCGTACGCCTACCTGGAGCCCTGGCCGAGCGGCCTCGCCCAGATCCGCGACGCCGGGTTCACCCTGCACGGTCTGAGCCCCTCACGGGGCGCGATCGACATCGGCCAGGTCAGCGCCGCCGAGCGCGAACGCCCGGCCCTCATGTTCGGCGCCGAAGGCCCCGGCCTCACGAAGGCCGCGCTCGACGCCTGCGACCGCACCGTCGTCATCCCCATGCACGCGGGCGTCGACTCCCTCAACGTCGCCGCCGCGACCGCGGTGGCCTGCTGGGAGCTCTCGCAGCCCACGCCCCGCTAGAGGCTCACCGTCGCGAACTCGGACTCGCAGGGCGGTCCCCACGTGTAGGAGAACCGCAGCGAGTCCAGCTCCAAGTGCGCGGCGAACGCCGTATGCGTCTGCAGCTCAACAGGATCGGTCTCGACGGGGTGCCTGCACAGCGCCAGCGGACCGCCCTCGTGGTCCCGCATCGAGGCGTACAGCCGCTCGGTCGACACCGGCGACTCCTCGGCGAGCAGCGTCTCCATCCGGTCGAACCGGTGATAGGTGGACACCCTCCCCGTCTCGAGCCAGCTCTCGTATACGCCGAGCGCCTCAGGCGCTCGGAAGTGGTTGGCGTGCACCAGAGGCGCTCCCGCATCCTGATAGATGACCCGGGACCCGAGCGGCGAGGTCTCAACGGTCACCACCCCATCGGAGGCACTGCCGATGAAGAAGTTGGAAGAACAGGCAGGCCGGGGAGCGACGGCATGCCCGACGGCCTCCGCCAAGGACTTCGACTGCAGCACCCGCTGGGTCCGCAGGTGCATCGGCACGGTGTCGAGCCGCCAGTCGTCGACCGAGGCGCCGAGCCCGTTGATGCACAACCCGACACCCGCGCTGTTGAGCCCGATCTTCGCCCCGGCGACGCCGGCCTCGGTGAATCCGATCACCGTCGTGCCTTCGTGCTCCCAATGCAGCAGGGCCCCTTCGACACCGGTGAACCAGTCCCAGTTCTGCCCGATGTGCGTGCCCGATTCGGCGAACACCCCATCCGACCCGCCGAACGAAGTGCACTCGCTGCGGATGCTGTCGACCGTGGGCCGCCCGAACTCGCTCCAAGCGCTGTAGAGCAGCTCGTACCGAGCATTCAGCAACGCGATGTCCAGAAGATCCTGCCCGGAACCGGCGGCGATCCCGTCCATCGTCGCCCGGTAGTCCGGGTCATACCTAGTGAACTGCTCGAGGAACCGCTGCGATCGCTCGGCCAGCTGATCCTCCGGCACCCCAGAGGTGAGCATCCGGGACCGGTACTCAGCCACGTTCGCCGCGATCGCCTCCCGCAGTGCCTCGCCGTGCTGAAGGCCCCGCTCGCGGGGCGTGCCGTGAAGACGCAGAAGCGGAAGTGAACTCATGAAGATGATTGTGACAAAAGCAATACCGAGAAGCCAGCGACTTCTTCAGCGCCCCATCAGCGCCTGCTCCACCTGCGAGTAGTGGATGGTCCACCACTTCACGAGCCCGGTCTGGCCCGGCAGCAGGTGGTCGCACGCGGAGTTGTGGCGCACGTAGTGCCACTCGATGACCCAGTTGTCGGTCAGCCGGTCCCACCACAGCTGGTGCGTGGCCAGGCCGATCTCCGGCTCCCCGACGTCGAAGACGGACCGGTAGCCTCCGGCGAACGCCCGGATCCGATCACAATCGAGGCCCCGCTCATCCCCATAAGTGAAGTAGAACACCGCCGCCCGCGCCATCTCCCTGGCGTACGACGACACGACCAACCGGTCCCAATCCAGGATCGCGGAGATCCGGTCGTCCGGCCCGTGCAAGACATTGTGCGGGTGAAGGTCGCCGTGCGTGTAACCCGTGTACTGCGGCAACAGGTCCGGTGGACGCCGGTCTCCCAGTCGCACCAGCAGCCCGCGCTTCAGCCGCAGCGTCTGCTCGGCGATGGCCTCGAACCCGGTCTTGTCGCCCCGCCCGGCGGCCACCAGCTCCAGCAGCCGGTCGACCTTCTGCAGGGCCGCCTCCGTGGTCGCGGGATTCTCGGCCTTCGGCGCCCGGTCCGCCGGGATCGCCGAGTGCAGCGTCCGGTGCAGCCGCCCGATCACCGACCCCAGGTCCCGGCACGCGTCACGTGACATGGACAGCCCGGACCGGTGGCGTCCGCCGACCCACGGGAAGACCCCGAACTCCTCACCTTCCAAGAAGATGGTCGTCCGCCCGTCCCGACTGAGCACCGGCAGCACGACCGGCACCCCGGAAGCACCCAGGGTCTGCAGCACATGAAACTGGAACTGCAGCTCAGGGCCGGTGACGTCCCGGAACAACTTGAGCAGATAAGAACCCGACGACGTATCGACCCGCCACGACCGGTTCATCAGCCCTGTCTGGACCCGCTGCATCTGGTAGACCTGCCCCAGATCCCAATGCGCCAACGCCGCGTCGGGGAGTCGAGGCGCGGTCACGGTCATGCCCCCAAGCCTAGCCGCCGCCGGCCCGCCCGCCCGACCGCGAACCCCCCTTGGCAGGCCCCCGCAAGGGTCGTGTAAAGTTTCATCTCGTTGCCAGGGCGAACGAAAACAACAAACTGGCAGCTCAAACCAACTACATATACACTCACTGTGCACGCGCGAGTGGCGGAATGGCAGACGCGCTAGCTTGAGGTGCTAGTGTCCTATTATGGACGTGGGGGTTCAAGTCCCCCCTCGCGCACAGTTTAAAGGCCCTGGTAACAGGGCCTTTTTCGTGTCCTCAGGGGCCGGTGAGGCCCCGGTTCTGAAGCCTCCCAGGAGGGTTCGAGCAGCCAAAAAAGCAGCCATTGGTGCCGCCGAAGGCCGTCGACGGGCGCTGTGGCGCGAAGCCCGGGCGCTGGTTTCCGCAGAGGCCGTGGCGGTTCGTGTCGTTGACAGTCATCACCGGTCAATGATGGTGGCGTAAAGGAAGCAGGTCGCGAGAGGGAAACGAAAACAATGCACTCGCGCCTGGGGTGTGCGCGATTGCGTCGGTCTACCGGCACTCGCATCGGCGATGCAATCGCGACTCTAAGAGGTGTCCCGCTGTTTCATTCAAGGTGGCTGGCGGGATAGCGGAGGTTGTCGGGCCGGGATGTTCCCCGATCGCGATCAGATCGACCGTGAGTCGTAGCGCCGCCTGACGCCGCACCGGCTTGAGCCTCCGCGCGATCCGGTTCCTGCTCGGCGCGCACGTACGATGAGACACATGGTCACCACTCGCCCCAGGGGCCGCCCCGCGAAGGACGCCGAGCCGGCGCCCGACGAGGAGGACGTGCTCAGGGCCGCGCTGCACTCCTTCGCCGTGCACGGGTTCAACGGCGTGTCCGTGCGAACCTTGAACAAGGAGCTCGGCGTCAGTCACAACCTGCTGTACCAGCGCTACGGCACAAAGGACGACATCTGGCGCGCGGCCGTCAGCTGGGGCTTCGGGCGGATCGTGGCGCGGCTCGAGGCCGCCGACGATCCGCAGTCCCCGCCGCTGGAGCGCCTGCGGTCGATCATCCGCGCCTTCGTCCTCGTCTCCGCCGAGCATCCTGACCTGATGCGGCTGATCAACGTCGAGGGCGGCCAGCACAGCGACCGGCTCGAGTACCTGACCGACCGCATCCTGGGGCCCGAGACCGAGCGGATCCGGCGGATCTGGAGCGCCGCGGTCGAGCGGGGCGAGGCGAAGGACGTGCCGTTCGAGACGGTGTTCTTCCTGATCACTTCCGGCGGCGCCGAGATGTTCGCGAGCCGGGCGCTGACTGAGCGGCTTTTCGGCGAAGCGCCGCTCGATCCTGAGCGCCGCCTCGGGTACGTCGAGCGGTTCGCCGACCTCATCATGGACGCCATCCGCGCCTGAAAACGGCCGAAAGGCCCGCGGCGGTGCCGCGGGCCCACTCGGTGCTCACTCACTAGGCCAGGCCCAGGACCGCGGCGAGCTGCTGGCCCTTGGGCGTGGTCCAGTCCACGGCCAGCTCGGAGACGATTTGCGCCGTCGACGTGATCACGGCGCCGGCCTGCTCCATGCGGCGCAGCGCGGCGTCGTCGCCGATCTTGGTGAACGACGAGGACGCGTCGGTCACCACCTGGACCTCGTAGCCCTCGTCGAGGAGCTGGAGGACCGGGAAGACGACGCAGACCTCGGTCGTGATGCCGGCGACGATGAGCTTCCGGCGGCCGGTGGCGTGCACTGCTTCGGCGAAGTTCGGGTCGTGCATCGCGTTGACGATGCCGGCGCGCTTGATCCGGTCGGCGAACGCCTTCGGGGCGATCTCCTCGAGCTCGGGGACCAGCGGTCCCTGGATGTTCTCCTCCATGCTCGAGGTGAGCACGAGCGGCATGTCGACGGCGACGGCGATCTTCGCGAGCGACAGCGCGCTCTTCTTGACCTCTTCGACGTCGTGCGAGTGGGTCCACGACATGGTGCCCGTCTGGTGGTCGATGAGCAGCATGGCGGCGTTCTCGCCGGTGAACACGTTCTTGTGCATGATGCACTTCCTTTCTACGAGCCCTTGGGCTCTGTCGTCGCGGTCCTCCGTGCCGGCAGGGCCGGAGCGGCGGGCCACTTTAATTGTCATATGCCAATTTAACGCGACCCCTCCTTGGGTTGTTCCGATCTGGCCCATGAGCTGCGTCACCGCCAACTTGCTGATGTGTCAGCAAGTCAGTTACGGTTGCTGACATGTCAGATAGAACGACGGCCCAGCAGCGGCGGGTGTGGCAGGACTTCCTGGTCCTGTCCGAGTCGGTCCGCCGCGAAAGCGTTCGCGAACTCCAGCAGGCCTCCGGGCTCTCCGGACCCGACTACACCGTGCTGGCACACCTCTCCTCCGTCGAAGACCGCGCGATGCGATCGACCGAGCTCGCCTGCGCGCTCGACTGGGACACCGGCCGGACCTCGCACCACCTGCGCCGCATGGAAGAACGCGGCCTGATCCGGCGCTGCCGCGGCACCGAGAGCGACGGCCGCGCCGCCCTGGTCGCCATGACCGACGACGGACTCGCGGTCTTCCGGCGGGCGGTCGGCCCGCATTTCCAGTCGATCAAGCGCTGGTTCCTCGACGGCCTCTCCGCCGATCAGATCGACCAGCTCGACGCGATCCTCGCCTCGCTCCAGCACCACCTCGACGAAACCCGCACGAACGCTTCGAAGGAGACCCCATGACCACCACCGCCGACCTCCCCGCCTGGGCCCAAGCCCGAACCGACCTCACCGGTAAGACCGCGCTCGTCATCGGCGGCGCCGGCGGTGTCGGCGAGGGCATCACCCGGCAGCTGCTCGCCGCCGGTGCGACCGTGATCGCCACGGCCCGCGCGAAATCCAAACTCGACGACCTCGCCTCCCGCGTGGACCACCCGAAGCTGCGGACGCACGCGCTCGACCTCGCCGACCCCGACCTGACCGGCATCGTCGCCGACCTGGCCCGCGAGCACGGCGGCCTCGACGGCGCCGTCGTCAGCGTCGCCGACTGGGGCCCCCAGGGCCCCAAGGGAATCCTCGACCTCGCCGACGACGAGTGGGACTACCTGGTCGAACACAACCTGACCTCGGTCTTCCGCGCCTTCCGCGCGCTCGTTCCCGCCCTCGGCCGTACCGGCGCGCTCGTCCACATCAACGGCTACAGCGCCGAGATCCCCTGGCCCAAGCACGCGGCCCTCGCCGTCGGCTCCGCGGCCACCAAGTCGCTCGCCCGCACGCTCGCAGCCGAGGCCGGCCCCGCGGGCCCGCGGATCCACGATCTGATCCTGGGCGTCATCAGCACCCGGCCGAAGCGGATGGCAGGCATCGACCACCCCGGCTGGATTCCCGCCGACGAGGTCGGATTGCACGTGGCCGAACTGATTGCGGGCACCAGCCCGTTCTCCGGTGAGGTCATCCAGTACTTCGCTCAGCGCGAGGTCGGCCCCACGACCGTCAAGCCCGAGATCGGATAAGTGCCATGCTCGACATCATCCGCCCCGGCGACCCCCGGTACGGACGCGTCAGACACGTCTACACCGGCACCGGATCGCCGGCGGCGGTGATCCGGCCGCGCACCGCCGCCGAAGTCGCCGAAGCGTTGGCGTGGGCACGAGAACACGAAGGGCCCCTTGCAATCCGCAGCGGCGGGCACGGCATCTCCAGCCGCGCCACGAACGACGGCGGCACCGTCGTGGACCTCGCCGAGCTGGGCTCGGTCGAGCGGATCGACGGCGACCTGGTCCGGGTCGGTGCGGGTGCCCGCTGGGCCGACACGGCCCGGACGCTGCGGCCCTGGGGCTTGGCCGTCACCTCCGGCGACTCCGGCGGTGTCGGCGTCGGCGGCCTCGGTACGACCGGCGGGATCGGTTTCCTCGGCCGCGTGCACGGCCTCACGATCGACCACGTCGTGGCAGCCGAGATCGTCACCGCAGACGGCCGGATCCGCACTGTGGACGCTGAGAACGAACCCGACCTGTTCTGGGCCGTGCGCGGCGCCGGGGCGAACGTCGGCATCGTGACCTCCCTCGACCTCCGGGCCTCGCGCACCCCGGCCGTCGCCAGGGCCATGCTCCAGTACCGCCCCGGCGACGTCGCGGCGTTCCTGGAGGCGTGGGGCGCGACTGTCGAGGCCGCCCCGCGCGAGGTCACCGCCTTCGCCTACCTTTCGGGGAGCGGCCACGCCATGGGCGTGGTCGTGTACGCCGGGGACGACGCCCGGGCCGCCGAGCGCGCCCTCGCGCCCTTCACCCGCCTCGCGCCGCTGACCGGCCGCAATGCGGAGCTCATGCCGTACGCCGAAGCGATCCTCGACACCCGCGAACCGCACGGCGGACAGCAGACGGCCTATATGCGCAACGGCTTCGCCGTCCACCTCGACCAGTCGGTGAGCGAACGGGCGGCCTCGCTCCTCCACGCCCTCCCCGCCACCATGCTCCAGATCCGCGCGACCGGCGGCGCCGTGAACGACGTGCCCGCCGAAGCGACCGCCTTCGCCCACCGGCACCAGCACTTCAACATCGCCATCATGACCAACGCACCGACTGCCATGGCAGACAGGGCATGGGAGGACATGCGGCCCGCCTTGGACGGCCTCTACCTCAGCTTCGAGACAGTGTTCTCGCCCCAGCGCCTCGCCGACGCGTTCCCACCCGCGACACTGGAGCGTCTGCGCGAGATCAAACGCAAGGTCGATCCCGACAACGTCTTCCACCAGAACTTCCCGGTCGCCTGACGGCGGGCCTCGAAACGGCGTTCGCGTGCTCCCAGCGCCTGAAGAGCCCCTCCTCGCGCGGCACCTGAAACGCCGCCCGAACGCTCAGCCGTCGCTCCGGTAAGCCGGAGCCCGCCGCGGCGCCTGACGCGGAGCACTCACCAGAAGCGGCAGTGTCCGCGGCGGCACGACCACCGAGAGGATCACGACGCTGGTCGTCCGGCCGATCGTGGGCGAGCGGTTCAACTCCAGCAGCGCCTCCTGCAGGCCTTCGTGCGACGGGGCCGCCAGACGGCAGACCACATCGGAAGCGCCGGTGGTGGAGTACGCCTCCACGACCGCCGGGATCGCGGTCAGCTCCGCCGTCACCTCGTCGAGCGCGCCCTGCGTGATCTCCAGTGTCACGAACGCCTGCACCCCGTACCCGGCCGCCACCAGATCGATCTCCGGGGTCGCGCCCCCGAGCACCCCGGCCTTCTCCAACCGGTCGAGGCGCGCCTGCACCGTCCCGCGCGCGACGCGCAGCGTCCGCGACAGCTCCAGCACCCCGATCCGTGTGTGCTCGCGCAGCGCGGAGAGCAGGTCGATGTCGAGCGCATCCAGTTCCACCGTCATGTGGGCAGATTGTAAAGCCTGACCCGTCAGGCACCGCCTCGGAATGGTCATCCTGGCCAGCTCGGACCCGCTCGGTTGCGAGCGGCTCGCCGATGCGGTGTCCTATGCGCGTCAATCCAAGGACCCTTCACTCCAGGAGCACGACGTGAGCATCGACCTGACCCTCACCAGCCAAGAGCGCCTCGCCGACCTCGACCTCAAGCAGCTGCGCCAGCTCGTCGGCCTCGTCGAGTACGACGCCGCGAACGACCCCTTCCCCGTCACCGGCTGGGACGCCGTCGTCTGGTCGGTCGGCAACGCCACCCAGACCGCCCTGTTCTTCCAGGCCGTCTTCGGCATGGAACTCGTCGCCTACTCCGGCCCGGAGACCGGCAACCGCGACCACCAGGCCTACGTCCTGCGCTCCGGCGCCGTCCGCTTCGTCTTCAAAGGCGGCGTCGACCCCGACAGCCCCCTCCTCGACCACCACCGCCGCCACGGCGACGGCGTCGTGGACGTCGCCCTCGAAGTGCCAGACGTCGACCAGTGCGTCGCCCAGGCCCGTGCCCAGGGCGCCACCGTGATCCAGCAGCCTCACGACGTCTCGGACGAGCACGGCACCGTCCGCATCGCAGCGATCGCCACCTACGGCGAGACCCGCCACACCCTCGTCGACCGGTCCCGCTACACCGGTCCCTACCTGCCCGGCTACCAGGCCCGGACCTCCGGCTACACCAGACCCGAAGGCGAGCCCAAGCGCCTCTTCCAGGCCCTCGACCACGTCGTCGGCAACGTCGAACTCGGCCGCATGGACGAGTGGGTCGACTTCTACAACCGGATCATGGGTTTCACCAACATGGCCGAGTTCGTGGGCGAGGACATCGCCACCGAGTACTCGGCGCTGATGAGCAAAGTGGTCGCCAGCGGCAACCGCCGCGTCAAGTTCCCGCTCAACGAGCCCGCAGTCGGCAAGAAGCGCTCGCAGATCGACGAGTACCTCGACTTCTACGGCAGCGCCGGCGTTCAGCACCTCGCGCTGGCCACCAACGACATCATCCGCACCGTGGACACGCTGCGGGCCAAGGGCGTCCAGTTCCTCCCGACCCCCGACTCCTATTACGAGGACCCCGAGCTGCGGGCCCGGATCGGCGAGGTCCGCGTCCCGATCGAGGAGTTGCAGTCGCGCGGCATCCTCGTCGACCGCGACGAGGACGGCTACCTGCTGCAGATCTTCACCAAGCCGCTCGGCGACCGCCCCACCGTCTTCTTCGAGTTCATCGAGCGCCACGGCTCGCTGGGCTTCGGCATCGGCAACTTCAAGGCCCTGTTCGAGGCCATCGAGCGCGAGCAGGCCAAGCGCGGCAACTTCTGATCCTTTACCGCGCATAGGAGAGAGGCGAGAACGATGGCGTTCTATCGCAGCCTGGGCAGCATCCCGCCCAAGCGCCACACGCAGCACCGCACCCCTGCGGGCGGGCTCTACTACGAGGAGCTGATGGGGGAGGAGGGGTTTTCCTCCGACTCGTCCCTGCTCTACCACTCGGGCGTGCCGTCGGCGATCGTCGACGCCGCGCCTTGGGACCTCCCCGGCCAGGCGACCGTCGAGAACCGGCCACTCAAGCCCCGACACCTGCGACTCCACGACCTGACCGAGACCGACTGGAAGGCCGTCGACCCGGTCACCGGACGCCGACTCGTCCTCGGCAACGGCGATGTGCGGATCTCGTACGTCGCCGCAGGTGAGGCATCACCCTTGTACCGCAATGCGATCGGCGACGAGTGCGTCTACGTCGAGTCGGGGTCGGCGACCGTCGAGACCGTTTTCGGCGCGCTCGAAGCCCGGCAGGGCGACTACGTGGTCCTGCCCCGCGCGACCACCCACCGCTGGCTTCCGACCGGTTCGGAGCCGCTGCGGCTCTATGCGATCGAAGCGAACTCGCACATAGCGCCCGCGAAGCGGTACCTGTCGCGCTACGGGCAGCTGCTGGAGCACGCCCCGTTCTGCGAACGCGACCTGCACGGGCCCGCCGAACCGCTCCTGGCCACAGGCGAGGACGTCGAGGTCCTGGTCAAGCACCGCGGGTCGCGCGGCATCACCGGCACCCGGTACGTATACGCGACGCACCCGTTCGACGTGGTCGGCTGGGACGGCTGCCTGTACCCGTACACGTTCAACATCGCCGACTTCGAGCCGATCACCGGCCGCGTGCACCAGCCGCCGCCCGCGCACCAGGTCTTCGAGGGCCACAACTTCGTGATCTGCAACTTCGTGCCGCGCAAAGTGGACTACCACCCGCTCGCCGTCCCGGTGCCCTACTACCACTCCAACGTGGACTCCGACGAGGTCATGTTCTACTGCGGCGGGGACTACGAGGCCCGCAAGGGATCCGGCATCGGGCAGGGCTCGATCAGCCTCCACCCGGGCGGGCACAGCCACGGGCCGCAGCCCGGCGCGGTCGAGCGCTCGATCGGCGCGGAGTACTTCGACGAACTCGCCGTCATGGTCGACACGTTCCGACCCCTGGAGCTCGGCGAGGGCGCGGCCGCGTGCGAGGACCCCGGCTACGCCTGGACCTGGTCCGGAAGGGGCCCTTCGTGATCCCGGCACTGCTGGCGGCGCTGTGCGACGACGCCGCCGTCTTCCCGCCCGGAAACGCGCCTCTGGCCTACGCGGTCCGCGCCTACGGGGCCCGGCGTCGCGTCTGGTACGCCGACCTCGCCGGGCCGCTGGTCCTGCCCGCCGCCGCGCTGCCTCGGCTCGCGCCGCTGCTGCCCAGGGGCGATGCGCCGCTGCCGCTCTCGGTGACCTTCCCGGACGGCCCGGCGGGTGTGGCCGCGGCCCTCGCGCACGCGGCGGCCCTGCCGGTCGAACTCCGCTCGATCGAGGTCGCGGTGCCGGGGGAGGCGCGCCCGGCCGCGTTCCTCGAAGCGCTCGCGGCGACGCTCGACGACGCGCCTGAGCTGGACGTGTACGTCGAGATACCGCGCGGCCTACGACAGACCGCGTTCATTGAGGCCGTCGCGGGTCGGTACCGGGCCAAGTTCCGCACCGGCGGTGTGCGCGCCGAGCTGTACCCCGACGAAGCGGAGCTCGCGGGCGCCGTCGCGGCGGCCGTCGCGGTCGGGCTGCCGTTCAAGGCTACTGCCGGTCTCCACCACGCGATACGCAACACCGACCGGGACACCGGGTTCGAGCAGCACGGGTTCCTGAACCTGCTGGCCGCCACGGACGCGCTCGCGTCCGGGGTGTCCGAGCGGGAGGCTCGAGCGCTGCTCGCCGAGCGCGATGGCCACGCCGTGGCCTCCTGGGTCCGCGGTCTCGACGAATCGCGTGCGCGGCGGGCCCGGGAGGCGTTCCTGTCGTTCGGCACCTGCAGCATCACCGACCCGCTCAACGAGCTGACCGCCCTCGGCCTTGTCACCGCGCCCGCCCGCACCGAAGGAAGCACCTCGTGAACCGCATCCAGATCCCTGACGGCTCGCCGTTCGGTCCCGACAACCTGCCCTACGGCGTGTTCTCTGTGGACGGAGGCGGGCCGCGGGTCGGCGTCCGGTTGGGCGACAGCGTGATCGACCTGTGGGCGCTGCTCGGCGACGAGGTCTTCGCGGCCGCGTCGCTCAACCCGTTCATGGCCCAGGGCCCCGAGCGGTGGGCGGCAGCGCGCGAACGTGTCCGGGCCGCGCTCGACGGGCCCGTCCCCGACGGTGCGGTCCATGCGCTGCGGGACGTGCGGCTGCACCTGCCCGTCGAGATCGGCGACTACGTGGACTTCTACGCTTCCGAGCACCACGCCGCGAACCTCGGGCGGCTCTTCCGGCCCGGCTCGGAGCCCTTGCTGCCCAACTGGAAGCACCTCCCGGTCGGCTACCACGGTCGCGCCGGAACCGTGGTCGTCTCCGGAACGGGCGTCGTCCGCCCCTGCGGCCAGCGCAAGGGCCCCGATGAGGACGCCCCGGACTTCGGTCCGACCCGTAGGCTCGACATCGAAGCCGAACTCGGCTTCATCGTCGGCGCGGGATCCGGGCTGGGGCAGCGGATCGGCATCGACGACTTCGCTGAGCATGTGTTCGGCGCGGTGCTCGTCAACGACTGGTCGGCCCGGGACCTGCAGGCCTGGGAGTACGTGCCGCTCGGCCCGCACCTGGGGAAGAGCTTCGCCACCTCGGTGTCGCCGTGGGTGGTTCCGCTCGCGGCGCTGGACGCGGCGCGCGTACCCCTCCCGGGCCAGGACCCCCGGCCGCTGCCGTACCTACGCGGCGGCGAGGACTGGGGTCTCGACGTCGAACTCGGGGTGGAGTGGAACGGCGAGGAGGTCTCGCGCCCGCCCTACCGCGACATGTACTGGTCGCCCGCGCAGATGCTCGCCCACATGACCGCCAACGGTGCCACGGCCCGCACCGGCGACCTCTTCGCCTCGGGCACGATCTCCGGGCCCGAACGCGGCCAGCGCGGCTCGTTCATCGAACTCTCCTGGGGCGGAAGCGAACCGGTCACGGTGAAAGGCGAACCGCGCACGTTCCTGGAGGACGGCGACGAGGTGCGGATCTCGGCGACCGCGCCCGGCCCGGGCGGCACCCGGATCGGGTTCGGCGAGGTTGCCGGGAAGGTCCTCCCGGCGGTGTAACTCGCGCAGGCGCAGCTGGAGCCACAGCATGAGCGTCTGGTCGCGGTCGCGAAGGTCGAGGTCGAACAGCTCGCCCGCGCGCTGCAGCCGATACCGCAGCGTGTTGGCGTGGATGTAGAGCCGCTCGGCGGTACGGCCGGTATCGCCGAGGCATTCGAGGTACGCCTTGACGGTGGCGGTGTACTCGGTGCCGTTGGCCGCGTCGTGGTCGAGCATCCGGCGCAGGGCGGGCAGCGGCGCGAAGTCGGCGCAGTCGAGGCGGGCGCGCAGCCGCAGGAAGAAGGATTCGGCGCGGACTTCGTGGACGTCGGCGACACCGGGGCCCGCGCCGCGGTCGGCGAGGACCCGCAAGGTGTCATCGGCGTCCCGGCGGGAGTCGGGAACGTCGTGGAGGACCGCGACGGTGCCGCCGATCCCGGCGCGGACCGGGACTCCCAGCAGGGAGCGCGTGCGTTCGACCGCGGCTCCGGCCAGTTCGCGTGCCTCGGCCGCGCCCGCGGGCAGGAGGGCGTAGACCGCGCCGTCGAGTTCGACCGCGGCGGCTCTGGGATGGCGGAGCCGGGCATAGCCGGTGACCAGTTCCGCGAGGTGGAAGGCGCTGTCTTCGACCTGCTCGACGCCGACGACTTCGAAGCCGACCACCGTGAACGCCTGGGCGTTCCCGAACGCGTCGCCGGGCGCGGGGCGGTCGCCGATGAGGAGCGCCCTGAGGGCCTTCTCGCGGGTGCGGCGGGGGATGTCGCGCGCGTTGCGGTACTGGAGGAGGTGCAGCGCCGCCAGGCGGGCCGCGTTCGAGAGGGTCTCGGCCGCGCGGTCGTCGAGCGTCCCGGTCTCGTCGATGGCCCAGATGGAGCCGAGCACGTCTGGGCCCGCCTTGAGCGCCACCGCGAGTCGCGGCAGGGCTCCGGGATTGTCGATGCGGACGGGCTTGTCCCCGCGCCACACGCGCGGGTCGGTGTGGGGCCCCCGGAACTCGTCGGGGACGTGGCGGCCGAGGATGCCCGCCTGCCGGACCTCGTCGATGACCTGACCTGGCACTGTGGAGTAGGCGAGGATGCGGCGTTGGGTGTCCATGATGGCGATGGCCCCGCCCACCTGGAGCGCGGCGGCGTTGGCGAGCGCGAACAGGTCGCCGAGTTCGACCTCGTCGGCCGAGGCCCCGCCTGACCGGCCCTGGGTGCCGATGACCGCCGACAGGAGCGCGTCGAGGTGCCGCCAGCTGACCCGGTCGTCGGCGGCGAGCAGGGCGACGCCCTGCTCGCGGGCGAGGCGGCGCAGTTCCTCGGCTTCCTCGCCGAGGGTCTTCACGACCAGGCCCGCGCAGCCCGCGGCGGCGGCGAGCCGGACCGCGTCGCGGGCCTCGGCCGAGCCGGGCCGCAGCCCTATGCCGAGGAGCAGCGTGTTCGGTCCGTCCGCGCCGGGCTGGGCGGGGTCGAGGATCTCGGGCTCGCCCACGGGAACGTCGAGTCCGGCCGGAGCTTCGAGGGGCACGAGCACGGTGGCTCCCACGGCGTCGAGAAGCGAGGCGAGGGTGCCAGCGGTGCCGTTGAGCTGGTGCAAAGGGGTCATGGGTGTGACTGCCGTTCAGGGTCTTGTGCTTGAGCACAAAGCCTAACGGCTTCGCTGTGTGTTCTCAATATGGCCATGTGCGGTGACGACGGTCACGATTAGAGGGCTACCCCATCGGCAAAAGGAGAATATCGTGTCAAACCCTCACTCTGAAGTCACGACCCCGACCGCGCGCGGGTTGTCGAGGCGCCGGTTCGGCGGGATCGCCGCGGCGGGCCTGGCGGCAGGTGCCGCCGTGACCGCGTTCGCGGTCGGCACCCCGGCCGGAGCGCATACCGCTGCCGACTACTACGACCAGGCCCGCGAGACCGCGGGCGACGACCCTGTCCTGCTCGCTCTGAGCGCCTCGCTGACCCCGGGCTTCAGCCCTCCGCGCCCGGCGGCTCCGCAACCGGTCAAGATCTTCGACGACCTCGCCGTCCTCTGCGTCGGCTCGGTCTCCGCCCTCGCGATCCTCACCGACGACGGCATCATCATGATCGACTCGCTCAACACCGCAGCCGAGGCGCGGCGCGTCATCGCGGGCGGCCTGACCGCGCTCGGAGCCGACCCCGCCGACATCAAGTACGTGGTGGTGACCCACGGCCACCGTGACCACTTCGGCGGTGCCCAGTACCTCGCCGACACCTACGGCGCCCGCGTCCTCATGGCCCCCGCCGACTGGACCCTGGTCTCGGGCATGTCCGGCGCGCCCGCCCGGGACATGAACATCACCGACGGCCAGCGGCTCACCCTCGGCGGCACCGAGGTGCGGCTGCACTACACGCCCGGCCACACGGCCGGCACCGTCTCGCCGGTCTTCCCCGTCACCTGGCGCGGCACGACCGAGACCGCCATGACCTGGGGCGGCAGCAACCCGCCCGCCAACCTCGCCGGACTGCGCACGTACCTGGCCTCTATCCAGTCCTTCACCGCGAAGGCGCAGGCGGCGAACGTGTCCGTGGAGGTCTCCGCCCACCCGTTCGTCGACTACGGCCTCGAACGCATCCGCCAGCTCCAGAACGGAGCGGCGTCCAACCCGTTCGTCCTCGGCGAAGCGGGTATCGAGGCCTACCTCGCGGTCATGGAGGCGATGCTGAACGGCCGGATCGCAGAGGCCTCGGGAACCTCGACGGCCGCGGCCGAGTGCTGCTGAGCCATGTCGGGCAGCGCGCATCGCCCGCATTAGTGCGTTCGCACAACCGGTGCCCGATCGACTGTGTGTTCTGCCCATGGCAAACTGTCTGCCGCAGCAGACATCATGATTGCACCCCTTTCCCGTCGGCGACCAAAGGAGATTGCCGTGACTACCGTCAACCCCGCCCCTGAAGCCCGGCCCGGACGCCCGCCCGCGTTGAAACTCGCGTTCGCGACCAGCTTCGGCACCGCGATCGAGATGTACGACTTCTTCATCTACGGCACCGCCGCTGCGCTGATCTTCAACACCCAGTTCTTCCCCACGAGCGACCCGCTCGTCGGCACCCTCCTCGCCTTCGCCGCGTTCGGCGTCGGCTTCTTCGCCCGGCCGCTCGGCGGGATCGTCATCGGCCACTTCGGAGACCGTGTCGGACGCAAGAAGATGCTCGTCACCACCCTCGTGGCGATGGGCGTGGCGACCTTCCTCATCGGCCTCCTGCCCAACTACGAGACCATCGGCGTCGCCGCGCCGATCCTCCTCGTGAGCCTCCGGCTGATCCAGGGCTTCTGCGCCGGGGGCGAATGGGCCGGCGCCGTACTCTCGGCGACCGAGCACGCCCCCGCGAACAAACGCGGCCTGTACGGCAGCTGGACCTCGATCGGCTCGCCCGCCGGACTCGTCCTCGCCACCAGCGCGTTCGCGGCGGTCTCCACCATGCCCGAAGACCAGTTCGCCTCCTGGGGCTGGCGCCTGCCGTTCCTCGCCAGCGCACTCCTGGTGATCGTCGGCCTCTACATCCGCGTGAGCATCGCCGAGACCCCCGAGTTCCTGGCGATGGCGAAGGACCGCAAGCAGGCCAAGCTGCCGATCGCGACCGTGCTGCGCACGCAGTCCGGCGAGGTCCTGCTGGGCAGCGGCTTCAACCTCGGCTTCAACACGTTCATCTACCTGGTCTTCACGTTCGCGCTCGCCTACTCCACGACCGAACTGGCGATGGACCGCGGAGTCGTCCTGACCGGGACCATCGTCGGCTCGCTCCTGTCGATCCCGGCCCTGCTGTACTTCGCCGCGCTCTCGGACCGGGTCGGCCGCCACAAGGTGCTCCTTGGCGGCGCGGGTTTCGTCGGGGTCTACGCGCTGGCGTTCTTCCCGCTGGTGGACACGGCGAACCCGACGATCGTGATCACCGCCGTCGCCTTCGCGTTCGTCGGTTCGGCCGCGATCCTCGGCCCGATGGGCGCCGGGATCTCCGAGCTGTTCGGCACGAAGGTCCGGTACACGGGCGCGTCCCTGGGCTACCAGATCGGTGCGGCGCTCGGCGGCGGCCTCGCCCCGTTCATTGCGACGGCACTGTTCGCCTCGACCGGGACGACCTGGTCGGTGGCCGGTTACGCGGCAGGCTGCGCGGTCATCAGCCTGGTCTGCATCGACACGCTGCGCCGCCGGGCCGCGGCCCGCAATCGCGCCGACGGCGACGTGACCGAGCTGAACCGGCTGTCCAAGGCCTGACCGTGCGGCGGCGGCCCCGCCGCCCTCCGTGAGCACCGTTGCATCCCAACCCGAACCCTGACGGAGGACGACGAATGAGCGGCCGCAGCACTGTCGTCGTGTACGGCTCCCCTCACGGGGGCGGGGCGGACACTGGCGCCCGCCTCGCCCCCACCCCACACTGGCTGCACGACGGCCTCGCCGCCGCAGTGGGGGAGGAGCAGGTCCTGACCCGGCCCCTGGACCTGGCGCGTTACGCGAGCGACGCGAGTCCTTACCGGATGGTCCCTCGCGCGGTCGTGGTCGCCCGGGACGGCGCCGACATCGCCGCGGTCCTCGGCTTCGCCGACCGGCACATGCTCCCGGTGACGTTCCGCGCCGCCGGGACGAGTCTGAACGGCCAGGCCCAGGGCGACGGCATCCTCGTCGACGTGCGGCGGCACTTCGCCGCAGCCGTCGCCGAGGACGGCGGCCGGTTCCTGCGGGCCCGGCCCGGCATCGTCGTCTCCCGCGCGAACGCGCTGCTGGCCCGGTACGGCCGGATGCTCGGACCGGACCCGGCGAGCTCGTCGGCGGCCACCGTCGGCGGGGTCGTCGCGAACAACGCCAGCGGGATGTCCTGCGGCACCGAGCGGAACTCGTACCGGACCGTCCGGTCGATGCGCGTGGTCCTCGCCTCGGGCACGGTGGTCGACACCGCCGACCCCGACGCCGACCGGCTCCTCGCCGAGCGCGAACCGGAACTGGTGGCCGAGCTGCTGGCGATCAAACGCGAGCTCGAAGCGGATCCCGTGTTGAGTGCGCTGATCCGCAAGAAATTCGCGATCAAGAACACGAACGGGTACCGGCTCGACGCGTTCCTCGACGCGGCGCGGCCCTCGAAGATCCTGCGCGGTCTCATGGTCGGTTCTCAAGGGACCCTTGGATTCCTCGACGAGATCGTGTTCGAGACCGTCCCCTTCGGGAGGTTGCAGACCACTGCCCTGCTCAGGTTTCCCGGCCTGGACGAGGCGGTCGGGGCCGTCCCGGCGCTCGTCGCGGCCGGGGCGCACGCCGTCGAGCTGATGGACGCCCCCTCCCTTCTCGCCTCGAAGCACGTCGACGGCGCGCCGCCGTGGCTGTCCGAGGTCGAAGAGGACGCGGCGCTCCTCGTCGAGTGCCGCGCCGCCGACGACGCGGCGCTGACCGCGTTCGAGGAGACCGTCTCCCGGACGCTCGCGGGTACCGGCGCGCAAGGCGCGTTCACCCGGGACGCGGCGGCGGCGGGACGCTACTGGAAGGTCCGCAAAGGACTCCTGGCCGCCCTCGGCGGCTCACGGCCCGCCGGGACCGTCCTGCTCGGCGAGGACGTCTGCGTCCCGCCGCCGCGCGTGGCCGAGGCCGCCCGCGACCTGCGGAAGCTGCTCGACGCGTTCGGCTTCCACGGGTCGGTCGCCGGGCACGCGGCCGACGGCAACCTGCACTTCACGATGACCTTCGACGCCGCCTCGCAGTCCGACGTCGACCGGTACCGCGAGTGCATGCAGGCCGTCGCGAACCTCATTCTCGACGAGTACGACGGCGCCCTCAAGGGCGAGCACGCCACCGGCCGCAACATGGCCCCCTTCGTCGAACAGGAATGGGGCCCCAAAGCCACCGCCTTGATGCGCCGTGTCAAGGCCGCGTTCGACCCGCACGGCATCCTCAACCCCGGCGTGCTCCTCAACGACGATCCGCACGCGAACGTCAAGCACCTCAAGACCATGCCTTCGGTGAGTCCGAAACTGGACGCCTGCATCGAATGCGGGTTCTGCGAACCGGTCTGCCCCAGCCGCGACCTGACCACCACGCCGCGCCAGCGCATCGCCCTGCAGCGCGAGATCGCGCGCCGCGTCGGCGAACCCGCGCTCGCGCGGGAGCTCGCCGACGACTACGCCTACGACGCGGTCGACACGTGTGCCGCCGACTCCAGCTGCCAGACCGCGTGCCCGGTGGACATCGACACCGGGTCGGCGATGAAAGACCTGCGTCGACGCCGCCACGGCCCCGGCGCCGAGCGCGCCGCCCTCCACGTCGCCCGCAGGTTCGCAGCGGTTGAATGCGCTGCTCGGCTCGCAGTGCTTTGGGCCCGGCGGATCCACCGGTGGTTCGGACCCCGGCCGCTGCGCGCGCTCACCGGTCTCGGCCGCCGCGTCCTCGGGCCCGAGCTGATGCCCGCGTGGATCGACGAGATCCCGAACGCCGCGCCCCGCAAGTTGCCGCGCACCGTTCGCGAAGGGGCGAGGGCAGTTTACGTCCCGGCCTGCGTCAACCGGATCTTCGGCACCCCCGCCACGGGCGGCGATATGCCGCTGGTGGAGGCGGTAGTGCGAGTCAGCGCCCGCGCCAATCGGCCCGTGTGGATTCCCGATGGCGTGCGCGGCGCCTGCTGCTCCACCATCTGGCAGAGCAAGGGCTACGCGGAGGGGAGCTCGTTCATGGCCAACGACCTCGTGGACCGGCTCTGGACCTGGTCCGACCGGGGCCGCCTGCCGGTGGTGTTCGATGCCAGCTCCTGCACGCTCGGCGCGATGCGCGAGATCGCGCCCCACCTCGACGCCGTCAACGCCGCCCGCCACCGGCAGCTCGACATCCGCGACGCGGTCGACTGGGCCCGTACCGAACTCGTGCCGCATCTGCCTTCGCTCGCCAAGACCGGCGTCGCCGTCGTCCATCCGACCTGCTCGATGCACCAGCTCGACGGCGGCAGGGGACTCGCCGACCTGGCGAGCGCTCTGGCGCACAACGTGGTCGAACCGGCCGCCGCCACCTGCTGCGGCTTCGCCGGGGACCGCGGACTCCTCCACACCGAGCTCACCGAGAGCGCGACCCGAGAGGAGGCCGCCGAGGTCGCCGCCGTTGACGCGGACGTCCACCTCAGCGGCAACCGCACCTGCGAGATCGGCCTCCACCACGCCACCGGGCGCGCCTACGAATCGGTGCTCGGCCAGCTCGAGCGGGCGTCCCGTCCCGACGCCAGCTCTTTGTAACGTATATTCACTAACTATGTCTCGAGTCCGGCGCGGATGGCGAGGACTGCTCCGGCGCGGGCCCACTCCTCGAACGCGAACGGTTGGACGTCGAGGTCGACCGGAGCCCCGGTGGGGTGGCGGTGCGCCTCGATCGCGGCGTCCACCTCGGTTCGCGCGAGCTCGGCCACGGCGATGCCTTCGCCGGTGACGACGATCTTCTCGGGATCGATGGTGTTGGCGAGCGTGGCCACGAGGACGCCGAGGGCGTTGCCCGCGTCGGCGAAGGCGCGCTGCGCGGCGGGGTCGCCGCCGCGGGCGAGCGCGAGCACGTCCTGATAGGTCAGTCCGGGCGTGCGCAGTGCCGAGACGATGCCCCAGTCGGTGAGGTACATGGAGGCGCAGCCGCGGTGCCCCGAGCCGCAGCGGGGACCGTTCGGGTCGACCACCAGGTGGTCGAGCCGGGCCGCCTTGCCGTGGGCGCCGGTGACGAGTCCGCCGCCGACGACCAGGCCGAATCCGAGGCCGTATCCCACGGTCACCAGCGCCATCGACTCGTATCCGGCGCCCACGCCGAACCAGTGCTCGGCGGCGGTGAGCGCCCGCACGTCGTTCTCGGTCGCGACGAGGACGCCCAGGCGCCTGCTCACCAGGTCGGCGAGTGCCACGTCGCGCCAGCCGAGGAAGGGCGAGTCGACCACGATCTGGCGCCCGCCCGCGGTCGCGACGTCGCCGGCCAGGCCGATTCCCGCCGCGGCGATGTTCGGATGCTTGTCCCTGAACCGCTCGCAGACTCCGGCGATCTGGTCGACGACGTCCTGGACCGAATGCGAGACCAGGGGTTCGTCATGCGAGGCGAGCACTGCCGCGTTGAGGTCGGTGACGACGGCGAAGAGCCTGTCGACGGTGAGCTTGACCCCGAGCATGGTCCGCGACCCGGCGCGGACGTGGAGCAGTTCGCTCGGCCTGCCCGTCGCCCCGCGCAGCTCGACGGCGCCTTCGGCGACGAAGCCCTGCTCGATGAGCGTCCGCGTCGCGCGGGTGAGGCTCGTCCGCGAGATGCCCAGACGGCGGGCGATCTCGGCGCGCGACTGCGGTCCGCCGATGACCAGCTCGCGCAGGGCGTTTCGCTCGCCGCCGCCGAGCACCGGCCACAGGGCCGGATCCGCCTCCGGCGGCGCCGGGAACCTCGACATGCCACTCTCCTCACTCCGCGACGAGCTCACGATAGCCGCACCGCATGGGTGCACCGGCGCGAGCGGTCGCCCGCGAGCGGGCAATGTCCCGCTACTTAGTAACGGTAGTTGACAAACATATGCCGGATCAGTACGGTACCTCACATCGGGCAATGCATCCAGGAATGTCGATTCTTGAGGTTCCGCCCGTATGTCCCGAACCCCGATCAGCCACGAGGTCCGCCACATGACTCCCTCTCACCCCGACCGCGCGCTCTTCAAGCGACGCATGCTGTTCAAGGCCGCGGGCGTCGGAACCGCCGGCGCCGCCGGGCTCCCGCTCCTGTCCTCCTGCGCCGAAGTCGGCGGCGGCGAAGGCAGCGTCCAAGCCATCGACCAGAGCCTCGACGTCCTCCCCGAGTTCAAGGAATGGCCGCTGCCGGTCGAACCCGACCTCGTCGGCGAACCGCCGAACCACCTCAGCGCCTTCCTCGAATACCCCGACCCCGTCGTCCAAGTGGTCACCGACCCGCCGCGGACCTCGGGCTACTACCAGGTGTACGTCCCCAACTGGGGCCCGGTCATGCCCAAGGACGACCCCTACTTCCTCGCCATGCAGGAGGCCACCGGAGGCACCCGGGTCGAGTTCGTCCAGAACGACCCGGCCGCCTTCCCCGAGGCCGCCGTCCAGTGGATCAAGGCCCAGGAGTTCGGCGACGCGATCTTCCTGCTCTCGTGGATGTCCTACGCCCACGCCGACTTCAACGAGACCGTCGTCAACAGCTTCGCGAACATCTCCGACATCGTCTCCGGCGACATCTCCGAGCGCTGGCCGCTCCTGGCCGGGCGCGGCGACGCCGCCTGGGCCGACGCGGCCTGGTCCACCGACCCCGACAATCCCAAGGAGACCGCGGGGATCTACGGCGTCCCATGGCATCTCAACGGCGGTCCCGGCAACGCCTTCTACTACCGCGCGGACCTGCTGCGGGAGGCCGGCCTCGAAGTGCCCACCACAGTGGAGGAGCTGCTTGACGTCGCCCGCGCCTGGTCCGACGACGCCGCCGGGAAGTGGGCGATCGCGGGCACCGACTACATGTCCCGCGCCTGGTTCCGGCTCGCCGCGGGCCACGGCTGGAGCTGGGACGGCTCCGGGCTCGTCCACAACAACGAGCGCTCCGAGTTCAAGGACTGGGTGGCCTTCCAGCGCACCCTCACCGACGAGAAGCTGCGCCACCCCAGCGTGGGCACCACCGGCTTCGACTCCAAGGCCGCGCAGAAGGCCGGTGAGGTCCTGTTCGACCAGGACGGTTGGAACCGCTGGACCGACCTCACCGCCGAAGTCAACGCGAGCGGCGAGATCCCCGGCTTCGAGCTGGGCGTCCTCGGCGCCCTCACCCACGGAGGCGGCGAGCCGATGTACCACGCCGGGCGCGGGGTCGGCGGATGGCTGTTCTTCCGCAAGGACCTCGAGGCCGACGCGATCGCAGAGCTGCTCGACGTCGCCAACTTCTGCGCCGCGCCCTACGGCACCAAGGAATACGAGATGATCGTCTACGGCCAGGAGGGCGTCCACTTCGAGTACGACGCCGAAGGGAAGCCCGCGTTCACCGAGGCCGGCATCGCGGCGAAGCAGGACTCGTTCGCCTACATCGCCATGAGCGGCGTCGTCCAGACCTTCATCGAAGGCCCCTCCGACATCGTGCGGCAGCGCTTCGCGTTCAACGAGTCCGTGCTGCCCTACCTCGACGAGGACATCTTCGAGGGCCTGCGCCTGACCAGCCCCGAGACCGCGGGCAACCCCGGGCAGGTCTTCGACGAGAAGGTCAACGACATCATCTACGGCCGCGCCGAGCTCAGCGAGCTCGACGCGGCGGTCGCGACCTGGAAGGCCGACGGCGGGGACAAGGCGCGCGAGTTCTTCGAAGGCGTCTACGACGACCTCCAAGGCGGATGACGGCCGGGGACCGGTCGACGCCCGTCCCCTCCCGCATCGTCCCGGTTCCCTTCGACGACAACGAGAGCGCAATGGCAGCAACAGCGACGCTGGCGGACCGCCCCGCCGACACCCCGCCGAGACCGGAGAAGCCCGCGCGCAGGAAGCGGGCCATGCGGCACCGGCTGCGGCAGGACTGGCCGCTGATCGTCCTCACCGTCCCGGTGCTGGCGCAGATCGCCGTGTTCTTCTACGGCCCCTCGGTCTACAACGTCATCGCCTTCATGGACTACAGCCCTTACCAGCCGCTGTGGGAGAACCGGATCGTCGGCTTCACCCACTTCCAGATCCTGTTCCAGGACCCGTACTTCGTCGACGCGCTGCTGAACACGCTGCTGTTCGCGCTCGCGGCGCTGCTATTCGTCTTCCCGATCTCGATCGGGCTCGCGCTGCTGATGCACAGTGTGGTCTCCACGAGGCTCCGCAGCCTGTTCCAGACCATCGTGTTCCTGCCGCACTTCTTCTCATGGGTGCTGGTCGTCTCGATCTTCACCCAGATGCTCGGCGAGGGCGGCATGCTGAGCCGCTGGCTGGTGGGCATGGGCGGCGAACGCCTGGAGATCATGCGCGACCCCGACACGTTCCTGTTCCTCGCCTGGCTGCAATGGACCTGGAAGGACGCGGGCTGGGGCATGATCATCTTCCTCGCCGCTCTGGCCTCCATCAACCCGAGCCTCTACGAGGCCGCCGCAGTCGACGGCGCGAACCGGTGGCGGCGCCTGTGGCACATCACCTTGCCCGGCATCCGGCCGGTGATCGTGCTCCTGTTGATCCTGCAGCTGGGCGGGGTCCTCTCCGTCGGTTTCGAGCAGTACCAGCTGCAGCGTGAAGCGGTCGGCTGGGGCGCTTCGGAAGTGCTCGACACGTTCGTCTACTACCGGACGATCCTCTCGTCCAACGGCGAAGCCCTCGGTACTGCGGCGGGCCTGTTCAAGGGCGTCATCGGGCTCTGCCTCATCCTCACCGCGAACCACATCGCCCACCGGCTCGGAGACCAGGGGATCTACCAGAAGTCATGACCGCCATCGCATATCGGCGCCGCTCGAAGCGCGCCGCCTGGGACGAGGAGCCGAGCCTGCTCGGCAAAGCCGTCAAAGCACTGTTCCTGGCGGCCTACGCCGCCGCCGTCATCATTCCACTATGGTCGATCATCGCCACGAGCGTCGCCACCGACGACATCCTCGACGAGTCCGGCGGAGACATGGTCTTCCTCCCCACCGAGGTGAGCCTCCAGGCCTACCGTGAGATCCTCTCCGGAGGAGCGGTGACGAAGTCGCTGCTGTTCACGCTGCTGCTCACCGTCGTCGGCACCGCGATCAGCCTCTCCCTCACCGTCGCGGCCGCCTACGGGCTCTCCCGGCCCGGCTCGGTCGCGCACCGCAAGTTCCTCACCGCCATCCTCATCACCCTCCTGTTCGCGCCCGGCATGTACCCGGCGTACCTGGTCGTGCAGGACCTCGGCCTGCTCAACGACATGTGGGCGCTGATCCTGCCGGTGTGCTTCAGCGCCTGGAACCTCATCGTGCTGCGCACCTTCTTCATGACAAGCGTGCCCGGGGAGCTCATCGACGCGGCCCGGATCGACGGCGCGGGGGAGTTCCGGACGCTGTTCGCGATCGTGCTGCCGATGTCGAAGGCGATCCTCGCCGTCATCGGCCTGTTCTACGCCGTCGGCTACTGGAACACCTATTTCCTGGCCGTGCTCTACACGCCCGGCCTGGAGACCAAGCCGATCCAGGTGCTCATCCAGCAGTGGCTGCTCGCCGCCACCGGCCCGCAAGGGCAGGACGCAGCCGCAGCGGCGGCGATCTCCTCCGGGGCGGCGAACGCCCCCGCGGCCTCGCTCAAGACGGCCGCGATCGTCTGCACGATCGTCCCTATCGTCGTCATGTACCCGTTCATCCAGAAGCACTTCACGAAAGCCGTCATCACCGGCGCCATCAAGGGCTGACCGGACCGGCCGCCCCGCGGGTTCGTCCGGCGGCGGGGCGCCGACCGCACCGACCTCCGGACCATCACCAGAAAGGCATCGGTATGGCAACCACAACCCTCGCCCGCCAGCGCCGTTCGCTGCGACGCATCGCGCTCGCCGCGTTCACCGCCGCGGCGCTCGCCGCCGCCGGGCTGTTCGCCCTCACGCCCGCGCAAGCCCAGCCGAACGGGTTCCACGTCGTCGGCTCCGACCTCGTCGACGCCAACGGGAACGTGTTCATCATGCGCGGCTCCACCCACCCCTACGAGTGGTACCGCGACCGCGACCAGTCCATCAGCGATATGAGCGACCTCGGCGCCAACACGGTCCGCGTCGTCCTCGGCTCCGGCCAGCAGTGGGGCCCGACCCCGGCCGCGAACGTCGAGGCGATCATCGCCGACTGCAAGGCGAACCGCGTCGTCTGCGTCCTGGAAGTCCACGACACCACCGGCTACGCCGACACCTCCGCGCCCAACGCCGCCAGCCTCGACCAGGCCGTCGACTACTGGATCAGCATCCAGGACGCCCTCGAAGGCGAAGAGGCCTACGTAATCGTCAACATCGGCAACGAGCCCTGGGGCAACGCAAACGTCGCGGGCTGGGAGCCCGCAATGACAGCTGCGGTCCAGCGCCTGCGCTCGGCCGGTTTCGAGCACACGCTCATCGCGGACGCGCCCAACTGGGGCCAGGACTGGACCAACACCATGCGCGACGGCCAGGCAGCTCAGCGGATCTTCGACGCCGACCCACTGAAGAACACCGTGTTCTCCGTCCACATGTACAGCGTCTACGCCCAACCGCAGACCGTGATCGACTACTTCGACGCGTTCGAAGCCAAGGGCCTGCCGCTCATCGTCGGCGAGTTCGGCGAGGACACCCCCACCACGATCGAAGCCGAGGCCCAAGCCCGCGGGATCGGCTGGATCGCGTGGTCCTGGTCGGGCAACAGCGGCGGCTCCCACGACCAGGTGATCAACTTCGACCCCGCGCAGATGCGGCCCTGGGGCGAACGAGTCTTCCACGGCGCCAACGGGATCGGCGCGACGGCCGAGCGCGCCTCGGTCTTCGGCGACGACCCCGACCCCACCACCACCGAGGTGCCCACCTCGACCGAACCCACCACTGCCCCTGCGGGCGACTGCTCAGCCGTGATCGTGATCGTCAACGACTGGGGCTCGGGCTGGCAGGGCAACGTCCGCATCACCGCCGACGCCGCGGCCGTGGACGGCTGGACGCTGCGGTGGACCTGGTCGGGGGCCACCACCGTCACTTCGTCCTGGAACGCCGGACTCACCCAGTCCGGCAGCACCGTCACCGCCACCGACGTCGGCTGGAACGCCACCGTCGCCACAGGACAGACCCGCGACGTATTCGGTTTCATCGGGTCCAGCCCGGCCGAAGCCCCGGAGGTGACCTGCTCCGCCGCGTGACCGTCCGCTGCCTCGGACGCATTGAAGCGTCCGAGGCAGCGGCAGCCATGGCGGGGCTTACGTTCCACGAGAGCCGGAACCTCCTCACCGAAGCACACGCGGCTAGCGCCCGACCTCTCGTTCATCTTCCTTTCGGGAGATCGTGTCTGAAGCTCCACACAGCGATCCGGCACAGCGCCTCTTTGTACAACACCGCGGTCCTGCCGGTGAGATAGCCGCGTCTGGGCCGGTCGTCGGCGGTCACGAACTGCACCACCGCATCCCGTCGGCCGAGGCTGACCGTCTGGTGGAAGTACCGGACCTTGAGGATCGGCGGGCGGCGACCGGCGATCGCGGCCGCGAGGTGCCCGGCGGCGAGCCAGCCCGTCGGCATCCCCGACGAGCACGACATCCGCAGCGGCCGCCCTCCCGGCCCCATCGCGAAGGCGGCGTCGCCGACAGCGAACACTTCGGGATGCGAGACCGAGCGCATCGCGGCGTCCACGACCACCTGGCCGCGCTCGTTCACCCCGAGTCCCGAACCGGCCGCGATGGGGTCGGGCGCGAACCCGGTGGCGCCGATCGTCACGTCCGCTCCGAAACGCGCGCCGTCCGCGGCGACCGCACCGTCCTCGGTGACCTCCCGGACCCGGACGCCTTCGCGCACTTCGATTCCCAGGCGCGCGAAACCGCGCCGCAGATGCGCGCGCGCTCCAGGCACGAGCCAGCCGCCGAGCCTGCCCGAGGTCGCCAGCGCGACCGACAGGTCCGGCCGGGCCTCGGCGATCTCCGATGCCACCTCCAGTCCCGTCAGGCCGCCGCCGACTACGAGCACGCGTTCCCCGGCAGCGGCCCTGGCGAGCCTGCCGCGCAGGCGCAGTGCCGCGACGGGTGAGGCCGCGCTCCAGGTATGCGCTTCGTTCGGCAGCGGGATTCCCGCGCTGCCCAGGGCGTAGACGAGCGAGTCGTAGCCGATGGGCTCGCCGTCGGCGAACAGCTTGCGGCCGTGCACGTCGACGGTCTCAACGCGCGCGCAGTGGAACCGTACGCCGGACCCGTGAAGCAGGTCCGCCAGTTCGCGGCGGGGGAGGTCCTGACCGGCGGCGACCTGGTGCAGGCGCAGGCGTTCGACGAAATCGGTCCGGTCGTTGACCAGGACGATCTCGGCGTCCGTGCCTTTGAGCAGGGTGCCGAGCCTGCGTGCGGCGGTCAGGCCGGCGTACCCGGCCCCCAGGATGACGATGCGGTGCGGCATGGATGCGCTCCTTCGCTGTCGGTGATGCGACTAGACGAGGGAGGCACGGCGGTTCCTGACAGCCGGGGCGGAATCGAGATCGGCTTCACAGCTTCACCAGACAGCGAGTACCGGCTCCCCATGTACCCGGTCGGCCCACTGCCCGCTCAGGCGCGCAAGGCGATCGGGAGCCGCATAGCTGCGCAGCGCGGCGATGCGGCCGCTGCCGTCGAGTTCGAGGGTCATGACGCCGACGACCTTGCCGTCGACCACCGCGACCGCTGCCGGGGCGCCGTTGACCAGGTCCGCGTAGATCGCGGGGGCGCCGCCGATGAGCCGGTGTTTGGCGGGCGTCGGCTTATACGCGGCCCGCAGATACGCGGCGACTGCCGCCGCACCCAGGTGCCGGATCGGCTTCTCGAGGAGGCCCGCGCTGTCGGAGACGGCCGTGGCGTCCTCGGCGAGCATCACCACCAGCGTCTCAAGTCGCCCGGTCGCGGCCGCGGCCAGGAACGCCTCGACCACGCGCCGCGCTTCGGTCTGATCGGCTTCTTGCCGGGGGGCTCTGGAGACGCGGAACCGGGCCCGGTGGAAGTGCTGCTGACTGGCGGCCTCCGAGACACCGATCATCTCGGCGATCTCCTTGTGCGAGTAGCCGAACGCCTCCCGAAGCACGTACACGGCGCGCTCGGGCGGCGACAGACGCTCCATCAGCTGCAGGACCGCCAGCGACACCGACTCTCGCTGCACCGCGGTCTCGGCGGGGCCGAGCATCGGGTCCCCGTCGAGCACCGGCTCCGGCAACCGCTCGAAGGTCCGCTCCCGTCGCGCCCGCGCCGATCCCAACCGGTCCAGGCACAGGTTCGCGACCGTCCTGACGAGCCACGCCTCCGGCACCTCGATGCCTGAACGATCGGCCCCCTTCCACCGCAGGTACGCGTCCTGCACGGCGTCTTCGGCATCGGCCACCGACCCGAGCAGCCGGTAGGCGACGGCGAGCAGCCGGGGCCGGTGGGCCTCGAACCCGTCCAGGGCGGCATCGTCCATCGATCCTCCGGTGCTGATGCGAAGGCGGTGCGCGAACATCGATCGAGCGGCACCATGGCGTCCGATCCTAGTCCGCAGCGGGACCGGTCCCCGATTTTCCTGCCAGACTGGGAAAATGACGCTCTTCCGGTATCCGTGGTTTTCTGCCAGGCGACGTCGGGACCTGTTCGGCCGCCCCGAACGGGTGCCGCACGGACTCCACGAAGCCGCAGAGGCGCTTGACACGCTCCGAGCTGCGTTCCGGTCCCCTGCGTCTCGCACCCTGTCGGGACGATGGACCTCCAGCGGACGTGCCGTCTGGCACCTCTGGGCATCGGACCCGTTTGTTCAGATCGACTACCGCTCGATGCGCACCGATTGGCTCAATCGCGAGCTTGCACGTGAAGCGACGCGGTTGCCGGTCGTCGCAGTGCCACTTCCACCGCTCGCACCGTTCGCAACACCGTTCACGTCCGATGCCGGGGAGCCCGAGCCCGAAGCCGAAGAGCCGCCCGCGATCCAGGCTTTGGGCGGCTACGTCAAATGATCCAACTGGCGCACGATCCCGGAGGCCCAGGTGCTGGAGTGGCTCGATGCGGCGGCGATCTATCTGAAGCGCCAACATTCGATCCTCACCGATCTGCACACCGAGTCAGAACATATCGCCACGCTCGACCCTCGAAACCCACGGCACGCCAAGCGGATAGCTGAGGAGGCCGTGCCCCCGCAGCGCTCTGCGCTCACGCGGCTGCTCGAAGCCGGCGAGGCCTATGAGCCGACGCTGCGGGCGGTGCAGAGCTGCCTTCCGATGACCAGCCAGTTCGACCCGTGGATCGATCCTGTCCATCCGCTGCGGGCATGGTTCAAGCGAAAGGACTGGGTGGTGCTCCTCAAGGGAACAGCCGGGCGGATCATGCACTTGGACCTGATTGCGGACAAGGAGCGCACCTGGATCGACGGGGAAGCCGCGTACGAGATCGGCGGAGTGGACTTCTGGGCCGTGTCACTGCATACGATTCAGCGGGCGGCTACCACCGCTCGAACGGACCAGGTCCAGTTGGAGGTCGAGTGGGATCAGGCCTCGCTCGCATACGCGGACCGAGCGGTGGCCGAGCTCTGGAACGGCATCGACGTCGAGCACGATTTGCCGTGCGACTTCGCTGCCGCCTGTATGAAGCTCTTCGGGATCGACCGCCTGCCCCGAAGCCTGTTCGGCGTCACCGGGGATTTCCGGATTCGCCCGAAGTGGGAGAGAGACAGGGCAACCATGGAACGACACCCGATGCCGCCGGCCGGGGAGTGGTCGGGCGGCGGATAAGACGACAGCCCCGAGAGCGGCCAGTCGGCGTCCCGACCGACTTCGAGCAGGCCAATCATCTGGAACCCGGCGTCGCTCAGTCCGCCGAACGTCTCCTTTCATGAAACCGGCGCTGAATGACAGATGCGGGGGACCAAGAAGGGGACCATCTGAGGCGAAGAACAATGCCCTGGACTGCCGAATCTAGACCACTGTCGAGCTTTGTAGATATTTATCTAACTGCGGAAACGCCGAAACATGCCTCCCGGGCCTATACAGCACGTCGCGGCCGACGGGATTCGAGGTGCGCACCGCGGATGACCGTACTCGGATAGCGTTGCGCCGAAGGCTCCCCGGACGACAGGAGGATCGAACCATGCGCTGGTACGACCGCATCACTTCGCTGCGCGAGCATCTGGGCAAGTCCGACCGCAAGCGCGGTCGCGGCGAGGCGGTGCCGGAGACGGCGCCCGCGAAGGCCCCGGAGCGGACCGGCAGCGGCACGGCGGTCGTCGACAACGCCGTGTACTGCGACGGCGAGCGGATCGAACCCGAATCGCTGGACCAGACCTACGAGCTGATCCGCGAGCGCAAGGGCCTGGGCTGGATCGGGCTGTACCGGCCCGAGCGCGAGAACATCGAGGCGATCGCGTTCGAGTTCGGCCTCCACCCGCTCGCGGTCGAGGACGCCCTCCACGCCCACCAGCGGCCCAAACTCGAACGGTACGGCGACACGCTGTTCGTGGTACTGCACCCGGCCCGGTACGTCGACTCCGAGGAGGTCGTCGACATCGGCGAGCTCCACATGTTCATCGGCCCGGACTTCGTGGTCACGATCCGCCACTCCGAGGCCCCCGACCTGCGGCCCGTGCGCCGCCGCATGGAGGAGCACCCGGAGCTGCTGCGCCTGGGCCCCGAAGCGGTCCTGTACGCGGTGCTCGACCGGATCGTCGACGACTACGCCCCGGTGCTGCGCGGGGTCGCCATCGACATCGACCAGATCGAGACGCAGGTCTTCGACGGCGACGCCGAGGTCTCCCGCCGGATCTACCAGCTCGGTCGCGAGGTGATCGACTTCCGGCACGCGGTCGAGCCGCTCGCGGACATGTTCGCCTCGCTGCGCTCCGGGTTCGACAAGTACAAGGTGGACCTGGAGCTGCAGCGGCTGCTGCGCGACGTGGAGGACCACTCGGTGCGCGTCAATGAGCGCATCGACTCGTTCCGCGAGCTGCTGAACAACATGCTCACCGCGAACGCCACCGTCGTCGCGCAGCGCCAGAACGAGGAGATGCGCCGCATGACCGAGACCAGCCTGGCGCAGAACGAGGAGATCAAGAGGATCTCCTCCTGGGCTGCGATCCTGTTCGCCCCCACCCTGGTCGGCACCGTCTACGGCATGAACTTCGACCACATGCCCGAGCTCCACTGGCTGCTGGGCTACCCGTTCGCGATCGTCCTCATGCTGACCGTCTCGGTCATCCTCTACTTCGTGTTCAAGGCCAAGGACTGGCTGTAGGTGCTGGCGGAGGTCCGCGCGGCTCTACAGCCGTCTCAGGTCCTCAGGCCGTCGATGATGATCTCGAGATAACGCGCTGACGCCGCGCGGTTGGCGTCGGCGGGGAGTTCGGGCATCCGACAGGTGGTGAGGCTGATGAGCCGCAGCAGGTCGGAGCCGGTTATGTCGGTGCGCATCGCGCCCTCGTCCTGAGCGTCGCGGACGGCGCGCTCGAACCGGTCCAGCCAGTCCATGGTGAGGCCGCGCAGTTCGGCGTCCCCATCGCGGTGCTCGGCGAGCCAGGGCCGGAGGGCGGCCGAGAGTTCGCCGAGGCCCGGTTCGCCGCAGAAGCGGACGAGACGTACGACCGCGTCCCAGCCCGTCGGCGCATCAAACTGGGCCTCGGCGAGAGCGATGCCGCGTCGGAACATCTCGGCGGCGACCTCGCGGATAAGCGAGTGCCGGTCGGGGAAACGTCGGTACAGGGTCCCGACGCCGACGCCTGCTCGCTGGGCGATGTCTTCCATGGGGACGTCGGGGCCGCGCTCGCTGATGAGCTCCCCGGCTCCGGCGATGATGCGTTCGCGGTTGCGCTGGGCATCGGCTCGCAGCCGGGGCGCTCGGGCGGTCGTTTCCATACCCTCGATAGTACTGGACGATTTTCTTCCGGTTATGCTAGCCTCGCCAATATACGGAAGAAAAACTTCCACTTACCTTGGAGGAAACCCATGATTCTCGTGACCGGAGCGACCGGATCGACTGGCGGCCACCTTGTGTCGCAGCTGAAGGCACGCGGCTCGGCGTTCAAGGCCCTCGTCCGCGACCGCGGGAAGGGCGACGCGCTCGGCGCCCCCTACGCCGTGGGCGATTTCGCGGACCCGGCGTCGCTCGCCGCGGCGATGGCGGGCGTGGACCGCGTCTTCCTCGCTTCCCCTGGGGCCCAGGGCTATCTCGTGGACGGTGAGCAGCCGATGATCCGCTGGGAGCGCAACGTCATCGATGCCGCGAAGGCCGCCGGAGTGCGGCACGTCGTCAAGCTCTCGGTGTGGAACGCCCGCATCGGCGGCCCTATGTCCGAAGGCGGCCACGGCGCGGTCGAGGCGTACCTCAAGGAGTCCGGACTGGAGTGGACGATGCTCCAGCCCGGCGGGTACATGCAGAACTTCCTCCGCCCCGAGACGAGCCTGGGCGACGAGGACGGCAACCTCATCGGCCCCGAAGGCGACGCGCGCGTGGCCTTCGTCGACTGCTTCGACATCGCCGCGGTCGCAGCCGAACTGCTCACCGGCGACACGGGCCGCAATAATTCCTATGTGATCACAGGGCCTGAGGCGGTCACGTACACCGAGATCGCCGCGAAGCTCAGCGAAGGGCGCGGCCGCCCGGTGGGCTTCCGCGGCGAGCCGGCGCGGGTGATCGCCGACCGGCTGCGCGGGTACGGCCTCGATTCCCAGCTCGCCGACGATCTCGCCGGGCAGTACGCGTCTCTCGGCGCAGGCGTCTACGAGGAGGTCACTGACGTCGTGGAACGGTTCACCGGCCGCAAGCCGCGCGACTTCGACGCGTTCATGGCCGCGAACCCGCAGGCCTACCCCGCGCTCGCCTCGTCCGCGCGCTAGCCGGAGGTCGCACGAAGCCCCGGGCCCGCAGTCAGACGCCGCAGGTTCGCGCGACATGGCGGCAGCCAAGTCGCCGCCGGTGTATTGGCAGTGCCCGGCCGGGTGCGGCGGCGGCGTGACCTTGTGGCAGCGGCGCCTCACGAGGGCTCCATGCGGCCGATCTCGCAGGGTCGCACCACGACTGGAAGCCATCTAAGGTCATTCCATGGAGACAGGTCTTGACACGGGCTTGCAAATGATCGGTACCGCCGCTGCCGTCGCCGGGACCTATTTCGCCTACCGGCAGTACCGCCTCTCACGCGACGCCAGGCCGACGGGAAGAGCGGCAGGGGAGGAGGACGGCAACGTCGAGCACTTCGCGTGCCTGCCCTACCCCCAGGTCGGCGACCTGTTCTACGGGTACCTCATGGCGGCGTTCGGCATCGGCATGATGGTCTGGACCCTCCTCGATCGCGATCCCGAGCTCTCTGCGCGGGAGTTCACCGTGCGACGACGGTTCCCGAACACCCACTTCGTCAGAGTGCCTTGGGCGAACATCGACCACATCGCCATCATCACCTCACCGGGGGCCACCACCAGGTGGTCGCACGGCTGCCGAAAGGCGGCGGGTTCGCCCCCGGGATGCCTGGGACTTCTACTCTGAACAGGCACGCGGGTACATCATGTGCGACATGAAAGGCGCAGAGCCCTCCGAAGACGCATTCCTGGACGCGTTGCAGCGCCATTCCGGAATCGAGGTGCGGCGTTGAGCTGCGGTGAGACGGATCCGCGCGACCGACTGCAGGTCTTCGCCGATGGCGAGCCTGCGATGCTCTCGACCTCCTATGCGCCACTCACTACCGGCACGCGCAGGACCTCGCTGTGTCGATGCCACGACAGCGCCGTCGAGGACGATGGGGGAGACTGGGTCGATGCTGTTGCGGTACTACTACTACGTCTCTACAACCAAGGTGCGCATGCTGTCCGACCAGATGGTGTCGCGCCGCCCGGTCAAACGCAGCACCGAAGCGGGGTTCTCGGTCAAGCTCTTCTCCGCGAAACGCACCGTCGAGACGGCCGACGACACCGAGGCGTCCCTGCTCGACCGGGTCATCGAGCAGCTGCACGTCGACGGCGAGATAGGGACCGTGGCCGATCCGGCCGGGTACTTCCACGGCCAGGGCCTCATGCGGTGGAACGTGATCGGCACCCCCGAAACCGGGCTCGCAGCGGTCTTCGCGGGCGAGATAGAGGGCACCACAGTGGTGCTGGGAGGATCGGACCGCCATCTCCTCAGCGCCCCCGGCTCGGACGAACAGTCGCTCCCCTCCAGTTCGCTGCCGCCCGTGCTCCTCGACCGGTTGGAGACGATGTCAGCTCTGGAGGACGAGCGGACACGCGGGTTGATCGACGACGTCGCCGGAAGCGGTTCCGAGGCCGAGACCGTCTTCCGGGCGGCCGAAGCGCTCGACGGTCCCCAGCAGCCGCTCGAGTTCACGGCGACGACGCTCCACGAAGGCCACGTGACGGTGGACGGACGCACCCGTCGCGTGCTCCTCGGCAGTCCCTTGTACGTCGCGCTGCGGCGGTGAGCCCGCCGTGAGCAGCAGCTGGCGGGTCGGCGCGACCGTCGCCGACGTCTACGAGGTGACCGCCGCCAACCGCACGGGCCTGACCGCCGCCGTCTTCCGTGTCCGCCACCGCGACTGGCGGGTGGACCTGGCCGCGAAGGTCCCGTACCGATCGGCTCTCGGCGCGGTCGACGCGTTCGAAGCCGAGGCCCGCGCGTGGATGGCGCTGGAGCCGCACCCGAACGTCGTCAGCGGCGTCTACGTCCGCAGACTGGACGAGATCCCGGTGGTCTTCACCGAATGGATGGACGGCGGCACGGCACGGACGCTCGTCGGCGCGGTCGACCCCGCCGAGCAGGCGGGCCTGCTGCGCTGGCTCGACGTCGGCGTGCAGGCGGCAAGAGGCGTCGGACACGCGCACCGGTCAGGGCTCGCGCACCGCGATGTCAAGCCCGACAACCTGATGCTCGGCTCGGGCGGGATCGTCAGGGTCACCGACTTCGGCTCGTCGAACCTCATGGCGGAGACGGGATCCGGCGAGCCCGGCGGGGACCTGCGGTACTGCTCACCCGAGCAGCGAGCGGCCGTCGCCGGGGACCGCTCACCGGTCGGGCCGCACACCGACGCCTGGTCGTGGGCGGCCACCATGGCCGAACTCGCGCTCGGCCTGCGGCCCTGGGGCGACGACGCCCCCCACCCGGCGGCGATCCTCCCGGCGTTGGCGGCGTCGCCGCTGCCGCGGGGCGCGGTCCGCCTGCTCGCCGCGTGCCTCGACCCGGACCCCGGGGCCCGCCCGGACCTCGCATCGGTGGCGCTGGCGATGCGGGAGGCGTGGGAGGAGGCCGCGGGCGAACCCTACCCGCGACCGGAGACGCTGCCGGGATCGGCGACCGCCGAATGGCTGTCGAACCGCGCATTGTCGTACGGGGACCTGGGGGAGTACGACAAGGCGACCGAATTCCTCCGCGCCGCCGTGGCGGCCGACCCACACGACCTCTACGCGGTGTACAACAACGGTCTGGTCGACTGGCGCTCAGGCAATATGACCGATGAAGCCGTGCTGGCCGACATCGCCACAGCGCAGCAGTTCGAGGCGTCCTGGCACGGCGAGGTGCTGCTCGGCTTCATCCACCTCGAGCGCGGCGACCGCGCCCGCGCCCGCGAGCACCTGGACCGGGCGCGACAGGCCTCCCCCGACGCGGCCGAATCCCGGCCGCTCGCAGAGGTCCTCGAGGCCGCGACCGCCGACCCGAGCATCGTGCACCTTCCCGACCGGCCCGAAGGCGTGACGACGTTCGCGGTCGATGCCGGTGCGACACTCCTGCTCGCCGGACCGGGCGGCTCCGTTGAGCACTGGGACACGACGACCGGCCGGCTGCGGTCGCAGTTGCACGAGACCGGACCCGATGCCGTCGACGCGTCCATGAGCTTGGACTCCGACGTGACGGCGCTGTTGTACAGCGACGACTCGATCGAGCTGTGGAACGGAGCGGGCGCTCCACCGACGCGGATCTCCTGGGCCGGTGCGACGTCCCTCGCGGTCAGCGAGTGCGGCCGGTTTCTCGCCGTAGGCGAGCGGAACGGGACGATCTCGGTGGTCGCCACCGATGACCGTGGCGCCGTCGCCTCCTGGCACGGCCACGCCGGGGCCGTGCACGAGATCCGGCTCAGCGTCGACGCCGAGGTGTGCACGTCGGCGTCGTTCCATGAGGAGCCCGTGCACGGCGACGGAACCGTCGACATCTGGTCCGCCCGCGACGGCGCCCTGATGGCGAACGTCCCCTACCCGGGCACCGGACCGGGTATGAAATGGCGCCGCTCCGAAGTCGTCTTCGACCGCTACGCGGGCGCGCTCGCCATGTGCCCGCTCGGTTCGATCACGGTCTTCGACACCGTGGCACTCGAACGCGTCAGCCACTTCACCCGCCAGCAGCTCGGATACGGTCGCCTGCTGGCGCTGCACGCGCCGACCGCGCAGGGCCTCTACTACCAGTCCCACGGCGTTCACTGCTACCTCGATGTGGCCTCGGGCCGGATCGCCTCCACCGTGCGTCCCGAGGTGTACGAAGACCAGCTGATCGACTTCACGGAAGCGGCGTTCAGCGGTGACGGCTCGAAAGCCGTGCTGGTCGCGAGCGGCCCCGGCGGCGGGCGCCGGTCGATTCGCATCGTCCCCACCGAGGCGATGCAGTTCGCCGCGCCCATGGCGTACGCGCCTCCGCAGCGGACCGAGCGGCTCATCAGTGAAGCGACCGCTTTCGACGCGATGCTCGCGGAAGCGGAGCACCAGTTGCGCAACGGCGACGAGACCCGGGCCGCGGCGCGGCTGCGGGACGCCCGCGACATTCCGGGGCGGAAACGGGATCCTCGGCTCAGAGCGATGTGGAGGCAGCTCGGGCGCCGCCGTTCGCGCACCGTGCTGACCGGCATGTGGCAGGCCGGGAGCATGACGTTCTCGCACACCCAGCAGCCCGCGGTGGCGATATCGCCGAGCGGCGACCTGGTCGCCGTCGCCGAACTGGGCGTATACGTGCGAGTGGCCCCGTTCGACCGCTTGGCCGAGTCGCAGCGGCTCACCAAGGGTGAGGCGAGTTGGCTGCGGCCGATTCGCGCGATCGCGTTCAGCGGCGACGAGGACGCCGTGATGGCGCTGCACGAGGACGCGTCGAACAGTGTGGAGACGCTTCCCGGCCAAGGCAGGCCCGCCTCCTTCACTGTCTCGCGTGCCTCGTTCCCGATGCTGGACGTGGTGTTCTACGCGGGTGTCCGGGCAGCCGTCCAGCGCGGCGGCGGCAATCCCGCCGCTCGGTGCACGGTGGTCGTGAACAGCGGCACCGGCGGTTGGACCGTGCCGCATACGTACTTCGACCCGGTGCTCGCCGTCGGGCAAGGAGTGCTGCTGGTCGCCGACGTCGGCTCGCTGACCGCCTGGGACCTCGAAACCCGCGCGGCGGTCTACACCGTGAGCCCGGTCAGGATGAGCAACATGGAGGTTCCGGCGGTCTCGGTCGACGGCGGCCGCATCGCGCTCCAGACACCGAGCGGTTTCAAAGCCGTCGACACCGCGTCAGGGGCGACCGTGTTCGAACACGACGTTCCAGCCTTCGACGAGGAGACCGGTCCGGCGCTGTGGGACGGAAAGGGCGTCGAGTGCATGGCGTTCTCCGCAGAAGCGCGCTTCCTGGCCACCGGGTGCCGCAACGGGCTCATCGAACTGTGGGACCTCGACGCGGGGGCGCGCATCTGGAGCGAACGGGCGCACGGCTCCGACGTCTCCTATGTGGCGGGCAGCGCCGACTTCGGCCGTCTGATCTCCCGGGACCGGTCCGGGGTGATGCGGCTGTGGGAGCTTGACTGGGAGTTACCCGCTGTCGTGAACCCGACCTTCCCGCAGGCGGCTGCGGGACCCCGATTGTCGGTCCCGGCCGGGATGATGGGGCTCGCGGAGTCGGGCGAGCGGGCGACGGAGGCCGGATGCGAAGCAGGACAGGCTGGTTGGCGCGGTTGATTCCGCGGCAGCGGCGAAGGGACGATGCGGCGGCCGATGCCTCGGCGCTGCCCGAACTCGAGGACATCGCCTGGTACCGGCATGCGGAGGACGCCGAGACGGCCTCGTTCTGGCGCATGGCCCGGCGGCTGCCGGGCCTGGTGCGGCAGGCGCTGCGGACCGCCTGGACCGCTTCGAGGGGATGGACGGTCGCGGCGGTCGGGCTCAGCGTGGTCGCCGGCGTCGCGACCACGACGGCGCTCCTGGCCGTCTCGGATGCGACCGCGACCCTGTTCGCAGCCGCGCCGACCTGGGACCGCGTGCTCGCCGCGGGCCCGGCGCTGGCGCTGCTCGCAGGCGCGACGGCGGCCCGCGCGGGCCTGGGCATCGTCGCCGGGTACGCGCAGCAGCGGTTGAACCCCTTGGTGCTCAACCGAACTGAGCGCGAGTTCTACCGGCTCGTCACCGAGGTGCCGCGCTCCGCGTTCGACGACGACACGTTCGCCGACCGGTTGAAGGCCGCGAAGGACCGTGGATCGAGGGCCGTCGTGGACCTCGTGGGCGATGTGGTCGACCTGGTGACGGCGGCGGTCACGGTCGCGGCAGTGGCCGCGGCGCTCGCGGTCATCGAGCCGGTGCTCATCCCGCTGCTGTTCGCCGCGGCGCTGCCGACGGGCTGGGCCGCGGTCCGGTCGGCGCGGCTCATGTACGTCTCCAACCGGTCCCGGGTCTCGCGGCGGCGTCGGCTGTGGATGGTCGAGTGGCTCATGGACAACCGCTGGACCGCCGACGACCAGCGCTACCACGAGGCCGGAGCGTGGCTGCGCGGCCAGCACCAGGTGATGGTCGACCAGGAGACGCGCGCCGACTTCGACGTGATCCGTTCGCAGACCCTCACCCGCGCGCTCGGGCAGATCGTCGCCGGGGTCGCGGTCGCGGCCGTCTACGGCGTGCTCCTGTGGATGCTCGCGGCCGGAACGGTGCCGCTCGCGGTCGCGGCCGCCGCGGTCATCGCGATCGGGCAGGGGAGGGCGGGGATGGAGAACCTGCTCGTCGCAGTCAACACGGTCTACGAGGACGGCCTGTACGCGGCCGACCGGCACGAGTTCGACGCGATCGCCGCTGAGCGCATCGCGGCGCAGCCCCACCTCGCCGGTCCGGCGCCGGTCGAGGCCGGGGCCGGGCCGCTGCCGCCGCCGGAGCTGATCGAACTGGTCGACGTCTCGTTCCGCTACCCCGGCAAGGACACTGACGCCGTCACCGGTGTGAGCCTCGTGATCGAGCGCGGGAAGACGCTGGCGCTCGTGGGCGAGAACGGCTCGGGCAAGACCACCGTGGCGAAGCTGCTGTGCGGGTTGTACACGCCCACAAAGGGACAGATCCTGTGGGACGGCGTCGACATCTCGCGCGTCGACCCCGCGCGGTGGCGCTGCCACGTGGCGGTGATCGCCCAGCAGATCCAACGCTGGCCGTTCACCGCGGAGCTTTCGGTGCGGCTCGGGCGGTCGAGCGAGCCGGTCGACCGGGAGCGGCTGGTCGCGGCGGCCCGGGACGCGGGCGCGCTCGACATGATCGAGGGTTTCGAGCACGGCTGGAACCAGTTGCTGGACACGGAGTTCCGCGGCGGCACCGATCTGAGCGGCGGGCAGTGGCAGCGGCTGTCCTCCGCGCGAGGGCTCTACCGCGACCAGGGCGCGCTGCTCGTCGCGGACGAGCCTTCGGCCGCGCTCGACGCCCGCGCCGAGGCGCAGCTCTTCGACACGCTGCGCGCCCGCGCGGGGACAGCGTCGACCGTGCTCATCTCCCACCGGCTCCAAGGCGTCGTCCACGCCGACGCGATCGCCGTGCTGGAAGCGGGCGAGCTCATCGAACTGGGCCCGCACCGCGACCTCGTCGCGGCGGACGGCGCCTACGCCGAGCTCTGGCGGCTCCAGGCCCGGTCCTACGCCACCTGACCCGGAGGTCCCGGCGGTCCGAGCTGCCGTCAGACCGCCGGTCGGGGGTTCAGCGCCCGATGGTGAGGCGCAGTCCGGTGACCTCGCTGGGATGGATGGCGATGACCATGTCGTGGGGCCGGTCTATCCATGACTGGACCTGACGGCCCAGTTGCGTGGCCCGGGGGTGGTCGGAGACGTCGGTCGCGGTGCCTCTCACGAGTACGCTCCACCCGATGTGGCTGTGCGGCTTGATCTCGTCGGACTGGTACGAGACCGGCAGTCCCGGCCGCGCCCGCACAGCTCGGGCGAAGGCCGAGGCATGGTGGGTGTAGACGACGATGTCGCCGTCGACGACGGCGTGGTTCAAGGGCCTGATGACCGGCAGGTCGTCGACGATGAACGCGACGCGTCCGTACTCGGCGCGGATCAGGTACGCCATCGCGACCTTCGGCTCGAGCTCGACCGGCTCCCGCTCGTTGTCCACATCAGCCTCCGGGTCGTCCGCCGCCGGCCGGCTCGCCGCTGGCGGCTCGATTTCATGGCAGGAAGCTCGCGCCTGCGGTTCGACCGTAGCAGCGCTCGGACCGCCGTTCGGTGCGGTTGCCGAACCCGGGCGCGCCGTCGTCGGCCGCTGCCAGCCGGTCCCGAAAGCGGTGGACGCGTGCAGCCGGTCCTGCTTCGATGGGCGGAAGCCGACCGCGCACGGGGAAGGACACCATGGAACCGATCGCGGACTTCCGCATCGCAGTGCAGCAAGCCGCTCTCGACGACCTGCACGACCGGCTGCGGCTCACCCGCTGGCCCGCCGCGAGCCCCGAACCGGGCTGGGCCCGCGGCGTCCCCGTCCTGTACCTGCGCCGCCTCGCCGACCACTGGCTGCACCGCTACGACTGGCGCGAGCACGAGGCGGCGCTGAACGCGTTCCCGCAGGGGCTCACCGAGATCGAGGGCCAGCGGATCCACTTCCTGCACGCCCGCTCCCCGGAGCCCGACGCGCTGCCGCTCATCGTCACGCACGGCTGGCCCGGGTCGGTCGTCGAGTTCCAGAAGGTCCTCGGGCCGCTCGCCGACCCCCGCGCCCACGGCGGCGACCCCGCCGACGCGTTCCACGTGGTCGCGCCCTCCCTGCCCGGGTTCGGGTTCTCGACGCCGCTGTCCGCGCCCGACTGGGACCACGCCCGCATCGCCCGCGCCTGGCTCGCCCTCATGGACCGGCTCGGCTACGACCGCTTCGGCGCGCACGGCGGCGACACCGGTTCGAAGGTCTCCCCGGCGCTCGGCCGCCTCGCGCCCGACCGGGTCGCGGGCGTGCACGTCAACGGCGGCCTCGAACTCCCGCCCACGGACGATCCGGGCCTCGCCTCGCTCACGCCCGACGAGCGGGAACGGCTCGAGAACGTAAGGGACCTGGTGCGCCACGGCACCGGGTACGCCGACCTCCAGTCCACGAAGCCCCAGACGATCGCCTACGCCCTCAACGACTCCCCGGTGGGCCAGCTCGCGTGGATCGCCGACAAGTTCCACGACTGGACCGACCCCGCCGCGCGCCTCCCCGAGCACGCCGTCGACGTCGACCAGCTCCTCACCAACGTGACCCTCTACTGGCTCACCGGCACCGGCGCGACCTCGGCGCACCAGTACCGGGCCGTGCGCGACGAGCCGGCGCCCGCGTACTCGGACGTGCCGACCGGCGTCGCGGTCTTCCCGACCGACCCGGCCGTCCGGTCGCTCCTCGAACGCGGGCACCGGATCGTCCACTGGTCCGAGTTCGACCGCGGCGGCCACTTCGCCGCGATGGAGGCCCCGGACCTCCTCGTCCAGGACCTCCGCGACTTCTTCCGGCCCTTGCGCGGTCGTTGATTCCGTTGGGGCTCAAGCAGCTTCGTTGAGGACCACGCGGCGCTCGCCCGCGGGCGCGATGAACGCGAGCAGGCGTTCGGCCTCTTCGAGGACGGCGTCGGCGTCGGCGGGCTTGAGCGGCCTGATCGGTTCGACGGTGATCGCCGAGCCCTGGAAGGACCAGGTACCGGCCGCGAAACCGTCGAGCAGGAACATGGGGATGCCGCCGGAGGCGCCGCGCGCGTACCGCTTCCGGTCCTCCTCGCTGATCACGCGGGTGCGGTCGCGGTGGCCGAGCAGGGCGTTGTCGAAGGCGGGCACGAAGCGGACCGGGACGTCCCGGTCGGGGTCGGCGAGCACCGCGTCCGGCAGGTCGAACAGCTCGACGCCGTCCTCGGACGTGTAGACGCGCAGGCCCTCCCGCAGCCGCTCCACCGGTTCGCGCAGCCGGGTCACGCCCGACCACGACTGGACGTCCATGACGCTCGCCGGGCCGAACGCGGCGAGGTAGCGCAGGACCAGGCCCTCGAGGTCCCGCGACCCGCTCATCGGCAGGCCGGTCTGCTCCTCCGCCAAGGCGACCGCGACATTGCTCGGGTGCTTCCAGCCGCCCCACGCGCCGTTGCGCGGCGCGTGCGCCAGTGCGGTCGTGACCTCCAGTGTGTCCGCAAGCCTGCCGCCGTGGCGTCCCGGGAAGCGCTCGGCGAGGAGCGCGCCGAACTCCTTGCGGGTGAGGGTCCTCCCGGCGAGGAGGTCGCGGCCGACGCGGGTGAGCTCGTCGAGGTCGAGGCCCTCGATCTCGTCGCCGTAGTAAGAGGACTTCAGGATGCCCTGCACCGCGGGCTGCACGGCGGGCCGCAGCCACCGGTAGTCGTCGGCCGCGGTGAGGTGCATGGTGCGCCGCAAGGACAGCGACCGGAGGACCGCCCGGTCCTCCAGCAGCGCGGTGAGGTCGTCGCGCTCGAATGCCGCGAGCCGCGTCCACAGGCTCAGGTAGGGGCTGTTGGGGAACTGCCCCTGGAGCGCGACCAGGTGTTTGACGGCGGCGAGCGGTTCGAGCGGCGTGCGCTCGTCCAGGAACTGGCGGGCGAGGAGGGTCCGGTTCAGGGTGCGGACGCTGAGGATCGGCATGGGTCCATTGAACCCGCACGGTTCCAGACGGCAAAGCGGCGGACCGCTTTCCGGTGCGGGGCAGGCCGACCGTCGCCCTGACGGCCGCGGCGGGTTTCCCGTCGGGGTGCGCGATGGTAGAGTGCTCGCACATACCGACCAGACGGTTTGGAGTCGCGAATGCAGAGGTTCGAGGGCAGCGTCGCCCTGATCACCGGAGCGAGCAGGGGGATCGGCTTCGCCATCGCCCGCAGGCTCGTCAGCGAAGGCGCCTCGGTGGTCGTCACCGGCCGCGACGGGGACGCCCTGAAAGCCGCGGTCGCCGAGCTCGGCGAGGAGCGCGCCTCCGGCGTCGCCGGGAAGGCCGACGACCCCGACCACCAGGCCGCCGCGGTCGCGCACGCGGCCGAGCGCTTCGGCGGCCTCGACCACCTCGTCAACAACGCCGGGATCAACCCCGCCTACGGGCCCCTCACCGGCATCGACCTCGACGCGGCCCGCAAGATCCTCGAAGTCAACGTGATCGCCGCGCTGGGCTGGACCCGCCGGGCCGCCGCCGCGGGCCGCCTCAGGTCGGTCGTCAACATGGCCTCCATCGCGGGCACCGCCTCCAGCCCCGGCATCGGCTTCTACGGCGTCTCGAAGGCCGCCTTGATCAACCTGACCGAGCAGCTGGCGGAGGAGCTGGCCCCGGCGGTCCGCGTCAACGCGCTGGCGCCCGCGGTGGTCAAGTCCCGCTTCTCGAAGGCGCTGTACGAGGGCCGCGAGGCGGAGGCCGCGGGCGCGTACCCGCTCGCCCGCCTCGGCGCGCCCGACGACGTGGCCGGGCCGGCCGCGTTCCTGCTCTCCGAGGACGCCGCCTGGGTCACCGGGCAGACGATCCTCGTGGACGGCGGCGCGAGCGCGCGCCGCTCCTGGTGAAGGATGGGATCCATGAAGACCAAGAACGTGGCCGACGAGGTCCTCAAGGCCGCACTGCGACTGTTCGCCGAGCAGGGGTACGCCAACACCAGCGTCCAGCAGATCGTGCAGGCCGCCGGTGTCACCAAGGGCGCCATGTACCACTACTTCACGTCGAAGGACGACCTGCTCTTCGCGATCTACGAGCGGATGCTGTCGCTCCAGAAGCGGCGGCTCGACGAGATCACGGCCGAGGGCGGCGAGACCGAGTCGGTCCTGCGGGCGGTGTGCGAGGACGTGGTGGTGACCTCGATCGACTTCCTGCCGGAGGGCACCGTGTTCTTCCGCAGCCAGCACATGCTCACCCCCGAGCGGCAGGCGGAGGTGAAGCGCCGCAGGCGCGAGTACCACGACAAGTTCGCCGAGCTCATCGTGCAGGGCCAGGGGGAGGGGCGCTTCCGCGACGACGTGCCGGTCCCGGTGCTCATCGCGCACTTCTTCTCCGACATCCACTACCTGCCCCACTGGTACTCCCACGACGGGCCCGAGGACAAGGCCGAGCTGGCCGCCCAGATCACCGAGCTGTTCCTGCGGAGCCTGCGGAGGACCGATGGCTGAACCCATGGCCGCGTGGCGGGTCGCCGCGCACGGCGAGCCCGCCGACGTCATGTCAGTCGCGGAGGTCCCAGTCCCGGAGCCGGGGCCGGGCGAGGTCCTGGTGCGCAACCGGGCTGTGGCCGTGAACTTCCCGGACGTGCTGCTGGCCCGCGGCCTGTACCAGGAGCGGCCGCCGCTGCCGTTCACGCCCGGCATCGAGCTGTGCGGCGAGGTCGCCGCGCTCGGGCCCGGGGTCGACGGGATCGCCGTGGGGCAGCGGGTGGTCGCGACCGCGATCGGCGTGATGGCCGAGTACGCGGTCGTGCCCGCCTTCGCCGTGCACCCCGCGCCCGAGTCGCTGGACGACGCCGCCGCGGCCGCGTTCCTCATCGCTTACCAGACCGCCTGGTTCGGGCTCCATCAGCGCGCCAGACTCCAAAGTGGAGAGACCTTGCTCGTCCACGCCGCCGCGGGCGGCGTCGGCACGGCCGCGTGCCAGCTCGGGGCGGCCGCAGGGGCGAAGGTGGTCGGCGTCGTGGGCGACGCGGCCAAGATCCCGGTCGCCGAGGCCGCCGGTGCTGCGCGCGTCCTGCTGCGCGGCGACGACTGGATCGGCGCGGTCAAGGCCGCGGGCGGCGCGGACGTCGTCTTCGATCCCGTGGGCGGCAAGGCCTTCGCGGGCGCGACGAAGGTGGTCGGCTTCGAGGGCCGCATCGTCGTGGTCGGATTCGCCTCCGGCGAGGTCCCGCCCGTGCGTGCGGACCACGCCCTGGTCAAGAACTACAGCGTGCTCGGCCTCCACTGGGCCCTGTACCAGCGCAGGCGGCCCGATCTCGTGGCCGAGGCGCACGCCGCGCTCACCCGGCTCGCCGACGCGGGCGCGGTGCGCCCGGTCGTGTCCGAGACCGTGCCCTTCGCGGACGCGGCCGCGGCGGTCCAGCGCCTCGCCGACGGCGCCACCACCGGGCGGCTGGTCGTGGCGGTGGGGGAGTGAGCGGGCTCGAAGGGCGCGTCGCGATCGTCACGGGCGGTGCGCGCGGCATCGGCGCGACCTACGTGCGCGCGCTCCACGCCGAGGGCGCGCACGTCGTGATCGCCGACATCCTCGCGGACCAAGGCGAAGCGCTCGCCGCAGCGCTCGGCGGCGGCCGGGCCTCGTTCATGGAACTCGACGTCACCGACGAGGAGGCCTGGGACCGCGTCGTAGCCGAGACGCTCGCGCGCTTCGGCGCGGTCGACGTGCTCGTCAACAACGCCGGGATGGCGAACGCGGCCCCGATCGAGCACTTCACCCTCGCGAAGTGGAACGCGGTCCTGGCGGTGAACCTCACCGGGACGTTCCTCGGCTGCCGCGCGGTCGTGCCGGCCATGAACGCCGCCGGGCACGGCTCGATCGTGAACGTATCCTCAGTGGAAGGCCTACGGGGGAGTGAACGGCTCCACGGCTACACCGCCACGAAGTTCGGCGTCCGGGGCCTGACGAAGTCACTCGCGGTCGAGCTCGGCGGCGACGGCATCCGCGTCAACTCGATCCATCCCGGCTTCATCGCGACCGACATGACGACCCGCATCGACCCCGCGCGGCTGCTCATCCCGCTCGGGCGGCCCGGCGTCCCGGCCGACCTCGCCGGGGCCCTCGTGTTCCTCGCCGGGGACGCGTCCGCGTACGTCACCGGGGCCGAGATCGTGGTCGACGGCGGCATGACCACCGGCATCCCCCACACCTGACCCGCCGCAAGACCTGCAACATATCGAAATGGATTCACTGTCCACAGCACATACCGTCCGGTCGGTATCTGCGGTATGGTGAACGCACTCCGACACGAAGAGGTGCGAGTACGACGATGAACACCCCTCCCCCTCCCCGGCTCTCAGTGAGCGGACTCGAGGTCGCCTTCGGCGGTCTCACCGCCCTCGACGGCGTCTCGTTCGACGTCCACGACGGCGAGACCGTCGCGCTCATCGGCCCCAACGGCGCGGGCAAGACCACGGTCTTCAACGCCGTCTGCGGACTCGTCAAGCCCCGCAAGGGAACCGTCCGCATCGCGGGGCGCCCGGCCCCGGCCGGGCCCACCGGCCTCCTCAAGGCCGGCGTCGCCCGGACCCTCCAGGGCCTCGGCCTGTTCGAGCGCATGACCGTCCTCGAGAACGTGCTCGTGCCGCTCACGGCCCTGCGCGTTCCCGACGCGGCCGCCGAAGCGCACCGCACGCTCGCGGACCTCGGGCTGGCGGACCTCGCCGACCGCCCCGCCGGGACCCTGCCGTACCCCGAACGCAAGCGCGTGGCGCTCGCCCGCGCCCTCGCCGCCGACCCGAGGCTGCTCCTCCTCGACGAGCCCGCGGGCGGCCTCGGCACCGCCGACATCGACGCCCTCGCCGAGACGGTCGACCGAGTGGCCGCCTCCGGCCGCGCCGTGCTCCTCGTCGAGCACCACGTCGACTTCGTCATGCGGGTCGCCGACCGGATCGTCGTCCTCGACTTCGGCCGGGTCATCGCCTCCGGCACCCCCGAAGCGGTGCAAGGCGACCCGGCGGTCGAGGCCGCCTACCTTGGACTGGAGGCCGCCGCATGAGCGCGCTCGCCTGCGAGGACCTCACCGTGGGATACGGCGACGGCGCGCCCGTCATCGACGGCCTCGACCTCGGCATCGCCGCCGGAGCCGTCGTGGCCCTCCTGGGGGCGAACGGCTCCGGCAAGACCACGCTGCTGCGGGCGCTCGCCGGACTCGAGCCCGTCCGCACCGGGAGGGTCCGGCTCGGCGGCCGCGACCTCACCGCACTGTCCCCTGAGGACCGCGTCCGGTCGGGGATCGCGCTCGTCCCCGAAGGACGCAGCGTCGTCGTCGAGCTCACGGTGGACGAGAACCTCCGCCTCGGCGGCCTCTGGCGCCACGGGCCCAAGGCCCGCAAGGCCGCCGTCGAGGAGATGTACGCCCTGTTCCCGCCGCTGGACCGGCGCCGCCGCGCGGCCGGGCACACCCTCTCAGGCGGGGAGCGGCAGATGCTCGCCCTCGCCCGCGCGCTCCTGGCCCGGCCCGAGGCGCTGCTGCTCGACGAGCCCTCGCTCGGCTTGGCGCCCAAGGCGACCGCCCAGCTCCTCGGCGTGCTCCGCGAGACGGCGGCGCGCACCGGCCTCACGGTGCTCCTCGCCGAGCAGAACGTCACCGGCGCGCTGTCGGTGGCCCAGCGCGGCGTCGTGCTCTCCCTCGGCGCGGTCGTCGCCGACCGCCCGGCGGCCGAGCTCGCCGCCGACCCCGCCCTCCGCCACGCCTACCTGGGGTTCTGATGGACCGACTCCTCACCTCGCCCGCCTCCCGCCCGACCGGGCCACCGCGCCACCGGGCAGCACGGTTCGCACCCGACCGCCTCTATCGACGCTCTGCGGCGCTCGCGAGCGGATCGGGGGCGCGCTGATGGACCGGTTCGTCTTCCTCCTCTCCGCCGGGCTCGCCCGCGGGGCCGTGCTCGCGCTCTTCGCGCTGTCGCTGGTGATCGTGTGGCGCACCGCGCGAGCCGTGAACTTCGCGCAGGCCGCCATGGCCGTCGCGGCCGTATACGCGGCCTTCGCCGTCACCGCCGCGACCGGCTCCTACTGGGCCGGCCTGCTCACCGGCCTCGCCGCGGGCGCACTCCTCGGCGCCCTCGTCGAACGCGGCCTCATGCGCCGCCTCCCCGCGCACGCGCCCCTGCCGGGCATCATCGTCGCGATCGGGCTCGTGATGGTCCTCCAGGCCGGGCTCGCGATCGCGTTCGGCCCCGAGCACCGGCCGATGCAGCCGCCGTTCTCCCAGCGGCCCTTCATCATCGGCGGCGTCCCCGTGCTCTCCCCCTACGACCTGTTCACGCTCGGCGCCGCCGCCGCGGTCATGGCCGCGCTCGCGCTCCTGTTCAACCGCTCCTCGCTCGGCCTGCGGCTGCGGGCCGCCGCGTTCGCCCCCGAGACCGCCCGGCTCCTCGGAGTCCGGGTGCCGCGCATGGTCACCCTCGGCTGGGCGCTGTCGTGCGCCGCCGCCTCGCTCGCCGCGCTCCTGCTGGTGCCCGCCGAACTCGGGCTCAACCCGCACGCCGTCGACCTCCTGTTCGTGAACGCCTTCGCCGTCGCGGTCATCGGCGGCCTCGACTCGCCCGCCGGGGCGCTCCTCGCCGGGATCGGCGTCGGCCTGCTCGTCAGCCTCGTCACCGGGTACGCCTCGGCCTCTGCCGCGCCGCTCGCGGTGCTCGCGCTCATGACCCTCGTCCTGCTCGTCCGCCCCGGCGGCCTGTTCGCCCCGAAGGAGGCGAGGACCGCATGAGGATCTTCCTGCGCGCCTTGATCATCACGCTCCTCGCGATCGGCGGGACGTTCGCGCTCGACCCGTTCCGCAACTACCAGCTCGCGCTCGCGGCCGCGTGCTTCGCGGCCGTCGCCGGGCTCACCGTCCTGGTCGGACTCACCGGCCAGCTCTCGCTCGGCCACGCCGTGCTCATGGCCGCTGGCGGGTACGGCTTCGCCTTCGCGGCCTCCGCAGTGGACGGCCCCTGGCCGCTGGCCCTCGCAGCGGGGCTCATCGCCGCTGCCGTCGTATCGGCGCTCCTCGGCCTGCTCCTCGGCGCGGCCGCGGCGAGGCTGCGCGGCCCCTACCTCGCCGGGCTCACGCTCGCCCTCGTCATCGCCCTGCCCGCGGCCGCGAACACGCTGCCGCTCGGCGGCGACCAGGGCGCCCCCGCACCGTTCTTCCCCGTCCCCGAGCCGCTCGCGGCCCTCATTGCGGTCGAGCAGTGGCACGCCTGGCTCGCCATCGCCGTCGCCGCGATCGCCGTGACGCCCTTGGCGGTCCTTCGCTCGGGCCGGGCCGGACTGCGGATGCGGGCCGTCCTCGACGACGAGACCGCCGCGAGTCTGTCCGCAGTGGACCCCGGTGCGGTGAAGACCGGCGCGTTCGTCGCCAGCGCCGTCCCCGCCGGGCTCGGCGGCGCGGTCCTGGCGATCGCCACGCAGCAGGTCACGCCAGGCGGCTACGGCCTCGCGTTCTCACTCCTGCTCGTCGTCGCCGCCGTCATCGGCGGCCTCGGCAGCATCGGGGGCGCGGCCATCGGGTCGGTCCTCGTGACCGTCCTGCCCTGGGCCGTCGACGAACTCGCGGCCCTGGCCCCTGATGCCCTGGGCCGGAGGCTGGACGGCAACCTCGCCCTGCTCCTCTTCGGCGCCGGCCTCATCGCCCTGACCACCACCTGGCCGGGCGGCGCCGCCCGCCTGCTCGACCGGCTCCGCGCCGCCCGGCCCCTCCGCTTCGCAACCCCTACAACGACCACAGAGAGGTGATCGTCATGCGAACCCGACCCTTCAAGAGCGCGGCCGCACTGGCCGTCGCGGCGGCACTCGGCCTCACCGCGTGCAGCACGCCCGACAGTGACGAATCCGTACCGGGCGTCACCGACGACACGGTCACGATCGGCACCCACCAGCCGCTGACCGGCCCGGCCGCGGCAGGCTACGCGACCATCTCCGCCGCCACGGCCGCCTACTTCGCATACGTGAACGCCAACGGCGGCATCAACGGCCGCGAGATCGAGTACCTCGTCAAGGACGACGCGTACGACCCGTCCGCCACCCAGACCGCCGTGCGCGAGCTCGTGACCGAGGAGAAGGTCTTCGCGATCGTCAACGGGCTCGGCACCCCCACCCACTCTGCCGTCCTGGACTACCTCGACCAGCAGGGCGTCCCCGACCTCTTCGTCTCCTCCGGGTCGCTCACCTGGAACCAGCCGGAGGTCTACGAGCACACCTTCGCGTTCAACGCCGACTACGTGACCGAGGGCGCGGCCCTCGCGCAGTACGCCGTCGAGCAGCAGCCCGGGGCGAAGGTCTGCGTGCTCGGCCAGGACGACGACTACGGCGAGGGCATCCTCGAAGGCGTCGAGACCGTGCTGGGCTCCAACGCGATCACCGAGGTCCAGACCTATTCGACCTCGGCCGAGGACCTGACCGCGCAGACCGGCGCGATGATGGCCGCGGGCTGCGAGGTGAACGTCCTCGGCACCATCAACGGCTTCACCGCGATGGCCGTGGGCACCGCCGCGCAGATGGAGTGGTTCCCGAAGTGGTACGTCTCCTCCTCCGGCGCCGACTACCCGACCCTCGCGGGCTACCTCGGCGCGGAACTCGCCCCCCAGCTCCTGCAGGGCATGGTCAGCGTCAACTACCTGCCGTTCAGCCCCGACGGGGAATGGGTGGCGCTGTTCGAGGAGATCAACGCCGAGTACAACGACGGCGCGCCGTTCACCGGCAACACGGTGTTCGGCATGAGCGTCGGCTACCTGTTCGCCGAGGCGCTGGCCGCGGCCGGGGACGACCCGACCCGCGAGTCCCTGGTGGCGGCGGTCGAATCGGGCGACCTGGTGGGCAACGGGATCGTGCCGCTCTCCTTCGCGGAGGGCGACCACGCGGCCTACCGGTCCGTGGGCATCACCGCGGTGAACGAGGGCGTCCAGGACTACGTGGGCACCACGTACGAGGTCGGCGCGGGCAGCGTGTCCGCGGTCGAACCGGACCCCGTTCCGCTGGAGAACGAGGGCATCCCGGGCAGCTAGCCCTTATCTGCGAGGCGAAGGAGACCGATGACCGACGTGGACGTGCCGGGGCTCGACACCGCGGGGCTGGCCCGCTGGCTGGCCCGGGAGCACCCCGGGCTGGCCGGGGAGGGCCCGCTGCGGGCCGCGCTCATCGACGGCGGCCGCTCAAACCTGACCTACCGGGTCGAGGGCGCGAAGACGCCGCTGGTGGTGCGCCGCCCCCCGCTGGGCCACGCGCTGCCGACCGCGCACGACATGCGGCGCGAGCACCGGGTGATCTCGGCGCTGCGCGGCACGGTCCCCGTACCAGCCACAGTGGACGTCGTAGACGACACCGAGGCCCGCGAGGTCACCGGCACGGTCTTCTTCGTCATGGAGTTCGTCGACGGCGCCGTCCTGGACCATCCGCGGCGAAACTTGGACTGGACTCCCCAAGGGCTGCACCGCCTCGGCATCGAGGTCGCCGAGATCCTCGCCGACCTGCACGCCGCCGAGCCCGCACCGCTCGGGCTCGGCGGCTTCGGCCGGCCGGACGGGTACCTCGGCCGGCAGATGCGCACTTGGCGGCGCCAGCTCGACGCGTCCCGCTCCCGCGAGGTCCCGGCGCTCGACGCGCTCGGCGACCGCCTCGCGGCGGCCGTCCCGGACTCGGGCCGGTCCGGGATCGTCCACGGCGACTACCGGCTCGACAACATGCTCGTGGCCGGGCCGCCGGACGCGCCGCGCGTCGCGGCGGTCCTCGACTGGGAGATGGCCACGCTCGGCGACCCGCTCGTGGACCTCGGCATGCTCGGCATGTACTGGCACATCAGGGAACTGCCCGGCGGGGAGCGGGCCGCCGGCCCGATCGTCCCCGGCGCGGGATACCCCGCGTTCGACGAAGTCGCGGACGCCTACGCCGCCCGCGCCGGGACGCCCGTCCCGGACCTGCGCTGGTACCGGGCCTTCGCCTGCTACAAGCTCGCCGTCATCCTCGAAGGCGTCCACTACCGGTTCACCAAGGGGCAGACCGTCGGCGAGGGATTCGATGCGATCGGCGCGCTCGTCGCGCCCCTGGCCGAGGAGGGCCTGTGGATTTCCGACCGGACGAGATGACCGTCGCCTTCGCCGACGAGGCGCGCGCGTTCCTGGACGAGCACGTGCTCCCCGCCGAACCCGTGCTCGCGAAGCAGATCGAGGAAGGCCAGGGCGACTGGACCGTGCGCCCCGTCGTGCGCGCCCTCCAGGAGACCGCCCGCGAACGCGGCCTGTGGAACCTGTTCCTGCCGCCCGGCCCGCACGGCCGCGGCGGCGGCCTCTCGAACCTGCGCTACGCGCCGGTCGCCGAGCTCACCGGCCGCAGCCCCCGGCTCGCTCCGGCCGCCATGAACTGCGCCGCACCCGACACCGGCAACATGGAGCTCCTCGCCCACTTCGGCACCGCCGAGCAGCGTGAGACCTGGCTCGAACCGCTCCTGGACGCGCGCATCCGCTCGGCGTTCTGCATGACCGAGCCCGCCACCGCCTCCTCCGACGCCTCCCAGATCGGCACCCGCATCCACAAGGACGGCAAGGAATGGGTCGTCAACGGCCGCAAGTGGTTCGCCACCGGCGCGATGAACCCCGACTGCTCGCTCCTCATCGTCATGGGCAAGACCGACCCGAACGGGCCGCGGCACCGCCAGCAGTCCATGCTCCTCGTCCCGCGCGACACCCCCGGCGTCCACGTCCTCCGCCCCCTCACCGTCTTCGGTTACGACGACCGCGACCACGGCGGCCACGCCGAGATCCTCTTCGAGGACGCCCGGGTGCCCGCCGCGAACCTCCTCGGCGGCGAGGGCGACGGGTTCGCCATCGCGCAGGCCCGGCTCGGCCCCGGCCGCGTCCACCACTGCATGCGGGCGCTCGGCATGGCCGAACGCGCCCTCGACCTCATGCGCGGCAGGGCGAACGACCGCGTCGCGTTCGGCGGCCCGCTCGTCCGCCAAGGGGTCGTGCGCGCCTGGGCCGCCGACGCCCGCGTCGAGATCGAGGCCCTGCGCCTCCTGGTCCTCAAGACCGCCTGGCTCATGGACACCGCCGGGAACCGCGCCGCCATGAAGGAGATCCAGGCGATCAAGGTCGCCGTCCCCCGCGCGGTGCAGCGCATCCTCGACCACGCCATCCAGCTGTTCGGGGCCGCCGGGCTCACCGGCGACCACCCGCTCGCCGAGATGTTCGCCGCCGCGCGGTCCCTGCGCCTCGCCGACGGCCCCGACGAGGTCCACACGGCCGCGCTCGGGAAGACCGAACTGGCGCTCGAACCAAAGGAAGGAACGGCCCGATGACCCACCGCAACGACCCCGCCGTCGACGGCCCCGGACACGGGACCCTCTCGATCGCGGCCATCCTCGCCGAGAGCGCCCGCCGCCGGCCCGACGCACCCGCCCTGCACTTCATGGGCCGCACCGTGCACTACGGCGAACTGTGGGACCAGACCCGCGCCTACGCCGGGGCGCTGGCCGCCCGCGGCATCGGCCGCGGCTCCCGGGTCGCCATGCTCGTGCCCAACGTCCCCGACTTCCCGCGCGTCTACTACGCCGCGCTCGCGCTCGGCGCCGTGATCGTCCCGATCCACCTCCTGTTCAAGGCCGACGAGATCGCGTTCGTGCTCGAGGACGCCGAGGCCGACCTCCTCGTCGCCGCCGCGCCGCTCCTGGCCGAGGCCGCCCCGGCCGCCGCCCGCGCCCGCGTCCCCCTCGTCTCGGTGCTCGCCCCCGAGGGCCTCGCGATCGGCGGCCAACCCCTTGCACGCCTGGAAGCCGAAGCGGCGCAAGCGGAACCGATCGAGCGGTACGCCTCGGTCAACCCGCTCGACGCCGCCACGATCCTGTACACCTCCGGCACCACCGGGACCCCGAAGGGCGCGGTCGGCTCGCACCTGGCCATGGTCGAGCAGGTCCACGTCTCGCTCATCGACTCGTTCCCGCTGCGCACCGACGACGTGGTCTACGGCGGCCTGCCGTTCTTCCACTCCTTCGGGCAGATGGCCGTCCTCAACATCGCGTTCCGGCGCGGGGCGTCGATCATCCTCCTCCCGAAGTTCGACCCCGACGAGGCGCTGGCGCTGCTCAACCAGTACGGGGCGACCGTGTTCACGGCGGTGCCGACGAACTTCGCCGGGATGGTCGAGGCCGCCGGGCGCTCGGTGCACCGGCCGCCGCTGCGGTACGCCGTCTCCGGCGGCGCGGCCCTGCCGGTGGCGCTCCTGGAGGCGTTCGAGCGGGCCTTCGGCGCGCAGGTCCACGAGGGCTACGGGCTCACCGAGACCGCGCCGTCGTGCACGTTCAACAAAGTGGACGAGCCGATCCGCCCCGGCACCGTAGGGACCCCGATCTGGGGCGTCGACGTCGCGGTCGCCGACCCCGACGCCGAGGACCGGATCGACCTCCTCGGGCCCGGCGAGCTCGGCGAGATCGTCGTGCGCGGCCACAACCTCATGAAGGGCTACCTCGGGCGGCCCGACGCGACCGCGCAGACGATCGTGGACGGCTGGTTCCGCACCGGCGACCTCGGCACGGTGAGCGCCGAGCACGTGGTCACGATCGTCGACCGCAAGAAGGACATGATCATCCGCAACGGATACAACGTGTACCCCACGGAGGTCGAGGCCGTCCTGGCCCGCCACCCGCACGTCTCGATCGCGGCGGTCTTCGGCGTCCCGCACGACACCCACGGCCAGGAGGTCCACGCCGCGGTCGTCCCCGCGCACGGCGCGGCCGTCGACGCGGCCGAGGTCGTGGCCTACATGAAGGAGAAGGTCGCGGCCTACAAGTACCCGCGGGTCGTGCACGTGGTCGAGGAGCTCCCGCTCGGTGCGAGCGGGAAGGTCCTCAAGCGCGCGCTCGTCGAGGAGTACGGATCCTAGGACGGCGCCCCGCCGATCCGCAGCTCCGCCTCGACGGCGGCGCGGATCGGCGTGGGCACCGGCACCGGCCGCCGCCCGGCGCGGTCCACGAACACGTGCGTGAACCGCCCAAGCGCGATAGGCGCGTCCCGGTCCGGGGCGCCCTCGCGCAGGATCGCCAGGTCCCACGTGATCGAAGTGGACCCGAGGCGGGCCACGGCGATGTCGACCTCGAGGACCTCAGGGAACGAGGCGGGCGCCAGGAACTCGCACGACGAGGCCCGGGCCAGCCCGATCACCTCGCCCGCGGGGTCGAGGTCGGCGCGGCGCACCATCCAGGTGTTCACCGCCGAGTCCATCGCCTCGTAGTACACGGTGTTGTTCATGTGGCCGTACTGGTCGTTGTCGTTCCAGCGCAGCGGGAAACGGTGACGGTTGTGCAAGATGGCTCCTCAATGCCGACGTGCGGACACCCATATCAATAACATACCGACTGGTCGGTTTCAACGACCGGACCCGAAGGAGACACGATGACCACCGCCCCCACCGGGCTCGACGCCGACTTCTACCGCTTCCAGGACCTCCTCACCCCGGTCGAGCAGGAAGCGGCCCTTCGCATCCGCGACTTCATGGAACGCGAAGTGCGACCCCTCGCCGACGACTACTGGGAGCGCGCCGAGTTCCCCCGCCACCTCATCCCCGGCATCGCCGCCACCGGCGTCATCGGCACCATGTGGCCCGAATCCCGGCGTTTTGAGAACAGCGCCCTCTTCCGCGGCTGGGCCGCCGTCGAGATCGCCCGCGTCGACGCCTCCTTCGCCACCTTCGTCGGCGTCACCTCCGGACTCGCCATGGGCGCCATCGGCGTCGGCGGCTCCGACGCCCAGCGCGCCCAGTGGCTCCCCGCCATGGGCCGCGGCGAGATCATCGGCGCCTTCGGCCTCACCGAACCCCTCGCCGGGTCCGACACCGCCCGCGGCCTGCGCACCACCGCCACCCGCCGCGGCGACACCTGGATCCTCGACGGAGCCAAACGCTGGATCGGCAACGCCACCTTCGCCGACATCACCCTCATCTGGGCCAAGGACATCGACGACGGCCAGGTCAAAGGCTTCATCGTCCGCAAAGACGCCCCCGGCTTCAAAGCGGAGAAGATCGAACGCAAGCAGTCCCTGCGCGGCGTCCAGAACGCCGACATCACCCTCGAAGGCGTCGCAGTCCCCGAGACCGACCGCCTCCAGCGCATCGGCTCCTTCAAAGACCTCGCCGGAGTCCTCGGCCCCACCCGCATCGGCGTCGCCTGGGAAGCCATGGGCATCGCCGTCGGCGCTTACGAGGCCGCCGTCCGCTACGCCAAGGAACGCGAGCAGTTCGGCCGCCCCATCGCCGCCTACCAGCTCGTCCAGGCCAAACTCGCCGAATCCCTCGCCGACGTCACCGCCGGACTCGCCGTCTGCGTCCGCGTCTCCCAGATGGACGACGCCGGGACCCGGCGCGACGAGCACGCCGCCATGGCCAAGGCCTTCTGCACCGCCCGCATGCGCGACGTCGTCGCCCGCTGCCGCGACGTCCTCGGCGGCAACGGCATCCAACTCGACCACGGCGTCGCCCGCTTCTTCGCCGACGCCGAGGCCGTCTACTCCTACGAGGGCACCTACGACATGAACACCCTGATCGTCGGCCGGGCGATCACCGGACACCAGGCATTCGTGTGAAAGGAACCGACATGACCGAGGCCTACATCGTCGCCACCGCCCGCTCGCCCATCGGGCGCGCCCGCAAAGGCTCCCTCAAGGACGTCCGCGCCGACGACCTCGCCGCGCAGATGATCCGCGCCGCCGTCGACAAGGTCCCCGGGCTCGACCCGGCCCGCGTCGACGACCTCCTCCTGGGCTGCGGCCTCCCCGGCGGGCGCCAGGGCATGAACATGGCGCGCATCGTCGCCGTCCTGCTCGGCTGGGACACCGTCCCCGGCGCCACCGTCACCCGCTACTGCTCCTCCAGCCTCCAGACCACCCGCATGGCCTTCCACGCCATCAAGGCAGGCGAAGGCGACGTGTTCGTCTCCGCAGGCGTCGAATCGGTCTCCGGCATGGACATCGGCTCCAGCGACGCCATCCCCGGCGCCGACCTCGAGAACCCCCGCTTCACCGACGCCCTCCGGCGCACCGCCGAACGAGCGGGCGGCGGCCCCGCCTGGACCGACCCCCGCGACGACGGCCGCCTCCCGGACCCCTACATCGCCATGGGCCAGACCGCCGAGAACGTCGCCGCCCTGCGCGGCATCACCCGCGAGGCGCAGGACGCCTTCGCCGCCCGCAGCCAGCAGCGCGCCGAACGCGCCCTCGCCGAAGGCTTCTGGGCCAAGGACATCACCCCCGTCACCCTCCCCGACGGCACCGTCGTCAGCGCCGACGACGGCCCCCGTCCCGGCACCACCATCGCGAAGCTCGCCGAGCTCGACCCGGTCTTCCGCCCCGACGGGACGGTCACCGCCGGGAACGCCTGCCCGCTCAACGACGGCGCGGCCGCACTCGTCGTCGTCTCCGACCGCGTCGTCGCCGAACTCGGCCTCCAGCCGCTCGCCCGGATCGTCGCCACCAGCGTCAGCGGCCTCTCCCCGGAGATCATGGGGCTCGGCCCCGTCGAGGCCTCCCGGCGCGCACTCGCGCTGGCGGGCATGGGGATCGAGGACATCGACCTGGTCGAGATCAACGAGGCTTTCGCCGCGCAGGTGATCCCCTCCGCCCGCGACCTCGGCATCGACGAAGACCGGCTCAACGTCAAGGGCGGCGCGATCGCCGTAGGGCACCCGTTCGGGATGACCGGCGCCCGGATCACCTCGACGCTCCTGAACGCCCTCGAGGACACCGGCGGGCGGTACGGCCTCGAGGCCATGTGCGTCGGCGGCGGGCAGGGCATGGCGATGGTCCTCGAACGACTCTGACCTGATCCCACGCGAAAGCGGCGCGGGCCCACAAGGCCCGCGCCGCTTCGGCGTCCCTACTCGGGGACGTAGAGCGTGATGGTCCTGGCGACCAGCGCGGGCTTGGCGGCGCCCTCGATCTCCACGGTCACGTCGTATCCGGCGCGCACGCCGCGCCCGGTGGCCTCGGCGGAGGCGAGTTCGACGACCGCCCGGACGCGGGACCCGGCCGGGACCGGCTGGAGGAACCGGAGCCGGTCGAGCCCGTAGTTGACGGACATGGCGAGCCTGCCGATCGCGACGAGCCCCTGGAGGAGCCGGGGGAGGAGCGAGAGCGTGAGGTACCCGTGGGCGATCGGGCCGCCGAAGGGCCCGGCGGCGGCCCGTTCGGGGTCGGTGTGGATCCACTGGTGGTCGCCGGTGGCGTCGGCGAACGCGTCGATGCGGTCCTGCCCGACCGCGAACCAATCGCCGGTCGCCTTGGCGCCCAGCGCGTTCTGGAGATCCGCGGGCGAGGCCGCGGTGATCGGGCCGCTCATGCCTTGGGTCCTCCCGCCACGTACAGGACCTGGCCGGAGACGAACCCGGCGTCCTCGGAGCAGAAGTAGGCGACCGCGGCGGCCACGTCCTCGGGCTGGCCGACCCGGCCGACCGGGGCCTCCTTCGCGGCGTGGGCGAGGAAGTCCTCGAACGGGACGCCGATGCGCTCGGCGGTGGCCCTCGTCATCTCGGTCTCGATGAACCCGGGCGCGACGGCGTTCGCGGTGATCCCGAAGCGGCCCAGCTCGATCGCGAGCGTCTTGGTGAGGCCCTGCATGCCGGCCTTCGCGGCGGCGTAGTTCGCCTGGCCGCGGTTGCCGAGCGCGGAGGTGCTGGAGAGGTTGACGATCCGGCCCCACCCCGCGTCCACCATGGACGACTGGACGGCGCGGCTCATGAGGAACGCGCCCCGCAGGTGGACGCCGAGCACCGCGTCCCAGTCCGAAGCGCTCATCTTGAACAGCAGGTTGTCGCGGAGGATCCCGGCGTTGTTCACGAGGATCTGCGGCGCGCCGAGTTCGGCGGCGACGCGCTCGACGGCGGCCGCGGCGGCGGCCTCGTCGGCGACGTCCGCGCCGACGCCGATGGCCTTGCCGCCCTTGGCGTTGATCGCTGCGGCGGTGGCGGCCGCCTGCTCCTCGGCGAGGTCGAGTACGGCGACGGCGTGTCCGTCGGCGGCGAGCCGCCGGGCGGTGGCGGCCCCGATGCCGCGTGCCGCGCCGGTGACGATGGCGGTCCTAGAGGTCATTGCGCACCCTTTCAGTAGGCGGGTCAGAAGACGATGAGCTGGCGCAGCGCCGCACCGGCGGCGAGGCGGTCCAGGGCGGCCGGGAGGCCGTCGAGGCCGATCCTGCCGGAGACGAGCCGGTCGAGCGGGAGCCGCCCGGCGCGCCACAGGTCGGCGTAGCGGGGGACGTCCTCGCCCGGCACGGCCGAGCCGAGGTAGGAGCCGACGACGGTGCGGGCCTCGGCGGTGAGGAGCAGCGGGGAGACCGCGGCGCGCGCGTCGGGGTGCGGCAGGCCCACGGTGACCGTGGTGCCGCCGGGCGCGGTGAGCGCGAACGCGGTCTCGAACGCCCGCGCCGAACCGGCGGCCTCGACGACCACGGGCGCCCGCAGGTCGCCGACCTCGCCGGGGGAGCGGGCCTCGGCCCCGAGCGAGCGCGCCAGGTCGAGCTTCGCCGGGACGGTGTCGACGCCGACCACCTTGTGGCCCAACGCCTGCGCCACGAGCAGCGCCGCCATGCCGACGCCGCCGAGACCGACGACGACCACCGTCTCACCCGCGTTCGGTGTGCCCGCGTTGACGACCGCACCGCCGCCGGTGAGCACCGCGCAGCCCAGGAGCGCGGCGATGTCGGGCGGCACGTCGGCATCGACCGCGACCACCGAGCGCTCGCTGACCACGGCGTGCGTGGCGAAGGCGCTCACCCCGAGGTGGTGGCGGACGCGTTCCCCGTCGCGACCGATCCGCACTGCGCCGCCGACCAGGGTCCCGGCGGCGTTCGCGGCACTGCCGACCGCGCAGGGGAGCCGCCCGCCGGTGCCGCACGCCTCGCAGCTCCCGCAGCGCGGCAGGAAGGTGAGCACGACCCGCGTCCCGATGGCGGTCGCGGTGCCGGGCCCGGCCGCCTCGACGATTCCGGCGGCCTCATGGCCCAGCAGCATCGGCACGGGCCGCACCCGGCTGCCGTCCACGACGGAAAGGTCGGAGTGGCACAGTCCGGCGGCTTCGATGCGCACCAGCAGCTCGCCGGACCCGGGCTCGTCGAGCTCCAAGGGCCCCACGGTGATCGGCAGCGACTCCGCGTAGGGCGCGGGCGCGCCGCACCGCTCCAGCACGGCTCCGGTGATCCGCACGGCGACCTCCTCGTCGTCACGTCCGCTCAGTCCACGACAGCATACCGACTGGACGGTTTGCAGCGCTACCCCCGACCCGGACCCGTTGCGGCCCAGAACGCTCGCGCGAGCGGCGGCACCGCGGCCTGCGACCCCGGCTCACGGACCGGCCGGTCGCGTCGCGGCGACCTTAGCGAAGCGGGCCATGGCGATCGTCCCCACCAGCGGCCCCGGCACGAGCAGCAGGAAGGCGTACTGCCAGCCCGTGAACGCGGCCAGGACCGCGACGAACTGGATGCTCGCCACGGTCAACCCGAATCCGATCGCGGTCTGCGCGCTGAGGGCGGTGCCCACGAAGCGGCGGTCGGCCACTTCGGAGAGGGCGGTGGAGAACACGCCCGAGTCGGCGATGACCGAGGCGCCCCAGACGCCGCAGAAGACCGCCAGGACCGGTGCGGGAGCGGTGAAGGCCAGCGGTGACAGCGCACAGCACGTCCCGCTCACGGCGAGTGCGGTGCCCGCCGCCCGGGCCCGTCCGAACCGGTCGGCGGCGAGCCCGCCCGCCACGCACCCCGCGAAGCCGAGCACCCCCATGGCGATGAAGACCACGACCTGTTCGCGGCCGTTGAACTCGCCGACCGCGGGGGCGTGCAGGACGAAGACCGGGATCCAGGTCCACAGTGCGTAGAGCTCCCACATGTGGCCGAAGTAGCCGAGGTTGACCAGGCGGGGGCCGCGCTCGGCGAACATCGACAGCGCGTACCGCGGATGCAGCCGGACCGGCCCGGAGGCGAGGTGCGGTCCGCTGCGGACGAGCCCGAACGCGAGGAGCGCCCCCACGATGCCGATGCCCGCCGTGGCGAGGAGGACGCCCCGCCACGGCAGCGCCACGAGCCCTCCGATCAGGTGCGGGAGCGCCGAACCGAGCGTGAGCGCGCCGATGAGCACCCCCATCCACGCGCCCCTCCCGGCCGACGGCGCCCAGGAGGCCATGAGCTTCATCCCCGTGGGGTACACGCCCGCGAGGAACACGCCCGTGAGGAACCGCAGCACGAGGATGGCGGTGAAGCCGTCGGTGAGCTGCGCGACCGCGGCGGTACACGCCGCGGCGAGGACGGCGCTGATCCCGAGGAGGACGTTGGGCCGCATGCGGTCCGAGAGGTTGAGCACGGTCGCGGTGAGCGCGCCTGTGACGAATCCGAGCTGCACGGTGCCGGTCAGCCAGACCGCGGCGGCGTCGCTGAAGCTCAGATCGTGCCGGAGGCTGGGGACCACCGCGGAGACCGAGAACCACACGGCCAGCGCGAGCACCTGCGTGGCGGCGATCAGGAGTCGCTGCGTCGTGGGGCGCATCGTCGGCTCCTCAAAGACGTTTCCGCTTGACGTTACAAGGGCTGCGGAGGCGATCCTGCCAATCGCCCAACTTGCGGCACGCCGACACTGGGCCGGTGAATGTTGTTCCAGCTCAGATGGATTCTAAACATGAAATCGCCTCTGGATATCCATCCATTCTGGTCGTACGCTGGAGAGAGGCCGACGCTCGCAACGCGACCGCGACGCGAGTGGTCCGGCGGCCTTCCGCCCAATCGTTTGGAGTCCATCATGGCCGTATTCCAAGCCCTGTTCTATCTCATCGCGATCGTCCTGCTCGTCGCCGCGGCGCTGCCGCACTCGTCCCGCCGCTCGCGCGGCGTGGGCCTCGCGCTGCTGGCCGCCGCGTTCGCCTTGACGGCCTTCGCGGCCCCGACGTTCGACGCCGCGTTCTGACCGCGCCCTTCCGGACGGCGCCCGCCCGGCGCCGTCCGGTCCCTTCCGCGGCGGGTCGTCCCGGTCGCAGACGGCGGGGTGGGGGGGGGGGGCGGGCCCCCCCCCCCCCCCCCCCGGGGGGGGGGGGGGGGGGGGGGGGGCGGGGGGGGGGGGGGGGCCCCCCCCCCCCCCCCCCCCCGCCGGTTCGTCCGCTCGGGTCAGAGGGTTCCGGGCGGGTCGATGTCGCCGCGCCAGCCCCCGGTCTCGGCGCCGCGCTCTTCGATGAACGCCTTGAAGCGGCGCATGTCGCCCTTGACCTTGCGGTCGATGACGCCGAGCTTGTCGGCCGCCTCCTCGGCGAAGCCGTCGGGGTCGATGTCCATCTGGGCGGTGACCCGCGTGGTGGCGTCGTCGATGCGATGGAACGTGATCACCCCGGCGTGCGTGGGCCCGTTGATGGAGCGCCATGCCACGCGCTCGTCCGGGTGCTGCTCGGTGATGGTCGCGTCGAATTCGCGGGTCGCGCCGCCCACTCTGGTGACCCAGTGCGTGTGGGTGTCGTCGAGCTGGCGGACGTTCTCGACTCCGTCCATGAAGGCGGGGAACGACTCGAACTGCGTCCACTGGTTGTAGACCCGCGAGACGGGGACGTGCACGTCGACTGATTCGGTGATGGTGCTCAAGGCATTGCTCCTTCGTCGGTCGCGGCGAGCGTCAGCGCTTCACCTGTCGAACGGCGAATACCCGTGGAGCCCGGCTCCGACACATCGTCGATGGCCCGCCGCGATCGTCTCCTGTGTGCAACCTTGTCCGTGAGCGATGAATCGGCACCGCTCACGGCGTCTACACCTTTACCCGGTCCACGCCTGGCTCGGAGTCGGACGGCTCCGAGGGGCGGCGGGCCCGGGCCGATCCGTACCGCAGACGAGAGGGACATCAATGGAAGCCGCGACACTCACCGCCGACCTGTTCGTGTCGGCCGACGGCTGGGCCCGGGGGGAGCGTTCACCTGGCTACTTCGGCTATTTCGGCCCCGACCTGCAGCGTTGGATCGAAGACGAGTCGGCTCGTCCGCAGCACGTCCTGATGGGACGCCGCACCTACGAAGCCCTGGACTCGGTGCCGGAGGAGGCCCGGGACGAGGGCTACGCGCGGATGACGCGGCTGCCGGTCACCGTGTTCTCCCGGACGCTGCCCAGCGCCGCCTGGCCGGGTGCCACCGTCGAGTCCGGTGACCTGGCCGAGTCCGTCCGCGGACTCAAAGCGACGGCCGAGACGCCCCTGCGCACCATGGGGAGCCTGTCGGTGGTCAGGCAGCTGCTCAACGCCGGGCTGGTCGACCGCCTCAGGCTCATGGTCTTCCCGCTGCTGGTCGGACCGGGCGGTCGGGAGGCGATGCTGGAGGGAGTCGAAGAGGCCGAGCTGGATCTGGTGGACCAGCGAGTCCTCGACGACCGCATCCTCCTCATCGAGTACGCGCCGACCGGCCGACCCGTCCCGCACTCGGATGCCGAGGGCAGCTGACCCGCCGTCCCGGGGCCGCGGCAGCACCGGGAGCGTGGGCTTACCGGCCGGTGTCGCCGAGTTCGGCGACTTCGCGGACGGCGTCGGCGACGGCTTTGAAGTCCTTCTTGAGGATCCAGTCGTGGTTGGAGGCGACCTTCGCGAAGACCTTGATGTTGGGGTTGCGCTCGACGACTTCGCCCATGGCGGCGCGGATCTTCTCCTGCTCGTCGCCCTTGGAGCCCAAGGAGACCCCGGAGGCGAGCACGTACCGGGTGGGGACGGTGATCGCGTCCAGGACCGGGCCGAGGTTGGCCTTGCGCGAGATCTTGCCCAGCTCGATGTTGCACTCGGCCTGCTGCGAAGCGCTGAGCTTCGGGGTCAGGCCGGTGGGGCGCAGGATCGCGGTAACAGGGGCGAGGCGCTTGAAGAGCTTGCGGATGCGGATCTCCATGGCGTCGTCGAGCCAGTCGTGGGGCTCGGCGCCTTCGACCGGGACCGCGCCGATGCAGCGTTCGGGGTTGCGGCTGGCCCAGGTCGCGGCCAGGAACGCGCCGTAGGACCAGCCGACGATGAGGACCTTCCCGGTGACGCCGCGGGCTTCGAGGACGGCGTCGATGTCGCGCATGCAGGCTTCGAAGGAGTAGTCGGCGGACTTCAGCGACTTCTTGCCGCGGGCGCGCTCGTCGAAGTTGATGTGGCGGAAGTCCGAGCCGAGTTCGTCGAGGACGTTCTTCCAGTAGCCGATCGTGGCGAACTGGCCGTTGCAGTAGATGACGGGAATCCCTTCGCCGCCGGTGTCGGTGACGTAGAGCGCGGTGTCCTCGACGGGGACCATGCCGGACCAGGGAGCAAGCGTTGTGGACATCGGTTCATCCTTCACTGGGTGGTTTCGCGGAGCGCTGGCTTCCGCCGTGCCTCTAGATTTCCCGCCCGACCTGTCGTGGCGCTGTCATGGCGATGACACCGGTCTGGCGCGGCCCCTGACGGCCGCTGTTCGGGCTGGTACCCGCCATGATCTGCGAGAGGAGGCCCCTGCGGCAATGGCGAAAACGCGAACGGTTGTTCAACGTGGCTGAACCGCCTCCGGTGACCGGGGCCGTCGCCGCGGCGGTTGAGGCGGCGCTGGAGAGGGAGTCGGATATCGTTCAATCCGGATGAATCTTCTTTCAGTTCAGGTGAACGACGGAGGCCGTGGGCGATGGAGCGACAGGAGATCGAGGTGTTCCTCGCCTTGTGCGAGGAGTTGCACTTCAGCAGGACCGCGGCGCGCCTGCGCCTGTCGCCGGCCCGCGTCACGCAGTTGGTCCAGAAGACCGAGCGCCATATCGGGGCGCCGCTCTTCGAGCGCACGAGCCGGGGCGTGACGCTCACCGAGATCGGCGAGCTGCTGCGACGCAACCTCGCCCCAGCCCACGAGGCCGTGCAGGAAGCGGTCCGCGTCGCGAAGGAGGCCGGGCGGGGGACCTCCGGGCTGCTGCGGCTCGGGTTCATAGGGCCGACGAGCGGCCAGCTCCTGACCTCGCTCGCGGAGTCGTTCGCGCAGGCGCACCCGGGCGCGGACTGCCGCGTGCTGCTCCAGGCCGAGATCGCCGACCAGCTGCGGCCGCTGCACGAGCAGCGCGTCGACGTGCTCGCGGTGCAGCTGCCGGTGCTCGAGCCGGGCCTGGTGGTCGGGCCGGTCATCACCCGCGACAGGATGCTCATGGTGGTCGGCAAGGGGCATCCGCTGGTCGCGAAGGGCGTCGCCTCCTACGAGGATTTCGCGGACCACACGGTCGTCACCACTTCAGCGAAGGACGACTTCGTCGACCACTACCTGCCGCGGCAGACGCCGTCAGGGCGTCCGATCGAGCGCAGGCTTCGCGTCGACACCATCGACGCCGGATTCGCTCTCGTCGCCGCGGGCAAGGGCATCGGGCCGATCGTCACCGACTTCGCCAGGTACCGCCGGAGCGACGACCTCGTCTACCTGCCGCTCGAGGACGCACCCGTCTGCGAGGTGGCCCTGGTCTGGTCGGCCGCGCGGGAGTCCGAGCTCGTCCGGGCCTTCGCGCGGCACGTCGCGGCCCACCCGGTCACGGACATCTTCTGGGAGCCCGAGCGCGCCTGAACCGCTGCCGACAAGAGGGACCGTCACCGCGACGGTCCCTCTTCGCATGCCCTGACCAGCGGCAGGGCAGTGAAAATGCATGCGTTTGCCGAGCAGGTTTACGCGGAGGAAACCTTGACATGATGTTCGAGGAGGTGCGATGCTTCGAAATGGTGACGTAAACATTAACAAATTTCAACGTCACTTATCAGAAGTAAACCTATGCGTCGCACAGGAACAGGTCACCATGATCGCGAGATCCCCGAACGCCGCCGGAAGGCCGACCTCGGCCGCCCGGATCCCCCTCTTCGGCGCGGGAGTCCAGGCCGACCGCCTGGTGGAGCAGTGCGGTCGCCAGGCGAGCGTGCGTACCCTCCCCGGCGGATACGGGCTCGAATTCGGCTGCGGCGAACTCCTCGTGTGCGTCGAATCCGAGGCGATCGCCCTGCTCGCGAGCGCCGAACACCATGCGGCCCTTCGCCAGATCAAGGACGTGGTCGCACTCCAGTTGGGGCGCCTCGCAGGAGCTCAGGCCGCGCGCGTGGCCTGGGAGGAGCTCGTCTGAACGCGGGGCCGCCCGGCAGCGGCCCCGAGACCGACCTGCGGCACCGGCGCGGACGGCCCGTCCGCGCCCGAGAACGACCCCTCAGGGTCATACCGAAAAGGACAGTCATGAACAGCAGGACACGATTCAGGAGGACGGCCGCGAGCACAGGGCTCGCCGCCGTGCTGGCGTTCGCCACGGCGATCACCGGCGGGTCGCCCGCCCAGGCGGCACCCCTCGTCTTCGAGAACGGCGGCCCGGTCACCACCACCGGCGGCGACCCGATGCACGCCCACGGCGCCGGGGTGATCAAGGAGGGCGACTACTACTACATGGTCGGCGAGCAGCGCATCGACGGCGGCCACCTGTTCGAGGCGGTCTCCATGTACAAGTCGACCGACCTGGTCAACTGGACCCACGCCAACGACATCCTCACCAAGGACTCGCATCCCGACCTCGACCCGGCGAACCTCGAACGGCCCAAGGTCGTCTACAACGCCGAGTACGACCACTACGTCATGTGGGCGCACAAGGAGAACGGGGTCCACTACGGCGACGCCGAGGTGACCGTGGCCGTCTCCGACACCATCGACGGCGACTACACCTACCAGGGCTCCTTCCGGCCCCTGGGCCACATGTCGCGGGACCTGACCGTCTACGTCGACGACGACGGGAGCGCCTACCTGCTCTCGGCGGCGAACGAGAACGCGGACCTGAACATCTACCGCCTCACCGACGACTACCTCGGCGTTGAGGAGCTGGTGCACTCGTTCCCCTGGAGCTACCGGGAGTCCCCGGCGGTCTTCAAGCGCAACGGCGTGTACTTCCTCATGACCTCGGGCCTGACCGGATGGAGCCCGAACCAGCAGCGGTACGCCACGACCACCGACTTCCCGACCGGGAACTGGAGCGGCTGGCAGGACATCGGCACCTGGAACGGGTACGACTCCCAGACCACGAACGTGCTGGAGGTGACCGGCTCCGAGACGACCTCCTACATGTACATGGGCGACCGCTGGGCGGGCGCCTGGGGCGGTACGCCGAACGAATCGGGCTACGTGTGGCTGCCGCTGCGGTTCACCTCCGACACCTCGGTCGCGCTGGACTGGTACCCGCGGATCTCGATCGACACCGCGACCGGCGTGGTCACCGGCCAGGTCGGGGAGCAGACGCCGATCGTCTCCCGGAACTCGGGCAAGTGCGTCGACGTCGCCGAGGGCTCGACCGCGGACGGCGCGGCCCTCGTCCAGAACGCCTGCGACGGCGGCGACGGCCAGGGCTGGCGGCTCCAGCCCACCTGGGACGGCTACTACCAGATCGTCTCGGCCCGCTCGGGCAAGTGCGTCGACCTGGCCGACGAGTCGACCGCCAACGGGGCCAGGGTCATCCAGTGGCCGTGCAACGGCCAGTACAACCAGCAGTGGGAGCTGCGCGAGACCGACGGCGGCCACGTCGAGCTCGTCTCGCGGTACTCGGGCAAGTGCCTCGACGTGAACGGCTCCTCCACCGCGGACGCGGCCCCGCTCGTGCAGTGGGACTGCTGGGGCGGCCCCAACCAGCAGTGGACCGTCTGACCGCCGCACTGGAGGCCGGGGGTCGCGGGACACCGCGGCTCCCGGTCGCGAACCGGTGCGGCCGTCCCTTCAGATGCCGGGAGGAGCGGTGCTCTCGCGCACGACGAGCTCGACCGGGACGGTCTCGTGCACGTCCTCGAGCCGGTCGCCGTCGCGGATCTGCCGCAGGAGCAGTTCGATGAGGCGGTCGCCGATCGCGGCGAAGTCCTGGCGCACGGTCGTGAGCGGAGGCCAGGAGTGGGCCGCGAGGGCGATGTCGTCGAAGCCCACGACCGAGACGTCGGCGGGGATCCGGCGGCCCGCCTCGTGCAGGGCGTGCATGACGCCGATCGCCATCTCGTCGTTCGCGCAGTACACCGCCGTCGCGTCGGGGTCGCGGGCGATGAGCTTCCCGGCCTCGTAGCCGGACCGGCTCGTCCAGTCGCCCCGCAGGACCGGCGGCGCGGGTCGCCCGGCCGCTTCGAGCCCGGCGCGCCAGCCGTCGATGCGCAGTTGCGAGGGGCCGGAGCTGTCGGGCCCGGCGACATGGTGGACGGTCCGGTGCCCGAGGCCGAGCAGGTGCTCGGTGGCGCGCCGCGAGCCCCCGAACTGGTCCGCGCCGACGGCCGGATGGTGGCCGACGAAGCGCGAGTCCGAGACCACCACCGGCAGCCCGGCCGGGATGGTGAGCATCGCCGGGGTCACCGACTCGGCCCTGATGATCACCAGACCGTCGATGGACTGGTTGGAGAGCCTGGTGACGGCGTCGGAGACCTCGGTCGACACGGGGCTCTCCACGTCGACCAGGGTCACGGTGTACTGCGCGGTGCGGGCGGCCTCGACGATCGCCTCGACGGTCCGGGACTCGCCGGTGCGGCTGAACTTGTGGGTGATGACGCCGATGGTCTGGAACGTGCCGTAGCGCAGCGCCCGGGCGGCCGAGTTGGGGGAGTATCCGAGCTCGGACATCGCGGCGAGGACCTTGTCGCGGGTCGAGGGGCGCACATTGGTCGCGCCCATCGAGACCCGCGAGACGGTCTGGGAGGAGACGCCCGCGAGGGCCGCCACGTCGAGCATCGAAGGCTTCGACTTGGACCGCGCGCGCCTCCCCGCGGCCTCACCGTCATCCATGAAAACGCTCTCTTCTGCCGTCGCCTGGGATCCGATCCTTGAGGATACAGCCCGTTCAGGCGCCGGAAGCCGTTCACGTCGGCGGGTACGGCTCAGAGCGCGGTGACCCCCAGATCAGGAGCGGCGACGAACCCGGCCGTCCGCGACGCCGCGCCGTGGAGCTCCAGCAGCACGAGTTCGTTGCCGCGCTCACGCAGCAGCGGACCCGGCACGTACAGCGTCCGGGTCGGACCCGCGCTCCAGTAGCGGCCGAGGAGCTCGCCGTTGACCCACGCGAGGCCCTTCGTCCAGCCCGCGAGCCGCAGGTGGTGGTCGGCTCCGGCGACCGTGTCGAAGACGCCGCGGGCGAGGACCGGTCCGGCCAGCGGTGCCCCGGAGGGGCCGTCCCGCCAGGGCCGGGACGCCAGGAGTTCGGGGGCGCGCTCGATCGCGAGCGGAGCCGCCTCCCATGCGGTGAGCTCGCGCACCGCCGTCCGCACGGTCCCGATGAGTCCCTTCGGTTCGCCGATGCGCGGCCCGTAGTTGACCCGGCCCTGGTCCTCGACGAGGATCTCGAGCAGGCCGTCCCGGTTCGGCAGCGCGACCGTGCGGGTGTGCGTCCCCCGGTCCAGGACGCCGACGGGTTCGCCGTCGAGCGTCACCACGGCGCGGTCGCGGATCTCGTCGACGACGAGCACGGCGTCGTCGGCCCGCACCTCAGTGCGGTAGCGCGCGAAGCCGGACCACTGCCGCATCTCGTCCATGGTCGGGACGTGGTCGTAGGCGGACATCGGCGCAAGCAGCTCGGCGGCCTCGCCGAGGGGCAGCTGCTCGGTGAGCGCCACGTCGAAGGCCGGTGCGGGCGCGGGCGGCTCGGGCAGCTCGTCCGGTACCGGGGCGTGCTTGTTGATCACTGAGCGCATCGCGTGGTACTTCTCGGTGGCCTCGCCGTGCTCGGACAGCGGCGCGTCGTAGTCGTACGAGGTCGCGATCGGGCGGTAGAGCCCCTTGTCGTTGGCGCCGTTCGTCAATCCGAAGTTGGTGCCGCCGTGGAACATGTAGAGGTTCACCGAGCCGCCCGCGGCGAGCAGCTCGTCGAGGTCGCGCGCGTTCGCCTCGGCGGGGGCGAGGTGGTGCTCCATGCCCCAGGAGTCGAACCACCCGTTCCAGAACTCCATGCACATCAGCGGCCCGGTGGGCTGGTGCCGCCGGAGCGTCGCCAGCCGCTCGGTGCTGCGGGAGCCGAACGTGGCGGTCTTGTGCAGCTCGGGGAGGCCGCCGCGGGAGAGCATCAGGTCGTCGGCCTGGTCGCAGGTGAACAGCGGGACGTCGATGCCCTGCGCGCGGGTGATCGCGACCAGCGCGCGGAGGTAGCGCTCTCGTTCGGAGGCCGGGTCGTCGCCGTACGCGCCGTACTCGTTCTCGATCTGGACCATGAGGACCGGCCCGCCGCGGGTGACCTGGCGTTCGGCCACGACCGGCAGCAGCCGTGCGAGGTAGTCCCCGACCGCGGCCATGAAGCGCGGTTCGTGGCGGCGCATGCCGACGCCGGGTTCGGCGGAGAGCCAGGCGGGCAGGCCGCCGCCGTCCCATTCCGCGCAGATGTACGGACCGGGGCGCACGATCGCGTGCATGCCCGCGTCCGCGACGAGGTCGAGGAACCGGCCGAGGTCGCGCCGACCGGTGAGGTCGAACTCGTCGGGTCCGGGGGCGTGGAAGTTCCACGGGACGTAGGTCTCGACCGTGTTGAGGCCCATCAGCTTCGCCTTGCGGATGCGATCGGCCCAGAGGTCGGGGTGGACCCGGAAGTAGTGCAGCGCGCCGCTGATCACTTGGTGCGGGCGGTCGTCGAGCAGGAAGTCCCGCTCGCCGATCTCGAATGTCGGCATGAGGTCTCCAAACGGTGGTGGGAGGTTCGGACTCGGTCGGCACGGCTCCGCCCGGCCTCCCCGGTCCACGAGGGGGCCGGGCGGAGCCCGGTCGTGCGCAGTGAGGGGCTAGCCCATGGTGAAGCCCTGGTCGGAGCCGTACGCGGTGCACTGCTCCTGCCAGGCGGCCAGGCCGTCGTCGAGGGTAGTGTCGCTGACGTACGCCTGCCCGACCGTGTCGTTGAAGATCGAGTTCGCGTAGACCTGGAACGGCAGGTACTGCCAGTCCGTGACGACGTTCGCCGCCGAGTCGGCGAGGATCTCGTTGACCTTCTGCCCGCCGAAGTACGGGAACTCCTTGGCGCGGAACTCCGCCGACTCGAGCTGCTCGGTGGTCGCCGGGAAGGCGCCGCCGTCCACTCGGGTCTGGGCGCCCTCGCCGGTGGTGGCGTACTCGGTGAACGCGTAGGCCAGGGCGCTGTTCCCGCTCGCCGCGGGCACGGCCAGCGACGATCCGCCGTTCTCGGAGGTGGCGTGGGCGCCGGCCTCCCACTGCGGCATCTCGGCCACGCGCCAGGCGCCGGAGCCCTGCGGCACGCCGGACTCCAGGTTGGCGGGCATCCAGGCGCCGATGGTGAGCGAGGCGATGGTGCCGCTGCCGAGGCCCTGGTACCACTCGTCGCTCCAGGAGCCGACGGGGGCGAGGAGCCCTTCGTCGATCAGCTGCTGCCACATGGTGGTGAAGGCCTTCGTGCCCTCGTCGCCGAAGTCGATGCCGACCTCGGTGCCGTCCACCTGGTAGGGCTGGCCGCCGGCCTGCCAGATCATGCTGGTGGCGAAGCCCGCGTCGCCGATGTCGTTGGCGATGTAGGCGTTCGGGTCGGCCGCGTGGATCGCGCGGGCGGCCTCGAGGTACTCGTCCCAGGTGGTCGGCACGGCGACGCCGAGGCGGTCGAACACCTCCTGGTTGTAGAACAGCGCCATCGGTCCCGAGTCCATCGGCAGGCCGTAGAGGCCTTCGCCGCTGTGGACCGAGTCCCACGGGCCGGTGCTGAAGGTGCCGTCCAGTTCGGACGCTCCGAGCGGGCCGAGATCGGTGAGCGACTCGGAGATCGCGAACTGCGGCACGGCGTAGTACTCGATCTGCGCGACGTCGGGCACGCCGTCCCCGGCGGAGATCGCGTTCTGCAGCGCCGTGTACTGGTCGTTGCTGGTGCCGACGTTCTCGAGGTTGACCGTCACGTTCGGGTACTTCGCCTCGAAGTCCTCGACGACGGCCTCGAGCGTGGGCTCCCAGGCCCAGACGGTGATCTCCCCGCCCTCTTCGAGGGCCGCCGCGGTGTCGACGGGGCCCGCGTCCTCGGACCCGCCGCCGCAGGCGGTCAGCCCCAGGGCCAGCAGCCCGGCGACAGCGGTGCCGCTCAAGGCGCGGCGCGATCGTGTGCTCATTGCTCTCTCACTTCATCGTGTGATGGGTGGGCGGCGCAGGAGGCGCCGCCTTCGGTCTGTGGTTGCGGACCGGTCACTCCTTCACGCTCCCGAGCGTCAGGCCCGATTGCCAGTAGCGCTGGAGCAGGAGGAACGCCGCCAGGAGCGGCAGGATGGTCAGCAGGGAGCCGGTGATGACGAGGTTGAAGATCGCCTCGCCTCCGGCGGTCGAGGCCTGGGAGTTCCAGGCGTTGAGGCCGAGCGTGAGCGGGAACCAGTCCGAGTCGCGCAGCATGATCAGCGGCAGGAAGTAGTTGTTCCAGGTCGCGACGGTGGTGAACAGCAGCACGGTCACGGTTCCGGGGGCCAGGAGCGGCAGGCTGATCTGGAAGAACGTGCGGAACTCCCCGGCGCCGTCCATGCGCGCGGCCTCGAGCAGCTCGGTGGGGATCGACTCGGCGGCGAACACCCACATCAGGTACAGCCCGAAGGGCGAGATCAGGGACGGGATGATGACCGCCCACGGCGTGTTCGTCAGGCCCATCTGGCTGAACATGAGGAACGTCGGCACGGCCAGCGCCGTCCCCGGTACGGCCACGGCCCCGATGACGAGGGCGAACACGCCGCGCCTGCCCGGGAAGTCGAACTTCGCCAGGGCGTACCCGCCGAGGACGGCGAGGAACGTCGCCCCTCCCGCGCCCGCCACCACGTACAGCACCGTGTTGGCGAACCAGCGCCCGAAGACGCCGTCGTCGTAGGCGAGGGTCTGCTTGATGTTGTCCCACAAGGCGAAGTCGCCGCCGAACCACAGTCCGAAAGAGTCGAACAGGTCGGCCTGGGTCTTGGTGGCGTTGATGAACAGCCAGGCCAGCGGGGCCAGCGAGTACACCAGCACGATGAGCGTCAGCGCCGTGAGCAGCGGGCTGCGCCGGGGCCGGGTCAGGGAGCGGTGCTGTGCGCGCAGGCGCGGCGGGCGTTTCTGGGTCGGGGTCGTCATGGTCACTGCTCCTTGCGCATGCCGCGCAGCTGGACCGCGTAGGCGACCGCCATGGTGACCAGGCCCATGATGATGGCGACCGTCGCGGAGTAGTTGTACTGCTGCCCGGAGAACGAGAGCGAGTAGGCGTACAGGTTGGGTGTGAACGAGGTCGTGATGGCGTTGGGCGCCAGCGATTGCAGGATTGTCGGCTCGTTGAACAGCTGGTAGCTGCCGATGATGGAGAAGATCGTGGCGACGACCAGGGCGCCGCGGATCGCGGGCAGCTTGATCGCGGTGATGACGCGCCACTCCCCGGCGCCGTCGATCGCCGCTGCCTCGTAGAGGGAGTGGGGGACGACGCGCAGCGCCGCGTAGAAGATGAGCATGTTGTAGCCCACGAACTCCCAGGTCACGATGTTGCCGATCGAGGCCAGGACGAGGTCGGGGGAGAGGGGGTTCGGCAGTTTGACGCCGAACGCGTCGTTGAGGTTGGCCACGAGGCCGAACCGCGTGCCGTACATGAAGCCCCACATGAGGGTCGCCACGACTGCGGGGACCGCGTACGGCATGAAGACGGCGACCCTGAAGAAGCTCCGGCCCCACAGGCGTCCGCTGTCGATCGCGAGGGCCACGAGCAGGGCGATGCCGAGCATAATCGGCACCTGGACCACCAGGAAGAGGCTGACCCGGCCGAGGCCGTCCCAGAACTGGCCGTCCTGCAGCGCCCGCGTGTAGTTCTCCAGGCCGACGAACCTGGTGCCGCCGACCATCTGGGTGCGGAACACCGAGAGGTACAGCGAGTAGGCGATCGGTGCGAGGAAGACCAGCGCGAACACGGCTATGAACGGACCGACGAACAGCCACCCGGTCCAGCGCCGCCCCCTGCGGCGGCGGCGCGGGAGGGGGCTCGCCGCCGGTGACGCGGGCGTCTCGGCGATTGCGGTCACGGACACTCCTTCAACCAAGAATAAAATGTTTACGTAAACAATCAACACGAACCATAGTGCTTCGCGATTCGGGCGATTGTCAAGCGGGAAGGATTCCGGTTCGGTCACGAAGCGGTAAGAGGCTTCTCCGGTCCAGGAGGCCGCGCAGAGCGGAACGAGCGCACGCCGCAGTCCCCGGTAGATCGCCCTGGCGCTCTTGGCGGGCCGACTCGCGAAAGGCCTCGGTTGCTACCGCGCGGCCCTCGCACGCAGCGCTGTCGCCCTAGAGGGGTTCGGTGAAACCGGCGCCCGCGAGCGCCTCGCGCAGCTCGGTCGCCAGCGGCAGGCCGCCGCGTTCGGCCAGTTGCAGGGCCTGGCTCCAGTGGCGACCGGCGGGCGCGCGACGCTTTGCGCGCCAAGCGATGTGGCCCAGGCCCGCGAGGCAGTGCGCCTCGCCCGCCCGGTCCGCGGTCTCGCGGTAGATCGCCAGCGCGGGCGCGAATTCGGCTGCGGCGGCGGCGAGGGCGCCGCGGGCCAGCGCGGTCTCGGCGAGGCCGCGCCGCGCGTCGGCCTCCCCGGAGATGTCGCCGATGCGGCGGCAGCTCGCGAGCGCGCGCCGGTAGAGCCGTTCGGAGCGGTCGGCGTCGCCGCCGAGCAGGGCCGCCCCGGCCAGCCCTCGCAGGGCGTAGGCGCTCCCGCGGGTGTTGCCGACCTGTCGGCACAGGTGCAGCGCCTGCCGGTACCGCCGCGTCGCCTCCTCGATCTCGCCCCGCCGGGCGGCCACGTCGCCGAGGGCCCGCAGGCCGTAGGCCTCGCCGACGCGGTTGCCGATGCCCGCGCATATCGCGGCGACCTTCTCGGCGTGGGCGGCCGCCGTGTCGAGGTCGCCCACGGACATGGCGATCTCGGCGAGGCCCCACAGCGCTTCGGCCTCGCCGACGGGGTTTTCGAGCCGCCGGTGAATGTCGAGCGCGGCGCGGTACCGCTCGCGCGCGAGCGGATAGTCGTCATTGGACGCGGCCTGAGCCAGGCCCCGGAGCGCGTCGGCCTCGCCGAGGCGGTCGCCGAGCCGTCGGCGGAGCCGCAGCACGTGCTCGAATCCCGCTGCGGCGGTGCGGAACCTGCCGGTCAGGCGGTCGATCTCCGCGATCCCCGCGCGGGCGTCGGCCTCCCATGCGGGCTCGCCGGAGCGGGCGGCGATCCGCAGGAGCTGCCGGTTGCAGAGCCGTGCCGCGTCGTAGTGCCCGAGCAGGCGCAGCGCCCGGTTGAGCGGCGCCGCGAGCGCTGCGGCGTCCCCGTCGTGGCCGGTGACGTGGACGCAGGCGAGGAGCGTCGCGCGTTCGGCGCCGATCCAGTCGGTGTCCGCGTCACCGCAGGTCTCGAGGCGGTGCCGGTAGTGGCGCAGCAGGTTCGCGACCGCGGCGTGCTGCGCGCTGGCGGGGTCTTCGCGGTTGCCGCGGTCCATGGCGAAGGCGCGCACCGAATCGTGGAACTCGTAGGTGTCCTCGGCGCGTCGCAGCAGCAGGCTCTCGTCGTAGAGCCGGGCCAGGCCGAGCGCCGCCGCGTCCGTCGCGTCGCCCGCCAGGGCCGCGGCGGCATCGGCGGTGAACCGCCTCCCGGGGTGGAGCGCGAGGAGTCGGAACAGGCGCTGGTCCGCCTCGGGGAGGCTGTTGTAGGACAAGGCGAGTGCGGGCCCGCTGTGCTCGTAGGCGGGGATGCGGCGCAGGCGTTCGACGTGGTCGCCGAGCTGCCAGTCGGGCTTGGTCTCCAACTGGCGTCCGGCCGCGGCCAGCTCCAGCGGCAGGTACCGGCACAGTTCGACCAGGGCCATCGCGTCACCGGGAGCGGCGCTGAGGCGGCCGGACCGGTCGTGCCGCCCCAGCAGGTCGAGGGCCTCGCCGGCGGTGACGGCACCGAGTGCGATGTGGACGGTCGCGTCGAGGTCGCCGAGCCGTCGGCGGCTGGTCACCAGGACCGCGCAGTCGCCGCCTCGCGGCAGGAGCGGTTCGAGCTGCGCCGCGCTGGCGGCGTTGTCCAGGACGAGCAGGGCCTGCCGGGACGCGAGTTCGCCCTGCAGGAGCGTCACCCGCGCCGCGGGACTGAGGGCGTCGATGCGGTGGCCCGGCGTGCCGAGGTGGGCGAGGAAGCCGCGGACGACGGCGTCGGCGGCGGCGGGCGGTTCGAGCGGGTCGAAGCCGCGCAGATCGGCGAAGAGCCGGACGGGCCCGACGAGCCCGGCGTCGGCGAGGTCGCGGGCGGCCTGGAAGGCGAGTTCGGACTTGCCGATCCCGGCCATGCCCTCGATGACGACGACGGCGGCGCTGCCGTCGCGGCGGGCCGCCCGGACGTGCGCGGTGATGCGGTCGCGGTCGGCCCGGCGTCCGGTGAACGTCGCGGTCGGGTCGGGGACGGCGGCGCGGGTCGCGACGATGAGGGAGCGGTTGGCGCGTTCGAGCACGCGGTGGCAGGCCTGCGCGAGCGAGCGGAGCCCGGCGGTGTCGAGGCCGAGGGCGCGGGCGATGTCGAGGACCGTGTCGGCGTTCATGCGGACCCGGCCGTTCTGGAAGTGGCCGTGGACGGTCGCGAGCGACGGCGCGCTGTCGGGGATGGAGCGCTCTAGGCGGGAGGCGCGGATGGCGTCGTGGATGCGGCGAAACGACGTGTTGCCGGACGCGGCCCGCAGTCGGCGCAGGAACGCCGCCAGATCGTCGAGCGTCTGGATCGCGCGCGTTTCCGCGTCCCACAGTGCCGCAGTCGCTCCTGGGGCCGCGGCCGTTGACCGTCGCACGACTGGATGATATCCGCCGCTGGCAACCGCGGCCGCCCTCCCCTTCGGACGGCCCCGCCGTTCGGTTTCGTTCGGAAGCCGCAGGGGGAGCGCCCGGTCCAGGAGGATCGGGGCTCCAGGGCGACGACCCGCCCTGGGGAAATGGAGACACCGATGAACGATCGGATCCGACTCCCGCTCCTGCGCTCGCTGGTCGCGGCGGCCGCGGGCGCCCTGGCGCTGGTCCTGCTGGGCGCGTCCCCGGCGGCCGCGCACTACGTGTACGAGGAGGCCTTCACCTACCGCAGCAACGACCTCTGCGTCTTCGACCGCTCCGAGGTCTCGCACGGCGACGGCAACGGGTACGCGCGCGTCGACATCGACGCCTCGACCGTCCTCGGGACCCCCTCGGGCAGCTACCCGTGCGCGTGGGGGCTCGAACGCCCGCCGGGCTACATCAGCGCCAAGATCGAGACGTACGTCTGGCTCGGCTCCTACTGGTACCTGTGCGACCAGACCGACTGGGTCTACAACGACACCACCTCGACCGACCTGGCCATCCAGGCCAGGATGATCGGCCAGCCGATCTGCGGGCCGGGCTACTACGCCACGAACGGCGTCGGCTACGTGTGGAACAACAACTGGTTCGGCGGGGCGGTCTGGTCGGGCGCGCACTACCTGCCCGACCACTCCTTCAGCGGCATGGAAGCCCCGGCCGCGACCCCCGAAGCCGGTGACACGGTCGGCGTCGCCGACAGCTCGGGCGAACCGCTCCTCGACGCCGAGGGCGAACCGGTGACCGTGGAAGTCGGCGCTCCGCCGACCCCCGGCCCCGGCTACGGCGGCGACACGGAGTCGACCGTGCTCGCAGCGGACGGCACCGAAGTCGTCGAGGTGGCCATGCGCCCGGCCTCCGAATCGCTCCTCACCAGGTAACCCCCGCGCAGCGGCGGACCGTGCCACAACACCCCGGCACGGTCCGCCGCGGCCTTCGGGCGTTTGGAGAAGACCGAGAAAATACGACTGCGAACCAGACATAAAGGCGCCGTTGGTTGTAGGAACCCTACTATCGCTGTCCGATTTCAGTGGGGGAGTGCTTGCGCACAGTTGCGACACTGCCCCAATGAACACCACGCAGCAGAACAACGCTTCCAGGGGCACCGCATCCGCCGTCGCTTGGGGACTCACCCCAGTCGGATGGTTCGCCCTCCTCTACGCCTGGCTCGCCCTCGACGGGGACCTGCCCGGCCCGGTCCAGACCGCGCTCGGCATCGTCGTCCTGGCCCTGCCCGCGCCCTGGCTGCTCTGGGCCGCATGGAAGATGCCGCGCCCCAGGGTGAGGACGTATCTCGCCGAAGCTGGCGCGCTGGCCGCGATGCTGCTGTCGCTGTTCGTCACCGCCGTGTACTTCCTGCTCGGCGCCGACCCGACCGAGACGGCGCCGATCGGCTTCACCGCGGCGTACCTCGCCGCCGCGGCGGTGCTCGCCGCGAGCGCCCGGCCGCTGCCGAACCGCCGCATCGCCTACGGCGCGCCCGCGCTGGCATGCGCGGTCTTCGCGATCAGCGTCCAAGTGCCGCAGTGGAGGACCCCGTCCTACATGGACGGGAAGCTCGCCGCCGCCGACGAGGTCCTGCTGTACGTCCTCATGGGCGCGATCGTCCTGGGCGTGATCCTCCAGGCCGCCTGGTGGCTGCTCCGCAGGCGCCGCGCCTGATCCGGAGGCCGGGGCCGTGCGAGCGGCCTCGGCAACGCCCCTGGCAGGTCAGTCGACCGGGGCCACGCGGATCAGGTTGCCGTCGGGGTCGGCGACCACGAACGTGCGGCCGAAGCGCTCATCGGTCGGTTCCGCGACCACCCGCACCCCCTTGGCCTTCCACGATTCGTAGAGGGCGTCGACCGACGCGGGCGAGCCGTCGACGGCCAGGCACAGCTCGCTCGTGCGGACCGCCGTCGCGGCCAAATCGACCTCCGATCGGCTCCAGAGCGCGAGCTGGACCCCCGAGGCGAGGTCGAACGCGATGAAACCGGGAGTCTCGAAGACCGGCCTCATGTCGAAGAGGTCGCCGTAGAAGCGCGCCGCCGCGGGGGCGTCGCTGACGTAGACGATGAACTGGTTCGGAACGGGCATGACTGTGCTCCTTCGATGTCGTCGAAGGCGCCACCGTAACGGGGGAACATGCCGGGATCTGTCATGTTCACTGCGAATATGAGGGAATGACTCCTGACAGGTTCTTCTCCCTGCTGCTCGCGCTGCAGTCGCGCCCCGAGACGACCGTGGCCGCCCTCGCCGACGAGACCGGCGTCTCGGCCCGGACCGTGATCCGGGACCTCAACTGGCTGCGGGACGCCGGGTTCCCGGTCCTCATGCGGCGCGGGAAGTACGGCGGCGTCTTCATGCTCCCCGGCGGCACGCTGGACGCGGCCCGGCTGACGCCGCGCGAGCGCGAGCACCTGACGCTCACCGGCCTGGACGAGGAGCAGCGGCGCGGGCTCGGGGTCGAACCGGTCACCGGGCGGGCACTGCGCAAGGTCGCCGGGGCGCGTCCGAGCGACGACCTGCTGCCGATCGGCGACCTCGTCGTCAGCGACAACCGGCCGTGGTTCGGGCGGGAACCCGAAGGCGTGACCCCCGCGCGGCTCATCGGCGACCTGCGCCGCGGCGTGCGGCTCCGCGTCGACTACCTGCGGCCCGGCGAGGACGCGGCCCGCAGGACCGTGGATCCCTACGGGCTTTTGGCGAAAGGCGGACGCTGGTACCTCGTCGCCGACGAGTCCGGCGAACCGGCGCTCCTCAACCTCCAGCGCATCGCCGCATGGGAACCGCTCCGCGCCGCCCGGCGGCTGCGGCCCGGGGCCCGCCTCGCCGCCGTCGCGGCCGAGCTGACCTCGGGCTGGGAGGCGAAGGGCGACTTCACGGTCCGCCTGCTCATCGAGGACTACCAGGTGCCGCGCGCCGAGCGGATCCTCGGCAGCCGCATGTCGGTCGGCGAGCCGGACGGACAGGGGCGCACGGCGGCCGTGCTGCGCTGCCGCGAGCTGGAGGACGTGCGCCAGCTGCTGCAGTTCGCCGACACCGTCACCGTCCTCGACCCGCCCGAGGCCCGCCGCCGCGTCAGGGAACTCGCCCGCCGGATCATCGACCACTATCCGGCGGACTGACCGCGAACCGACTAGCCTTCGATCGTGTCGTAGAGGTCGTCCGGGTCGATCTGCGCCCGGTACCTGAACATGAGCGAGACCTCGGGCCCGAGCGAGCCGAGCTCGGTGGAGGGGTCCATCGCGAACTTCGGCTCGGCCCACTGCTGCGCGATCACCGCCGAAGGCCGGCCGTTCACCTCGAGGACCCAGGTCGCCTTCCCGCCCGCGATCGACGCGAGGTACTTGCGCTGCCGCAGATAGGCGACGGCCTCGGCGACGGTGCTGGACTCGGAGAGCTCGACCGTCATCGCGTGCGGGGAGACGTCGTCCCCCATCGCGACACTCGAGCGGTCCACGGCAACGATCATCGTTCACTCCTCACGTCGCCCCCAATTGTCCACACCGCCGCACCGGCCGGGGCCGAATCCCTCCGGCACGGCCGATCCGCGCCGTGACGGCGGATCGCCGGACGCCGCGCGGGGGAACCGCCATCATGGGCAGGAAGGAGGTTGCCATGTCCGACGGGAACACGGGTTACGCGCAGGGCGACGACGAGCCGTTCGGGTTCGTCGACGACGACGAGGAAGAGGGCGAGGAGCTTGAGGAGGACATCCTCGACTCCCGCGACTACGCCGAGGCGGACCGGTTCGGCATGACGCAGGAGGAGGAGCGCCGCGGAGCGCCCCTGAACCTGGAGCTGGCCGCCGAGGAACCGGAAGTGTGGGACGAGGACGACGGCGGACCCGGCCCCGGCGATCCCGTGCCGGACGAGCCCGGCGACGACTAGGACCCGTGCGCGTCCTTCGGCTGCACCATCAGGCACTCCCGTCTGCCCGAACGCCCGCACCGACATCCGGGGCGTTCGGCGCTCACGGGGATAGCCTGGGCAAATGGTGAAGCGTGGGCCTGTCGACCGTGATGACGAGCGCGCGTCGACGGCCTCGCGCGCCAACGGGACCGCGCGCTCCGCCCCCGGCGAGGACCACGCGAAGGGCGCCCCCGGCTCGACGGCGAACCTCCTGCACCTGCAGCGGCGCATGGGCAACCGCGCGGTCGGCCAGCTCCTCCAGCCGGGCCCGCGATCCGTCCAGCGCGCCGCGGGCACGCCGATCGTCCAGCGCGCGCTGCCGCAGCACATCGACATGTTCTCGCTCGACCTCATGGCCGACCGGCACAACGCGCTCGTCAAGCGGGTCAACACCGAGGCCGTGCCGAAGATCGGCCGCTACGGCGAACTCGCGCAGGCGCTCAACCGCTTCGACGCCACCGCCCACATCGACGCCGAAGCCGTGCAGGGCGCCGCCGCGAAGATCAAGAGCACCAGCGACAAGCCCGGGACGCAGGCGATCGAGAGGTCCACCGAGGCCTACCTCAAGGCCTACGAGGAGTTCGAGGTCGCCCCCACGCCCGAAGTGGAGAGGAACGCGGTGGCCGAGGCGATCACCGACCTCGAGACGAAGCTCGTCGACACCGAAACGGTGCAGGCGGAGCAGGAGCAGAGCATCCCCCAGGACGCGGTGAACGCCGAGAAGAAGCGGATCGAGGAGGTCGCCAAGGACGTCGGCACCGGTGTCGAACTGACGCTGAAGACCATCAAGGCCCTGGTCACCCGCGAAGGCTGGGCCGATCTCGCCATCGACATCGCCAAGGAGGGCTCGACGAAGCTGACGGAGTGGAAGCTCTCGGTCAGCCCGGAGATGAAGGCGATGGAGGCGAAGCTCGCAGCCGCCAAGCAGCGGGTGGCGGGACTCAAGACGCTGGCGGCGGCACTGGAGGTCCAGAAGGCGCAGGACGCGCTCGCGAAGGCGGCCGCGGCCCTGGAGCGGAAGATGCGCGAGATCGACAAGGTCGCCGCGAACCTCGAGCGCGCCGAACGCGACCTGGTGATCGACATGCGCGCCCTCGGACTCAAGGACGCGGCGCACGCCGTCGAGTCGCGCGGCGCCGCCCGCCGGACCTCGGCCGAGATGCTGGTGGCACTGCACGAATGCCGGACGGTCATCGAAGGCCTGCTGCCCGAGGCCGTCGAGGTGTACCGCAGCTTCGACGCGCTCGCCGCCTCGCGCACGGCCCGCGGCGTGAAGACCGAGCTGAGCGGCGAGCAGGAGGCAGAGCTCGAATCGGTCGTCCAGAAAGGCAAGCAGACCAGGACCTTCCTGGAGGAACGGCTCACACAGATCGACGCCAACCGCGCCGCCGTCGAGAGCGGCCACTACGACAAGATCTACCAGCCCGTCCAGGAGACGCTGCACCAGACGCAGATCTGACGGGCCGCTAGAGTCCGTCCGGGAAGGGACGTGGCTGTGGACGAGATGACCGACGGCGAGATCGCCGCTGGGTTCCGAGCGGTGCAGGAGCTCGTACAGGAGTGGGATCGGCTGGGCGAGGTGCTCGTCCAGCTCGAGGACGCGACCGATCCGGAAGCAGTGGCGGAGCGGGACGCGGCCGAGGAGCGGTTCGCGGCCCTCACCGAAGCGCTCTGCCGCAGCACCGCGAAGGCGCTCAAGGAGATCGGCCTGTGGCACGGCGCGGCGATGATCGACGCCGCGCTCGCGATCCCCAACGAGGTCTGGGAGGACCTCGTCGAGCAGTACCCGCCGTACCCGCAGGCCGTTCCCGACCTCGAACTCAGGCCGCGCCGGTCCTGGAGGGCCTGACACGCCCCGGGGCCGCGGCCTGCAGCGGTGTCGGAACCGGCCCATAGGATCGCGGTCATGCCAATGCACTTCGTCGCGCAAGGGACCGGGATCCCGGTGCTTGCGATCCACGGCTGGACCCCCGACCACCGCCTCATGACCGGCTTCATGGAGCCGTTCTTCACCCGCCGCACCGCCGAACGCCCTGGCGGGCAGTCGTATCGACGTTTCTACCCCGACCTCCCCGGCATGGGGCAGACGGAGATCACCGAGCGGTACCGGGGATCGGACGACATGCTCGACGCCGTCCAGGGCTTCGTGGACCACGTGATCGGCGACGCGCCGTTCATCGTCGTCGGCGAGTCCTACGGCGGCTACCTCGCCCGCGCCGTCGCCTGCTCCCGCCCCGAGCAGGTCCTCGGCCTCGGCCTGGTGTGCCCGATCGGAAAGGAGGCCCGCCAGTCCAAGCGGAAGCTCCCGCCCCACACCGTGATCGCGCGCGACCCCGCGTTCATGGCGGGGCTGCCTCCGGCGGACGCCGCCGTCTACGGCGAACTCGCGGTCGTGCAGTCCCCGGAGACGTACCGCCGCTTCCGCGAGGAGATCGCCCCCGGGCTGGCGCTGGCTAACGACGAGGCGCTGGTGCGGGTGGCGCGGCGGTACGAGCTGAGCACCGCCCCCGAGTCCGGCGCGCCGTTCGAGCGGCCGACGCTGATCGTGACCGGCCGCCAGGACGACAACACCGGCTACGCCGATGTGTACGCGCTGCTGGAGCACTACCCGCGCGCGACCTTCGCCGTGCTCGACCGCGCCGGGCACAACCTCCAGCTCGAGCAGCCGACCCTGCTCGACGCCTTCCTGGACGAGTGGCTCGACCGCGTAGAGGAGTTCCAGGCGGCCTGACGGCTCGGATCAGTTCAGGCGGCGGGTGAGGCGGACGCGGACCTCGTCGCCGTCGGCTTTGCCGATGCGGCTGCGGATCGCGGCGGCGACGGGGAGCTTGTGGGTGCCGTCGCCGAGGGCCATGAACGCGCCCCGGAAAGGCTCGCCGTCCACAGTGCCCTCGACCTTGACCAGTCCGCGCGTGCCGAAGATCGCGGCGGAGTCGGGCAGCTGCACGCAGGTCCAGGTGTCGCCGGGCCGGACTTTGCCGAGCACGGCGGTGAAGTCGATGTCGAGCGGTCCTTCGGTCATGATGCCTCCTCAGGCAGGGGTCGGTTTCAGGCCAGCCAGCCGACGATCGCGCCGATCAGCGTCAGTTTCGCGATCCAGTCGAAGCTGTGGATCGCGGCGAGCGGGACAGGGACGCCTTCGTGGACGACCGCGCCGGCGAGGATCGCCGCGGGCAGCACGCCCAGCGCCAGCCCGAGCAGCGCCCCCGAACCCGCCCCCTCCCATCCTGCGACGTGCATCAGGCCCGCGATGAGCATCGCGGCGATCAGGCTGCGCCCGAGCACGGCCGCCATCTGGACGGCCACGGGAACACCGGGCCGGGGCGTGCTGTGGCGTCCGACGTACGCGGCGACCGGCGGCGCGCCGTACAGGACCGCGCTGAACACGAACGACACGACTGCGGCGACGGCTATCGCGATGGGCACCATGGCGGACTCCATTTCAGTACTTACCAGTACTGAAAAATCATAGACCTGGATTTCAGTCCGGTCAAGTACTAAAATCCAGGGATGACCGACACCGCCCGCCGCCGCGGCCGCCCTCCCGGACGCACCGGCACCGACCTGCTCGCGACCGCGCGCGAGGTGTTCCTCGAACACGGCTACGGCGGCACGACCATGGACGAGGTCGCCGCCCGGGCCCGGATCTCCAAGGCCTCGCTCTACCGCGCGCACCCCTCGAAGCACGCGCTGTACGCCGCGGTCGTCAGCGCCTGGGCCGAGGCCGGACGCGACGCCATGCGCCCGCACCTGGAACGCCTGACGGCCGGAGAGGACGTGCGGGAGGACCTGATCGCCCTGGCCGGGACCATGCGCGCGGGGATCCTCAGCCGCGACGTGCTGAACATGCGCCGACTGGTCACCAGCGAAGCCGAGCGACACCCCGAGGTCGCCGCGAGCTACCTCGAGGAGAGCTGGAACCGCAACATCGGCGCGCTCGCCGATGCGTTCCGAGCCCTCGCCGACCGAGGCTCGCTCCGGGTGAGCGACCCGCTCGCGGCCGCCGACCAGTTCACGTGGCTCGTCATCGGCGCGCCCCTCAACCGCCGCCTGCTCGCCGGAACCGACGTGCCCGACGGCGCGGACGCACCGGTCGCGGACGCCGTCGACCTGTTCCTGGCCGGGTACGGGACGACCGCAGCAGGCTGACACCATCGCCTCGCCGGACCCGGCGCCGGAATCCGGAGGCGTGCGTCGACGAGGTCGAAGCGGCTCGGCGAGCGGGCCTAGCGCGCGGCGGTGAGGGCGCGCGTGATCATGCCGAGCGTGGACCAGTCGACGAGGTCGCTCTCCAGCAGCTCGCGGTAGGTCCGGAGTTCAATCCAGGTGCGTTCCGTGTCGCCGACGCCGTGCGGCGTGCCCTGTCGGGCGCGAAACCATTCGAGTTCGTCGTCGGTGATCGGGGCGGCGAACAGGTGCGCGCGGTGGCCCGTCACGGTCGCGGCGACCTGGCGCGCGCCGAGGTGGCTGAGCCGGTCCGCGCCGATGCGGAACCCGGTCTCCTCCAGGACCTCTTCGACGGCTTGACTTCGCGGATCGCCGCTGGCGCCGCTCCCGCCGGGCAGCTCGTGCACGAAGCCGTCGTCCGTCGCGGCGGGGGAGCGGAACTCGCGCACCAGGACCACGGTGGCGTCCTCGAGGGTCGCCCCGGGCCGGTACAGGGCGACCTGCGCCGTGTCGGGCCGCGATATGACGACCTCGTTCGCCTTCACGCGGTCCTCGGCGGCGATCCACACCTGGACGTGCAGCGCCCAGTACAGGACGAACGCCCTGTCGGGCCCGACGCGGAACGTCCACTCCACGCGCGCGCCCTCGAGCCGGTTGCCCGCGCGGCGCTGCGCCGCGTACCAGGACTGGAACGTGTCGGTCCGCCACACCAGGAGCGGCACCGAGCGCTCTCCGCCGGTCCGGCGCGCGCCCGCTCCGGCCATGGCCAGCGCCGCGTCCACGGCGTCCTCGAGCGTGTCGGCGACCGGTGCGCCGGCGGCCTCGGCGAGGTGGCGCAGGTATTCGTTCTTGGGCGCGGTCGGCGGCGCGCCGAACACGACCTTGCCCGAGTCCGACCACGTGCCCCACTCGATGTTCGTCGTCAGCGCGGGCATCGTCGCCATGTTCCTCGGCACCCAGAACAGGATCACGTCGGCGCAGTGCAGTTGCCGGTGCTCCCAAGCGATCTGGCCCGTGTAGTCGGACAGGACGCCCTCGCGCAGCTCCGGCGTGAAGACGACGAGCCGCCCGTCGTGCGCCCACCGCCGTCCCAGGATCGCCGCGGCGTCGCGGTTCCACGAAGGCACGTCCGCCGACCGCGGCAGCGGCCCGGCGAGGAACACCGCGGCGTCCCACGCGTCCGGCGGGGTCTCGTTGGCGTGGACGACGACGACTTCAGAGGCCATGCCTCCACTGTATGGCAACCGGGTCGGCGGGAGGCGTCCCGCGCGGTCACTGCCGGGCGTCGAGGGGGCTGGCGTCGAAGCCGTGGAAGTCCTTGTAGGAGACGACGTTGCGGGACCGCAGGATCCGGAGGGCCCGGTGGCGGACCGCCAGGAGCACCTCGATCTCTTGCGGCGACAGGGAGGCGAGGTCGACGGGCGGCGGCTTCTCGGCGGTGCTCAGCCGGACGTCCGCGACGAGCGCCCCGGCCGCCACGAGGAGGACGACCAGGCACGGCAGGGCGAGCGCCCAGGCCGGGGCCGCTTCGAAGGTCCGGAAGCAGGCCGCGCCGAGCGCCAGCAGCGCGGCCACGGCCACCATCACCGAGATGCCGCTCAGCGTCCGGTCCCACTGCCGGTACGGCGTCAGCAGCCAGGGCACGAGAAAGGCGAGGACGCCCGCGCAGGACAGCGCGGCGGTGCCGTACACGAGCGGGATCAGCGCTTCGCCGTCGACCCCGGTGAGCAGGAAGAGCGCGAGCGACACCGCCGCCATGAGGCCGAGAACCTTGAGGCAGTACCCCGTCGCGGCGACCGCCCGGCCCAGTGCCGACCGGCGGTGCCAGCGCTTCGCGTTCGCCAGTTCGATGTGCGCGTAGTCGAGCACGACCCGGTTCAGCGCATCCATGTCGAACGGCTCGAAGTTGTCGTGGACGGTCGCCCACTCGTTGGGCTGGATCGCGGCGGCCTTGGGCATCAGGGTTCCTCGGTTTCTGGTCGGTTCAAGCGGATTCAGCCCTTCGCGTCGAAGTCGCGCCAGCCGACGTGGCGCCGCTCCAGCACCCGCTTCCATTCGCGGTCGTCGAGGCCGTCGAGTTCGGACCAGTACCCCAGCGGCATCTCGGCGACCCGGATCCGGTCGGCCTCGTCGAGGTCGACCAGTCCGCGGTGGACGACGACCTCCAGCAGGCGGTTCCTCGCCCGCTGCGCGCGGGCGCGCTTGTCGGCGCCGCGCGGCCCTCTGCGCGGGGGCTTGCGCTTCTTCGGGCGCCCTTCGGGTTTCGAGAGCGAGACCAGGACGAACGCGACCGCCGAGACCAGTGCGGTGGCGATCATCAGCAGCGGCAGCCAGGCGCCGCCGGAGACGTCCGAGACCGCGAGCACGGCGATCGCCGCGCCCGAGGCGAGCGTCGCGGACCCGTTCATGACGAGTTCGAGCGCGCTCCGCCGCCGCGTCTCCCACCACAGGCTCAGGGCCGTGCCCGCCGCTATCACCGCGAGCACGAACATGGTCGTCGCCGCGGAGATCCAGCCGCTCGCGGCCGCCTGGTCTTCCTGGGCGGCCCCGGCCGCGACCAGCGCGGACCCGACGACCGCCGATCCCAGGGTCGGCACGGCGAGGACGACGAGGAAGACCCAGCCGACGACGCCGATGACGCGCACGGCCAGCGAACCCGGAAGCGGCGCGTAGTTGCGGGAGAGCGCCATCGCTTCGGCCTCGCCCCAGCTGAAGGGCTGCGGGAACGCCGCGGCGCGGGCCCACGAGTCGACCTCGTTGCGCGCCCATTCGCGTTCCGCCGCATCGGTTTTGCGCGCCCATGCCTTCATCCGCCCCGGCGCTCCCATCGCTGCTCCTACCCGCCCGCCGTTGCCGCAGGCCGGTCCGCCGAGGAGTCTACGAGGACCGCGCTAGGGCCGGCCCGCCGACGGGGCGCGAGGCTCACGGTGGACCGGTGTCCTACTGGTCGTGGTTCATGTACCGGATCCGGCCGTGGCGCAGCTGCGAGGAGACCAGCGACCGGTCGGTCCACTCGGCGGGGATCGCGAACCGGTCTTCGCCTGCGGCGTCGTGCATGCGCTCAGCTCCCGTTCACGCGGCCGCCGGTGAGGCGGTCGAGGGTCACCAGGATCTCCGAAACCGTCACCGGATCCAGTCCGTCCATGATGGACTTCGCCTTCTCGCCCGAGACCGTGTCGTAGAACCCGCCCGCCGACCAGCGCAGGTCGAAGGTCTGCGCCGGCACGTGCTCCATCGCCCCGATCCAGAGCCCGTCGGCGAGGTCCATGACCAGCGAGCCGCCCCCGGGCAGCGGGAAGTACATCCCGGGTTCGATCCCGGCGTCCTCGGGGCGGCAGCGGAGCCAGCCCCGGCTGGTGAGCCCGAGCAGCGGCCCGGGCTCGACCCGGATCTTCTCGAAGCGGGTCAGCTCGCCGCTCGCGCGCTCCTCCTCGGTGAACCGCATGACCGGGCGGTCGAGCTGCGGGAACGGCTGCAGGATCTCGTAGTCCGCGAACAGCCCCGACCAGGCGGCGATCGCCGCCTCGTCGAAGTGCAGCGGGTGCGCGAGGCGCACCGACGCGTCCGCCGGAAGCTCCACAGTGTCGTCCTCGACGTCGCTGTACGTGCGGTCCTCGGCGACGCGGAACGCGACCGGCTCGCCGTCCGCGCTTGCCAGCCACACCATGCGGCGCGCGAGGTGGCCCATGAAGGCGTGCTCGGCGAAGCACTGCCGGAACTCGGCCGTCGTCCAGGTGCGGGCCGCGACCATGGCCGCCTCGAGCCTGCGGACCTGGTCGGCCGCTACCGTGCGGAGGTCCTTGCGCAGCTGGGCGAACCGGCGGTACGCCGCCTCAGCGACCGCCGCGTCGTCCTTCGCTCCGGGCTTCGGGAGGCTCTTGCGGGGCTTCCCGGCGTCGTCGACGACGAACGGCTTCAACTGCTCGTCGAAGCGGACGGTGAACGCCCGGGGACCGTAGTCGAGCACGAGCGCGCCCGCCTCGCCGAGCCCGAAGTCGGGCACGAGCCGGTCCGCCAGCTGGTCCCGGGTCAGCCCCAGGTTCGCGGCGATCGCATCGATCTGGCGGCGCGCCTCCTCCTTGAGGCCCTTGAACTTCACGCGGTCGGCGATGCCCTGGATCGCCCGCAGTGCCGCCTCGGTGCCGATCGCCCCGAGCACCCCGAGCCCGGCGACCGCCCGCTTGTGCTGGCCGTCGCCGGGCCACTCGCGGATCATCGGGGCCAGGCGGCGCACAGCGTCGTCGTCGCCGAACCGGGCCAGCTGCGTCAGCGTCCAGTTCCCCTTCGCGTCCGAGCCGTTCGCGATCCACAGCTCGAACAGCGCCCACGAGAAGCGCGCCAGCGACGCCGCGTCGCAGGCCTCGGCGACCACTTCCGTTCCCGCGTAGGGAAACTCGTGGTTCGTCAGCGACAGCACGGTCACCAGGTGCGGCACCGAGGCGGCCGGAAGCGCCCGCTCCCCGCCGCGCAGCAGGACCTGCGGCAGCAGCTCCGGATCGTCCAGACCTGCGGTGCTCGGCAGCTTGCCCTGCGGCTCGAGCGGATCCCGGTCGGCCGCTTCGCGGACCGCGGCCGCCGCCTCCGTGCCGAACGCCTCGGCGGCCGCGGCGACGGCGTCGGCACCGTGCTGCGCGGCGAGGTGCGCCAGCGCGGCCTCGGCCGCCATGCGCGCCCTCTTGTCGGTGCCGAGCGCATCGGGGACGAGCATCGGCACGGCGTCGAGCCCGTGGCGGTCGAACCACCGGAGCGCGCTGGCGCGGGCGGTCTTCAGGCGCAGCAGCCAGTCGGCGGCGAGCCGCGCGGCCCCGGCGCTGAACACCGGCAGGAGCACGGCGTGCCGCTCGGTGCGGGTCCTGAGGGCGGCCACGACCTTGTCGATCGCCTCGTCGCCGAACCGCCACAGGATCTGCTGGAGCTCGTCGCGGAACATGTAGCCGCGTTCGCCGTTCCACTGCTCGAAGTAGGGGCGCGCGAGGTCCATCGGCGCTTCGGCGTAGAAGATCGGGAGGGTGCGGTGGTGCTCGAGCTGCAGGTGCCAGGCGCCCGCGTCGTAGGACTCCTGGTACGACTCCCGCTCCGCGCGTTCGGCGTCGGTCCACTCCAGACGCCGGGTGTCGGGGGCGGCGAGGCCGTCGATCACTGTCGGCTTCCGCTTGGGCCGCTTCAGCGTCCACGGGGGAGCGGTGAGCAGCGCGGGCAGCTCCGAAGGGTCCGCTTCGGGAACGGCGGCGACGGTGCCGATGAAGCGGTTCGCCGCTGCCCGTTCGGTTTCGGAGAGCGTTTCGGGGTCGATCCGCCGGACGATCGCGGCGAGCCGCGGTGAGACGGCCGTGCGCGTCGCCCTGCCGAGGAATGCGGCGGGGAAGCGCTCGGCCGACGCCGCGGCGGCCGCCGCGACGAACGGCTCGTTGAGGCGGTTGACCAGGTAGTCGACGGCCGCGTCGGTCGGCAGGGACGCGACGGCGCGCAGCAGGACCCGGCGTTCGTCGCCTTTCGGCTTGCGGCGCAGCGTCTCGGTGAGGACCGGCAGGCTCGCCGGTCCGAGGTTGTCCAGGATCGCGGCGACCACCGCGGGCGGGCAGTCGTCGGCGGGGAGCGCGGTCAGGCCGGCCCGGTCCAGCAGTGCAGGGTCGTCGACCGAGTACCACAGCATCGGGTCGGGGCGCCGCTGCCCGCCGGTCTGGATCTGCGGGTACTCCTCGCAGGACTCGGCGACCCAGGCGCGTTCGCCGGGCATGAGGAACGCGGCGGCGAGTCGCGTGGCGGGCGTGCCCCGGTGCGCGGCGACGGCGGCGGCCACCGCCGCGTACTCCGCTTCAGTGGCGGCGGCGAGCAGGCCGCGGATCGCGGCGACGCCGACGGAGGCCTCCTGCCCGATCCCCCAGTGCCAGCGCATCTGGTCGACCAGCCTGGTCGTCGCCATGTCGTCGTCGCGGTAGCCCCAGTAACTGCGGGCGTTCCAGATCGTCAGCCGGTGGACGGCGGCGCTGACGGCGAACGGCAGGCCGTGTTCGAGTACCCAGGCGTCGAGTTCGGGCCGCAGCAGCGAGGGGGACTTGCGCTTCGCGCCGCCCGCCAGCATCGCCGCCGCGGTGGCGGCGCCCTGGGGATCGGCCTCGCCGTCGAGATAGGCGTTCCCGGCCGCGGTGTGCGCCTGGTTGTGCGGATTCGCCAGGATCTCCCGGAGCTGCGGCTCGTACCGGTTCAGCAGGCCCTGGACCCGCTTGGGGGCCTCGGGGTCGAGTTCCACCGGGTCGCCCGGGCGGCGTCCGCGCAGCGGCAGGAGGAGCGGCTTCCAGTCGTCGGGGAGCGCGGGGTGAAGGGGGTTCGCCATGCCGGACACCGTACAGAGGAGGTGCGACACCGCTTGCGGCCGAAGCGGAACCCGCGGCTCCAGGACCGGTACGGGCACGCGGCCGGCCGCCCCTTCGCGGCTTCGCGCCCCTGCGGCGCGGGTCCGGGCTAGAGTCGGGTCGGGGGAGGCATCATGGCTGATCAGCACGGCCGCGTCGTGGTGGGCGTCGACGGTTCGCCGTCGTCCCGCAAGGCGCTGCGGTGGGCGCTCGGACAGGCGGAGGCCACGGGCGCGAAGGTCGTGGCGGTGCACGCCTGGCAGGTGCCCCGGAACTTCGGGACCGGCGCCATGGTCATGCCCGGGGCGCAATGGGACGCCGAGGCCCGCAGCACGTTGCGGTCGGCCGTCGAGCCCGCCGCCGCCGAGCGGCCGCAGGTCGCGGTCGAACAGCATGTCGCCGAGGGGCACCCGGTCGAGGTCCTGCTGGAGCAGTCCGAGGACGCGGACCTGCTCGTGGTGGGCAACCGGGGGCTCGGCGGCTTCGCCGGGGCGCTGCTCGGCTCGGTCAGCCAGCACTGCGTCCGCCACGCGACTTGCCCGGTAGTGGTCATCCACGACCGGGCGTGAACAGGCAAGGAGCACAGATGGCCGCGGAAGAGCGCGAACGGGTCCTGGTCGGCGTCGACGGGTCGCCTGCGTCGACGAAGGCGCTGCGATGGGCGATGCGGTACGCCGAACGCACCGGCGCGTCGATCGACGCCGTCCACGTGTGGCAGGTGCCGACCGTCTACGGCAGTCCGATCGAGATCGTGCCGGGCGAGAGCTTCGCCGAATCCGGCCAGCGCGCCCTGGAAGGCACCGTGGACCGCGAACTCGGCGGCCGCACCGACCTGGAGGTGCGCCGGATCTCCCAGGGCGGCTACCCGCCGAAGGTCCTGGTGGAGCTCTCGAAGGACTACGACCTGATGGCGGTCGGCTCACGCGGCCAGGGCGGCCTCAAAGGGGCCCTGGTCGGCTCGGTGAGCCTGCGCTGCGTCACGCACGCCGCCTGCCCGGTCGTCGTCGTCCGCGCGGACGACTGACGGGCCGGTCGGAGTGGTCGGCGGCGACGCCCGGAGCTGCTGCTGTTGCACCGCAGCGGATCCCGACTCGTCGGCCGCTGGACCCGACCGGGCACCGGATCACGGGCCGGTCTTCAGGACCGTGCCCGCCGCTTGCGCCAGGTCGTCGCTGTCGCCGGACAGGACGGCGACGTCGGCGCCGCGCCGGGCGGCCAGGCTCGCGCCGGTCATGGCGCGCACGCCCCGGCTGCAGACCGTGAGGAGCGGCCCGTCCGGCAGCTGCGCGTCCGCCATGCGCCCCAAGGCGATGCCGACCGCGGAAGGAAGATGCCCGCCGCGGAACTCGCCCGCTTCGCGGACGTCGACGACCGCGGCCTCCCCGAGTCGCGCGGCGGCGTCGGCGGGCTCGAGGAACGGGATGGCGCTGACGTCCCCGTCCCACGCGTCCATGCCGCCGCCGAGCTCACCGGCCAGGTCGTAGCCGATCTTCGCTGCCTGCCAGGCGATCTCGTCAGCGTCCTGATCCGGGTCGCGCACGACGACCACGCGGGCGCCCTCGGGGACGATCCAGCCGAGCCAGGTCGCGAAGGCCGACCTGAGCGGGATCGCGACCGCCCCGGGGACGTGCGCTTCGGCGAAGACGGCGGCGGGCCGCGCGTCCACCACCGTCGCGCCCGCGTCCACCGCGGCCCGGAAATCGCCGACCGCCAAGGGCACGAGCGGGGGCGGTTCGGCGATGACGCCGGGGCCGCGCCGGTTGACCTCGCTGAGGCGGTCGAAGTACGACGGGTACTCGCCGAGCCCGGCGAGCAGCCGCCGCACGAAGTCGTCCTCGTCCTCGGCCGCGAGGAGCGCGTTGCCCGCCTTCTCAGCACCGATGGTGGAGGTGCGGTCGGCTCCGGCCGGGGCCGAGCAGAACGAGCCCGCCCCGTGCGTGGGCCAGACCGCGACGTCGTCGGGCAGCTCGATGAGCCGCCGGACCGACCGGTACTGCGCGCGGGCCAGTTCCTCGGTGCGCTCGGGGTCGACCAGGTCGGTGCGCGCGGCGGTCCCGACGATGAGCGACCCGCCGGTGAAGACGCCCAGCGGTCTCGCGCCGTCGAGCAGCAGGTAGGACAGGTGCTCATCGGTGTGGCCGGGGGTGCCCAGCGCCCGCAGCGTCAGCCCGCCGAGGTCCACTTCGTCACCGTCGGCCAGACCCCGGTGGTCGAAAGCGCGCCCCCCGGCGGCAGAGGCGACGATCTCGGCGCCGTCACTCGAGCGGAGCTGCCGCGCGCCGGAGACGAAGTCGGCGTGCAGATGCGTCTCGGCGGTGAGGCGCGGCCGCAGACCATGCAGTGCGATCGCCTCACGCACCTTCCGCAGGTCTCTCGACGGGTCCACCACCAGCGCGCCGCCGTCGCCGAGGTCGAGCACGTAGGCGCTGTTGCCCAGCCCGGTGTCGACGAGCGTCGTCAACCCGTTCACGGTCATCGCGGTCTCCTCTCGACGGCCGGTCCGAACCCCTAAGGACCGGACGGCTCTTCAGGTCGGCTGAGGTCCCAGAGCCGTTGCAGCAGTTCGTCGTCCAGCCTCGGGACGGGTTCGGCGCGCGGGCCCGCCGGTCCGTGGACCTCCGCGTGCAGCTGCTCCATGCGCGCGTCGAGGTGCGCGGCGGCGTCCGCAGCGGCGGTCAGCTCCGACGCGAGGTGGTCGGGGACCTCGCCGTCGTACTTGTAGAAGATCTTGTGCTCCAGGCTCGCCCAGAAGTCCATCGCGATGGTCCGGATCTGCACCTCCACGATCACCGGCACGGCTCCCGTCGAGAGGAACACGGGGACCTCGACGATCGCGTGGAGGCTCTTGTAGCCGTTGGGCTTCGGTTCGGCGATGTAGTCCTTGACCACGACCACGCGCACGTCCTGCTGCGTGGTGAGCGCGTCCAGGATCCGGTAGGTGTCGGCCTTGAACGCGCAGGTGATGCGGATGCCCGCGATGTCGGTGATGTTGGCCCGGATCGACGGCAGCGTGGGGGCGATCTTGCGGCGCGCGACCTTCTCCAGGATGCTCTCGGGGGTCTTGACCCGGGACGAGACGTGCTCGATCGGGTTGTAGCGGTGCAGGTGCCGGAACTCCTCCTGGAGGATGGTGACCTTGGTGAGCACCTCGTTGACCGCGAATTGGTACTCCATCATGAACCGCCCGAAGTCCTCGCGGATCTGGCGGGCGAAGTCCACCATCTCCCGCTCGGGGAGGGCGACGGCCGCGCTCGGCGCGTTCGGCCCGCCGACCGGCCCGCGCCAGATCGCCACGATCGAGTCGACGAGGTCCTCCAGGCCCGCGCCGACCTCAGCCCCCTCCGGGTCCTCGGCGAGCCGCCGCTCCCGCTCGACCATGGCCTGGTCGACGAGGTGGCGCGCCATGGCGGCGCGCGCGTCCGCGACCGCCTCGGGCAGGCCCGGCAGGCACCGGCCCACGCCCTTGCGCACCGACTCCAGCGACGGCGACGCCGCGCCCTCCGCGTCGAGCCGGTGCAGCGCGGGGTCGGCGGCGACCTGCGCTGTGAAGCGGGCGTACCAGGACGGCTGGGGCAGGCTCTCGAGGTGCTCGGCGACCGACATGACCGACACGGCGACCCACTCGCGCAGGTCGTCCTCGTCGCGCATCTCCGCGATCCGGCGGGCGCGGACGCGCTCGATCGCGGCCGCGTGCTTCGCGCTGATCGCCTGGACGAGCGCCTCCCTCGTCCCGAAGTGGCGGCCGACCGCCTCGGCGTCCCCGTGCCCGGTGGCCTCGGCGATCTGCGGGTCCGACACGGCGTGCACGCCGCGCTCGGCGAACAGGCGCTCGGCGGCTCCCAGAAGCGCCTCCCGCGCGTCGCCGCCGTGCTCGTCCCGCCGTCTGCCGGTGCTGTCTTCCACTGCCGCGTTCCCCCTCGGTCGAGCCCTCGCCACGACCGTATCTCGAACCGGCTGCGGCCCATGGCAGACTCGTCCCGCATGATCGACGAGTTCGCGAAAGACCTCCTGCACGGGCGTCTGCGGCGGGACCGCGAGGCGCTGCTCTGGAAGCTCGACGGCTTGTCCGAGTACGACGCCCGCCGACCCCTGACGGCGACCGGGACCAGCCTCCTCGGCCTGGTCAAACACGTCGCCACCGTCGAGGCCCGCTACTTCGGCGAGGTCTTCGGCCGGCCCTCACCGGAACCGCTGCCCCGGTGGCAGGACGCCGACGGCGGGGTCCACTGGGCTGACGAGGACGAGACCCGCGACGACATCGCCCGGTTCTACCGGCGCACGTGGGAGCACTCGGACGCGACCATCGGCGCCCTCCCCCTCGACGCCCCCGGCCGCGTGCCGTGGTGGCCCGACCCCCACGCCGACACGACCCTGCTCGCCGTCGTGGTCCACGTCCTCGGCGAGACCCTCCGGCACGCCGGGCACGCCGACATCCTGCGCGAAGGCATCGACGGCCGCACCGGGATGCGGCCGGAGTACGAGGAGCCGATCGACGAAGCGGCCCGCGCGGCCCACTTCGCGGCCCTGGAGCGGGCCGCCCGGACCGCCGCGGCGATCGAGTAGGCGGCCGGCCCGGTTCAGAGGCCGCCGATGCCCGTCTGGGACGGCCGCCCCGCGGCGAACAGTCGCGGCATGTAGACCCGGACGGACATGCGCCCGGGGTTCCACAGCGGCGAGGCGCCGACCTCGAAGTCCAGGCGTCGCCGGTCGCCTTTGGCGGTGGGGTCGATGCGCCAGGCGATCTCGTCGGCGGCCGCGTCGGCCTGCCGCAGGGCGAGATAGGCGAGCTTGACGGGGAAGTCGCCCGCGTCGCCGGGCGCGAACACGTTCTCGGTGCCCATGACGCGGCTCGTGGCCGGGTCGGTCTTGAGGAAGCCGCGGTCGGAGGCGGACAGGCCCGGGTACGCGACTGCCGCGACGTGCGGCGGGAAGGTCACCAGGAGGTCGAACGGGCGCGTCGAGCCGTCGGCGTAGACCACGTGGTCCGGGTGGACCGCGTTGACCGCGGTCCCTGTGGCGGCGGTGATGCCGCGGGCGGCGAACTCGGCGCGGGCGGCGCCGTGGAGGTCGGGCCCGAACGACTCGAGGTACCGGTCCTCGAACGTGGTTAGCTCGATCTGGACCTGGTCGCGGACGAGTTCGGACCGCAGCCATTCCTCGAGCAGGAGCGCGAAGTCGTAGAGCGGGGCCGAGCACAGGTTGCCGGGCGGGACGAGCAGCAGCACGCGCTGCTCCATCCCGGCGTGGGCGTACTCGGCGACCCGCTGCAGGGCCGTGCCGAGGGCCTTGGCCTTGTCGGGCGTCCAGATCGTGTGGGGGTGCTCGGCGAGCCCGGGGACCTCGTCGGGCCGCATGGCCGCCCCTGTCGCGAGGACCGCGTAGTCGTAGCGGACGGACTCTCGGTCGGCGAGGTCGATCCGGTTCGCGTCCGTGTCCAGCGCGGCGAGCGGGGAGCGGCGCAGGTCGATGCCGCGGCGCGTGGCCGGGCTCGCCAGCCCGACGTACAGCCGCGGGTCGCGGCCGAACGGCACGTAGATGTTGTTCGGCCGGGTCAGGAAGTACGGGCTGTCGGTGATCAGCGTCAGCCGCAACTGCTCGCCGAGGATCTCGCGGAGCGTGAACGCGGCCTCGAGGCCGGCGAAGCCGCCGCCGACGACGGCGACCGACGGGGAGGCGTTCACGGATCCTCCTTCGGCCCGGTGTCGCGGTGGACGCCTTCGATCCGGGCGCGCATCTCCGCGTAGGTGACGGCGTCGATCTGGCCTTCGACGTAGCGCCGGTCGAGCGTCTCGCGCGCGCTCTCGCGCTGCGGGGCGGCGGGCCCGTGGTGCGCTTCGAGGGCCCGGCTGACCCTGGTGACCGCCCAGACCGCCAGCACCAGGACCGCGATCCAGAACAGCGTCATGAAGCCCATCCACCACCAGTCGCCGCCTGACATGTGATCGGACCACGCGTCCTGCCAGGGTCGGTTGTACATCGGTATCACCTCGTGAACGGCAGTTCGCTCTCCTTCCATGATCCACCGGGGGCACGCCCGTGTCAGGAGGACGAAGGTCCCCGCGCGGCCCGTCAGAACGTCCTCGGCGCCCGGTCCGCCGGGCCTGCGGTCACGGGCTAGAAGACCTTCATCAGGGTCGCGATCGAGGTCACCGCCGCGACCGCGCCGCCGACGGCGGCCAGGACGCGGCCGCTGAGGTCGGTCATGTCCCGCAGGCGGCGCTGAAGGCGGTACTCGGTGGCCTCGACCAGCTCGGACCGGACCTCGCCGTGCTCGTCGAGCACTTCGACGGTGCGCGCCAGGGCCGTGATCGCGGCGCGGTCCCAGGGGGAGACGAGCACGGCGGCGGCGCGCTGGCCCGCCTCCCTGACCTTGGCCGGGGGAGCGGCTGCGAAGGCACTGCCGTTGAAGTCGGCGCGCTCGACGACGTCGGCGGCGGCGATGAGCGCCATGGACGCCATGCGCGGGCCTTTCGTGTCGACGTCGGTGAACCAGTCCTTGCGGAGGTACCGGACGGCAGCCGCGCGCAGGTAGCGCGGCAGCGAGGCCCGGTAGGCGGTGACGAGCCGGAAGTCCCGCTCCTCTTCGGACAGCCTTGAGCCGTAGAGGTACTCGATGCGGCGCAGCGCCTCCCCGGCCGGGGTCTGCAGGCGCCCGAAGACGTACGAGGCGACGCCGACGACGACGGCTCCGCCCATGAGCATCGCGTAGCGGTACCCGTCAGGTTCGGCCCCGGTCACCTCGGCGAGCACCGGCCCGGTGGCGTAGACCAGGCACGAGGCGATGGTCGCGGTGAATCCGACGGTGCGCGTGAAGAACCCGCGCCGGCTGATGAGCCCGGCCGCGCGGACCTGATCGGCCACGTCGGCGGTCGCGGCGTGCCCGCCGATGGACGCCAGCGTGGGCAGGATGAGGACGCCGTGCCGGATCTTCGCCTCGGACCGCTTGCCGCGCAGCATCATCAGCCAGGTCAGCATCCCGGAGGCGACCGCGATCGCCGAGGTCGCGTAGAACCACTTCCACGACGGCCCCACGAGTGCGAACTCGACGGTGACCGCCTCGACGAGCGCGAAGGGCAGCACCGCGATGAGCAGTGTCGCCACTGCGACCACGACCCGCAGCGCCCATACCGCGAGCAGCCGCCCGGCGGACGGGCGCTGCGGCTCTGCCGTGCCGGAGGGGAACATCGCCGACGTCAGGTGCAGGATGCCGATCTCCGCGACGCGGTCGGCGTAGGCCAGGATCACGACGACGTACAGCTGGATGAGCACGCCAAGCCCGAGGAGGGGCACTTCGGCCACAGCGGGGGTCCTTTCACGAGCATCGGCGGGGCGACGGGCGGCCCGGGCGCCGAACAGGGGGGAGGGTCCCCGAATCCTAAAGGTTCCGACCTGCGGACGGGGTCCGGATCTCCCCGGCGGGGCGCGCGGCTCCCGTCACGGTTTCGAAAAAATTTCCTGCAACGTTGTAGGAACCATTGTGTTAGCGGTAAAACTCAGCTACGCTTCGATTCCCAACCCATTGACAGACGCAAATATCCCGATTTCACACTCCTTGTGACCGGGCGGCCGCCCAGGGCCGCCGGCCGGGGCGCGAACGCTCGCGCGCCCTCCCTCACCACCGCCACTCCGATTGGAGCGCCAATGTCCACCTCCCTCAACCGGGGGCGCGCACTCGTCGCGTTCGTCCTCATAGCCGCCCTCGCGGTCTTCGGGCTCTCGGTCGCGACCGCGAAGCCCGCCAAGGCCGCGATCACCACAGGCACCTGGTTCACCATCACCAGCGCCCACTCGGGCAAGGCGCTCGACATCCTGAACGCCTCGACCTCGACCGGCGCGATCCTCAACCAGTACACGCCGAACCAGTGCACCTGCCAGCAGTTCCAGTTCGTCTCCGTCGGCAGCGGCTACTACAAGATCCAGGCCCGCCACTCCGGCCAGGTCCTCGAGGTCTACGAGTGGAACGCCGCCGACGGCGCCACCATCGCGCAGTGGACCGACCTCGGCGGCACCAACCAGCAGTGGTCGGTGACCGAGCACGCCGACGGCACCTTCAGCTTCGTCAACCGCTTCTCCGGCAAGGCCCTCGACCTGTGGGAGTGGTCCACGAGCAACGGCTCCCGCATCTCCCAGTACACCTACAACGGCCTGAACGCGCAGAAGTGGCGCCTCGACGCCGTCCCCGCCTCCGGCGAGCCGACCGTCTCGAACCCGTTGCGCACCAACGGCGCCGACCCGTGGATCGAGTACTGGGACGGCTACTACTACATGGCGACCACGACCTGGGACTCCACGGTCACGATGCGCCGCGCCACGACCCTGAACGGCCTCAAGACCGCCACCGACCAGGTCGTGTGGAACGACTCGGGCACCGCGAGCCGCTGCTGCTCCCACTGGGCTCCGGAGTTCCACCGCATCGGCGGCGTCTGGTACCTCATGTACACCTCCGGGAACTCGCAGACGAACTTCGACGGGCAGAAGCTCCACGTCCTCCGCTCGACCGGCTCGACCCCGATGGGCCCGTACGAGTTCATGGCCACGCCACTGCCGAACCAGTGGAACATCGACGGCTCCTACCTCGAGGTCAACGGCAGCCTGTACCTGATGTGGTCCGAGTGGGTCGGCGCCGACCAGTCGATCCGGATCGCGCTCATGTCGAACCCGTGGACCGTGACCGGCTCGCACGTCACCATCTCGCAGCCGACCCACAGCTGGGAGATCCAGGGCGGCAGGACGAACGAGGCCCCGGCGGTGCTCCAGCACGGCGGCCGCACGTTCGTGACGTTCTCGGCCTCCTCGTGCAACACGCCGGACTACAAGCTCGGCCTGCTCGAGCTGACCGGCTCCAACCCGCTGTCGGCCTCGTCCTGGACGAAGACCTCCACGCCGGTCCTCCAGCAGGGCGGCGGCGCGTTCGGCCCGGGCCACAACGGGTTCTTCACCTCGCCCGACGGCACCGAGGAGTGGCTGGTCTACCACGCCAACACCACGTCCGCCCAGGGCTGCGGCTCGACCCGCGAGACCCGCGTCCAGCCGATCACCTGGAACGCCAACGGCACCCCGAACTTCGGCACGCCGCTCCCGAGCGGCGTCGTGATCACCGCGCCTTCGGGCGAGTGACCGGCCGCCGAACCTGACCGGCGCCCCGCCTTCGGCCCTCACACGGCAGGCGGGGCGCCTTCGCGTCGGCCGCTAGGGAAGTTCGCCGCGCACCGCGATGCGCAGCATCCAGTCCTCCAATGTGGATATCAGTGCTTCGAGGTCGACCGTGGTGAACGAGGCCCGCACGCTCTCCCAGCCGGGGTCGAGCAGGACGACGCGGAAGCCCTGGCCGCCGTACCAGCCGACGTCGACGCCGATGTCCCGAGGCGTCGCCGTGCGCGCCCAGTACAAATCCTCGGAGTCGTTCGCCTCCACGCTCCCGTCCGGCAGCCGCCGCGCCGAGAGCTCGTTGTAGACGACGCTCCATCCGGCCGGGACGCGCAGCGGCAGCAGACCCCAGTCCTCCGCGACGGCCGCGGCCAGAGGGGACCCGGGGGAGAGCCGGAAGATCGGTGCCATGCGCCGCAGCGTATCCCGGTGCCGCGGTGACGGCTTCAGGTGCGGGACTTACCTTTACGGATCTTCACGTCCTCCACGCACACGAGGCTCACGTCGGTGATCCGGCCCTGGTAGCCGCGCTCGCCGATGTGCGCCTCGGCCAGCTCCTCCGCCTCCATGCGCGCGGCGAGGTCGGCCTCCTCGGGGCTCGCCTCGTCGACGTCCAGCAGGTACCTGAACTGGTATCCGACGAGTTCCGGCGCGTACAGGAACGTGCCCTCGGGAGAGAACCGCGCGGCGAACATGTCATGCGCGCCCTGCTCCTCGCGGAGCCGTTCCCGTTGTGCCGCAGTGAGATCCGCGAACCTGCCGCGGACGGTGGCGCGGTAGGTGCGGCTCACGGCGCTCCTGCTTCCTTGCGGGTGGCGGCCGCGAACAGCGCCACGATCTCCTCGGTCGGCACCCCGGCGCCGTCGCGCATCCGCGCGGCCGCACTGTCGAGGACGGTACGCAGCGCGAACGCCATGGTGTGCGCGTCGAATGCGCGCATCTCGCCGCGCCGCTGGCCGTCCTCGAACAGGTCGACCAGGTCGGCCAGCGAGTCCTCCGCGCGGTCGCCGTAATGCCTGTGGTCCGCCCTGGCGTAGTACGCGACCACCGCGATGAGCGCGCCGGCGTGGTCGGGATGCCGCGAGCAGAACTCCAGGAAGGCGCGGATGTACGCGGCGAGCCGCTCGCCTGCGGGGACGGGGGCCGCGAGCGTCCGCTGGAGCTCCGGTCCGAGCGCTCCGACGACCGCGGCGGCGACGGCCGCCGCGAGCTCGTCCTTGCCCGAGTAGTTGCCGTGGACGGCGCCCCGGCTGAATCCCGCGTGTTCGGCGACGGCGTTCAGCGAGGTCGCGGCCACCCCCGACCGCGCGAAGAGCTCGATCGCGGAGGCGACCAGCCGTTCGCGGGTCGCCTCCTGGCTCTCCTTGCGCGTCATCCTGGGCGGGTGCTGGGTTTCCTTCACGGCATCCAAGATACATGACGGTATCTGAATGACAAACGGTATTTCGACGCCGCGGGTCAGGTCTCGGGGCAGCCGCAGCTGGCGCGCGGGTAGAGGCGGGTGCCGAGCCGGAACGTGCGCGGGGCCGGCGAGGGGGCGAGGGTCTCCTCGTAGAGCAGGCGGGCGGCGAGGCGGCCCATGGCCTCCATCGGCTGGCGCACGGTCGTCAGGGTGGGGCGGGAGAGGCGTCCGGCGAGGACGCCGTCGAAGCCGGTGACGATGACGTCTTCGGGGACGCGGAGCCCGGCGGCCTGCAGGAGGTCCATGACGGCCAGCGCGAGCTGGTCGCTCGCGCACACCAGCGCCCGGGGCAGGCGGCGCTCGCCGATCCGCTCCCGCAGGGCCTCGAGCGCGCGGCCCCGGCCGAGCGGGGACTGGTCGAGGGGCGCGTCGGGGGCCGGAAGGCCTTGTGCGAGCAGGGCTTCGCGCATCGCAGCGAAGCGCTCGCCGTAGTCGGCGGCGGTGAGTCCGCCGATGAACTCGAGGCCGGTCGCGCCGTGGACGGCGACGAGGTGGTCGACGAGCGCGGCCATGCCGCCCCGGTTGTCGACGAGGATGCGGTGGTGGGTGTCGTCGGCGTCGGGCGGCAGGCTGAACAGCACCACCGGGAGCGCCTTGGACACCTGGGTGAGCGCGGCGACGGCCGCCGCGGAGGGGTCGGAGGTGAACACCGCGAGACCGTCGACGCGTCCGGCGGTCTCGGTGACGTCGGCGACCGCGTCCGAGCTGCGGGACAGGAGCACCGGTCTGCCGAGGCGGCGGCATTCGAGTTCGAAGCCGCGCTGGATCTCGTCGACGTACAGCGGGAACGCGCGGGGGTCGGCCACGGCCTCCTCGTCGAGCCGTTCCCAGGGGATCGCGGATTCGGTGAGGTCCAGGGTCGAGGCGGGGGACGCGGCGGGGGCGTCGGCCTCCAGGGCGCGGTCGATGAGCAGGTCGAAGGCGTGCAGGCCGAGCGTGCCGGTCTGGCCTGCCGCGAGGCCGCGGGCCGAGCCGCTGGGGACGTAGCCGAGTTCGCGGGCGGCGGCGTACACGGCTTCGCGGGTGCGTTCGCGGACCTCGGAGGGGCGCCGGAACGCGAACGACACGGTCGCGATGGACACGCCCGCCCGTTCCGCGACGTCGTACACGGTGACCCGCCGTGATGCCACTCGTCCCACCTCCGCAGTGCCCGTTCGCATCGCCTGCCGCGCAGGCGATGGCACGAGCCCCGCGGCTGGTCGATCCTACGTCCGGCCCGGACCGGGCGTCATGCGGCGGTGGGCGGCCGGTTCCCGGCGGCGAAGCCCTTCGCGCCGGGGAACAGCGCCCGCGCCTGGTCGAGGTCGGGTGCGACGAACACGCCGGTGCCCGAGACGAGGACGGCCTCCGGGTCGGCCTCGGCGCTGATCCGCGCCTCGACCGAGAGCTTCCGGTCGGCGGTGGCGGTGATGCGCGAGCGCAGCTCCAGCGGCGTCTCGATCGGCACGGGCCCCCGGTATCGCACGTCGAGGGAGATCGTCATGGCGGGCATGCCCGCGGCGTAGCAGGCCCAGCCCATCATCTCGTCGAGGAGCATCGCGCTGACGCCGCCGTGCGCGAACCCGGGCGGGCCCTCGTGGACCACGCCGAGCGTGCACCGCCCGCTCACGCCCTCGGCGTCCGGCTCGATCCGCAGCGGCGGCGCGAAGGGGTTGCCGGGCCCGGAGGCGGGGGAGTACACGCGCAGGCCGCCGGGGAACACGTCCACGTCGGGGATGTGGGACCGCTTGCGGCGCATGCCGGTGAACCGGTCTTCGAGCCGCTTGACCTCGCCTACGAGTTCCTGCAGGGTCTCGGCCGACATGTCGGTGCGGACCGCGGTCTCGATGAGGGCGCGCAGTTCGCCGCCGAGGTCGTCGATGAGGTCCCGCCGCCGCTGGAGGTCGTCGTCAGCCACTGGTCGTGCCGCCTTTCGCTCGGGCCGGGGCGGCGGATGGTCGATCCGCCCGCGCCCGGGTCGGCACCCAGCCTAGGCGAGCGGCCGCCCGGCGGTCGCCGGGCGGCGTCTCCGTCTAGCGGTACCAGCCCGGGAAGCAGCCGGTGGCCCCGCCCGCGTAGTAGGCGTAGGTCGTGCGCCAGGTGTTGTACGGCGAATCGCCCGCGTTGATGTTGTTCATGCCGGGGCTCGCGCAGTAGTGGTCGTCGTCGCCGAAGACGTGCTCGACCGTGAGCATCACCGTGGTGTCGCCGCAGTGGTTGTAGTCCTGCGTGCCGTCGCCCTGCCAGCCGCACGGGGCGGCGGACGCGGGGGAGGCCAGGGCCAGGCTCCCGGCGACCGCCAGTGCGGAGGCGGCGAGGAGTGTGGCCGTGGTTCGGTTCGTGCGCATGGCGATGGGTCCGTTCGTCTCTAGTGTGGACTGTCGCCGAGCAAGCTAGCATACGGACTTTCCGGACATAACACTGGAAATGCCCGGCTCATGCCCGCACTGGCTCCGGCACCGGCTCCGGCGTGCGCGCCGCCCGGCCGAACGCCGCGCTCCCCAGCAGCACCCCGCCCACGACCAGGACGCCGCCGACCGCCGCCGCGGCCGTGACCTCCTCGCCCAGCAGCAGCCACGCCGACGTCATCCCCACGACCGGCACCAGCATCGAGAACGGCGCGACGATCCCGGCGCGGTGGCGCGCCATGAGCCACGTCCACAGCCCCGAGCCCAGGATCGTGCCGACCACGACCGTGTACAGCAGCCCCAGCACGGCCCCGAGTGCGCCCGGCTCGCCCCAGCTCGTCAGCGACTCGCCGATCCGCGCCGGGCCCTCCACCGCGAGCGCCAGCGCCAGCATCGGCACCGGCGGCACCACCGTCATCCACAGTGTCAGGTGGAACGGGTTGGCGGCCTTGGCCTGCCGGTTGCAGACGTTGCCGATCGCCCAGCCGAACGCGCCCGCCAGCGTCAGGAGGAACGGGATCGCGCTGGCCTGCTCGGCGCGCTGCCAGCCGACGAGCGCGAAGCCGCCGACCGCGATGAGGATCCCGACGACCTGGCGGCCGGTCACGCGCTCGCGCAGGAACGTCGCCCCCAGGAGCATCGTGAACGGCCCGGAGGCCTGGAGGACGAGCGAGGCGAGCCCGGCGGGCATCCCGGTCGCCATGCCCCAGTACAGGAACGCGAACTGGATCGTCCCGAATCCGAGGCCGTAGCCGACGAGCCAGCGCAGCGGCACGTCCGGGCGCGGCACCAGCAGCACCGTGGGGACGGCGATGAGCGCGAAGCGCAAGGCCACCAGGAACATCGGCGGGAAGTGCGCGAGGGACGCGTCGATGGCGATGAAGTTCAGGCCCCAGACGAGGGCGACGGCGAGGGCGAGGAGGATGTGACGCAGCGGCATGGCCTCATCATGCGCGACCTGACTGTAAAGCACAATTGAAAAGTGCTACAGGCACCTTGTAGCATTGCTTCATGGACGTGCGCCACCTGGAACTCCTCCGAGAACTGGCCCTGCGCGGCAGCGTCACCGCTGTGGCCAAGGCCGCACACCGCACCCCCTCCGCGGTCTCGCAGCAGCTGAAGGCCGCGGGCCGCGAGTTCGGCATGGCGCTCGTCGAACCCTCCGGCCGCGGCCTGCGCCTCACCGAGGCCGGCCGCCTCCTCGCCGAAGGCGGGGCCGACATCGCCGCCGTCGTCGAGCAGGTCCAGGCCCGCTGGGACCGGTTCCGCGGCGAACCGAGCGGCGTCGTCAGCGTCGCGGCCCTCCCCAGCGCCGCCGCGTTCCTCTTCGCCGACGTCATGCGCCGCCTCGAACCGACCGCGATCTCCCTGCGCTGCAGCGACTTCGACATCGCCGAGGTCGAGTTCGCCGACCTCGCCGTCGACAGCGACATCGTCATCGCCCACAGCTTCACCACCGCCCGCCCCACCGGCGCGGGCGCGCTCACCGTCGTGCCCCTCGCGCTCGAACCCCTCGACATCGCCATGGCCGCCGACCACCCCCTCGCCGCCCAGGACTCCGTGGTGCCCGAGGACCTCCACGGCTGGGAGTGGATCGGCGTGCCCAAGGGCTACCCCTTCGACTCCGTCGTCGAGTCCGTCGAGCGGTTCACCGGCACGCCCCTCCGCGTCGTCCAGCGCCTGCGCGACAACCGCCTCGTCGAGTCCCTCGTCGCCGGGAGCCGCAGGCTCGCCGTCCTGCCCCGGTTCACCACCCCCACCGGCGGCGGACTCGTCCTGCGCGAGCTCACCGGCATCCCCTCCCGCCGCCACCTCTCCGCGATGTGCCGCCCCGACAAGGCCGAACGCCTCGCCGTCCGCCATGTGCTGCAGCAGTTCCGCGAGGTCGCTCAGGCCGTCGAGGAGCGCCACCGCGCCAGGCCCGAAGCGGATTGACATCCCGTCACCGGCACCGTACGTTGTACCGGTAAATCTGACCGTTGGATGAAGGAGCACCCCAGTCGTGACCCGGAAGATCGTTCGCCATGCCCCGATCGTCAAGGGCGTGCCCCACATGCTGCACGGCGGCGACTACAACCCCGACCAGTGGCTCAGCACCAAGGACACGACCTGGAAAGAGGACATGCGCCTCGCCCGGCTCGCCGGGGTGAACACCCTCTCCGTCGGCATCTTCGCCTGGGCCGCCCTCGAGCCCGAAGAGGGCCGCTACGAGTTCGGCTGGCTCGACGAGATCATGGACCTCATGGGGGAGAACGGGATCACCGCCGTCCTCGCCACCCCTTCCGGCGCCCGCCCCGGCTGGATGAGCCACCGCTACCCCGAGGTCCTGCGCGTCAACGCCGACCGCACGAAGAACCGCCACGGCGGCCGCCACAACCACTGCCTCACCTCGCCCGTGTACCGCGAGAAGACCCTCGCGATCAACACCGCGCTGGCCGAGCGCTACGGCGCGCACCCCGCGCTCGGGGTCTGGCACATCTCCAACGAGTACGGCGGCGAGTGCCACTGCGACCTGTGCCAGGACCGCTTCCGCGCGTTCCTCCAGGACAAGTACGGCGACCTCGCGACGCTCAACGAGGAGTGGTGGACCGCGTTCTGGTCCAAGACCTACACCGACTGGTCCCACATCGAGTCCCCGAGCACGCACTGGCGCGGCGAGCAGGACATCCACGGCCTGCACCTGGACTGGATGCGGTTCACCACCGAGCAGTTCGTCGACTTCTACCTCCACGAGACCGCGCCGCTCAAGGCCGCGACGCCCGACGTGCCGTGCACGACGAACCTCATGGGCACCTACCCGGGCATCGACTACTTCCGCCTCGCCCAGGTCCTCGACGTCGTCTCGTGGGACTCCTACCCGCAGTGGTCGGGCACCGAGCGCGACATCCGGACGGGAGCCGAGGCCGCCTTCCACCACGACCTGACCCGCAGCCTCAAGGGCAAGCCGTTCATGCTCATGGAGTCCTCGCCGTCGGCCACGAACTGGCGGCCGGTCGCCAAGCTCCACCGGCCCGGCGTGCACCTCCTGCAGTCGCTCCAGGCCGTCGCGCACGGCGCGGACACCGTGCAGTACTTCCAGTTCCGCAAGGGACGCGGCGGCTCCGAGAAGTTCCACGGCGCGATCGTCGACCACGAGGGCACCGAGCGCACCCGCGTCTTCCGCGACGTCGCCGAGGTCGGCGCGCGCCTCAAGGAGCTCGACGCGGTCGTCGGCACCGACACCCCGGCCGAAGTCGCCGTCGTCTTCGACTGGCACAACCGCTGGGCCCTGGACGACATGAAGGGCCTGCTCCAGGACAAGACCGCCTACCACCGCACCGTGGTCGACCACTACCGGGCGTTCTGGGAGCAGGGAGTCCCGGCCGACGTGGTCGACTCCTCGCTCATCGCCGAGCCCGGCTTCCTCGACCGCTACAAGGTCCTGGTCGCGCCGATGCTCTACATGCTGCGCCCCGGCGTCGCCGCGGCAGTGGACGCGTTCGTGCAGCGCGGCGGCACGTTCGTCGCCAGCTACGCGACTGGCTATGTGGACGAGAACGACAAGGCCTTCACCGGCGGATTCCCCGGCCCGCTGCGCGACACGCTCGGCGTGTGGTGCGAGGAGATCGACGCGCTCTACGAGGACGACCGCAACTCGGTCGAGTGGGACGGCGCGAGCTACCCGGCGTTCGACCTGTGCGAGCTCGTGCACGCCGAGACCGCCGAAGTGCTCGGCGTCTACGGCGCGGACTTCTACCAGGGCCGCCCGGCGCTCACGGTGAACGCGCGCGGCGAGGGCCAGGCGTACTTCATCGCCGCGCGCACGGGCGACGACTTCCTCGGCGACTTCTACCGCGGACTCGTCGCGTCCACAGGGGTCGAACGCGCACTGGACGCGGACCTCCCCGACGGCGTGACCGCGCAGGTCCGCACCGACGGCACCCGCGACCACGTGTTCGTCCAGAACTACGGCCCGGCCCCGGCCACCGTCGCGCTCGCGGACGGCCCGCTCGAACTCGCGCCGTACGGCACCGCGATCGTCGAACGCGCCCGATCCTGACGCCGGACCCTCTGCGAAGCGCCGCAACGCGCTCCGCAGAGGGACCGCGGGATCAGGCGACGAAGGCCAGCTCGTGCGGGGTGTCGTTGTACCGGTGCCCGCCGTCCTCGGTCACCGTGACGATGTCCTCGATGCGCACCCCGAACCGGCCGGGCAGGTAGACGCCGGGCTCGATCGAGAAGCACATGCCGGGCACGAGTGCGTTCCGCTCGCCCTCGACCATGTACGGCGGCTCGTGCGTGGTCAGGCCGATGCCGTGCCCGGTGCGGTGGATGAACCACTCGCCGTAGCCGCCGTCCGCGATGACTTTTCTCGCGGCCCTGTCGATGTCCTGGCACGCGACGCCGGGGCGCACCGCCTCGAACGCGGTCTGCTGCGCCTCCCGCACCAGGTCGTGGACGCGCTGGACCTCCTCGGCCACCTCGCCGCCGACGTGCACGGTGCGGGTGGTGTCGGAGCCGTACCCGTCTTTGAGGCCGCCGAAGTCGAGCACGACCGCGTCGCCCTCGGCGATGACGCGGTCCCCGGCCTCGTGGTGCGGGTTCGCGCCGTTGGGGCCGGACGCGACGATCGTGAAGTCGACCTGCTCGTGCCCGTGCGCGCGCAGCAGGTCGGCCAGGTCGGCGGCCACGTCCCGTTCCTTCCGGCCCGCGAAGGGCGCCTTGAGGATCTTCCGGTAGGTCGCGTCGGCGGCGGCCCCGGCGGCCGCGATCCGCTCGAGTTCGTCGGCGTCCTTGACCGCGCGCAGCATCGGCATCGCTCGCGACAGCGCCGCGTAGGACGTCTGGGGCGCGGCGTCCATGAGGCCGAGCAGGTGCATCGCCCAGGCGTTGTCGGCCACGCCGAACCTGCCCCGGGTTCCCATGAGCCGCACAGCGAGCGAGTACGGGTCCTCGTTGTCGGTCCAGTCCGCGAACCCGATCGCCGACGCGCCCTCGGCGTGCTCGGCGTCCGGGCGCTCCAGGCGCGGCACGACGAGCACCGGGTCGCGGTCCTGCGCGATCACGAGCATCGTCAGCCGCTCGGTGTCGGCGGGCGGCCGGTACCCCGTGAAGTACGCCAGGTCCGGGCCGGGCGTGATGAGCAGTCCGGCGAGGCCGGATGCGGCGGCGGCCTCGGCGGCGCGGCGCATGCGGGCGGCGTAGTCCTCGGCGGTGAACGTCCGGGCGGTCATCGGTCCTCCATTGGCGTGCGGGAACGGGTCCGGGCCGAGACTATCCGCTCGCCCGGCCCGCCGCCGCCGGACGGCCCGCTCAGCCTTCGGGTCTCCACTGTGGATCGCGCCCGGTGAACGCCGCCAGCCTGTCCTGCGGGGACGCGTCGTCGGCGACGGGCACGGCCGGGCCGAACTGCCCGCTCTCGCGCATGAGCCCCTCGATCGGCGCCATCGCCTCCAGCGCGGCGAGGCACCGCTCCCGCTCCAGGTCGGGCTCGCGCCCGAGCGCCTTCGCGAGGTCCCAGGAGTGCATCCACACGTCGGGAGTGTAGAACTGGTCGATCGCCTCGTCGACCGGCTTGTCCCCGGTGTTGGGGTTGCTGAGCACGCGCCCGGCCGGGTCGTCCACGACGGCCTGGATCTCGGCGGCGTGCCGCTTCCAGGCGGCGACCGGATCGGCCTCGACGTCAAGGGCCGCAAGCGCGATGCCCGCTCCTTTGAGGAAGTCGCGCGGCCATTCGACGAGGTGCTTCACGACGTCGAGCGCGGTCCACTCCGCGACCGGGCTCGGCCGCGCCCAGTCGCCGGGGGCCGCGGTCTCGACCAGTTCGGTGATCCGGGCCGCGTCGCGCGCGTGCCGCGCCGAGGGGCCGTCCGCGAGCAGATCGTCGAGCTTCTCGTAGCCGTCGTTCACCCCGGTCTCCATGCCGCTGGCCAGGATGCCGTCGCGGGTGGCGAAGTCGGCGACCACGCTGAGTGTCCGCAGGCGTGTGCGCCCGCCCGCGAGCGGCTCGAACGTCAGGGTCTCGAGGGCGACGTTGTTGGGGTCGCCCTCGTAGGTGAATGTCCACACGATCCGCTCGTCCTGCCGCACTTCGTGGAAGCTGCCGTAGAACGCCGCGACCTCCTCGCCGCCCCGGTCGTTCGCGAACGCCCACGCCCCGCCGGTGCGGGCCTCCCACCGGGTGATCCGGGTGGTCGTCGTGTGCGGCCCGATCCACTTCGCATAGAGCTCCGGGTCGACGTGCGCGCGGAACACCTTGGCGGGCGGCGCGTCGAACTCCCTGGTGATCGCGATCGTCGGCGTCTTCGGATCGGCCGCGATCGCGGTCTCGTGCCTGGTCATGCTGCGTCCTTAGGGGTCTGGTCGTCCATGGTCTGCAGAAGCGCGTCGAGGCGCCGGTACCGCGCTTCGGCTTCGCGCCGGTACCGCTCGATCCAGTCGGTCATCGCGCCGAACGCCGCGGCGTTCAGGTGGACGGGGCGGCGCTGGGCGTCCCGGCTGCGGGTCACCAGTCCGGCGTCCTCGAGCACCTTGATGTGCTTGGAGACCGCCTGGAGGCTCATGTCGTACGGCTCGGCCAGCTCGCTCACGGTCGCGTCCGACGCGGCCAGCGCGGCGACGAGGCCGCGCCGGGTCGGGTCGGCCAGCGCCGCGAACGCCCGGTCGAGCTGTGTCACGCTCTCGCTCATAGTCCTCAACTCATCGGTTGAGCACGACGTTAGACGACCCGCGGATCGTTGTCAACCGATGGGTTGAATACGGTCTCCGGCAGGCAAGGCGAACGGCCGCCCGCAATCGCGGGCGGCCGTCGCACGGACCTCGGCTGCAGGGTTCGCCGAGGCCCCGCTACGCGCAGCCCACGGTCGGCCAGTTCCAGTTGCCGTTGGCCTGGATGGTGAGGCCGAAGGTGTTGCCGCTGCCGTTCGGGGTCGCGACGAGCTGCTGCGCGGACGGGTAGGACGCGTTGCAGTTCCAGGTCGCGATGACCTTCGCGGGCGAGGGGATGTTCAGCGTGGTCCGCCAGTCGCTCTTGCCGGAGACGGTGACGTTGAGGTTGTAGCGGTCGCTCCAGCGCTGCCCGGCCGAGAGCGTCGCGGTGCAGGCGCCGCCTCCGCCGCCGCCACCGCCGCCGGTGGTGCCGACGGTGATGTTGGAGTTGCCGCTGGACTGGTAGCCCTCGGTCGCCATGATCATGTAGTAGCTGAAGGCGCCCAGGTTCATCCCGGCGCGGGCCCAGGCGTCGAAGTGGGCGCCGGTGTCGATGCTGCCGGAGGTGCGCTTGCTCTGGCGGACGCTCCAGTACTGGTTGAAGGTCTTGGTGCCCTCCACCGACGGGGCGTTGTATCTTGTGGACTGCCCGAGCCAGTACGTGCCGCCGTTGATGGTGGCCGTGCCGCGGTTCGAGGCGCCGGTGCTGGGGTTGTACGGGCCGTACGATTCGACGATGTAGTACTCGACCAGCGGGTTCGAGGTCCAGCCGTACAGGGCCAGGTAGCCGTTGCTGCCGTGGTTGACGGTGCCGGTGTAGTCGACGACCCGGCGTCCGCCGTTGGCCCAGCCTTTGCCGCCGACCCAGTTGTTGGCGCCGTTCCACTGCGAGCTGTAGTTCCCGCCTGCGCCGAGAGTCATCGAGGCCGCGCCCTGGGTGTCGGTCCAGAACGAGTAGTAGTAGCCGTTGTGCGTGCCCTCCTGGTTGGTGGTGATGACCTGCTGGGCCTGGGCCGAGCCGGGGAGGAGCAGCCCGGATGCCCCGAGCGCGAGCGCGCCGGCGCCGCCGAGCAGCAGGCCGCGGCGGCTGAAGAGGCTGGGGGGTGGGTTGTCCATGGACATCCTGACTCCTTGCAAGGGTGCCGTGCGGTCCGCCGGAAGGCCGAACCGCATCGAGAGACATCTATCTCTTGATGGTGACCATCGTGGACCGCGGCCGAGAACGTGTCAATGACTTCCGGAAAACTATCGGAACTTTTCAATGTCTCAATCCGGAAATCCATCATCATCGCTACAGCTCAGGGGAACGCTCAAACGAGAACCTTCGAAATCCGCCACCCTGGCGCACCCAATTCCTTTCCTTGACCTTCGAAAGTTTCAGAAAATATCACTCTGTCGATCGCGGCCGCTCTGCATGCAAGAAGAGTGCGCGAACGTGGCCCGATCTGGGGAGTCGCGCCGCCCCGCGCCGAAATTACCCTTGAGTAACCACCAGGTCACCCCTCCTCGAAAGGCCGACCGATGACCACTGAAACCCCTTCCGCCGCTCCGCGATCGCTGTTCGCGCTCCGCGCCGTCCTCGCGATCCAGCTCGCCGTCCTCGTCGCGGGCGCCCTCTGGCTCTACCCGGTCCTGATGGACCTCCACGCGATGTCCTACGACTTCTCGACCGCCGACGCCCGCGCCGCGACCGCGCGCTACATCTGGCTGGTCGTCCCGCAGGCCGCGGTGCACCTGCTCGCCGCCGTCCAGATCGGACGCACCCGCTGGGGCGGACCGCTCCTCCTGGTCTCCATGGCCGCCACGGCGGTCCAGATCGCGATGCTCATGCCCTTCGTGCTCATCGCCGCGCCGTTCATCCTGGCGCTCATCCTCGAACTCGTCATCAGTGTCCGCCCGGCCACCCGCGAGGCCATCCGAGCGGGCGGCTCGCCCCGGCGCCCCTTCCTGCCCGAGTTGGCTGTCCTCCCCGCCGCCGCCGCGGTCACCGCCGTCCTCCTGGTATGGAACGCCCAGGTCAACGACCCCGAGAACCGCCACCCCGAACGCGAATTCAACGCCTCCGAAGCCCCGGCCCTCCTCGAAGCGGCCATCGCCGACCCGCTCACGGCCCTCGAAGGGGTCGAGGGCTTCCCCGCCGCCGATGACCATCTCGCCGACAGCATCGCGTGCGACGACCGCGACTCGGCGGACGAGGAGTGGTCCGAGTTCAGCCTCGTCTACTGGTACGACGAGAAGACCGCGACCTCCGGCCCCGGCGCCGACGCCATCGACACCATGCGCGACCACCTCCAGGACGACGGCTGGGAGATCACCAGCGACCAGGAGATCTTCATCGCCGAGGAGATCCCGCCGGGGCACGCCATCACCGCCGAACGCGAGGACGGCGTCCGGATCGAGTTCCAGGTCGCCGACGACACCACCCTCCTCGCGGTCCACTCCGGCTGCGTCCGCAACGCCGACTGAACCGGGTTAGGCCACATGGCTGAAGCGCCCGGGGCGCCCCCGGGCACACGATGGAGCCATGGAAACTCCTCGGCTCCAACGAAAGCCCGACACCCGCCCCCGCCGCGAATGGCCCATCGCGGCGGGGCTCCTCCTCCTCGCCCTCATCCCCTCGATCGCAGGCGTCGTCCGCGTCGACGAGATCGCGTCCGGTGCAACCGAAACCGCCGCGAACGCCCGCTTCATGCGCACGCCCCTCCCGGTGGTGCTCCACATCATCGGCGCCCTCGTCTACTCCATCGTCGGCGCCTTCCAGTTCCTGCCCCGCCTGCGCCGCGACCGCAACGCCTGGCACCGCTTCGCGGGCCGCTACCTCCTGGTCCCCGCCGGGTTCGTCGTCGCGGCCACCGGACTGTGGATGACCGCGTTCTACGACACGCCCTCCATCGACGACCGCGCCGTCGCCGTCTCCCGCTACATCGTCGGCGCCGCCATGCTCGCCTGCCTCGTCCTCGGGGTCGCCGCGATCGGACGCCGCGACTACTTCGCCCACGGCTCGTGGATGATCCGCGCCTACGCCCTCGCGCTCGGCGCGGGCACCCAGGTCCTCACCTCCGGCCCGCCGATGCTCCTCTTCGGCGAACCGGGCGAGCTCGCGCGGCTCCTCCAGATGGACGCCGCCTGGCTCCTCAACGCCCTCGTCGCCGAATGGGTCATCGCCCGCCGCCGCGCCGCCGCCCGGCGTCCTGCGACGATGGACGCGTGACCGACGTGGCGGCCTTGCGGCGCAGCATGAACGGCGCGTGGGCCCGGCCCCGCGCCGCCGGAGCCGACGGCCCGCGCCCGCGCGACGCGGTGCTCATCGCCCTCGCCGCCCTCGCCTGCGTCTTCGAAGGCGCGGCGCGCCCCGACCTCGCCTGGCCCGTCGCGACCACCGCCGCGACGATCGCGATCCTCCCGGTGCTGCTGTGGCGGCGGACCCGGCCGCTCGCCAGCGCGGTCCTGCTGGCCTGCGCCACCTCGGCCCTCGCCGCCGCGCACGCCGCCCCCGGGATCGAACCGAACGCGCTGTTCACCACGTTCGTGTTCCTCACCGTCCCGTACGCCCTCTTCCGCTGGGGCTCAGGCAGGGACAGGATCCTCGGCGGCGCCGCGACCGCCGCCGGGCTCGTCCTCTCCAGCTCGCTCGGGACCGATCCTGCGGCGGACATCGCCGCCGGAGTCGCGTTCATGGGCGGGGCCTGCCTCATCGGGGCGCTGCGGCGCGAGCGCCTGGAGTCCCGGGCGCGCCTGCTCGACTCGGTCCGGGCGCGCGAGCGCGAGGCGCTGGCCCGCGACCTCCACGACACTGTGGCGCATCACGTCTCGGCGATCGTGATCCGCGCGCAGGTGGCGGGCGCGGACCCGGATCTGGTGCCGGAGTCGCTGGCGGTGATCGAGCGCGAGGCGCAGGCGGCGCTGGGGGAGATGCGGTCGCTGGTGCGGACCCTGCGCGCGCCCGCGGAGTACGCGCCGATGGCCGGCCTGCCCGAGCTCGCCCGTCTCGCCGATCCCGGCCCGCCCGAGGTGACCGTGCGGATCGAGGCGGCGGAGGAGCTTCCGGCGGTCGTCGCGTCGACGCTGTTCCGGATCGCGCAGGAAGGCGTCACGAACGCGCGCCGCCACGCCCGCGACGTCTCCACTGTCGACATCCACGTGTCGGTCGGCGCGGACGCGGCGGGCGTCGTCGTCCGCGACGACGGCGCTCCGGTCCGCTCGGCGTCGGACGGCGGGCACGGCCTGCGCGGTATGGCGGAGCGGGCGGCGCTGCTCGGCGGCGACGTGGACGCCGGTCCCGACCCGGCCGGAGGATGGACGCTGCGGGCGTCGCTGCCGTTGGGGGACAAGGGATGATCCGGGTGATCGTGGCCGACGACCAGGAGCCGGTGCGCACCGGCCTGCGCCTGCTGCTCGACGCGCAGCCGGGCATCGAGGTCGTCGGCGAGGCCGCCGACGGTGTCGAGGCGGTCCGGCTCGCGCAGCGCGTCCGCCCCGACGTGGCCCTCGTGGACATCCGGATGCCGGGGCTGAACGGCATCGAGGTCACGTCGCTCCTGGCGGGCGACCGGGTCGCGGAGCCGATCGCGGTCGTCGTCATCACCACGTTCGACCTCGACGAGTACGTGCACGGCGCGCTCCGCGCCGGCGCGAAGGGGTTCCTGCTCAAGGAGGCTGGCCCGCACCTGATCGGCGAGGCGGTGCGCGCGGCCGCGAACGGCGACGCGCTCATCGCGCCGCAGGTGACGCTGCGGCTCCTCGGCGAGTTCTCGCGCCCGGCGAAGGCCGTGCGGCAGCCGTCTGCGCCGCTCACCGCCCGCGAGGAGGAGGTGCTGGCGCTGCTCGCCGCAGGCCTCACCAACACCGAGATCGGCGAGCGGCTGTACCTCTCGCTCGGCACGGTGAAGACGCACATCGCGGGCGTGCTGGCGAAACTCGGCGTCCGCAACCGCGTCGAGGCGGCGATGTGGGCGTACGAGTCGGGCCGCGCGGACGGCTCCGTCAACCGCGACTGACCGGCCCCGGCCGGTAGAAGCCGACCAGGACGCCGTGCCGGGCCTCGCCGGGCTCGTCTTCGACCTCGGCCGCAAGGGTTTCGAGGGTCTCGCGCAGCCGCCGCGCCTGCGCCGGGCCGAGGCGGACGCTGCGCAGGACGAACAGCGAGTCGTCGTCGGTGGCCATCTCGTCGGCGACGGCCGCGAGCGCCGCCTTCGTGGTCTCGCCGTCGCTGAAGTCGAGCTTCGTCGCGGCCCGCCGGTAGTGCTGCTCGGTGCCGCCCCTGACCTGCCGGGTGCCGTCGAGTCGCACGAGCCCGGCTTCGAGCAGGATCTTCAGGTGGTGGCCCGCGCTGCCCTTGCTGATGCCGAGCTCGGCCGCGAGCCCGCTCAGCGTCGCGGTCTCCCTGCCGATCGCGAAGAGCAGGCGGTGGCGGACCGGGTGCCCGAGCGCCCGGAACTGCTGCGGGGTCGCGATCGCGATCGCATCGGGGTCGTCCATGAAATCAAGTGTCCAGAAAACTGGACTCTTTGTCAAATCGGTGGTTCACTACTAGACATCACCCGCCCCGTTGGAGGTCCCTATGTCCGCCGTCATCCCCCAGATCGTGAAACTGCTCGACGAGCACTACGTCTTCCCCGAGGTCGCCGCCGCAGTCGGCGCGGTCCTCACCGAGGCGGCCGCCGAAGGCCGCTACGACGGCGCCGACGACGCGCGCCTCGCCGAGCTCGTCACCGCCGACCTGCAGTCGGTCAACAACGACCTCCACCTGCGGCTCGTCCACTCCGCGACGGAACTCAGCGACACCCACGACGACGACGAGACCCAGATGCGGCAGATGGGGGAGTGGAGCGACCTCACCTGCGGCGGGGTCGCGAACGCGCAGCGCCTCCCCGGAAACGTCGGCCTGCTGTCGATCGCCCCGCTGATGTTCCCGCCCGCGGTCGCGGGCGACCAGGTCGCCGCCGCGATGCGGCTCCTCGCGACCGCCGACGCGCTCATCCTCGACCTGCGCGAGTGCCTCGGCGGCGACCCGAACATGGTGACCTGGCTCTACAGCCACCTCACCGACGCCGAACCGGTGCAGCTCTCCGGCATGGCCTTCCGCGACCCCGAGCGGTTCACGCAGCTGTGGACCTCGCACGTCCCCGGCCCCAAGTTCGGCGGCGTCAAGCCCGTGTGGGTCCTGACCAGCGCGAAGACCTTCTCCGGCGGCGAGGCACTCAGCTTCGACCTGCAGGAGCGCGGCCGGGCCGCCGTGGTCGGCGAGCGGACCCGCGGCGGCGCGCACCCGCGCGACGGGTTCAAAGTGGCCGCACACCTCGAACTCACCGTCCCCGTCGCACGCTCGGTCAGCCCGATCTCGGGCGGCAACTGGGAGGGCACCGGCGTCGTCCCGGACGTCCCGACCGCCGCGGCCGACGCCCTCGCCGAAGCCCACCGCCGCGCCCTGGAGACCGTGGCCGCCCTCGGCGGCGAGGGCTTCCGCGCCCAGGTCGCCGCCGAAGCGGCCCAGGCCCTCGCGACGCAATAGCCCGACCGTAGGCGGGCCGAGGGGAAACCACCCGGCCCGCCCGGGCTTGCGGCAGGATACTGCTCATGCTGGGCCTCGAACTCATCGTCGTGATCGGCGCGGCGCTGGTCGCCTGCCGGATCGCCGCGCAGCGCACCGGGATCGCCGCGCCCGTGCTCCAGCTCGGAGTGGGCGTGCTCCTCGGGCTCATCCCCGCGTTCGGGGTCCTCGAGCTGCCGTCCGAAGTGGTCCTCCTGCTGTTCCTGCCCGCGCTGCTGTGGTGGGAGGCGTTCAACACCTCCCTGCGCGAGATCCGCCGCTACCGGCGCGGCATCTTCCTCACCAGCACGATCCTCGTCGTCGTCACCGCGGCCGCCGTCGCCGCCACCGCGCACGCCTTCGGCATGCCCTGGGGCCCGGCATGGGTCCTCGGCGCGGCCCTCGCACCCACCGACGCGACCGCCGTGAACGTCGTCGCCCGCTACCTGCCCCGCCGCCAGATCATGGTCCTGCGCGCCGAGAGCCTCGTCAACGACGGCACCGCCCTCGTCGTCTTCGGCCTCGCCGTCGGCGTCGTCGTGGGGGAGGAGCACCTGAGCCTCGCGCTCGTCGGCTGGGAGTTCCTGGTCTCCTACGCGGGCGGCATCGCCGCGGGCGTCCTCTCGGCCCTGTTCTGGGTCTGGCTGCGCCGCAAGGTCACCGACACCCTGACGGCCTGCACGATCTTCTTCCTCATCCCGTTCACCGGGTACCTCCTCGCCGAGTTCATCCACGCCTCCGGCGTCCTCGCGGCGGTCGCGGCCGGGCTCATCGTCAGCCAGACCAGCCCCGTCTACGGCTCCGCCCCGGCCCGACGCCAGGTGTTCGCGACGTGGGGGTTCGCGACGTTCCTGCTCAACGGCGCCCTGTTCGTCCTCATCGGCATCGAGTCGCAGGCGGCCCTGCGCGGCATGGAAGGCGCGGACCTCGCCCAGGCGGTCGGCCTGGTCGCCGCGATCGCGCTCGTCCTCGTCGGTGTGCGCCTCGCGTTCCTGTACGCCTCGGCCTACCTCATCCGGCTCATCGACCGCCGCCCGCAGCAGCGGCTCCTGCGCGTCTCCAACCGCTCCCGCATCGTCTCGGGCCTGTCGGGCTTCCGCGGCGCGATCTCACTGGCCATCGCGATCGCCGTGCCGACGACGATCAGTTCGGGCGCGCCGTTCCCGTCCCGCGACGTCATCGTGTTCACGACCTTCGGCGTCATCTGTGTCATGCTCCTGCCCGCGTTCTTCCTCCCGGCCGTGATCCGCTGGGCCGACCTGCCCGCCGACACCGAGCCCGACGAGGAGCTGCAGTACGCGAAGGTGCAGACCTCGAACGCCGCCGTCGAGGCCCTGCCGCGCCTGGCCGCCGAACTCGACGTCCACGCCGACGCCTTGGCGCGCCTGCAGTCCGAGATGCGCGAACACCTCGACTTCCTGGAGTCCGACCCCGAAGAGGAAGGGCCCGACACGATCCCGCGCGTGCGCGGCGACTACGACCGGCTGCGCCTGGCCGTCCTCGCCGAGAAGCGCGCGGTCCTCGTCATGCTCCGCAACGAGCGGCGCATCGACGACGCCGTGCTCCGCCAGATGCAGTACCGGCTCGACATCGAGGAGATGCGCCTCCTCGAAGACCCCGACGAAGAGGACTAGGGGGTGTTTACGAACCCCTGACGGCCGCTATCCGGCCCGTTTGCCCGCTCGCTTCGTTGTCGGCCCTCCAGATACAACACCGGTATCTGGAGGGCCTTCCGCCTTGCGAGCGAACAAACGGACTCGGATACCGACTCGCCGGGGGTTCGTAAACACCCCCTAGGCCCTGGTCGAGGACCACCACGTCGACGGCGCGGCCGCCGAGAACCCCAGCTTCTCGTACAGCGGCACGCCGAGCTTCGAGGCCGTGAGCGTCACCGGCACGTCCGCCAGCGGCTCCAGCGAACCGAGCATGACGGCCCGCCCGATGCCCTTCGACCGCGCCGCCTCGGTCGTCCCGACCCAGTAGTGGCTGCCGAAACCGTTGGCGGCCACGGTGACGCACGCCCCCGCGACCTCGCCGTCCACCGACGCGACATAGAGCGCGACGCCCGGCTCGTCGAGCAGCGCCGCCGGGAACATCTCCCCGGGCCGGTACGGCTCGAACCGGTCCAGCCCGAAGCTCGCGATCACCGCCCTCTCGGCCCCGCGCAGGTCTGACGCGTCCCGGACCCGCCGCACCGCGACGGCGGGCGCCTCGACCGCGCCGGGCGGCCTGAGCATCACCGGCATCTGCCACGAGCCCATCCCCAAGTGCGCCAGCGCGGTCGAGCTGAACGGGTCCTCCATGTCGACCAGGCCGGCCGCCGAACGCCGCAGCTCCGCGACCTCCTCCAGCTCCTCGGCCGTCAGCTCCGGCTCCTGGATCAGCACACGCACTCCGGCGCGGTCGTCACCGCGCACCGCCAGGAAACCGCGCCGCCGGATCACCTCGTGCCCGCGCGAGCGGCCGGTGGCGGCCCAGAACGCGGCGGAGTTGCGGGCCTGCAGCCGAGACGCCTCGGCCAGATCGGGAATCGTCATGCCCGCAACGATTCCCTATCCGCCCCACGCCCGCTCGCCCAGGGCCCGCCCCCGCAAGGGACGCAAGGCGACCGCCGCAGCCGACGCCGCGGCGGCCTCCCGCTACTCCGGAACGACCAGGTGCAGATGCCTTGCGGCCAGCCCGATCACGACCTGCTGGCCCCACGTGACCGTCAGGTGGTCCGACTCGACGCCGTCCGCGAACACCACGAGTCGCTCGCTCTCGCACACCAGCCGCAGCTCCTCGCCCGCGCGCAGCAGCCCCGCCGTCAAAGTCGCGCCAGTCGCCGGCGACGGCCACGCCTCCCGCACGAACCACGACAGCGACGGCTCCTCCGGACCAGGCAGCCCCCGGCTCCAGCCCCGGTCGGCCGCGATCGACGCCGTCCAGCCCGTTGCACCCGTACCTGTCCCGACCAGGACACCCGACGAGGACTGGCGCTCCTCCCTGCCGTCCGCCCGAACGAGCCGGTACCGCGCTGACTGGTGCGAACCGTGGCCCGCGTAGATCTCGTTGAGCCCGGCCAGCTCCTGCCCGTCGTCCAGCCGCGCCGACACCATCGACAACCGCCGCACCACGGCGGCCTCGGCTGCCGCCGCCCTGAGCGCGGCCCCGACCTCCTCGGCGCGGAACCGGATGAGCACGCCCGGGTTGCGCCCCGGCTCCGGGTCGACGCCCAGCACCGGCTGGCCCGACAGGTACTTGGCGAGGTTCGCCACGAGCCCGTCCTGCCCGACCGCGACGACGATGTCCTCGGGCCCGAACAGGAACCGCGGCAGGTCCTCCCGGTCGACCCGGCCGCGGCGCCAGTCGGCCGGGACCGCCGCGTCCACAGTGGTGAGCGCCGCCTCCAGTGCCTCGTGCCGGGCCGCGACCTCGTCCAGGTCGCGGCCGCGCTGGCGCAGGAAGTGCTCGGCGGCCGCGCGGGTGCCGTGCCGCACGAGCAGCTCGTCGAGCTCGCTGCGGCGGCTGACGACCACCACGCGCGGTGCCAGGGTCGCGCTCATCGCGATCCGTCGGCGAGCCGCGAGAGCGTGCCGGTCAGCAGGTCCGGCGTGATCGTGATCTGCCCGATCTCGGGCAGCTGGCCCGCGAGCTCGCGCAGCGCGAGCGCCTGGAGCACCGACGGCGGCAGGTCCCGGTACGCGGCCAGGCGGGCCGCCTCCGACTCCGCTTCGGCCGCGCCGACGGCGCGCACCTTGTCGGCCTGGGCGGACGCGAGCGTCCGCTCCCGTTCCGCTTCACCTTGGGCCGCAGCCAGTCCGGCGGCGGCCGCGAGTTCGGCCTGCCGCTGCGCGTTGGCGCCCCGCTGCTCCACGAGCTGCTGTTCGCGCCGGGCGAGCTCGATCTTGTTCTGCAGCTCGTTCTCGGCGATGGCCCGCTCCTGCTCGACGGCCTGGGCCCGCCGCGAGTACGTCGCCTTGTCCGCGTCCTGCTGCACCGCTTCGCGAGTGGGGGTCTGCAGCGACCGCTCCAGCTCCGGTTCGGGCCGGACCGCGACGACGCGGGCGCTGACGACGGCCACGCCGATGTCGGCCAGCCGCGCGTCCTCGGCGAGCGCGGCCGCGACGTCCTCCCGTAGCTGCGGGACGGCGCTGGTGAGCGCTTCGGCGAGCGGCAGCCGGGCGAGCAGGTCGATCGCGGGCTGCTGCGCGAGCTCGGTGAGGAGGGTCGCGACCTGGTCGAGCGGGCGGGCGCGGGCCTGGCCCCGGTAGGGGTCGACGGAGAAGTCGAGGCGGGTGGCGGCGAGCGCGGGGTCGTCGATCCGGTAGGTCACGGTGGCCTGCACGGTGACGTCGGCGAAGTCGGCGGTGCGGGCGTGGAACATCAGGGGCAGTTCGCGGTCGTCGACGGGCACTTCGGAGAGCACGGCGACGAGCGGGCGGTACCAGAACGACTGGCTGGTGCCTTCGCGGGAGGTGCGGCCGCGCTTCTGGCACCTGACCCAGACGGTGGGGGTGCCGCGCAGGTGGCGCAGGAAGAAAAGCTTGGTGACATCGGCCATGGGGTGGACCTCCTATTTTCTCGTCACTCTGACGATAATCCTTGTGATAGGTTATCGTCAAGGTGGTGATAATGAGTTATCCGGTGTTTGCCGTCACTGTCGACCTCGTGGTCCTCACGGTCCGCGACGGCGAGTTGAACGCGCTCCTCGTCGAGCGGGGCATCGAGCCCCACCTCGGCCGCTGGGCCCTGCCCGGCGGCTTCGTCCTCGGCGACGAGGACCTCGACGCCGCCGCGCGCCGCGAACTGGGCGAGGAGACCGGCCTCGACGGCCCCGCCGGGCACCTCGAGCAGCTCGGCAGCTACGGCGAGCCCGGCCGCGACCCGCGCGGCCGCGTCGTCACCGTGGCCTACCTGGCGCTCCTGCCCGACCTGCCCGCGCCCGTGGCGGGCACGGACGCGGCAGCCGCCGCCTGGACGCCGATCGGCAAGCACGGCCTCGCGTTCGACCACGACCGCATCCTCGCCGACGGCGTCGAGCGGGCCCGCTCCAAACTCGAGTACACGCCGCTGGCGACGGCCTTCTGCCCGCCCGAGTTCACGATCGCCGCGCTGCGCCAGGTCTACGAGGCGGTCTGGGGCGAGCACCTCGACCCGCGCAACTTCCACCGCAAGGCCACGACCACGCCGGGCTTCGTCGAGCCCACGGGCCGCTCGACGGGAGGCGAGCCGGGCCGCCCGGCCCGCCTCTACCGCCGCGGAGACGCCACCCTCCTCAACCCCCCGATCCTCCGCCGGGGCCAGTGACTAGTCGAGGCGGAGCTTCTCGACCATGCGCGGGTAGTCGCCGAAGGCCTCCTCGACCTGGCCCGGGTTGAGGCCGTAGCGGGCGAGCTCGTACTCGTGCTGGCGGCCGATGCCGGGGCGGGCGAGGACGGAGTCGAGGGTGCGGGCGTCCGCCTCGGTCCATTTGGCGCCCAGGCGTTCGTACAGGAGCGGCACCTTGTCGTGCGGCTCGGCGGCGAGCCACGGGTAGGGGACGTCGATGAACGAGGAGCGAGGCCAGTCGACGCGGGCCTTGCGGGCGCGCTCGATCGCGGTCGACTGGATCCGGAGCCAGGTCTCGCCGATCGCGTGCAGGTCGGGGCTGCGCTCGTGCATGACCTGCGAGGACTCCACGAGCGAGCACAGGGAGCCGAGCACGGTGATCGGGTCGCGGTGCGTCCACACGATCTGCGCGTCGGGGAACACCTTGCGGATCTCGGGCAGGTGGTCGAGGTGCATGGGGGACTTGAGGATCCACCGCTTGCGCTCGCGTCCGAACTGGAGGACCTGCAGCGCGAGCTTCAGGTACTCGTAGTCCGGCAGCGCGTCCCGCTGCTCGATCCACTGGTGGTACTTCGGCATGTGGACCCGCGCGATGTGCTGCGTGCCGTGCGGCAGCAGGTAGTTGCACTCGTCAGGCTTCTGGGCGTTGAGCGGGTGGATGACCTTGAACGCCGGGGCGAGCCGCATGAACGTGCCCACGAGGCGCTCGGTCTGCCTGATGCGGCGGACCCGGGCCTCCTCGCCGCGATCGATGTCGGTGAACATCCACTCCCACAGCGCCGGGCCGCGGTGGTCGGCCGACTTCGCGATGATGTTGTGCGCCAACGTGGTCGCGGTGCGGGGGAGGCCGACGATGAAGACGGGCCGCTCGATCGGCTCGGACTCGATCTCGGGATGCTCGGCGACGACCCGCTGCACGCGGAGGCGGTTCTCCACGCGCAGGCGCAGGTCGCCCTGGACGCTCTGCCAGCCCATCGGGCTCAGACGGGGGCTCGCGGCGAAGTTCCTGTTCAGGAGCCGCATGCCGTCGAGGAACTCGCCGACCGCGGCCGGGTCGCCGCCGGTGGCGCGCGCGGACTTGGCGACGATACCGTCGAAGATCTTGTCAGGGTCGCGTCGGCTCGACATGGTCGGCTGCAGCAGCACGTTGAGGACGCTCGTGGTCATGGACTTGCGGCGCATAGGGGTTGCTTTCCGTCCGTGGGGGTCTGAACGGGCGCAATTCTCGCAGTAACGCACCGGCCCTGTCCAGTGCCGAACGGTGATCTTCAGTCCGCTTCGCCCATCATCCGGGTTCGCCCCCCGAGCCCTTGCGGTACGTTCCGTCAGATGAGCACGAGCACCACCGCCGAGGCGGCCCGCTGGTTCCGCGAGGCCGCCTCGATCACCGTCCTCACCGGAGCCGGGGTCTCCACCGACTCCGGCATCCCCGACTTCCGCGGCCCCCAAGGGGTCTGGACCAAGAACCCCGCCGCCGAGAAGCTCTTCACCATCGACAACTACCTCGCCGACCCCGACGTGCGCCGCCAGGCCTGGGCCGCCCGGCTCGCCAGCCCCCTCTGGACCGCCGAGCCCAACACCGCCCACCGCGCCCTCGCCGACCTCGCCCGCACCGGACGCCTCCGCGCCATCGTCACCCAGAACACCGACGGCCTCCACCAGGCCGCCGGCACCGACCCCGGACGCGTCATCGAGATCCACGGCACCGCCCGCGACGCCGCCTGCCTCGACTGCGGACACCGCCTCCCCATGGCCGACGTCCTGCCGAGACTCGAAGCGGGCGAGACCGACCCGCCCTGCCTCGCCTGCGGCGGCATCCTCAAGTCGGCGACCATCTCCTTCGGACAGCAGCTCGACCCCGACGTCCTCGACGCCGCCGCCGACGCCACCCGCGACGCCGACCTCTTCGCCGCGATCGGCACGTCCCTCGGCGTTTACCCGGCCGCCGGGCTCTGCGACTACGCGCTGGCCCACGGTGCCCGCCTCGTCATCGTCAACGCCGAGCCCACGCCGTACGAGGAGGTCGCCCACGCGGTGCTGCGCGGGCCGATCGGTGCGACCCTGCCGGGCCTTCTCGGCGTGTAAGCCTGGGGCTCAACTCGATTCGAGGAGCCCGCGCACGTACATGGCCTGCCCGGTGTGCTGCTGGTTGTCGTTGACGACGCTCACCAGCCGCACCCCGAGGGTCACCGCCGGGTCCCAGCGCGTGTCAACGATCCGGTCGAGGTCGGCGGGGACGAGCGCGGCGACGTAGCCGAGCGTCGCGGCGTGCACCGCGTCGTAGTACCCGCGCAGCTCGCTCGCCTTGACGCCCTTGACTTTGCCGACCTGATCGCTCGTGTGCCCGTACCCGATGTCGCGCGACTCCAGTCCGAGCGCGAACCGCTCGTGCCAGTCGTCGGCGATCCAGGTCTGCTCCCGCCCGGCCACGTCCGCGACATGGTCGTCCTGGACCCGCGCGATGTGCCACACCAGCCAGCCGATCGAGTTCGCCCCGGGCCCTGGCCGCGTGTCCAGGTCCTCCTGCGACAGGCCCTCCAGAACGGCATGGACCTCCTCTTGCACGCGGCTGAACGCGTCCGTGAAGACTCCGCTGATGTCCATGGGCTCTCCTGACCTCCGAAATCCGATGGTGATTCGCCTTGTGTTCGAGAACGATGTTTTGTCGCACCCGTATGGGAGGGTGTCCTTTTCACTGGTAGTGGTGAAGGTGGGATAGGGAGGGTACCCGGGGCCGCCCGTATGGGCGCGCCGACTCGCCTAGCCGCGCTTGAGGACCGCCGCACCCGTCGCCCAGAGGGCCACGGCCGAACCGAATCCGGCCACCGCTCCGGCGAGGACGGTCCCGCCCGCACCGGCGGCGACGCCCGCGATCCCGGCGATGATCATCGCGTAGCCGGTCCACTTGTACTTCGGTTCGTCGAAGGCCGGGGCGAGCGGGATGAAGTGCGCGCCGACGATGGCCGCGATCGTGCCCGGCAGGAACGCGGTGAGGTCCAGGGCGCGGAGCGCGAGGATCGCCGCGACGATGAGCACGACCTCGAACGCGATCCAGATGCCGTACCGGCGGCCCCAGTCCTTCGGCAGCTCGCGCGGGCGCTCCCGCTCGGTGGCGACGCGCGGGACCGCGACGACCAGGCCCACGCTGATGATTACGGCGATCGCGAGCCCGATCCAGTACGGTGCGCCGTCGCCGAGCAGGCCGGCGCCGCCGATGAACCAGCCGAGGCCGAAGAACGCGCAGATCGTGACGCCGTTGCGGCGCATGTCGCGGCTCATCTTCTCTGGTGCTGTAAAGGTTTCCACGGTCTTAGTGTGACGGAACGCGACTCATGCTCGCGTCGAGGAGCGCCTTGAGCGCTTCCGCGAACTGGGTCGGGCGCTCGACCGAGCCGAGGTGCCCGCCCGGCAGCTCGGTCAGCGGCAGGCCGAGCCGGGACGCGAGCGCGGCGGCGGTCTGGAACGGCAGGTCCGAGCGGGAATCGATGCCAGCGGCCAACACCAGCCGGTCTGCGTGTGCCGCGAGCCCGGCCAGATCCGGGTCGTAGCCGGTGAACTGGACCAGCACGTGCTCCAGGAACAGCGGTTGCAGGTCGCCGAGACGGCCGAACAGTTCCAGGAGTTCGGGCGTCGGCGGTTCGGGCGCGGTGTCGGCGTAGTGCTCGGCCCAGGTGCCGAAGCGGCGCAGCGAAGGCGGCTCGAATCTGATGCCGGTGTCGACCATCGTCGCGGCCATGATCGCCCCGGCCCCGGCGAAGTCCCCGGCGCGCGCCGCCTCCCGGACCGAGGCGATCTCGGCCCGCAGCCGCGCGGCCTCCGGCAGCAGGTTCACCAGCGGCGGTTCATGGACGACCGCGAGCCGCACCCGCTCGGGGTGGCCCGCGAGCAGTTCGAGCGTCGTGATCGCGCCCGCGCTGAAGCCGAACACGATCGGAGCCTCGTCGAACAGCGCGTCGATCACGGCCACCGCGTCTTCGGCGTGGACCTTCGGGTGCTGGCCGCCGAGGACGAAGCCCGGCCGCTGCGCCGAGGCGACCCGCGTGCTCATCGTGACGACGTCGAAGGCGTCGCCCAGTTCGGCCGCGAGGCGTGCGAGGACGCCGCCGTTGCCCGAGCCGCCCGGAATGAAGAGCAGCGGCGGGCCGCCGCCCGTGCGCTCGTACTCCACAGTGGTGTTCTCGATGTCGATGGCGTGCATGTGGTTCGCTCCTATCTCGGCCAGTCGGTCAGGGTGCGGTGGAGCGCGTCGACCGCGCGCCGCCACGACGCGTCCAGGGAACGGTCGGCGGTGAACCCGCCCGTCGCCTCCAGGTCGCTGAAACCGTGGAAGGTGCTGCGCAGCAGCCGGACCGCGTCGGTCGCGTCGGGTTCGGGCAGGTCGTAGCCGCGCAGCAGCGCGTAGCAGGCCTCGATGATGCGCGTGACGCCTGTGGAGGCCGCGAGCCTGTCGGGCGCGATCGGATGCCGGGTCGCGGCGTACCGGCCCGGGTGCCCGGTCGCGAAGGCGCGGTACGCGTCGGCGAACGCCGTCAGGGCCGCATGGCCCGAGCGCCCGGCCACTGCGCGCTCCAGGACCTCCGCCCACTCGTCGTGAGCGAGGAGCGCGACGCCCTCCATGAGGTCGGCGAGGCCGCGCACGTGGGTGTACAGGCTCGCGTCGCGCACGCCGAACCGCTTGGCCAGCACGGCGAGCGTCAGGTGCTCGAAGCCGATCTCGTCGGCGGTGTCGGCCGCCGCCTCGATCAGGGCGTCACGGGTGAGTCCTACACGCGGCATGGTTTCCTAACCTTCCTAGGTTCTATCCTAAGGTACCTAGGTTTCGGCGCCGCGCCAACTCCTTTTCACCGCTGCTCGTCCAAGGCCGCCTGCAGCAGCCGGGCCGCCTCGCCGAACCGGTCCGGGGCCGGGCCCGAGAAGTTGACCCGCACGTACGGCCCGGCGGGCTCGGCCGGGAACCACTCCGTCCCCGGCGCGATGAGCAGCCCGCGCGACTCGCAGTCGCGCACCAGCCGTTCGACATCGACGCCCTCAGTCAAGCGCAGCCACAGGTTGAGCCCGCCCGCCGGGACGCGTTCGAGCCGCACCCCCGGCGCGTGCTCCCGCAGCGCCCCCACCAGCAGGTCCCGCCGCAGCCGCACCTGGTTCCTGAAGCCCCGCAAGTGGTTCCGCCACCCCGGCTGCGTCACCACGTCCAGCGCCGCCGCCTGCAGCACCCCGCTCACGTACATCGCCTCCGAGCCCTGGTCGGCCGCGATCCGGTCCCGCACCGGCCCCCGCGCGACCACCGCCGCCACGCGCAGCGCCGGGGACACGCTCTTCGTGAGCGACCGCAGATACACCACGTGCCCGCTGTCGTCAAGGGCCGCAAGAGGAGCCGGATCCGCGTCGATCGCCAGGTCGTGCGCCCAGTCGTCCTCGACGAGGAACGCCCCGTGTCTCCGCACGACCTCCAGCACGTCCCGCCCCCGGCCCGGCGACCACTGCACACCCGTCGGGTTCGCGAACGTCGGCTGCGCGTAGAACGCCCGCGCCCCCGTCCGCCGGAACGCCCGGTCCAGCTCCTCCGGGTCCGGACCCTCAGGGCCGCTGGGGATCGGCACCAGCTCGAGCCCGGCCTGCTCGGCCCCGAGGATCGCGCCCCAGTACGTGGGCGACTCGATGAGCAGCGGACTGCCCGGGCCCACGACCGAGCGGAACACCGAGCCGAGCCCGCTCTGGCTGCCCGACACGATCATCACGTCGCGGGCCGTCGGCGCGGCCACCCCCGCCGCAGCGGTGCTCCCCAGTTCCGCCGCGAACCACGCCTGCAGCTCCGGCAGCCCGCGCACCGGCGAACGTGTCAGCGCCGCTTCGGACTTCGCCGCCCGCGCCAGCGCGGCCCGCACCATCCGCTCCGGCAGCAGCTCCCGGTCCGGATAGCCCGAGTGCAGGCTGATCGCGTCCGGAGCGGCCGAACGCTGCGTCGACGACACCACCGGCAGCCGCGCGTGCGGCGAGCCCAGCGCCGCCGTCTGCCACCCGAAGTCCACCGGGCGCGGCGCGCGCACCGCCCGCACGAACGTCCCGACCCCGGGCCGGCTCTCCACCAACCCAAGGGCGTTGAGCGCGTGCATCGCCTTCTGCACCGTCACCGGGCTCGCGCCGTACTCGCTCATCAGCTCCCGGTTCGTCGGGACCTTCGCCCCCGGCGGAGCGGCCCTGATCCATTCGCGCAGGCCGTCCACGATCCGCTGAGTGCTACCATTCGACATGAAGATAGAGAGTAGCACTATCGTTCCCTTGCGGCCCGCGCTATCGCAGCGCGCGGGCCTGTGGTGGGGCCTCCTCGGGGTCCTGGCGTTCTCGTTCACCCTCCCGTTCACCCGCGTCGCCGTCGAAGGCCTCTCGCCCCTGTTCATCGGCTCCGGCCGAGCGGTGGTCGCGGCGATGCTCGCTGCGGTCGCGCTGGCGGCGACACGGCAGCGCCTTCCCTCTGCGGCGCAATGGCTCCGGCTCGCGGTCGTCGCGGGCGGCGTGGTGCTCGGCTTCCCACTGCTCACCTCGTACGCGCTCACGACCGCTTCGGCCGGGCACGGCGCGGTCGTGGTCGCCCTGCTCCCGGCGGCGACGGCGATCATGGCGGTGCTGCGGGTGCGGGAGCGCCCGTCCGCTCGGTTCTGGACGTTCGCCGGTCTCGGCGCGGCCGCCGCGGTGTGCTTCGCGGCCCTGCAGGGCGGCGGGCTCGGGTCCCTGGGCGCCACCGACCTGCTGCTGTTCGGCGCGGTGGCGGCCGCCGCGGTCGGGTACGCCGAGGGCGGGCTGCTCGCGCGCGAGCTCGGCTCCTGGCAGACCGTGTCGTGGGCGCTGGTCCTCGCGTCCCCGGTGATGATCGCCTTGGGCGGCATCGCGATAGCGCAGGAGCCGCCGTCGGCGACGCCCGTGCAGTGGCTCGCGTTCGCCTACCTCGCGGCGGTGAGCATGTACCTGGGGTTCTTCGCCTGGTACCGGGGGCTCGCGATCGGGCCGATGGCGCAGGTCAGCCAGGTGCAGCTGACGCAGCCGGTGATGACGATCGCCTGGGCCGCACTGATACTGGGCGAGCCGCTCACGGTGCCGACGGTCGCGGGCGGGCTCGCCGTGATCGCGTGCGCGGGGCTGGCCGTGCGCGCCCGCCTCGCGGGGGTCAGGCCGAGTCCGGCCGTCCGTACTCCTCGAGCAGCCGCAGCCAGATCTCACTGACGGTGGGGTAGGCCGGGACGGCGTGCCAGAGGCGGTCGACCGGGATCTCGCCGACGATCGCCGTGGTGGCCGCGTGCACGAGTTCGGCCACGTCGGGGCCGACGAAGGTCGCGCCGATCATGACGCCGCGGTCCTCGTCGACGATCATCCGGGCCGCCCCCTGGTAGTCGTCGCGGGCGATGCTGGACCCCGCGACCCAGCCGAGGTCGTAGTCGACGACGCGGATCGTCTTCCCTTGCGCGCGTGCCTGGTCGGCGGTCGGGCCGACGGCCGCGACCTCCGGGTCGGTGAACACGACCTGGGGGACGACGCCGTGGTCGGCGGTGGCGACGTGCGCGCCCCACGGCGCGTCGTCCACAGGGCGGCCCTTCGCACGGGCGGCGATCACGTCGCCCGCCGCGCGCGCCTGGTACTTGCCCTGGTGGGTCAGCAGCGCCCGCCCGTTGACGTCGCCGACCGCGTACAGCCAGTCGAAGCCGTCGACGCGCAGCGTGTCGTCGGTGGCGAGCCGTTCGCCGGGGTCGAGGCCGATCGTCTCGAGGCCGAGGTCGGCCGTGTTGGGCCGGCGGCCGGTGGCGACGAGGAGTTCGGCGGCGGCGACGGTGCCCTTGTCGGTCTCGAGCAGGACGTCCCCTTCGGTGCGCTCTACTCGCGATGTCGTTGCGTGCGTGAGGATGTCGACGCCCTGTTCGCGCAGCGCGTCGGCGACGCGCTCGGCCGCGAACGGCTCGACGCTGCCGAGGAGGCCTTCCTTGGCGACGACGGTGACGGCCGCTCCGAGCGCCCGGAACGCGGTCGCCATCTCGACGGCGATGACGCCGCCGCCGAGGATCGCGAGGGACTTCGGCACGGACTTCGCGCTGGTCGCGTCCCGGCTCGTCCACGGTTTCGCTTCGCGCAGACCGGGAATGTCGGGGACGACCGGGGTCGACCCGGTCACCAGCGCGACCGCGTGCCGGGCGCGCAGGACCGTGGTACTCCCGTCGTTCGCGGTCACCGTGACCTCGCGTTCGCCGGTCAGCCGCCCGTGGCCGCGGACGAGGCCGATGCCCGCGCTGTCGAGCCAGTCGACCTGGCTCTCGTCGTTCCAGTCGTGGGTGATGGCGTCGCGCCTGCGCAGGACCGCGGGGACGTCGAGGCCGCCCGCGGTGACGCCGGGGAGCGCCTGCGCGGCGCTGAGGACCTGCACCGGGCGCAGGAGGGCCTTGGAGGGCATGCACGCCCAGTAGGAGCATTCGCCGCCCACGAGCTCGCTCTCGACGATCACCGTCTCGAGCCCGCCCTTGACGGCGCGGTCGGCGACGTTCTCGCCCACCGCTCCCGCTCCGATCACGACCAGGTCGACTTCGCGTACCTCGGCTGCCATGCGTTCCCGCCCCTTCCGCTGCGTCCCGAAAGCGAAGCCTACGCGCCTCGTCGCCCGCGCGGCACGCTTCCGAGCCCTGGGCCACTACTATGTGGAGCGGTCGCCCCGCACCCCTTGGAGCCCGATATGACCTACCCGCAGTCCCGAGGCGCTAACCACCGCATGCTCTGGCTCGCGTGCGGGGCGGTGCTCGTCGCGCTCGCCGTGATCATGGCGGCGGTGCTGTACCTCGTGCGCAACGACGAGCAGGCCGAGCTCGCGGCGTCCGCGACGTCGGAGGAGGCCGTGCCCGCCGAGGTCACCGTCGAGCTCTGCGAGGAGTTCGAGCCGTCCGGCATCGCCGATGTCGTGCCCGAGACCGACACGGGCCGCACCGATGCCGACATCGGCCCCGACGAGGACAACGCCGAGATCGAGACGACGCTGACGTGCTGGTGGGGCGACCAGTCGCAGTGGACGGGCTGGGTCCTGATGCGGCTGTGGCCGACCGAGCAGGGCGCCGCGACCGCGGTGGAGAACAACCGGGCGGGGAGCGAGGGGGCCGGGATCGCGACCGAGGACTGGGGCGAGGGCTTCACGGCGGTGATCGCCCAGGACGACGGCCGCGAGCTGTTCGGCGTGATCGACTCGTACGGCAGGGTCGAAGCGCACGTGTACGCGTTCATCGACCCTGCCGTGCACCTCGAGGACGCGATGTGGACGGTCCTGGAGGAACTGCAGACGCAGTGCGAGGCGGTCTTCGCCCCGTTCGTCTACTAGCTAGTAGACGCTCGATCCGATCCAGTCGTCGTAGCCGTACCCGGCCGGGTCGGCGTAGTTCCGGTCGGCGGGCTTGACCGCGCTCGCGCCGCACTGGTTCAGGACCAGCGCCGCCCCGGTGCCGGTGCCGTCGAAGCCGAGGCACAGGCTCGGGCTGCCGACCGGGTGGATCCTGGTGGCGTTCACGGTGAACTGCTGGTTGAGGCCGCCGTGGCAGTCCCACAGGACCAGCGGGGTCCCGGCCCGGACGCGGCCGCCCTCGACGTCCACGCAGCGGTCGTGGCTGAGCTCGACGTGCAGCGAGCCTTCCGCCGCGTCGAACCAGAAGCCCTGGTTGCGGGCCCCGTTGCAGTTCCACGCGATGAGGTCGGTGCCGTTGCGCGAGTCGTACCCCTCGGCGTCGGCGCACAGGCCGGACGCCTTGAGGTCCTGGAACTCCAGCAGCCCTTCATAAAGCGTCGCACTGCCGGTGCTCGCGGTGTCGACGCACGTCGACGTCTCCCAGTCGGGGTGCTCGTAGAACTCGGTGATGCACTGCGCGAACGCGCCGTGCCCGAGGTAGTTGGGGTGCAGCGACTGCCGGAACGCGTGCTCGGAGGGCAGCTCGCCCACTTCGACGTAGACGCCGCGCGCCCACGGCTCCGCCTCGCACACACCGTGCCCGTCGAAGAGGCGCTGCGCGTCGAGGTAGCGCGCGCCCTTGCCCAGGGCCGCTTCGCGGATCCCGGCCTCGAACAGCGGCACGGCCTTGTTGCGCGCGAACGCCGCGTCGGCGAGGTAGAGCAGGCACCCGCCCGCGTACCAGCCCGGGAAGTCCGGGTTGTCCTCCACGTCGGGCCCGCCCGGGCTCGGGTAGGACATGACGACGAGGTCGTAGTCGCTCGCGAGGTACCCGGCGTCGGTCATGGTCTGGCGCACGCCGTCGATGGCGTTCTCGACCCCGTCCTGGCTGACCTCGACGCGGGCCTCCCAGCTGTCGGTGTGGCCGTCCCAGCACGGGCCGAGGAACAGGATCCGGTTGGTGGCGCACTCGGTGGCGACGGGGCCGAACTCGATGCCGCCTTCGTCGTTGGCGCCCACCACGATCCACACGAGCTTGACGTGGGTGTTGCGGGCCTTGACCGCGAGCTGGTCGCCCTGGTTGAGCTCGTCCCACTGCGTCTGGCCGGTGCTCTGGATCAGGTGCGGGGACGCGGCGCCGGAGCACGCGAGGTTGTACTGCCGGTCGCTCTCGATGCCGGTGCGGAACAGCGCCTGGTCGAGCGAGCGGTCGCACCAGTTCCCGTCCTCGTGGGTGCCGGGCTCGTAGTTGCCGACGCCTTCGCCGGAGATCTCGCTGTCGCCCATGGAGACCAGCGAGGTCTGGCGCTGTTCGAGCGGCCGGATGCCGGGGCTGCCGTACAGCTCGGTGGCTTCGGCGGCGCGGAGGGTTTCGAGGTGGTCGGGCAGCGGCACGGGGTCGGGCCGTACCGCCGCCTGGGCCGATGAGGCCATTGTGGAGAGTGAGAGGGTGCAGAGCACCGCTGCGGCCAGCGCAGCGGTGATCCGGTTCCGGGGAGTGGACATGGCAGTCTCCTGTTCGGAAACATCGCAGTCGACGGATCGTAGATGCGAGACTACCGTTACTCCGCGGTAATGTGAAGATTGTCAGATTGATCAGTTTCGATACTTTAGGCGGCGGTCCACTCCGCGTGGGCCGTCAGCGGCACCAGGTCCGGGCGCTCGATCTCCGTCCGGATGTCGAGCCGCCCACCGGTCTCGGCCGAGCGCAGCAGCGAGGTCATGACCTCCAGGACGTGCAGCGCCAGCGCCCCGTCCGCCCGAGGCGCCCGGCCCGCTTCCGCACGGGCCATGTCGATGAGGCCCGCTCCGCGTCCGGAGTCGACGTACCCGGCGCTGGCCGGGAGCACGTGGCGTTCAGTGCCGTGGCGCTCCAGCGTCACCTCGCCGGAGAAGTGGTTCGGGTCGGGCACGCCGACGGTGCCCTCGGTGCCGTGGACCTCGATGTTCGGCGCCTTGGTCGCGTGCCCGTCGAAGCTCATCACGAGGGTGCTCAGCGCGCCGCCCGCGTGGTGGAGGATCCCGGTGACGTGCGTGTCGATCGAGACCGGGACCCGTTCGCCCGCACGGGGTCCCGAGCCGATGACGCGCTCGTCGCGCGAGCGGCTGGACGCCCCGGTGACCGCGACGACCGGCCCGAGCAGGTGCACGAGCGCGGACACGTAGTACGGGCCCATGTCGAGCAGCGGCCCGCCGCCCTCGGTGTAGTAGAAGTCCGGGTTCGGGTGCCACACCTCGTGGCCCCGGGCGATCATCGTGGCCGTGGCGAACGTCGGCACCCCGATGTCGCCCTTGTCGATCGCGGCGCGCGCGGTCTGCGTCCCGGTGCCGAGCACCGTGTCCGGCGCGCAGCCGACCTTCACGCCCGCGGCGAGGCCCGCCTCGACCACGCGCTGCGCGTCCGCGAACGTCGCCGCGAGCGGCTTCTCGCCGTACACGTGCTTCCCGGCGGCGATCGCCTTGAGCGCGATGTCCGCGTGGGCCACGGGGATCGTGAGGTTGAGGACGGTGTCCACCTCGGGGTGCGCGACGAGCTCGTCCACGCTGAGCGCGGCCGCGCCGGTCGCCTCGGCGACCTCGGCGGCGCGGGCCTCGTTCAGGTCGGCGACGGCCGCGACGCGGATCGCAGGGCAGTCCGCGAAGGTGCCGAGGTACTGGCCGGAGATCGCTCCCAGGCCGATGATGCCTACGCCGTGCGGGTCGCCCACAGCATGCCCCTCTCGATGATGGTGCGGACGTTCGCGTCCTGGAGGACGTCGACGCTGTGGCCGGGGGTGGCCACGACGATGCGGCCCTCGCCCCACAGGCGCGTCCACACGGCCGGGGAGGTGATCGGCCGGTGCCACGGGTGGTACGGCTGCACCGGGTGCGTGGTCGTGGCGAGGACGTCGATGAGGTCGTCGTGCAGCACCCAGTACTGCTCGGTGTCGAGCTCGAAGTCGGCGATGCCCTCGGTGATCGGGTGCTTCCGGCCCAGGTCGGTCATCTCGACCGTGTACTTCAGGTAGTTGTCCTCCTGGCCGCCGCCGCACAGGCCCGGCTCCTTGGAGGGGTGCGTGGCGAACTGGCCGCCGATGAGCTGCAGGTAGTCCGAGGAGTTGCGGTAGGAGTCGGCGATGCCGCCGTGCCAGCCCACGAGCCCCGTGCCCGCCTCGACGGCCGCACGGAGCCCCTTGAACTGGTCGTGGGTGATGTCGGCCATCGTGACGCTCTGGACGATGAGGTCGGTCTCGGCGAGCGCCGCGGCGTCCGCGTACACCTCGCGGGTCTCCTCGATCCGCACCTCGAACCCCTGCTCCCGCAGGAAAGGCAGAAACAGTTCAGTCGCCTCGACCGGTGCGTGCCCCTCCCATCCGCCTCGGACGACCAGGGCTTTTCGCTCACTCATATGGTTCCTTCACCGGTGGTTGACACCGCTTGTCGAATCGCTTTCATGCCTCGACGATCGACCGTAGCCCATGGCGGGACCTACCGCAACGGCCTTCCCGGCCGCAGTTGGTTTACCGGGACATATAAAAAGTTTCGGGGGTCCCGGGCCGGTATGGGCCCCGGACCCCCGGGCCCTACTCCGTCGCCGGACGCGGGTCCGCGCACGTCCACTCGTGCTCGCCCGAACCGACCTCCTCAGGCTCGCGCCCCGGCAGCTCCACCCGCGCGGTCGTGTTGGGCGGCACCGTCACCCGCACCGACAGCGAACCCCCGCCCGCGTCCCAGCGCACCGTCGCCCGGCCGTACGGCGTCTCCAGCTCCGTCGCCGCCCACTCCAGCCCCGCCAGCGGCACCGGCGCGACCAGCAGCTTCCGGTACCCCGGCTCCAGCGGCGCCAGACCCGCCACCGTCCGGTGCATCCAGTCCGCGATCGCCCCGAACGCGTAGTGGTTGAACGACGTCATCTGCCCCGGGTTGATCGTGCCGTCCTCGAGCATCGAGTCCCAGCGCTCCCAGATCGTCGTCGCCCCCATCCGGACCGGGTACAGCCACGACGGCACCCCCGTCTGCAGCAGCAGCGCCCGCGCCGTCGCGGCGTGCCCCGTGCGCACCAGCGCGTCCTGGATCAGCGGCGTTCCCACGAACCCCGTCCCGATCCGGTGGTCCGCCTTCTCGACCAGCTTCGCGAGCCGGGCCCCGAGGCGTTCGAGCAGCTCCGCGTCCACCGCCAGCCCGAACACGATCGCCAGCGCGTACGCCGTCTGCGCGTCCGACACGATCCGCCCCGCCGGAGTCACGTACTCCCGCAGCCACGCCGCCCGCACCTCCTCGGCGTACGCCCCGTACCGCTTCGCGTCCTCGTCGAACCCGAGCAGCCGCGCCGCATCCGCCACCAGCTGCGAGGACCGGAACAGGTAGGCGCTGGCGACGATGTCGTGGTCGGTCTTGGCCTGGCCGGGCTCGTCCGGTGGGGCGTTCGGGTCGAGCCAGTCGCCGAATTGGAAGCCGCCCTCCCACAGCCGCCGCTCGCCCGCGAGCGCCGCGACCTGGTCGACCCAGGCCCGCATGCTCGGGTACTGGTGTTCGACCACCGCGCGGTCGGCGTACCGCTCGTAGAGGACGGAGGGCACGACCGTGGCGGCGTCGGCCCAGGCCGCGGCCGGGGTCTTCGCCCATTCGAGCACGTTCGGCACGATGAACGGGACCCCGTCGATCGCCTCCTGCTCCAGCGCGAGGTCCTCGAGCCACCCGGCGAGGAACCCGTTCGCGTCGTACAGGTACGACGCGGTGGGCGTGAAGACCTGGATGTCGCCGGTCCAGCCGAGGCGCTCGTCGCGCTGCGGGCAGTCGGTGGGGATCGACAGGAAGTTGCCCCGCATGCCCCAGACGACGTTCTCGTGCAGGCGGTTCAGCTGTGCGTGCGAGGAGTCGAACCAGCCGGTGCGGTCCATGTCGGAGTGCACGACGACGGCGGTGACGTCGGCCGGGTCGAACTCGCCCGGCCAGCCCTGGATCTCGGCGTACCGGAACCCGTGGAACGTGAACGCGGGCTCCCAGGTCTCGACCCCGTTGCCCGCCAAGGTGTACCGGTCGGTGGCCTTGGCGTACCGCAGCGGGCGCACGCCGAGCTCGCCGTGCTCGAGGACCTCGGCGTGGCGCAGCACGACCGTGTCGCCCTCGCGGCCCGAGACGCGGATGCGCAGGTGCCCCACGAGGTTCTGCCCGAAGTCGAGCACCGTACGGCCGCCGGGGGTGGTGATCACCTCGGCGACCGGCAGCTCCTCGGTGGCCCGCACGGGCGGCGTCGTGCGCGGGACGGGCACGATCGCCTTCGCGCTGTCCTGGCGCGCGTCGAGCCATGCCTTGTCGTCGAAGCCGGGTGTCGACCAGCCCGGCATGGCGCGCCGCGCGTCGTAGTCCTCGCCCGCGTAGATGCCGCTCGCGGTGACCGGCCCGTCGGCGGTCGCCCGCCAGCCGCCGTCGCCCGTGGCGATCGTCTCGGTCGTCCCGTCCTCGTATTCGAGCACGAGCTGCGCCGCGAAGCTCGGGTACTTCCCGTAGTACGGCCTGGCCTCGCCGTGGAAGCCGAAGCTCTCGGTGTACCAGCCGCCCGCCAACGTCGCTCCGATGGCGTTGGGGCCGTTGTTCAGCAGCGCGGTGACGTCGTTCGTCTCGTGCACGAGGCGGCTCTTGTACGCCGTCCACCCCGGCTTGAAGCGCTCCGCGTCGACCGGGACGCCGCCGATCTCGACCTGGAACAGGCCGCGCGCGGTGCTGTAGAGGGTCGCGGCCCGGAGTCCTTCGCGCACATGGAACTCGCGGCGCAGCAGGACCGGCTGGCCGATGTCGGCGGGCTCGGGCACGGTGAGGAACCTCGCCCGCCACTCGCCCTCGGCGAGGAACCCGGCGCGGACCTCCAGCGGCGCGCTCCACTCGGACGCCGCGCCGTCGGGGCCGTGGACCCGCACGCGCACCTCGCCGCGCTCGCGGGGGAGCAGCGACTCGAACGGCCAGGCGACGAGCACCGAGTCGGGGCCCTCGACGCGGGCGACGGCAACGGCCTCGCCGCGCCGCCACTCGATCTCGGCGCCGGTCTGCGTCCAGTTCGGCGCGGTCGTCTCGGTCTTCCACGACAGCCGGGGGCGGCCGGTGCCGGTGAACGGCGAGTCGGTGCGGTACTCAGATCGGACACTGTGGACTGATGGGTGCATTTCGGGTGGCTCCTAGCCTTTGACGGCGCCGGAGGTGAGCCCGGCGACGATCTGGCGGTTGAAGAAGGCGTACATGATCAATGGCGGGATGGTGATGAGCAGGATGTCCATGAACAGCAGGTTCCACTGCGTCGTGTACTGGCTGCGGAAGTTGTAGAGCGTGAGCTGCACGGTGGCGTGGTCGTCGCCGGGCAGGAAGTACAGCGGGTTCTGGAAGTCGTTGAACACCGCCACGGCCTGCACGATGACGACCGTGACGATCACCGACCTGAGCAGCGGCAGGATCACCTGGAAGAACAGGCGCACCGGCCCGGCCCCGTCGATCACCGCCGCCTCGTCGACCTCGCGCGGGATCGTGGCCACGAACGCCCGGAACAGCAGCACGCAGAACGAGAGCCCGTACGCCACTTCGATGAGCACGAGCCCCGGCAGGGTCCGGAACAGCCCGAGCCCCTGCAGCACCCAGATCGTCGGCACCACGGCGGGCGGGATGATGAGCCCGGCGAGGACGAGCGCGTTCGCCAGCGGCGTCCACCGGTTCGGGCGGCGCTGCATCACGTACCCGACCATGGCCGCGAGCACGACCATGAGGACGATGCTCGCCACGGTGAGGATGGTGCTGTTCACGAACGCGGCCAGGAGCATGTAGTCGCGGGCCTGCACGACAGCGAGGAAGTTCTCCCAGACCGCCCACTCGCTCGGCAGCGAGAACTCCCGCAGCGCCGCCTCTGCGCGCGTCTTCGAGGCGGTCAGGACGATGAACGCGAACGGGACGAGGAAGACCACGGCCGAGAGGGCGATGGCGATCAGGCCCGGGACGACGCCTCTGGTGCGCTTCACCGCTCGACCTCCTTGCGGCCCATGAGCCAGTAGAGCGGCACCATGACCGCGCTGACGAGCAGGAACAGCACCACGTTCCCGGCGCTGGAGAGCCCCCAGAACCCGGCCTGGTACTGCTTGAAGATCACCGACGCGACGACGTCGGAGGTGAACCCGGGGCCGCCCTGCGTCATCGTCCAGATGAGGTCGAAGGACCGGAGTCCGCCGATGAGCGACAGCACGATCACCGTCGAGGTCGCGGGCCACAGCAGCGGCAGGATCACGTACCGCAGGTTCTGGTACCCGCTCGCGCCGTCCACTTTGGCCGATTCGAACAGCTCCTGCGGGATCGCCACGATCCCCGCGATGTAGATGAGGGTCGCGAGCCCGACGCCCTTCCAGACGTCCACGAGCGCGACGGAGACCAGGGCGAGGTTCGGGTCGGTGAGCCAGCCCGGCCCGTCGACGCCGAGCAGCGCGAGGGACCGGTTGACGAGGCCGTCCGCGGGGTCCATGAGTACGGCGAACGTGACGCCGACGCCGACGGTGCTCACCAGGACCGGGAAGAACACGACCGACCTGAGGTAGCCGCGGGCGATGATCTGCGAGGTCAGGAACACCCCGAGCAGCAGCCCGAGCACCACTTTGAGCCCTGAGGTCAACGCGCCGTAGACGAGTGTGTTGACCAGGCCCTGGAACAGGTAGGGCTCGCGGAAGAACAGGGCGAAGTTCTCCAGGCCGATGAACTCGGCCCCGGCGAGGTTCCAGCGGGTGAACGCGAAGTAGAGCGAGGCGATCGTGGGGACGATGAACAGGACGCCGTACACGGCGGCCGCGGGCAGGTAGAACCACATCGGATAGTGGCGGCGGGGGTCGCGCCGGCGTTCGCGCCGCGCGCCCAGGGCGGTGGTCGTCATGGGGGAGCTCCTTCGAAGCGCCGCGCCCGGCATGGCCGGGCGCGGCCGAATGTCGTTACCAGCCTTCGAGACCCAGTTGCTGGGCCTGCTTCTTGACGTCCTCGTCGTAGAGGGCGGCGGCGTCGGCGGCCGTGCGGATGCCCGAGCCGACCTCCACGGTGATCTGCTCCAGCGCCGGGCCCTTGACCGGCGACAGGAACTCCAGGGCCGGGGCCGTCAGCTCCGCGTCGAAGTACGCCTGGAGCTGCGCGACGGCGGGCGGCACCTCCTCGGGCACGGTGCAGCCGTCGATGAAGTACGGGCCGATCACCGTGACCCCGGCGCTCTGCGCGACGCAGCCCTCGGTGCTGGCGACGAACGCGAGGAAGTCCTGCGCCGGGCCCGGGTCCTCGTTCGTCTGCGGCAGGTAGAGCGCGCCGGGCAGCCACGTGGTCACGCCCGCCTCTACGGGTGCGTCCCCGGGGAGCCCGAAGAAGCCGAGCCGCTCGACGCCCTCGGGGTCGACCGCCTCGATCTCGGTGAGCGCGTTGGTGAGGATCGGGTAGTGGGCGCCCTCGCCCGCGACGAGCGCCGCGAGGCCCTCGTTGTACGTCAGCGACGCGAAGTCGTCGTTGAGGTACCCGGCCTCGGCCACCTCCTGGAGGTGCTCGAACCCGGCCAGCGCCGCCGGGGTGTCGGCGAAGTGGGCCTCGTTCGCGGTGTACGCCTCGGCCCAGTCCGGTTCGGCCGCGAGCACGTTGTAGTTGTCCGCCAGGATGAACAGCTGCGAGGTCCACGCGGACTCGGTGCCGTAGGTCTGGATCACCGGCGCGGTCTGCCCCGCGTCGAGGATCAGTCGGTTGTTCGCCATGAACGCGTCCCAGGTGGTCGGCACCTCCAGGCCCAGCTCATCGTAGACGTCCAGGTTGTAGAGGACGCCGCCGCCGATCGCGTGGCCCACGGGCACGCCGTAGACGGCGTCGCCGGAGCTCACCCCGGTCTTGAAGGTGTCGGTCACGTTGTCCATGTAGGACTCGCCGCCGAGGTCGACGAGCATCTGGTCCGGGGTGAGCGCCTGGAGCAGCGACCCGGAGTTGTAGAAGAACAGGTCGGGCATGTCGCCGGTCTGGAGGCGGGTCTTGACGATGTTGTCGCCCTCGGTGCCGCCGGGGCGGATCTCGAGTTCGATCTCGACGTCGGGGTTGGCCTCGGTGTAGGCGTCGACGAGGGCCTGCATGAGGCTGCCGGTGGCCTCGGAGTTGTCGATGAGGATGTTCAGCGTGCCGTCGTCGTCGCCCCCGGTGGAGCAGGCGGCGAGGCCCGCGGCGAGCACTGCGGCCGCGGCGCCTGCGGCGGCGCGGGGGAGGAGGGGTCGATGGGTCGAGTGCATGGTCGTGACCTCCGTTGGTAACGCCCGATCGTCCCGGTTGGAACGATTCATTTCGTGAGGGATCGCGTATGCGGTTGTGCTCGTAGGAATTCCTCAGTGGTCGCCCAGTGCCGCGAGGCGCGTGGCGGTGCCGCGCGGGCGCGGCGGCCGGGTGCTGGAGCGGACGACGAGGTCGGGCCGGACCACCTCGTGCCGCGGTCGGGTGCGCCCGTTGATGCGTTCGAGCAGCAGCTCGACGGCGAGGCGGCCCATCAGCTCGCCGTCCTGGCGGACGGTGGTGAGCGAGATGCCGGGGTGGCCGGCGATCTCGATGCCGTCGTATCCGGCGACGGAGACCTCGTCGGCGGTGAGCCCGGCGTCGGCGACGGCGCGCAGGACGCCGAGCGCCGGTTCGTCGTGGCAGGCGAAGACCGCCGTCGGCCGCTCCGCGCCGGAGAGCAGGGCCAGGGCAGTGCGGTGCGCGTCGGCGGTGACGTCGGCGGCCCGGGCGACGCTGATGCGGTCGCCGAGCCCGGCCTCCTGCATCGCCTTCCGGTAGGCCTCCAGGCGGATCGCCTGCGGCACGCCGGAACCGGGCCTGGTGCGGTCCGACGGCCCGGTGAGGTGGGCGATGTCGCGGTGCCCGAGCCCGATGAGGTGCCGCATGACCTCGCGGGCCCCGGCCTCGTCGTCGCTCACCACGGTGTCGTACCCCTCGGCGCGGTCGTGGCGGCCGAGCATCACGACCGGCACCGTCGCCGCGAGCTCGCTCAGCCAGGCCGGTTCGACCAGCGGCGAGACCGCGATGACCCCGTCGACCTGGCGGTCGACGAGGGCCTGGATCGCCCGGTAGCCCTCGCTGTGCGCGGGGTCGGCCGGGGCGATGACGAGCTGGTACGGCGAGCCGGACAGGGCCGCCGTCGCGCCCGCGAGCAGCAGCGGGAAGAACGGGTTCGACAGCTCCGGTATCTCGATGCCGAGCGTGAACGTCTTGCCGCGCATGCCCCTCGCCGAGACGCTGGGCCGGTACCCGAGCTTCGCGATCGCCGCGTTCACGCGCTCGCGCATGGCCGGGCTGACCCCGTAGGCGTCGCGGATGACCTTGGAGACGGCCGCCCGCGAGACCCCGGCCTCGCGGGCCACGTCCTCGATGGTGACCGATCCGGCCTTCTGCGCCGCCATGCGAACCTCCCGGTTATAGCGATGGAGATCAATCTACACATGATGTAGAGCGATCTACAAGAGGGCGGTGCGAACAAAAAACGCGGGGCCGACCGCCCTGACGGTCGACCCCGCACGGATCGTGTTGCGCCGCTACATCATTCGGCGTTGAGGTGGATCATGACCGCCTGCACCGGCCACAGGCCCGGCAGCTGCAGGCCGACCTCGGTCAGGACGCGGCCGGGGACCGAGACCGGGTCCTTGCCCAGCCACGGCGGGGTCGTCCAGCCGAACCGGGCCGCGCCGATCTCGTCGCGCACGCGGAGCGTGTACCGCCGCTCGGGGTCGAGGCCGTCGAGCAGGAGCCGCTGCGGCAGCGCGTCCTCGAGCGACGCCACGGTGGCCACGGTGAACACCGCCTCGGAGCGGTCGGCCGCGACGACGCCGCGCACGCGCAGCGCCGGGTCCACCACGTCCGGGTGCACGACGCTGCCGGTGTGCAGCAGAGCGCGCAGCTCCTTGTACAGCGCGCCGAACGCCTTGATCTGCTCGGTCTCCTCCTCGTTGCAGGACAGGATGTCCCACTCGAAGCCGGCCGAGCCCTGCAGCGAGGTCGCGATCCGGTAGGCCAGCGCGGTGGCCCGTCCGGTGGAGTGCGCGGGCGAGGGGCCCACGTGCGCGCCGATCATCTCGGGCGGCAGCACGAGCTCGGTCCACCGCTGGATGTCCTGCCGCTCGACCGGGTCGTTCGAGTCCGAGGCCCACACGCGGTCGGTCCGCGCGAGGATGCCCAGGTCGGTGCGGGCGCCGCCCGACGAGCACGACTCGATCTCCAGGCCCGGGTGGTCGGCCTTGAGGCGGTCGATCAGCCGGTAGGCCGCGAGCGTCTGCGGATGCGTGCCCGGCATCCCCTCGTGCACCGCCTCGACGAGGTCCCGGTTGTGGTCCCACTTGATGAACGCGATCCCGAGCCGGTCGACGAGCGCGGACATCTGGCCGCGCACGTGCTCGAACGCTTCAGGGTTCGCCAGGTCGAGCACGTACTGCGTGCGGAACGAGATCCCCTCGGGCGAGGGCACGGACTCGGGGCTGGCGAGCAGCCAGTCCGGGTGCGCGCGTGCGAGGTCCGAGTCGATGTTGACCATCTCCGGCTCGAACCACAGGCCGAACTGCATCCCCAGGGACCTGACGAGGTCGGCGAGCGGTTCGAGGCCGTCGGGCCACACGGCCGGGTCGACCTCCCAGTCGCCGAGCCCGGCCCGGTCGTGGCGGCGGGCCAGGAACCAGCCGTCGTCGAGCACGAACCGCTCGACGCCGACCTCGGCCGCCTTGCGCGCCAAGGCCTCCACCCGGGCCGGGTCGTGGTCGAAGTACACGGCCTCCCAGGTGTTGAGCACGAGCGGGCGAGCGCTCTTCGGGTGCTGCGGGCGGGCGCGCATCCACGTGTGGAAGCGGTCGGCGACGCCGTCGAGCCCGGTCTGGGACCACGAGAAGTACGCGGTCGGCGCGGCGTAGGACTCGCCGGTCTCCAGGCGGATCTCGGTGGGGCGCAGCAGTTCGCCCGCGCCGATGAGGCTCACGTGGTCGGTGTGGCGGTCGGTGCGGTGGCGCACGTCGGCGCTCCAGCCCAGGTGCACGGCCCACACCTCGCCGGTGCGGTTGCGCGGGGTCCCGTTGGACGCCAAGGTGATCCACGGGGCGTCGTGGCCGCCGCGCCCGCGACGCGACTCGCGCACCGTGGACCCGCGCGGGATCGCGGTGGTCACCGGGGCCTTCTCGCGGGCCCAGCGGCCGGTGAAGGACGTGAGGTGGTCGGCGGTCTTCGGCACCGGCAGCGTCGCCTCCAGCCAGGCGACCTCGACGGTCCCCTCGCCGTCGTTGCGCAGCTCGTGGTCGACCAGGACGAGCCCGCCCGCGCCGATCGCGATGCGGGTCCGCAGCGTCAGGCCCGCGTCGGCGGCGACGGCGGTGACCTCCACGGCCGCTTCGCCGTCCTGTTCCACCGTCGCGTCCCAGCGCGGGTGGAGCGGGCGGCCGTCGCGGGTCGCGAGGAGCGCCGGGCGGCCCGACCAGCCCTCGGACTCCTGCGGCGCCAGCGAGAGCCGCCAGGCGGCGTCGAGCGTGCCGGGCGCGGTCTGGCGGCCGGTGGCGCGGTCGAGCCCGTCGAGGTCCCCGGGTTCGAGCGGGCCCAGGTCCGCGCCCCAGTGCAGTACGCAGGGAAGGCCCGCGTCGGCTTTGAGGACGAGGGCTACGCCGTCGCGGCGCAGGAGGGTCCAGGTTCCTTGGTTCACGTCGTTCCTTCAGATATGAGGACAGTGCTTGCGGCGCTTGGGATCTCGCCTACGGGTGCGCCGCCGTGCGTTTCGGCATGTCGAGGGGCACAGTACCGTACTTAACCCGGTTAATGAAATCGGAATCCGAGGCCGTTCCAATGATATGTGATATGTGATATGTTACTGCGAATCCCGAAGGCTGGGCCGGTCGTCAGAGGGTTCCAACGGCGCGCACCCCCATTCCGCTGACGCGGCCCAGCGGCGCGAACTAGCGATAGGAAATCCCCCCATGATCAGAAAAGCGACCCGCGCGGCGGCGGCGCTCGCAGCCGCGGCGCTGCTCCTCACCGCCTGTTCCGGCGGCGGCGACGAGGGCGGCGGGGGCGACGGCCCCGGCGGCACGCCCCAGACCGGCGGCACCGTCCACATGCTCCAGAACGCCGACTTCTCCTACCTCGACCCGGCCCGCGGCTGGGACGGCGGCGTCAACGCCTTCTACCGCCTCATCTACCGCGGCCTCACCATGCAGGCCGCGGGCGACGCCGAGGACCCGAACGCCGTCGTCCCCGACATGGCCGAAAGCCTCGGCACCGCTTCGGAAGACGGCCTCACCTGGACCTACACCCTCAAAGAGGGCCTGAAGTTCGACGACGGCACCCCCATCACCTCCGCCGAGCTGAAGTTCGGCATCTCCCGGGCCTGGGACCCCGAGATCGGCATCGGCTCGCCCTGGCTCAAGAACACCGTCGAGGCCCCCGAGGACTACAAGGGCCCCTACCAGTCCGGCGAGCACCCGGGCATCGAGACCCCGGACGAGCGGACCATCGTCTTCCACCTCAAGGCCCCGTTCCCCGAGTTCGACAACGTCGTGGCCCAGGTCAACGCCGTGCCGTTCCCGGTCGGCACCGGCGCGGGCGACGAGTTCATCAAGGACGTGATCGCCTCCGGCCCTTACACCCTCGACTCGTACACGCCCGGCAGCTCCATCAAGCTCGTGCGCAACGAGCACTGGGACGCCGCCACCGACGAGGTGCGCAAGGCCTACCCGGACGCGTGGGAGTTCGAGATCGGCCTCGAAGGCGCGACCATCGACGAGCGCCTGCTCGCCGGCCAGGGCACGGACGTGAACGCGATCTCCGGCAAGATCCAGCCCGCGACCCTCGCGCGCCTCCAGAGCCCCGACCTCCAGGACCGCGTCATCAGCGCCGAGGCCTACTGCGTCACCTACATGGGCATGGACAACTCCGAGGCCCCGTTCGACAAGCTCGAAGTGCGCCAGGCGATGAACTACGCGATCGACCGCACCTCGCTCCAGACCGCCTCGGGCGGCAACCAGCTCGCCCTGCCCGCCACCACGATCATCCCCAACGCGGTGAACGGTCACAAGGACTTCGACCTCTACCCGAGCGAAGGCAACAACGGCGACCCCGAGAAGGCCAAGGAGCTCCTCGAAGCCGCCGGCCTCGGCGACGGCTTCTCGTTCACGCTCGACATCCGCTCGAACCCGATCATGCAGGCGCAGGCCGAGTCCATCCAGCAGGCCCTCGCCAAGATCAACGTGGACGTGCAGCTCAACGTCATCGACGTCTCGACCTACTACGAGACGATCGGCACGCCCTCGCAGATGAGCGACGCCGCGATCACCGGCTGGTGCCCGGACTGGGCCTCCAGCTCCAGCACCATGGTGCCGCCGCTCGTGGACGGCCGCGTCATCACCGAGAAGGGCAACACCAACATCGGCATGTTCGACGACCCGACGATCAACGCCAGGATCGACGAGATCCGCGCGATGACCGACCTCGAGGCGGCCAACGTCGAGTGGGGCAACTTCGACGAGGAGGTCATGGCGCACGCGCCGATGGTCCCGCTGCTCCAGGAGCCCAGCGTGTTCCTGCCGGGCGAGAACATCGCCGGGTACATCCCGAACACGAGCATGACCGACCTGACGATCATCGGCCTGAGCGACCCGTCGCGAGGCTGATCCCCGATGTCCTTCGCTCCGACCGAGCTCGAAGCCGAAGGCGCGGCGGGCGGTGAAGCGCTGCACGGCAGCGCGACGCCGCCCGCCTCCGGGCGACGCGTCGCCCGCGCCTTCCTCCGCGACAAGGCGGCCGTCGCGTGCGCCGTCTACATCCTGCTCATCGTCCTCATGGCGGTCGCCGCGCCGCTGCTGGTCAAGATCAGCGGCTACGGCCCGCTCGAGTTCGACCAGGACGCCGTCGACCCGAACCTGGGCGGCATCCCGCTCGGGGCCGCGGGCGGCATGGGCGCCGACCACTGGTTCGGCGTCGAACCCGGGAACGGGCGCGACATCTTCGCCCGGATCGTCTACGGCGCCAGGGTCTCGATGCTCATCGCGATCTCGGCGACGCTCCTGACGACCTTCCTCGGCGTGGTCTTCGGGCTGATCGCCGGGTACTTCGGCGGCCGCGTCGACATGGTCGTCTCGCGCGTCATGGAGTTCCTCATGGCCTTCCCGGCGCTCATCTTCATGATCGCCGTCCTCTCGGCCCTGCCCGCCGAGAACCGCCAGTTCCTGCTGGTCCTGGTGATCTCGTTCTTCGGCTGGCCGTACCTGGCGCGCATCGTGCGCGGGCAGACCATGTCGCTCAAGGAGCGGGAGTTCGTGGAGGCCGCGAAGGCCTCGGGCGCGACCAGCGCGCAGATCATCTTCAAGGAGATCCTGCCGAACCTCGCCTCCACCATCATCGTCATGACGACGCTCGCCGTCCCCGGCTACGTCGGCACCGAGGCGGGGCTGTCGTTCCTCGGCGTCGGCGTCGTCCCGCCGACCCCGTCCTGGGGCCAGATGATCGCTAGCTCCGTGCCCTGGTACGCGGTCGACCCCGCGTACTTCCTCATCCCGGGGGCCTTCCTGTTCCTGCTCGTGCTCTCGTTCACCGTGCTCGGCGACCGCATCCGCAAACTCCTGGGGGAGGGGGCCGCATGATCCGCTTCGTCGCCAACCGGGTGCTCGGCATGGTCGTCGTGCTGTTCCTGGTGTGCCTGTTCACCTTCGTCATCTTCTTCGTCCTCTCGCCCGACCCGGCGGTGCAGATCTGCGGCAAGAACTGCACGCCCGAGGCGATCGACCAGATCCGCGCGAACCTCGGCATCGACCAGCCCTTCTGGACCCAGTTCTGGACGTTCCTCACCGGCCTGTTCGCGGGCCGCACGTACGGGACTGGGCCGAACGCGATCGACTGCGCCGCACCGTGCCTGGGCTACTCGTTCCAGTCGAGCCAGGCCGTGACGGACATGATCGTGCAGCGCCTGCCCGTCTCCGCCACCGTCGCCGTCGGGGCCGCGGTGCTCTGGCTCCTCGCGGGCGTCGCCGGAGGTCTGCTCAGCGCCGTCAAGGAAGGGAAGTTCGCCGACAAGTTCATCGCGGGCCTCACCCTCACCGGCATGTCCATCCCCAACTACGTGCTCGCGCTCTCGCTCCAGTTCCTGCTGGTGGTGACGCTCGGCTGGCTGCCGTTCCCGCAGGCCGTCGCGTTCACCGACGACCCGCTCCAGTGGTTCCAGAACTTCCTCATGCCCTGGATCGTGCTCGCCATCGGCATGGCGGCCGTCTACACCAGACTCACCCGCGCGAACGTGATCGAGACCCTGCAGGAGAACTACGTGCGCACCGCCCGCGCCAAGGGCCTCAGCCCCGGCCTGGTCTGGCGCAGGCACGCCCTGCGCCCGGCGCTCACGCCGATCGTCACCATCTTCGGCATGGACTTCGCGGGCCTCCTCGGCGGCGCCCTCATCACCGAGACCGTGTTCGGGCTCAACGGCATCGGCAAGATGGCCGCCGACTCGATCACCAAGAACGACCAGCCGGTCATCATGGGCGTCACGCTGCTCGCGGCCTTCCTGGTCGTCGTCGGCAACATGGTCGTCGACCTGCTCTACACCGCCATCGACCCGCGCGTGCGAGTAGGGAGCTCGGCATGACCACTTCGGACACCCTGCTGCGCGTGCGAGGCCTGACCGTCGGCTTCGGTGCCAACGACGTCGTCAAGGACCTCGGCTTCGACCTGCCGCGCGGCGGCGCGCTCGGCATCGTCGGCGAGTCCGGCTCCGGCAAGTCCATGACGAGCCTCGCCATCATGGGCCTGCTCCCCAAGGGCGCCAAGCGCACCGGCTCCATCGAGTTCGACGGCACCGAACTCACGATGCTGCCCGAACGCGCCATGCGCTCCTTCCGGGGCGACCGGATCGCGATGATCTTCCAGGACCCGCTGTCCTCCCTCAACCCGTACTACACCGTGGGGACCCAGATAGCCGAGGCCTACCGCTCGCACCGCTCCGGCGTGACCCGCCGCCAGGCCCGCGCCGTCGCCGTCGAGGCCATGGAACGCGTCCACATCAACGACGCCGCGAAGCGCGTCGACCACTACCCGCACCAGTTCTCCGGCGGCATGCGCCAGCGCGTCATGATCGCGATGACGCTCAGCATGGAACCCGAGCTCATCATCGCCGACGAGCCCACCACCGCCCTCGACGTCACCGTGCAGGCCCAGATCCTCGACCTCCTGGCCGAGATCCGCGCCGACACCGGGGCCGGGCTCATCCTCATCACCCACGACCTCGCCGTCGTCAGCGAGGTCACCGACCACATCGTCGTCATGCGCGACGGCGACCTCGTCGAACAGGGCTCGGCCGAGCGGATCTTCACCGACCCGCAGGCGCCCTACACGCGGATGCTCCTCGACGCGGTGCCGCGCATCGACGACGAGATCGGGCTGCTCCGCACCCTGTCGTCCACCGAGGAGGCCCGATGACCGGCGAAACCCTGCTGCGCGCGCGGAACCTCGTCAAGGAGTTCACCGTCTCCGGCGGCGGCCTCCTCGGCACCGCCGCGAAGTTCCGCGCCGTCGACGACGTCTCGCTCGAAGTGCGCAGAGGCGAGACCCTCGCGCTCGTCGGCGAGTCCGGCTCCGGCAAGTCCACCACCGCGCGCCTCATCGCGCGGCTCATCGACGCCACGAGCGGCAGCATCGAGTTCGACGGCCGCGAGGTCCACGCGCTCTCCGGGAAGTTCCTGCACGCCTTCCGCAGCGAAGTGCAGATGGTCTTCCAGGACCCGTACTCGTCGCTGAACCCGAAGCACACCGTGGAGCGGATCGTCACCGCGCCGCTCGCCTACCAGCGCCGCCCGATCCCCGGCGGCGCCCGCGCGTTCGCCGGGGCGCTCATGGAGCGCGTCGGCCTCAACCCCGACCACGCCGACCGCTTCCCGGCCCAGTTCTCGGGCGGGCAGGCCCAGCGCATCGGCATCGCCCGCGCGCTGGCCGTGTCCCCCAAGCTGATCATCGCCGACGAGGCGGTGTCGGCCCTCGACGTCTCGGTCCAGGCGCAGGTCATCAACCTGCTGCGCCGCCTCCAGGACGAGGAGGGCTTCAGCTACCTGTTCATCGCGCACGACCTCGCCGTCGTCCGCCAGATCGCGACGCGCGTCGCGGTCATGAACGGCGGCCGCATCGTCGAGTCCGGCGACCGCGACGCCGTGTTCGACGCGCCGCAGGACGCCTACACCCGCAAGCTCCTCGCGGCCGTGCCGCGCATCCGGCCAGAATGGGACGCCGCACGGAGGCGGAACGAACAGGCCCGCCGCGAACGAGAGGAAGCCGAACTGTGAACGAGTACCTGCTGCCGGGGATCCACGTCCGCGAACGGTACGTCCCGGTCCCGCTCGACTGGTGGGACCCGGACTCGGACGCGATCGAGGTCTTCGTGCGCGAGCTCGTCGACCCCGACAAGCGCGGCGACGACCTCCCGCTCCTCACGTACCTTCAAGGCGGCCCGGGCGGGGCGAACCCCCGCCCGCTCGAACCGGGCGGCTGGATCAAGGAAGCGCTGGAGCACTACCGGATCGTCCTGGTCGACCAGCGCGGCACCGGCCGCAGCACCCCGCTCGACGCCCAGATCCTCGCCGAGATGGACGCCGAGTCCGGAGCCGACCACCTGGCGCGCTTCAGGGCCGACTCGATCGTCCGCGACCTCGAGCACGTCCGCACAACCGTCTACAACGGACGGAAATGGGCGACGCTCGCGCAGAGCTACGGCGGCTGGCTCACCCTCGCCTACCTCTCGCACGCGCCCGAGGCCCTCGCCGCCGCCTACGTCTGCGGCGGCATCCCCGGCAACCCGATGAGCGCCGAGGAGGTCTACCGCCGCACCTTCGACCGCGTCGCCGCGAAGACCAATGAGTACTACCGCCGCTACCCGCACGACGCCGAGCAGGTCGCCAGGATCGCCGACCGCCTCGCCGCCGAGCCCGTCCTGCTCCCGGACGGCGACGTGCTCACCGTGCGCCGCTTCCAGTCCCTCGGCATCGACTTCGGCATGAAACCCGGCTTCGAGCGCATGCACTGGCTCGTCGAGGACGCCTTCATCAGAGGCGACCGCCTCTCCGAAGGCTTCCTCGCCGGGGTCCTCGCCCGCACCTCCTCCGCCGCCAACCCCCTCTTCTGGACCCTCCAGGAGTCCATCTACGGCGACGGCCCCAACGGCCCCACCGCCTGGGCGGCGCAGCGCGAACGCGACCGCCGCCCCGAATTCGACGAGACCGTCCGCCCGCTCCCGTTCACCGGCGAGATGGCCTTCCCCTGGATGTTCGAGGAGGTCCGCCTCCTCAAGGGCTTCGCGCCCGCCGTCCACGCCCTCGCCGCCCGCGAGCGGTGGAGCCCGATCCTCGACCCCGAACGCCTCGCCGCCAACACCGTCCCGGTCGCGGCGGCCGTCTACTTCGACGACATGTTCGTCGACTCCGGACTGCAACTCGACACCCTGCGCGGCCTCGGCAACGCCCAGGCCTGGGTCACCAACGAATACGAGCACGACGGCATCGGCGCCGAGCGGGTCTTCGCCCGCCTGCGCGAACTCGTGCGCGACCGAGGAGGAGAACAGCGATGACCGACCAGAGGCCGCCCCACGCGGGCACCCGCAGCCCCAGGATCGCCGAGATCAAGGCGTTCACCGACTTCATCGCCACCGGATGGGACGACACGCCCGTCCCCGCGAACCCGGTCGAAGGCGCCGCCGAGTCCGCCGCCGCACACCGCCAGCGCCTCAGCGAGCGCCTGCCCGAGGCCACCGTCGTCGTCCACTCCGGCACCGCCCCCACCCGCAACGACGACAACACCTACCTCTTCCGGCCCGACAGCGACTTTGTCTGGCTCACCGGCTGCCAGGCCGAGGACGCCGTCCTCGTCATGACCCCGCGCCCCGGCGGCCACGACGCCCGCCTCTACCTCCCGCCGCCCTTCCGCCCCGGCGAGGACGGGTTCTTCCGCGACATGAACCACGGCGAACTCTGGGTCGGCGCCTCACCCGGCCTCCAGGCCTGGGCCGAAGCCCTCCAGATCAACGTCGCACCGCTCACAACCCTCGACGACCTGGACCTGAAGGGCGCCTTCACGATCCAGACCGCCGACGCGGCCTTCGCCGCCGAGCACGGCCTCGAACCCTCCGCGCTCCTCGACCGCCACCTCTCCGTCCTCCGCATGGTCAAGGACGCGTGGGAGATCGGCCAGATGCGCCTCGCGATCGACGCCACCGTCGCGGGCTTCGCCGCCGTCGCCCGCGAGATCCCGCGCGCGATCGGCGAAGGCCTCGGCGAACGCTGGCTCCAGGGCACTTTCGACCGCCACGCCCGCACCCACGGCAACGGCGCGGGCTACACGTCCATCGTCGGCTCCGGCCCGCACGCGCCCGTCCTCCACTGGGTCCGCTGCGACGGCCCCGTCATCCCCGACGCCGCGCTCCTGCTCGACATGGGCGTCGAGGCCAAGAGCCTCTACACCGCCGACGTCACCCGCACCCTCCCCGCCGGCGGCACCTTCAGCCCTCAGCAGCGCGAAGTCCACGACCTCGTCGAGAAGGCCCACAGCGCCGGCATGGCCCAGATCCGCCCCGGCGTCGAATACCTCGACTTCCACTACGCCGCAATGGAAGTCATCGCCCAAGGCCTCCACGACTGGGGCCTCCTCCAAGTCTCCGTCGACGAGGCCCTCTCCCCGCAGGGCCAGCAGTTCCGCCGCTACCTCGCCTGCGGCATAGGCCACCACCTCGGCCTCGACGTCCACGACTGCGGCCACGCCGAATACGACGAGTACGCGGGCGCGCCCCTCGAACCCGGCGTCGTCATGACCGTCGAACCCGGCCTCTACTTCCACGCCAACGACCTCACCGTCCCGCCCGAACTGCGCGGCATCGGCGTCCGCCTCGAAGACGACCTCCTCGTCACCCCCGACGGCGCCGAAGTCCTCTCCGGGGCCCTCCCCATCGACGCCGCGGGCGTCGAAGCCTGGACCCAGGCCCGCCTGAAGGAAACCCCATGACCCCACCCGTCCTGCGGCCCTTCCCGCTCGGCGCGGTCCGCGTCGACGACGCGAGCGTCTTCGCCCGCGCCCGCGACGAGATGCTGCACCTCGCCCGCGTCTACCCCGTCGACCGCCTCCTCGCCGTCTTCCGCCGCAACGCCGGACTCGACACGCGCGGCGCCGAGCCCCCCGGCAACTGGGAGGACTTCGGCCACCCCGACGAGGAGGCCTGGGGCGAGCACGACTACCCCGGCCGCGAGCACGCCCCCACCGCGAACCTCCTGCGCGGCCACTACGCCGGGCACTTCCTCTCCATGCTCGCCCTCGCCGCCGCGGGCGAACGGGACCCCGTCCTCAAGGCCAAGGTCGACGGCTTCGTCATGGGCCTCGGCGAAGTCCAGGCCGCGCTGGCGGCCACGGGCCGCTACTCCCACCCGGGCTTCCTCGCCGCCTACGGCGAATGGCAGTTCTCCCGCCTGGAGGACTTCGCGCCCTACGGCGAGATCTGGGCACCCTACTACACCTGCCACAAGCTCATGGCCGGGCTGCTGGACGCCCACGAGCACACCGGCAACAAGCAGGCGCTCCCGATCGCCATCGCGATGGGCCACTGGGTCCACCAGCGCCTGGCGCGCCTCGATCCCGAACGCCGCCAGCGCATGTGGTCGCTGTACATCGCGGGGGAGTTCGGCGGCATGAACGAGACCATGGCCCGCCTCGCCGCCGCCGCGCGCGTGCCGTTGTTCCTGGAGACCGCCGCGTTCTTCGACCAGGAGAACGTCCTCGAAGCGGGCGCCTCGGGCACGGACATCCTCACGGACATGCACGCCAACCAGCACCTGCCCCAGCTCATCGGCTACATCGACGAGTACGAGCTCACCGGCGAGGCCCGCTACCTCCAAGCGGCGCAGGGCATCTGGTCCCAGGTCGTGCCCGGCCGCACGTACGCGCACGGCGGCACCGGCGAGAGCGAGCTGTGGGGCCCGCCCGGCACCGTCGCCGGGGACGTGGGCCACCGCAACGCCGAGACCTGCGCCGCCTACAACCTGCTGAAACTCGCGCGCAGGCTCTTCGCGCACACGCTCGATCCGGCCTACATGGACTATTACGAGCGGACGGTCCTCAACCACGTCCTCGGCTCGCGCCGCGCCGCCAGATCCGACACCAGTCCCGAAGTGACGTACATGTTCCCGGTCCACCCGGGCGCGTTCCGCGAGTACGGCAACGTCGGCACCTGCTGCGGCGGCACCGGCCTGGAGAACCACGTCAAGTACCAGGACACGGTCTACTTCCAGGGCCCGGACGGCCTCTACGTGAACCTCCCGGTCGACTCCGAACTGGACTGGGCCGAGGCCGGGCTCCGCGTCCGGCTGCGCTCGGGCTACCCGCTGGGCGAAGGCGTCACGCTGCTCTTCGAGGGCGCGGCCGCCGAGGCGCGCACCGTCCACCTCCGCGTCCCCGCCTGGGCCGCAGGCGGTCGCGAACTGCGCCTCAACGGCAAAGCCGTGGACGCGGACCTCGTCCCGGGCGAGTACACGAGCGTCACCCGGGCGTGGAAGACCGGCGACGTCCTCCACCTCACCACCCCGGCGCGGCTCCGCGCCGAACCGATGCGCGACGACGAGCGGCGGAGCGCGCTCTTCCTCGGCCCCACCCTCCTCCTCGCCCGCTCCGAGCTGACCACCTCGCTCCCGTTCGACGGCGCGTCACTCAGCGGCGCGGACGCGCCCGCACTCCTCGCCGAGCTCGCCTCGAACGGCACCGTCGTCCTCGACGGCGTCGCGTTCGAACCCTGCTGGTCGGGCCTGGACACGAAGTACCACATGTACGTCCGCAGCCCCGAGCCCGCGATCGCGTTCGACGCGCCCGTGGCGATCGAGGTCGTGGGCGAACCGGCCCCGTCCGGCTGGTACACGACCGCACCCGAGGTCCGCCTCCACGCGTCCGACGGCACGGCCGCGCTGGAACTGCGTGTCGGCGAAGGCGACTGGCGGCCCTACACGGCTCCCGTCACCATCGACACCGAAGGCGTGCAGTACATCGAGGCCCGGGCGACCGCACCCGACGGCACCACTGCGACCACGGGCCTCGAACTCAGCGTCGACACCGCCCCGCCGCGGTCCCGCGCCACGGTGAAGGAACTCGGGTCGAGCTGGGAGATCACCCTCCACGCCGACGACGCGGTCTCGGGCGTCGAACGGATCCAATGGGAAGGGCCGGGCACGTTCTGGGGCACCTTCCAGGAGGCGTTCGTGCGCGCGATCGGCCCCGAACCGCAGGTCGTCGAGTACGCCGCGACCGACCGCGCGGGCAACGAGGAACCGCGCCAGCGCCTGGTCATCCCCGGGAAGGACGGCCCGCGATGAGCGACCGCCGCCTCGAACCCGGCGAGAGCCTGCGCGTGCGCGTGGGCCGGATGCTCTCGCTCGCGATCATCTCCGGCGAGCTCGCGCCCGGCACACTGCTCACCGTCCCGCGCACGGCCGAGCGGTTCGCCGTCTCGGCCACCCCGGTCCGGGAGGCGATGCTCGACCTGGAGAAGCGCGGCTTCGTGGAGACGGTGCGCAACAAGGGGTTCCGGGTCACCGCCGTCAGCGACGAGCTCCTCCGGGACCTCGTCGAGATCCGCCTGCTCCTCGAACCGCCCGCGATGGCCCGCGTCGCCGAGGCCTTCCCGGCCGACCGCCTCGCGGACTTCCGCGCCCAGGCGGACGCGATCGTCGCCGGGGCCCGCACGGGCGACCTCCCCGCCTACCTCCTCGCCGATCAGCGCTTCCACCTCGAACTCACGGGGCTTCTCGGCAACGACGTCCTCGTCGAGACGATCGCGGACCTCCGCGAGCGCACCCGCCTCGTCGGCCTCGTCTCGATGGTTGAGTCGAGCCGCCTCCACACTTCCGCCGACGAGCACCACCGCCTCCTCGACCACCTCGCCGCGGGCGACGCCGACGCCGCCGAAGCCCTCATGCGCCAGCACATCCGCCACGCGATCGGCTGGTGGGCGGGCAAGGCCGAAGACCGGTCCTGAGAAAATCCGGTTCCCCTGTCACAAACCGAGCGGCCGCCTTGTCCTAGCTGGTACCGGGGCCCAGAAGGGTTCCGGCGAACAGGAGGACCATCATGAAGATCGCAGTCATCGGCGGTACCGGCCGGGTCGGTTCGCAGGTCGTGGACCTGCTGAACGAGCGCGGGCACGAAGCGGTGCCGCACTCGCCGTCCACCGGGCTCGACGTCCTGACCGGGGAGGGCATGGCGGAAGCGCTGGAAGGCGTCGACGTCGTGGTCAATCTGACGAACTCGCCGACCTTCGACGAGGCGTCGTTCGCGTTCTTCCAGAAGAGCATGGACAACATGATCGGGGCCGCCGACGCGGCCGGGGTCGGCCACGCGCTGATCCTCTCGATCGTGGGCGTCGACCTCGTGCCCGATCTCGACTACTACCGCGCGAAGACGCTCCAGGAGGACCTGCTCAAGGCCGGGCCGGTGCCTTACACGATCGTGCGCTCCACCCAGTTCTTCGAGTTCATGGACGCGACCATGTCCTGGACCTCGGACGACGCCGAGGTGCGGCTGCCCGCCACGCCGATGCAGCCGATCGCGGCGGCCGAGATCGCCGCGGCGGTGGCCGACGCCGCCGAGGCCGCCCCGCTCCAGGGCACGCGCGACGTGGCCGGGCCCGAGGTGTTCACGCTCGACGAGATCGGCCGGATCACCCTTGCGGCCCATGGCGACCCGCGCCCCGTCGTCGTCGACGACACGGCCGGGCTGTTCGCCGCGGTCAAGGGCGACGTCCTGGTGCCCAAGGGGGAGGCGCTCATCGCGAAGACCACCTACCGGGAGTGGCTGGCGCGCTAGCGGACCGGGCCCGCGCACCGCGCGGGCCCGTTTCAGTCCCGCCCCGGCAGCGCGGTCAGCTTCTCGGGGTTCACCATCCACATGACCTGGTCGATCCCCTCGTCGGAGGCGTTGACGGTGATGACGCCGTACAGGTCGCCGTCGCGGCGCATGACCGCGGCGGCCTGGCCGTTCACCTCGACGAGTTCGACTTCCACGGTCTCCCAGAACCAGGTCGCGATGGACGCGAGGAACCGCGCGACCCGCACCGGTCCGACCACCGGCCGCCGCGACACCTGGTGCGCGCCGTTGCCGTCGGACAGGCTCGCCACGTCGGCCGCGAACAGCCGCTCCAGCGCGCCCATGTCGCCGGTCCTCGCCGCGTCGAGGAACGCCGCGAGGAGCCTGCGCTGCTTCTCGGGCTTGACGGGCGCTCGCCGTCCTTCGGCCATGTGCTTGCGCGCCCGGCTCACCAGCTGCCGCACGGCGGGCTCGCTGGTCTGCAGGATCTCGGCGATCTGCGCGTACGGGTAGTCGAACGCCACCCGCAGCACGTACGCCGCGCGCTCGTTCGGTGTGAGCTTCTCCATGAGCAGCAGCGCCGCGAACTCCAGGGCCTCGCCGCGCTCGGCCCCCAGGTACGGGTCGGCCTCGGTGTCGACGGGCTCGGGCAGCCACGGCCCGATGTACGTCTCGCGCCGGGCCTTCGCCGACTTGAGCGCGTTGATGGCGAGCCGCGTCGTCGTGGTCGCGAGGAACGCGGCAGGGTGCTCGACCCGGGCGCGGTCGTACGCGTGCCAGCGCAGCCACACCTCCTGGACCAGGTCCTCGGCTTCGGCGGCGCTGCCGAGCATCCGGTAGGCGATGCCGAACAGGCGCGGCCGCACGCCCGTGAAGACCTCGGCGGCGTCGTCCAGGGCTTCTCCAGCACCAGTCGTCATGTCCCGCCCCTCCCGCTCGTCCGCCTCGGAGCGTACTCCGCGGACCGGACGGGAGCGCCTGCGAGCGCAGCGCATTCATATACTTGACTACGTTAATTAAATATCGCTACGCTCATCGGGAGCGCTCCCGAAAGGACGTTGCGATATGCGAAGCACTCGAAACAGGCGGCTGGCCCTCACCACCGCCGCGGTCGCGGCCCTCAGCGCGGGCGCGCTGACGATCGCGACCGCCAACCAGGCCCAAGCCGAAGACGGCTGCGAAGTCGAATACAAAGTGGTCAGCAGCTGGGGCAGCGGCTTCCAGGCCAATGTCTCCATCACCGCCGCCGAGCCCATCGACGGCTGGGAACTCACCTGGGACTTCCCGGCAGGCACCCAGGTCACGAGCGCCTGGAACGTCGACTGGTCCCAGTCCGGCGCCGACTTCACCGGCTCCGACGTCGGCTGGAACGCCGCCGTCCCCTCCGGCCAGACCCGCGAGGTCTTCGGCTTCATCGGCTCCGGCAGCACCGCCGCGCCCCAGGCGATTGCCGTCAACGGCGACCTGTGCGACGGCCAGTCCGAACCCACCGGCGGACCCACCAGCCCGACCCAGACCCCCACCGAGGAACCGCCCGGCGACACGGTGAAGATCATGCCCCTCGGCGACTCCATCACCGGCAGCCCCGGCTGCTGGCGCGGCAACCTCTGGGACCTCCTCGACCAGGCCGGGCACGAGGTCGACTTCGTCGGCTCGCTCTCCCAGGCCTGCAACCCGGCCGGCTCGGACCCCGACCACGAAGGGCACGGCGGCTTCCTCGTCACGCAGTCGGTCGACAACGGCAGCGTGCGCGGCTGGCTCGAGCAGAACACGCCCGACGTGCTCCTGCTGCACTTCGCCACCAACGACGTCTGGTCCTCGATCCCGCCCGCGACCATCCTCGCCGCGTACACGACCATCGTCGAGGACCTGCGCGAACTCAACCCCGACGCGGTCATCCTCGCGGCGCAGCTGATCCCGCTCGCACCGAGCAACTGCGCCGACTGCCCGCAGCGCACCGCCGATTTCAACGCCCAGATCCCGGCCTGGGCCGCGGGCCTGTCCACCGCGCAGTCCCCGATCGTCGTGGTCGACCAGCACACCGGCTGGGTCCCCTCTGTCGACACCTATGACGGCGTCCACCCCGACGAGGACGGTTACGTGAAACTCGCTGCGAACTGGTTCGAAGCGCTCGATCCCATCCTTTCCTGACCCAGACCGCCCCGACCCGGCCCGCCGGACGCCCCGCAGGCGTCCGGCGGGCCACTTTCGGCCGAATCTTCCCCATTCCGCCTGGACACCGGCCGCCTCAGGCTTACCGTGAGGTTGTTTCCTTCACGAGGGGGTCCGAGATGGACGGGGATTCTAAGGCGGCATGGGCCGCCGGAGGCATGATGTTCGCCGCGGTCAGCATGATCATGATCGGCGTCTGGCAGGCGATCGAGGGCATCTTCGGCATCGCCACCGACCAGTTCTACGCCGAGGTCGCCGACTACGTGGTCAACATCGACACGACCGCCTGGGGCTGGGTCCACCTCATCCTCGGCATCATCACCGCGCTCGTCGGCGTCGCGCTCTTCAGCGGCTCCACCTGGTCCCGCGTCCTCGGCGTCACGCTCGCGTGCCTGGTTTTGATCAACAACTTCCTGTACCTGCCGTACTACCCGTTCTGGTCCCTGCTGATCATCGCGCTGGCGATCTTCAGCATGTGGGCGATGACGGTGGCCCCGAAGCCTTCGGAGCCCGACTACCGCTAGTACGAACAGCTGTCACGGGACGGTCTCGCAGGCCGTCCCGTTCAGCGTGAAGTCGTTCGGGACGGCCTGTGCCCACGTGTCGGGCGGGTCGGCGTAGCCCCCGCCTCCGGTGACGTTGACCGTGACGATCTGGGCCGAGCCGCCCGCCGGGACCGGACCCATCCAGTCGACGCTCGTGTACACGACCGAGGCCCCCGACTGCTCCACGGTGCCGCCGTTGTCGCTCACTCCCGCAATCTGGTCGGCCGTGAACGTCCAGCCGAGCGTCCACGGGTACGCGACGTCCGCGGCGGCGTAGTTGTAGACGGTGATCGTGCCGCCAGCACCCTCGTACCCGGACATGGCCCATTTGACGCCGCACGAGGTCGCCGCGCCCCAGTCGCCGGTCGCGACGGAGCCGCTCGCCTGCGTGGTCGCGGTGAACTCGGAGAACTCGGTCCCGCCGGTGCGCATGAAGACGAGGTACCCGCCGAGCGCGAACGCCGCGAAGGCGACGGCCCCTTCCGCGACGGTGTGGGCGCCGACGGAGCCGCGGGGGACGACCGGTGTCGGGAACGAGCCGCGCACCAGGAAGACCAGGAACAGCGCGGCGAACAGGACCGAGACCCAGTCGCCGTAGTGGATCCAGACGACCGGCAGCCCGATCCACGGCACGAGGATGCGGCCGATGCCGACGACGTTCTCCGGGGGCACGGGCGTCGAGTCCGGCGCCTCGTTCGCGTCGCCCTTGGTGGTGAACGTGCCGTCGTCGTTGATCTGCACGATGCGGTGGAAGAGCCGCACGTCAGGGTCGGCCGGGTCCACGAAGGAGATGACCTGGCCGGGCCGCAGCTCGTCGGTGTCGATGGGGGAGATGAGCACGACGCTGCCGACCGTGACGCGCGGTTCCATCGAGCCGCTCATGATCGTGGACCCCTGGAATCCGAACAGGCGCGGCACGAACGCGATGAGCACGAGCGTCACGAGGAGGACCGTGACGGCCAGGCACAGGGCCAGGCGCACGACCGTCGGCCAGGACATCCGCCCGATGGCGGCGAGGTCGCGTTCGACGCGGTCGCGCAGCCGTCCCATCAGTTCCCGCTCGCGGTCTGCGCTTCCCAGACGAGCTTGACCGACACGTCCTGGCCCGCCGCGTCGTTCGAGGCGCCCTCGTCCAGGGTGAACTCGAACGTGTAGTCGTAGGACGCGGCGGCGTCCATGGAGTCGGCCATGATGCCGTTCGACCAGTCGGTGGCGTTCCCGAAGTCCGCGAGGGTGGTCGAGACGCCCGAGGCCGTCCCGGTGCTGGTGATGTCGAGCGCGAGCTGCTGCGAGAGGTATGCGCTGGAGCTCGAGTCGGTGAGGTCGGCCGAGTAGAGCTTCACGTCGAACGGCACGGAGCCGGCGTTGGCGACGTCGACGGTCACGGTCTTGCTGTCGCCGGGAGTGAGCCCTGAGAGGTCGAACGTGGTCGAGGAGGTCCCGCCCGCGGTGATCTCGGCGGTGATGTCGGGTGCCCCGGCAGTCTCGATGCTGCCGCCGACCTGGGCCTTGTCGGAGAACGCGGCGTTGGAGGCGCGGTAGACGAGCCAGGCGGCGAGGATCACCGCGACCGCGACGAGGACGCCGATGACCCAGACCTTCGCCCCGCCCTGCTGCTGCTCGGTCCCTTCGGCGTGATGTGCCATGCGTTCCTCCACTTGCTCCGGTGCACTGGTCCGATCCGGTCAGAACCGGATGCTAACCCCAGGTGAGCAGTGGATCGCGCGATTCGCCCAAGCCGCGCGTATCGGCGGGACACGGGCGCCGCACGGGCGGCGCCCGCCCCCCGCTAGATGACGACGCCCTCGATCTCGAAGGTCTGCACCGTGTTCGCCGGGAACGCCCGCGAGAACCGCTTGGACGCGACCTGCGTGTCCGTGTAGCGCGCGTACCGCTCGGAGCCGCCGGTCTGGGTCGACCAGCGCGTGACCGTCCCGTTCGGCACCGTCGTGAACCGCGAGAGGTCGTACGTGATCGTCTGCGCCGTACCGTAGTTGGTCGTGACGAGCACGAGCCTGCGCGCGGTCGCGTCGTACGCCGCGACCGTGTTGGCCTCGCCGCCGTCGATGATGCGCATGCCGGGCCGGATGTGCCGGGCGTACTGGGCGTACACGAAGTACTTGGCGTTCGCCGAGCCGAGCGAGCCGGTCTCGTTGTTCGCCTCGATGAGGCCCCAGCCGCCGCCGTCGAGGACCTGCCAGTAGCACCAGGCGGTCGGGTGGAGCCAGCGGAAGTCGAGGTTCAGGTTGCGCGCCAGGCGCATCCCGGTCGCGTCGTTCTCGCCGTACTCGGAGTTCCAGAGCTTCTTCCCGGCCGCGCTGACGGCGCTGTACACGGAGTCGCGCCGCCCGCCCTCGTACTGGTAGCCGTGGACGTTGACCTTGCCGATCTTGCCCTTCGCGGAGCCGGTGAGCCCGTTCCAGGTGCTCGCGGCCTGGTCGTACAGGGACTCGTCGGACGCGGTGATCGGCATCCACGACAGCCCGCGCGCGTCGAGCTCGGCCCTGAGGTGGTCGATGACGACCGACTGGGTCGCGACCTCGAAGTGGCAGCCCTCCTGCGTCCCGGTTGCCGTCCACCAGTTCGCGATCGGCTCGTTGAACGGGTCGACGTAGTCGAAGTCGACGCCCCAGTTGTCGTGCGCGTACTTGGCTACGGTGGCCATGTAGACGGCGTGCTGCTGCCGGTTCCAGGACTGGAGGTTGTCGGCGCTGCCGTTCGACCCGCCGGACGGGTTGTGGTTCGCGCACATCCACCACATCGGCGAGTTCGAGAACAGCTCGAAGATGTTCGCGCCCCGGTCGCGGGCCTTCCACATGAGGTTGCGCTGCGCGCTGTCGACGAACCAGTCCCAGCTGGATGACGCGGGGTCGCTGGAGTTCCAGTCCTTCCAGTACCCCTCGATCTGGCGCGAGGGCATCATGTTCGGCGAGACGACCATCGACTCGCCGTTGATCGAGTTCCACGAGCACGCGCCCGCGTTGTAGCGCACGATGTTCATGCCCAGGCCCGGCAGGGTCGCGCCGCCGAAGGACACGCTGTTGCGGGTGAACATGATGTCGGCGAGGTCGTTGCGGTTGCCGAAGGCCTTGCCCCACCAGGCGAGCGAGGTGCCCCAGCCCTCCCAGGTGCCCCAGTTCGTGCCGGGGGCGACGGTGGTCGTGTAGTCGGCCTGCGCCGCGCCGGGCACGGCGAGGGCGCCGATCGAGCCTGCGCTCGCGGCGGTGAAGAGGGTGCGACGTCGCATGGCTGCCTCCACAGGGTGGGAATGCTCAGATCATGGCACCGTGAATCGAGAAAGTCAACTCCTTCGATAAAGCATGAGAGAAAGTGTCCCACCTCAATTCGTCACTTTCAGTGATGCGAATGTGACGAATGTGCGACCGTTGACGGCGGATTTCTGCAGGGAGGCCAGTGATGACCGAGAAGCGCACCGAGACGGCGACGGCGGCCAAGGACGACGGCCCGCTCGCCAGCGACCAGGGCAAGACCGTGATAGCCGACCAGGTGGTCGCCAAGATCGCGGGGATCGCCACCCGCGAGGTCGAGGGCGTCCACCAGCTCGGCGGCTCCGGCAGCCGCGCCGTCGGCGCCCTCCGCGAACGCATCCCCGGCTCCCGCACCAACTACGGCCAGGGCGTCTCCGTCGAAGTCGGCGAGCGGCAGGCCGCCGTCGACCTCGACGTGGTCGCCGAGTACGGCGTGGCCATCGCCGACCTCGCCGCGGGCGTGCGCCGCAACGTCATCGCCTCCGTCGAGCGCATGACCGGCCTCGAGGTCACCGAGGTCAACCTCGTCGTACACGACGTGCACCTGCCCGACGAATCGGACGACGAGACCGAGAGCGAACCGCGGGTCGAGTAGATGCGCACCGACGACTTCGCCGCCGGCGTCGACGCCATCGCCGCCGCCGTCCGGGCCGTGCCCGGCGTGAACGACCTCCACGGCGGCGTGCAGGGCGAGATCGCCGTCCTGCTGCCCGGCCGCCGCGTGCCCGGCCTGCGCCTCGGCGACACCGCCTGCGAAGTCCACGTCGCCGTCGACTGGGACGCCGACATCCCGCGGACCGCCGACGCGATCCGATCGGCCGTCACGCCTCTCGGCGGCGGACGGCCCGTCGTCGTCACCGTCGAGGACGTGGCCGACCCGAGGAGAGAGGACGCACCATGAAGGCTTCCATCACCGGCCTGGTCGTCGGGCTGCTGCTGGCGCTGGCCGCCATCGCGGGAGGCTTCACCGGCTTCCTGCTCGCCGTGGTCCTCGGCGCGGCCGGGTTCGCGCTCGCCGGGAGGCTCAGCGGCGAGATCGACGTCTTCGAGCGCTTCCGAGGCCGCCGTGACTGAGGACTTCAGCCTCGCGGACCTGCCCGGGACCGGCGCCGGCCGGGAGCCCGGGGAGCGCGGCACCCTGCGCTTGGCCGACGGCGCGGTCGCACGCGTCCTGGAAGGGGCCGCCCGCACCTGCGAGGGCGCCGCCGAGTCGCGCCGCCCGCGCGCCCGCGCCACCGTCAGGCACGGCCGGATCTGGGCGCACCTGGACGTCGGGGTCGTCTGGCCCGGCCCGATCGGCGACCTCTCCCGCGACCTCGCCTCCCGCGTGCGGGCCGAGACCGCCCGCATCACCGGCTACGACCTCGTCTCGCTCGACGTCGTGGTCCATCTCGTCGACGCTCCGGCGCGGCCCGAACGGAGGGTCCTATGAGGCTCCGCGACCCCCGCCACGCGTCCGCCGCCGTCTGGCCCGCCGTGCTCGGCGCGCTTATGCTCGGCGGCCTCGCCGTGCTCCTCGCCCAGCACGCCGCGGCCGAGCTCGGCTGGACCGGCGCGGACTCGTGGCTGCGCGGCGCCCGCGCCGCGCTCGACGACACGCAGCCGTCCGTCTGGGTGCTGATCGCCGGGATCACGGCCGCCGCGGTCGGCCTGTGGTTCCTCATCGCCGCGTTCGTGCCCGCCCGCCGCAGCCACCTGCGCGCCGACGGCCCCGGAGACCTCTGGGTCTCCCCGCCCGCGATCGAGGCGATGGCCGCGGACGCCGCCATGCGCGCGGCAGGGGTCCTCCACGCCGACAGCGAACTCCGTCGCCGCCGCCTCACCGTCAAGGCCCTCCTCACGAGCGGGAACGAAGCGGCGGTCGCGGACATCCTTGAGACCGTGGGGAATCGCCTGCACGGACTGGGCGACCTCGAAGTCGCCGTCCAAGCCAAGGAGGCGAGGCGATGAGGACCCCCGTGGCCGACCGCCCCGCCGCCGCCGTCATCGGCCTGGCGCTGCTCGCGGCGGGCGCCATCGTCGTCGACTGGCGCTTCGACCTCGCCGGAGTGTGGCCCCGCCTCGACCCCGGCGCGGCGGACCCCGTTCTCGACATCGACTGGTTCCCATGGGCCGCACTCGGATTCGCGGCCCTGTTCGCGGGCCTCGCCCTGTGGTGGCTCCTCGCCCGACTCCCGCGCCCGGCCGAGGGCCGCGTCTCCCTGGCCGCCACCGGCGCCGACCGGATCGAACTGGACGCGCGCTCCCTCGCGCCCCGCCTGCGCACCGACCTCGAACGGACCGCGCCGGTCGACCGCGTCACCAGCCGCCGCCAGGACCTGCGCGGCGGCCAGCTCATCAGCCTCCGCGCCCACGTCGACCCCCGCGCCGACGGGGCCTCGCTCGTCAAAGCCGCGGGCGACCTCGCCGAAGCGGTCCGGACCGCCTTCCCAGGCGGCGAGGTCGCCGTCCGCGTCGCCGTCGACGGACCCCGCCGCCAGCGCGCCCGCCGCACGCCCCGCGTCCGCTAGGGCCGACGCATCGATCGGGCGGACGGCGACCGGTCCGCAGGACGGGCACCAGGTTCGCCCGCGCCCGCCCGGGTACCCACAGTGGAGCGGACCGCGTCCCGCGGTCCCGGACACTGAGGAGGCGCGATGCTCGCGTCCTGCACCGGACTCCTGGCCGGCATGCTCGTGGGCCTGGCGATCATCGTCGGACAGGCGACGGCCGTCCTGCTCGTGCTCGTCCTCGGGGCCCTCGGCTTCGCCGTCGGCGCCCTGCTCAGCGGCGAGAGCCGCTCGTTCCGCCGGTTGCGGCGCCGCCGCCGCTGACCCGGGTAGGGTGGGCCCCGACTGCGAGAAAGGGATTACCTATGACCGTCAGCGTGCTCTTCATCGGCGGCACCGGCCGCATCTCCACCTCCTGCGTCCGCGAAGCCGTGCGCCAGGGCATGGACGTCACCGTGCTCAACCGCGGCCGCACCGCCGAACGGCCCCTCCCGCCCGAAGTCGCCCTGCTCACCGGCGACGCGGGCGACCCGCAGTCGGTCCGCGACGCCCTCGCCGACCGCACCTTCGACGCCGTCGTCAACTGGGTCAACTTCACCCCCGAGCAGGTCCGGCGCGACATCGACCTCTTCGCCGACATCACCGGCCAGTACCTGTTCATCAGCTCCGCCAGCGCCTACCAGACCCCGCCCGCGTACCTGCCCGTCACCGAGTCCACCCCGCTCAAGAACCCCTACTGGCAGTACTCCCGCGACAAGATCGCCTGCGAAGACCTCCTCGTCGCAGCCTGGCGCGAACGCGACTTCCCCGCCACGATCGTCCGCCCCTCGCACACCTACGACGAGACCATGCTGCCCTTCGACGGCGGATGGACCGTCGTCGAGCGCATGCGCTCGGGCAAGCCCGTCATCGTGCACGGCGACGGCACCTCACTGTGGACCATCACCCACGCCCGCGACTTCGCCGTCGGCTTCACCGGACTCCTCGGCAAGGCCGAAGCGGTCGGCGAGGCCTTCCACATCACCGGTGACGAGGCCCCCACCTGGAACCAGATCTTCGGCTGGGTCGCCGAAGCCGCAGGCGCCGAACCGAACCTCGTGCACGTCGCCAGCGAGGCCATCGCCGCCGCCGACCCCCGCTGGGGCGCCGGACTCCTCGGCGACAAGGCCCACTCCATGGTCTTCGACAACACGAAGGTGAAGCGCCTCGTCCCCGAGTTCGGCCTGGGCGCGACCCCCTACCGCCTCGGCGCCCGCGAAGTGATCGAGTGGTACGACGCCCACCCCGAGCACCAGCGGGTCGACGCCAGCGCCGACCGGACCATGGACTGGCTCGCCGAACGCTACGCGCCCAAAGCCATGTGATCAGTCCCGGACGAGCTCCCAGCCGTCCGGCACCAGGTCCGCGTCCTCGCACAGGAGGGCGCGGCCCTCCTTCACCCTGACCTTGTCCACGTACACGCCCCGCCCCTGATAGGCCGGGTCGCTCGTGTACCGCCACCGCACCAGCGCCGTCCCGTCCGGCAGCGCCGCATCAGCGTCGATCCACTGCCGACCCGCGAACCCCGAGAACACGCCCTCGGTCCGCCAGCAGTGGTCCTCAGTGCGCAGATCCAGCGGCACGGCCGTCCACGAAGACCCGTCGGTGCTCGCCTCCAGCACCGCCTGGTCCGTGGCCTCCGTGTCGTACCACAGCGCGAACGACGCCTTCGCGCCCGAGACCGCCCGAGGCAGCGTCCCCGTCAGCGTCGCGGTCGCCGCGTCCGCCTGCCCCGCATACCAGGCCGTCCGACCGGTCTTGGGCTTCACCGGCACCGCCCGGCCCATCGGGCGGCTCGCCGCCCGCCGGTACGCGCTGGCCGTGCCCCAGTTCCGCGTCGGGTGCACCCGGTTCGTCAGCAGCACGAGCAGGGTCCCGGCGAGCGGGTCGAGCACGATCGACGTGCCCGTGTACCCCGTGTGCCCCACGGTGACCGGCGAGCTCATCGCGTCCATGTACCAGCGCTGGCCGAGCTGCCAGCCGAGGCCGCGCGCGGCGCTCTCGCCCATCCCGGCGTTCATGTCGGTGAAGACCAGGCGCGCGGTGTTCTCGGTGAGGATCTCGGCGCTGCCGTAGCGGCCGCCGTTGAGGATCATCTGCCCGAACACGGCGAGGTCCCACGCGGTGGCGAACACGCCGGCGTGCCCGGCGACGCCGCCGAAGGCCCACGCGTTCTCGTCGTGCACCTCGCCGTGGACCATGCCCCGGCCCGTCCACGGCTGGTACTCGGTCGCGGCGGTCCGGCCCTTGTCGACCGGGCTGTACCCGGTGTCCTTGAGCCCCAGCGGTTCGCAGATGAGCTCGCCGACGAGGGCGTCCAGGGGCTTCTCGGCCACGATCTCGAGGATCTTGCCGAGCACGATCAGGTTGAGGTCGGAGTACTCGTAGCCGCTGCCGGGCGGGCGCCGCAGGGGCCGGGCGTAGATCGCCTCCATGCGCGCCTGCTCGTCGGGCAGGCTGTACAGGTTGATGAACGCGATCATGCCGGAGGTGTGGGAGAGCAAGTGCCCCAAGGTGATCGGGGTCTTCTGCGGGTCGAGCGCGTCGAAGTCGGGCAGGTACTCGACGACGGGCAGCTTGAGGTCGATGAGGCCTTCGTCGATGAGCGCGCCGGTCACGGTGGCGGTGAACAGCTTCGAGATCGAGGCGAGGTCGTACACGGTGCCGGTCTCGGCCGGGAGCCATTCCTCTCGCGGCAGTTCGACCGCTGACTTGGCCGCCTCGTCCCAGCCGGAGTAGCGGAGCCGGTGGCCGCCGGCGGCGTGCTCGACGACGACGCCGTCACGGGCGGCGACGACGGTGTAGCCGGGGAACGCGGGCGCCGCCCCCTCCATGAAGGCGTCGAGGTCGGGCGTGATGCGGTCGATGTGGGCGGCGGTAAGCCGGGCTTCACTGCACGAGCCGTACCGCAGTCGAGCAGGGGTTTCAGGAAACGTCACGTCGTAGGGGCCGGCCGTTGGCGGGCCGGTGAGTTCGGACATGGAGGGGATCTCCTCGGCGTTGGCGCGGGAGGCGAACGCGAGCGCCAGCGCCGCCCCCGCCGCGCCCCCGAGCATGGTTCGACGCTGCATTCGTGTCTCCTGGTTATCGTGCCATCACTAAGCGGTGCGGCGATAGAGCAAGTACGGTTCTCTTTGCTCGGAAAACGCATCCAATTCCTCGGCCCACAGCGGCGTCACGTCGTCGACGTCCGCGCCCGCCTCGATCGCCAGGCGAACCGCCTGATTTCCTGTCAGTTTGTCCAGCCAGAACGAGGTCGTGTCCTGCGAGCGCCACCCGTACTGCGGGAAGGCGCGCCGCTGCTCGATGATCATCGCCAGGGCCGTGCGGATCGGGTCGAAGTCCCGGCGCGAGGTCACCTGCAGCTCGACGCCGCCGCATACCTTCCCCGCCCACTTCGAGAACGTCGGCGTGAAGTACGCCTCGCGGAACCGCGTGCCCGGGAGCCCCTGCACCGCCTCGGCCCACGCGTGGTCGATCCCGGGCGCGCCGAGCAGCTCGAAGGGCTTGGTCGTGCCGCGTCCCTCCGAGAGCGCGGTCGCCTCGAACAGGCACGTCCCCGGGTACGCGACCGCCGTCGCCACGGTGGGCATGTTCGGCGACGGGGCCACCCACGGCAGGCCCGTCTCCTCGAAGTACATCTCGGGCTTCCAGCCGCGCATCTTCACGACGTGGAGGTCGGCCGGGGTCGGCACGAACTCGCCGTTGAACAGCCCGGCAAGCTCGCCGACGGTCATGCCGTGCCGCTGCGCGATCGGCTTGAGCCCCACGAACGTGGCGTGCTCGGGGTGCAGCACGGGTCCGCTCGCCCGCCGCCCCGTGCCCGGGTTGGGCCGGTCGAGGACGACGAACCGCAGTCCGAGCTGCCCGGCCGCCTCCAGCGCGAGGTACATGGTCCAGATGTACGTGTAGAAGCGCGAGCCCACGTCCTGGATGTCGAACACGAGCGTCTCGACCCCGGCCTCGGCCAGGAGCTCGGCCATCTGGTCCTTGTTGTTGTACGCGTTGTACACCGGGATGCCGGTCTTCGGGTCGAGGAAGAAGTCCTCGCCCTCCCCGGCCTGCGAGACGCCGCGGAAGCCGTGCTCGGGACCGAACACGGCGACCAGGTCCACCTTGCCGCTCGCGTGCATGAGGTCCACTTCGTGGCTCAGGTCCGGGAGCACGCCGGTGGGGTTCGAGATGATCCCGACCTTCTGCCCGGCGAGCTCGGCGAAGCCGTCCTCGGCGAGGACCTCGATGCCGGTGCGCACCCGCCTGCCGTGGGCGGCGGCGGGCACCGCGGCGGTGGTCGCGAGTGCGGCCCCGGCCAGTGCGCTCCCGAGGAGCCTTCTGCGCTGCATGGGAATCCCCTTACTCGTACGAGAGGCCGTGGCCGAAGCCGAACAGGACGGACGCGGGGTCGTCGGCGCGCGGGATGTCCACGGGCAGCCGCCCCTGCGGGTTCAGGTGCCCGAGGACGGCCGCGACCGCCGATTCGAGCCCGTCGGCCGAATAGGAGTACGTCGCCAGGTAGGCGTTGACGTCCTCGCCGAGGTACGCGATGTCGTAGGGGTTCCTGACGCCGAGCGCCACGACCGGGGTCCCCGTCGCCGCGAGGGCCTTGACCAGGCTCGCCTGCGCCGGGTTGTCGGCGACGCCGTTGGTGCTCACCACGATGAAGCCCTTCCCGGCGGCCGCCGCCACGGCGGCGTCGATCTGCGCCTGCGTCGGACTGATGCCGGTGACGACGCGGGTCGGGGAGAAGCCGCGCTTCGTGAACTCGGCGGTGAGCACGTTCGTTGTGGTCTCGCCCCAGCCGGTGACGAGCAGCGCGCCGCCGTCGGTGGGGATCGGCAGCGTCCCGTCGTTGGTGACGAGGGTCGTGGTCCGGTCCGAGAGCGCCTGGGCCGCTTCGAGGTTCGCCGCGGTGCCGACAATGGAGGCGACCTCGTCGGGGTCGGCGTACGGGTCCTCGTACAGCCCGAGCCGGTACTTGAGGCCGAGGATGCGGGTGACCGACTCGTCGATCCGCGCCGCGGTGAGCTCGCCGTTCGCGACGGCCGCGAGGACCGCGTTGTAGGCCAGGTCGAGGTCGACTGGCATGAGCAGCATGTCGATCCCGGCTTGGAGCGCGAGCACGGGGATGCGGTCGTCGCCGTAGCCTTCGCGCACGCCTTCCATCGCGAGGGAGTCGGTGACGATGACGCCTTCGTAGCCCAGTTCCTCGCGCAGCAGGCCGGTGAGGATCGGCTTCGACAGGGTCGCGGGCGTGAGGGTCGGGTCGAGCGCCGGGAACTGGATGTGGGCGCTCATGACCATGCCGACCCCGGCTTCGATCGCGGCGCGGAACGGCGGTGCGTCGATGTCCTGCCACTCCTCGTAGGTGTGGTCGATGAGCGGCAGGTCCACGTGGCTGTCGTCCCTGGTGTCGCCGTGCCCGGGGAAGTGCTTGACGGTGGCGGCGAGGTCGCAGCGGGCCTGGTAGCCCTCGACCTGGGCGGCGGCGAACCCGGCGACGTGCTCGGGGTCGGAACCGAAGGAGCGCACGCCGATCACGGGGTTCGCCGGGTTGACGTTGACGTCGGCGTCGGGCGCGAAGTTCACGTTCAGGCCCATCGCGCGCAGCTCGGTCCCGGCGATGGCGGCGGCGTCGTGGGCGGCCCCGGTGTCGTGGGTCGCGCCGAGCGCCATCGCCCCGGGCAGCTGCGTCGCGGGCGCGGTGATGCGCACGACGAGGCCGTGCTCCTGGTCGGTGGCGATGAGCAGCGGCTCGCCGCCGTCCGCTGTGGACGCGGCCTGGAGCCCGTTGGAGAGGCCGGTGATCTGGTCGGGGTTGGCGACGTTGTTCGACCATGCGAAGTAGATGATGCCGCCGGGCTTGTGAGCGGCGATGAGCTCGGCGGCGTTGTTCACGCCGTGCGTCTCCTGGTTCTTCGCCACGTCGGCGGCGTCGGTCGTGTCGGCCGTGCGCCCGTACGCGTACACGGTGAACAGCTGGCCGACCTTCTCCTCCAGGCTCATGGCCTTCAAGCGGCGCTTGACGAACCGCTTCTCGCCCCGGTCGCCGTGGGCCTCGGCGGCGCTCGCGGTGGCGGCGGCCGCTGCGGCGCCGAGGGCGGCTGCGAGCACGGTCCGGCGGGGATGCGTCATGGGCTCCTCCAGGTGGGGCGGGGGATCGGGCTGGTCATTAATCCCTATTGACCCGATCGGCTCATCCTGGCAGAAAACTTCATGTGAAGGCAAGACTACGGAAAAAATTTTCAAATGAAGGTTACGTGAGCGCCGCTTCCCCGAATCGGAGCGTCCCCGCGTCGGCGTCGAGCGTCGCCTTGAGCCCCAACGGGATCGTGAGCGAACCGGCGCAGTGCCCGAACCCGAACTCCGCGACGACGGGCACGCCCGAGCCGCCGAACCAGTCGGCCAGCACCGCGTGCACGCCTTCGTAGGGGCCGCAGTCGACCCACGAACCGCACACGACCCCGGCGAGCCCGTCGAAGTACCCGGCGCGCGAGAGCTGCGTCAGGGCCCGGTCGATCCGGTACGGCTCCTCGCCGATGTCCTCCAGGAGCAGCAGCCCTCCCGCGACGTCGTGTCTGTGGTGGACGGTCCCGGCCCCGGCGGCCAGCAGTGTGAGCGTCCCGCCGAACGTCACCCCTGTAGCCGTGCCGCCGACGAGCGGCTTCGCGGTGGGGGAGGAGATGAGCTGCGCCCGTTCGGGTTCGAAGAGGTGCAGCCGCAGGTGCTCCCGCATCGCGACGTCGGCGGCGAACTGCGACCAGCTCGGCATCGGGCCGTGGAGCGAAGCGGCGCCGAGCTCCAACGCGACCGCCTCGTGCATCGCGGTGATGTCGCTGAACCCGACGAACGCCTTCGGTCCGGCCGCGCGCAGCGCCTCCCAGTCGACGAGGTCGACCATCCGCTGCGAGCCGTAGCCGCCGCGCGAGGCGATCACGGCCGCGATCGACGGGTCGAGCCACGCGTGCTGGAAGTCGGCGGCCCGGTCCGCGTCGGATCCGGCCAGGAACCCCGTGCTCGCGGTCGCGTTCGGCATGACGACCGGGTCCAGACCCCAGTCGCGCAGGACCGCGAGCCCGGCGTCGAGGCCGCCGGGCGGGAACGGGCTCGCGGGGGAGACGACCGCGACCCGGTCGCCGGGGACGAGCCGCCTCGGGCGGCGCAGCGGCTCCAGGCTCACGGGCGCAGCTCCAGGTCGAAGTCGGGTCCTGCGAAGCCGAAGACCTGCGCGTAGAGCGAGTGCTCGGCGAGCACCGCGTCCACGATCGTGTCGTCGCGGCGGAAGCCGTGCTGCTCGCCCTCATAGGTGCGGTAGGCGTGCGGGACGCCCCGGCCGGCGACGGCCTGCAGCAGCTTCTCGGCCTGCGCGGGCGGGCAGATCTCGTCCTCCAGGCCCTGCAGCAGGATGAACGGCACCTCGATCCGGTCGGCGTGGTGCACGGGCGAGCGCTCGGCGGACCGCTCCTCCAGGGCCCCGGGCGGGCCCACGATCGAGTACACGTACTGCGATTCGAAGTCGTGCGTGTCGTCGCCGGACCAGCCCGAGAGGTCCAGGATCGGGTACTTCACCACCGCGCACGCGTAGACGCCCTGGGCCGCAGGCGAAGTGAGCGACGCGGCCGCCGTCCAGCCCCCGGCGCTGCCGCCGCGGATGGCGATCCGCGCCGGGTCGGCCGTGCCCTCGGCGGCGAGCGCCCTGGCCACGGCCGCGCAGTCCTCCACGTCGACTTCGCCCCAGCGTTCGCGCAGCCTCTCCCGGTACTCGCGGCCGTAACCGGTGGACCCGCCGTAGTTCACCTCGACCACGCCGATGCCGCGCGAGGTGAAGTAGGCGAGCTCCATGTCGAGGACGGCCCGCACGTGGCTCGTCGGCCCGCCGTGGACCCACACCGCGTACGGCGGCAGTTCCCCCTCGGGCCCTTGGAAACCGGGGTTGCGCGGCGGGTAGACGTGCGCGTGGATCTCGCGGCCGTCCTCGCCGGTGAACGTCCGGTGCTCCGGCACCGGCAGGTACGCCGGGTCCACTTTGTCCTCGTGTGCGGCGGCGACGACCCGGGCCGTGCCCTTCACCGCGTCGACCTCGACCAGCTCGTACCCGGTGCTCGGGCTCGCGGCCAGGCCGTACACCTTGTCGCCGATCGCGCAGAGCGTCGCCGCCCAGTCGGTCCACTCGCATTCGACGGGGTTCATCTGCCGGTCCCAGGAGTTGAAGATCCCGAGGCGACCCTCGCCCTTCCCGTGGATCGCGGCGATGTCGCGGCTGGCGAGCGGCTGGAACCACCGCGACCCGAGTGTCCACAGCGGACCCGCGAACTCCTCCTCGGCGCTATGGACCGTCCCGCCCTCGTTGTCGTACACGTCGACCCACTGCAGGTTCCACCAGCCGCCGCTATCGCCCGCGAAGTACAGCTCGCTCAGCCCCGCCCACTCGATCTGGGCCACGGACTGGCCGTGCACGCCCGCGACCCGGCGGGTCCCCGCGAAGCGGCCGTCGTCGTCCACCGAGGCCAGCCACACCTCGGTCTCGTCCCAGGGCATCTGCGGGTGGTTCCAGGCGATCCACGCCACCGCGCGCCCCTCGGGGTGCAGCCTCGGGCAGGTCACGAACCGGCTGGCGTCGCCCGACAGCTCCCGGACCTTCGCCCGGTCCCCGGCGGCCGACCCGTCCAGCGGCACCGCCGCGAGCAGCCGCCGCACCTCGGTCGGCCGGTCCCCGGTGAACTCCTCGAGGACCGCCCACACCTCCCCGAACTCCTCCACGACCATCGGCTCGCACCAGCGCAGCCCGCCCGGGAACGCCCCGACCGGGCTCAGCGGGCGCGGCTCGCCGCCCGGCTCGAACGCGTACAGCCGCTGGTCGGCGAAGTTCGTGAACACCACGAGCGGCCCGTCCTCGCGCGCGACGCCCGCCCACGGGTGCCCGCCGTACTCGTGGACCCGGTTGCGCACGTTCCAAGGCGCGGGCAGGACCGACTCGACGGCCCCGTCAGGGGCGCGGCGCATGAGCGCCCGCCGCCCGCCCTCCTCGGGGCGCGGCTCGGTCCACCACAGCTCCGAGCCGACCGCGCCGAGGAACCCCGGCCGCCCGTCCGAAGCCGCGACCATCGCGGTGGTGATCGGGGATTTCCAAGCGCCGTAAGGGGACTGCTGCACTCGTCTGCTCCTCTATGCGTTCCGCAGGAAGTCGTCCAAGACCCGCAACCCGAACTCCAGGCCCGCCACCGGGACCCGCTCGTCCACGCCGTGCGCGAGCCGCCCGTACCCGAGCTCGGCCGTCTGGCCCAGCGGCGAGAACCCGTACCCGGTGATGCCGAGCGCCGCGAACTGCTTCGCGTCGGTCCCGCCCGACATGCAGAACGGCACCGGCAGGCCCTCCGGGTCGAACTTGCGGACCGCCGCGCGCATCGCCGCGAACGTCGGCGAGTCGACCGGCGCGGCCAGCGGCCGCGTCCGATGCTGGTACTCCCACCGCACGTCCGGGCCGCACAGCTCGTCCATCGTCGCCGCGAACTCCGCCTCGCCGCCCGGCAGGACCCGGCCGTCCACTTCGGCGTACGCGTGCTCGGGGATCACGTTCACCTTGTACCCGGCCTGCAGGACCGTCGGGTTCGCGCTGTTGCGCAGCGTCGACTCGACCAGCTGCGCCGCCGGGCCCAGCTTCGCCAGCAGGCCGTCCACATCGTCCAGGTCCGCCTCGACCCCGTACACCCCGGCGAGCTCCGTCAGCGCCGCCGTCACCGTGGGCGTCAAACGCAGCGGCCACTCGTACGCGCCGATCCGCGCGATCGCCGCCGCGAGCTTGCTCACCGCGTTGTCCGGATTGGCCTTCGACCCGTGCCCGGCCGTCCCCCGCGCCGACAGCCGCAGCCACGCCGTGCCCCGCTCGCCCGCCGCGATCGGGTACAGCCGCAGCCCGTTCCCGCCGTGGAAGGTGAACCCGCCCGACTCCGAGACGCCCTCGGTGCAGTCCGCGAACAGGTCCGCGTGCGCGTCCGCGAGGAACCCCGCGCCATACTCGGCGCTGGCCTCCTCGTCGGCGGTGAACGCCACGACGACCGGCCGCCGCGGCTTGACGCCCGACCTGGCCCAGGACCGCACACAAGCGAGGACCATCGCGTCCATCGACTTCATGTCGATCGCGCCCCGGCCCCACAGCATCCCGTCCCGGATCTCGCCCGAGAACGGGTCGACGCTCCAGTCCGCGGCCTCCGCCGGGACCACGTCGAGGTGCCCGTGCACCAGCAGCGCCGGAGCCTCGGGCTCCGCGCCCTCGATGCGCGCCACCACGTTCGACCGGTTGGGGGCCTTCTCCAGGATCCGCGCCTCGACGCCCGCCTCGGCGAGCTTCCCGGCCGCGTACTCGGCGGCCTCCCGCTCGTTCCCGTCCCCGCCGCCGTGGTTCGTGGTGTCGATCCGGATCAGCTCCGAAGTGAACCGCACGACCTCTTCGAGCGCTTGGGCGTCAACCATACTGCTCCTCCATCGAAGCCGACGCGATCGTCGTGACGGCCTTGAAGCACCGGATCGCCTCGTACATCGTCGGCAGCGCGAACGCGACCCGCCTCTCCCCGTCGCGCTCGACGCCCGGAATCACGGTGACCGCTCCAGCCAGGTGCTCGGCGTCGAACTCGACCTCGATCCGGTGCGGCTCGACCACCGGCTCGCGCCGCCCGGCCAGCGACACCGCCTCCGCCGCGCCCTTGCGGATCGCGCGCACCGCCCACGCCGGGGTGCGGCACGCCGCCGCGTACCGCGAGATGTAATCCTTCACCGCGATGCCGACCGCCTTGGGCGCGTACGCCTGCGCGTCCTCGATCGTCTTGTCGTCGCCGGTCACCATGATCACCGGCACCCCGAACTCGGCCGCGAGCGCCGCGTTCATGCGCCCCTCGCTCGCACGCACCCCGTCGAGCCACACGCCCGTGATCGTGTTCGCCAGGTACGTGTGCGCGAGCACGCCCTCCAGGCCCGCCCCCGCGTGGTACCCCAGGAACACCACGGCGTCCGCGTCCCGCACGCCCTCCATCATGGACAGATCCTTGTGCCTGCCGCTGATGAGCGTCACGGGCCGGTCGAACCGCTCGACCATGAGGTTCCGCATCGACCAGTGCGCGTCGTTCACCACGACCTCCCGCGCCCCGCCCCGGTACAGGCCCTCCACCGCCGCGTTCACCTCGTCGGTGAACAGCGGCCGCATCCGCTCCCAGCCCGGCCCGCCCGGCAGCACATCGCCTGGGCACGTGATACCCGTGGCGCCCTCCATGTCCGCGCTGATGAGGATCCTCACGCGGCCATCCTCGCATCCTCACGCGCGGAACGGTCGAGATGGCATGCCACCAGATGCGGCTTCGCTTCGGGCCCAAGGACCTTCAGGTCCTCACCGGTGCACTGGTGCAGCACCGCCGCCGCGTTCCCGGACGCCACCTCCTGGCAGCGCGGCCGGAACCGGCACCCGCCCGGGATCCGCGACGCGTCCGGCAGCTCCCCGGCCAGCACGATCGGCTCCGCCACAGGAGAGTCCGGCAAGACCGACACCAGCGCCCGCGTATACGGATGCCGCGGCGCCGTCAGCACCTGCTCGACCGGGCCCTGCTCCACGATCCGCCCCAGGTACATGATCGCGATCCGGTCCGCGATGCTCCACGCCAGACCCAGGTCGTGCGTGATCACCAGCGCCCCGAGCCCCTGCTCCTCCTTGAGCCGCAACAGCAGCGACAGGATCTCCCCGCGCACCGAAGCATCCAGCGACGCCACCGGCTCGTCCGCGACCAGCAGGCTCGGCTGCAGCACGAGCGCCCCCGCGATCACCACGCGCTGGCGCTGGCCGCCCGACAGCTCGTGCGGGTACGCCAGGAAGAACTGCTCCGGCGGCCGCAGGCCCGCCCGCGACAGCGCCTCGGCCACCCGGCCCGGCTCGTCGTCGCTGATCCCGTGGATCCGCAGGCCCTCCGCGACCGCGTCGTACACCGTATGACGCGGATTCAAAGCGCCCGTCGGGTCCTGCAGCACCAGCTGCACCTGCCGCCGGTACGCCTTCAGCGCCCGCGTCGAGTACCGCAGCGGCACCCCGTCGAACGCCACCGTGCCCCCGGTCGCCCGCTCCAGACCCAGGAGCGTCCGCGCCAGTGTGGTCTTGCCGCAACCGGACTCGCCCGCCAGCGCCACGATCTCGCCCGGCGCCACGTCGAGGTCCACCCCGTCCACGGCCCGCGCGACCCGCCCGCCGGGCAGGCCGAACTCGACCCGCAGCCCCCGGGCCGTCAGCGTCTTCTCCTCAGAGGACAACGGGCATCCCTTCCTGCGCTACGAAACAGGCACTCACCCGGGCCGGACCGACCTCGAGCAGCTCCGGCGGCGCCTCACCGCACCGCTCGACCGCCACCGCGCACCGCGGCCGGAACGAGCAGCCCTCCGGCAACCGCACCGGGTCCGGCGGGTCGCCCGCCAGCCCGCCCGGGTTCATCCGCGCCGCCGGGTCCCCGATCACCGGGAACGCCGCCCCCAGCGCGGCCGAGTACGGGTGCCGCGCGTTCGCGAACACCTCGTGCGCCGGACCCTCCTCGACGATCCGGCCCGCGTACATCACCGCCGCCCGGTCGCACACCGCCGACAGCACCGACAGGTCGTGGCTGATCATCACCAGGCCCACGCCCCGCTCCGTCACCAGCTCCGCGATCAACTGCAGCACTTGGGCCTGCACCATCACGTCCAGCGCCGTCGTCGCCTCGTCGGCGATGATCAGCGCCGGGTCGCACGCGAGCGCCATCGCGATCATCACGCGCTGCCGCTGCCCGCCCGACAGCTCGTGCGGATAGCTGCGCGCCCGCGACGGCGGCAGCCCGACCCGCTCCAGCAGCGCCTCCGCGCGCTTCGCGGCGGCCGCCGGGGTCGTCTTCGGCTCGTGCACGAGGATCGGCTCCGCGATCTGCCTCCCGATGCGCTGCACCGCGTTCAGCGAGTGCATCGCCCCCTGGAACACGATCGACGCGCCCGTCCACCGCACCGCCCGCAGCCGCCCCCACCCCATCTTCAGCAGGTCCTCGCCGTCGAGCAGGATCTCCCCGCTCACCTCGGCGCTCTTTGGCAGCAGCCGCAGCACCGCCATCGCCAGGGTCGACTTCCCGCACCCCGACTCGCCGGCGATGCCCAGCGTCTCCCCGGCGTCCACAGTGAGGTTCACGCCGCGCACGGCGGGCAGCCGCCCGCGCGAACCGTTGTACACGACCCGCAGGTCCTTGAACTCCAGGAGCGTCACGACTCACCCCGCAGCCTCGGGTTGAACACGGCCTCCAGCGCCCGGCCGCACATCATGAACGCCAGCACGACCACGAGGATCGCCAGGCCCGGCGGCAGCAGGTACCACCACGCGTGCGCCGAGACCGCCCCGTTCTCCGAGGCCCGGTTGAGGATCGACCCCCACGACACGACGTTCGGGTCGCCCAGGCCCAGCCACGCGAGCGAGGACTCCATGAGGATCGCCGAGGGCACCAGCAGCGTGGCGCTGGCGAGCACCAGCGGGAGGACGTTGGGGAGGATGTGCTTGGTCATCTGGTGCCAGTGTCCCGCGCCGAGCGCTTTGGCGCGCTCCAGGTACGGGCGCGACTGCACCGTGAGGGTCTGGGCGCGCACGAGCCGCGTCGTGCCGGGCCAGGAGACGAGGGCGATCACCGTGATCGTGGTGGCCATGCTGCGGCCGAGGACGGCGAGCAGCGCGATGGCGACGACGAGGCTGGGCAGCACCATGAACCAGTCGGAGAGGCGCAGCGCGACCCACCCGTACCAGCCGCCGATGTGGCCGCTCGTGACGCCTACAGCGGTGCCGATGACGATCGCGACGACGGTGGCAGTCAGTCCGATGAGGAGCGACAGGCGCGAGCCCCAGACGGTGAGCGCGAGGATCGAGCGGCCGGTCTCGTCGGTGCCGAGCGGGTATTCGAGGCTCGGCGGGGCCATGCGCCCGCCGGTGGCGCGGGTGACGCTGAGCGCGGACTCGTCGATGAGGACCGGTGCACTGAGGGCGAGGACCACGATGGCGCCCAGCAGGACCAGGCCCACCATGCCGGTCCGCTGCGAGCGGTACGCGGCCCAGGACCGGGTGAAGGACTGCCGCCGCCGCGCCCATCTGAGGGCACGCGGGGAGAGCGTGTTCGTTGCCGTCATGACCTGCGGATTCTGGGATCGATGAACCAGTAGAGGATCTCGGCGCACAGCACGGCGAGGATCGTGGAGCTGGAGAACAGCACGAACAGCGCCTGGAGCACGGGCCGGTCCGGGTAGAAGATCGCGTTCACGAACAGCGTCCCCAGGCCCGGCCAGCTGAAGACGGTCTCGGTGACGATGGAGCCGTTCACGACGCCGCCGAGCGCGAGGAACACGAGCGTCACCGTGGGCAGCAGCGCGTTCGGCACGGCGTGCTTGCGGCGCACCTCGTCGTCCTTGAGGCCCTTGGCGCGGGCGGTGGTGAGGTAGTCGCTGCCGATCTCGTCCAGAATGGACGAACGCATGATCATGAGGTATCCCGCGTAGACCACCGCCGTGTAGGTGAGCACCGGCAGCACGAGGTGGTAGCCGATGTCCACGGCCTGCGACCAGAAGTCCGGCGGCGTGCTCGGCGAGCGCATCCCGTTGACGGGGAAGATCCCCAGGTACCGCGCGAAGATGAGGATCACGATCATCCCGAGCCAGAACGTCGGCGCCGAGTACAGGACGAGCCCGGTCGCGACCTGGCTCCGGTCGAACCGGCTGCCCTGCTTCCAGCCCGAGCGCGTCCCGATCCAGAACCCGAGGACCACCGCCAGGACCATGCCGGTGCCCGAGAGCAGGAGCGTGGCGGGCAGCCGCTCCACGATGAGGTCGAAGATCGGCCTCCGGTACTGGAACGACTCGCCGAGGTCCATGGTGAGCGTCCCGGCGATGTAGTCCCAGAACTGCTGCCACATCGGCTTGTCGAGCCCCAGTTCGGCCCGCATCGCGGCCCGCTGCTCGGGCGAGACCGGGCGCTCCTTCGTGAGCTGGTCGATCGGGTCCCCGGCGATGAGCCGGAAGATGAAGAACGAGGAGAACAGCACCAGCAGGAGCGAGACGGCCGCGCCGCTCACGTGCTTGAGCAGGTACCGCCCGAAGCCGCTGGAGACCTTGCTGGAGCGCCCCGCGGACGGGGCTTCGACCGAAGCCCCGTCCGCCGGTAGTGCACTGTCGGTCATTCGCGCTCGTCAGCCGTCTTCTTGCGCCGCATCACGAACACCACCGCGGCGGCCGCGACCAGGACGGCTCCGGCGGCGACGGCGATCCACACGCCCGCAGGGACGCCGCCCGACTCCTCGGCCCCCGCGGGCTGCGCCGAGGCGTACGCCCACGTGAAGCCCTGCTGGCCGGTGAACATGCCGCCGGTCGGCTGCGGGACCATGCCGGTGACCCGGTCGTGGTTGTACGCCTCCATGACGTTCTGGTAGTACAGCCAGATCACGGGCGCGTCGGTGTACAGGAGCTCCTGCTGGCGCTTGACGAGCTCCGCGCGCGCCGCCGGGTCGGACTCGACCTTCTGCTGCTCGTGCAGCTGGTCGAACTCGGCGTTGCAGTAGGAGTTCTCGCTGGAGCGCTCCGAGCCGTCCGTCAGGGTCGGCAGCACCGCGCACGTGTGCATGCCCAGCTGCTCGGTCGGGTTCGGGCCCACGCCCCAGCCGGAGAACGCGATGTCGAACTCGCCCAGGTAGGCCAGGTCGTTCAGCGTGCCCTGCTCGATGGCCTGCGCCTCGACGGCGATGCCGAGTTCGGCCCACCACTCGGTCACGAACTCCACGATGGTGGCGTACGCGGTGTTGTCGGCGTGGTGGTAGAACCGGAAGTTCAGCGGCTCGCCGCCGCCGGGCATCGTGCGGATGCCGTCGTCGCCCCGCGCGTAACCGGCCTCGTCGAGCAGCCGGTTCGCCTCGGCGATGTCGAACTGCACCAGCGCGTCCCCGCCGTCCCAGTGCCACTGGTCGAAGATCGAGGGGATGAGCGAGGTCGCCGGGGTGCCGCTGCCCGCGAGGACGGTGTCCACGAGGGCCTGCTTGTCGATCGCGGTGTGCAGCGCCTGGCGCACCACCGGGTCCTTGAGCGCGGGGTGCCCGTCGCCGAACTCGGTGCCGTCCTGCGTGACCGTGCCGTGGTTGATCGTCAGCGACACGTACCGGCGGCCCTGCACGTCGTTCGTCGTGATGTGCTCCTGCGCCGCGAGCGCCTCGATCTGGGCGGGGTTCAGGCCGCCCTGCATCCCGGAGCCGACGATGTCCACATCGCCCGCTTCCAGCGCCGCGACGGCCGCGTCCGTCTCCAGGTAGTACGTGTAGACGACCTCGTCGAACCCGGGCGCGCCCTCCCAGTACTCCTCGTTGGCGTCGAGGCGGATGAACTCGTCGGTCTTGTACTCGGCGACCTGGTAAGGCCCCGAGCCGACCAGCGGCAGCTGGTTCGCGTCGTCCGCAGACGGGTCGGGGTACTCCGACCAGATGTGCTCGGGGACGATGTAGACCTCGCGGCTGAGCACCTCGGCCGGGGCGGGCGACGCCAGCGTCAGCACGAACGTCGACTCGTCGGGAGCCTCGGCGCTGACCAGGTTCGCGGCGAAGTCGATGTTCCAGTCGCGGATCGCCTGGTTCTCGATGAGGAGCCCGTACGTGTAGGCCACGTCGTCCGCCGTCAGCGGCTCCCCGTCGGACCAGACGGCGCCCTCGCGGATCTTGAAGGTCCACGTCAGACCGTCCGCGGACTCCTCCCACTCGGTCGCCAGGCCCGGCACCGGCTCGTAGTTCTCCGAGCTCATCCGCACCAGCGTCTCGTACGTCATCATGCTGGTCTCGTAGGTGATCACGAACCGCCGCTTGAACGGGTTGAACGTGTCCACCTCCTGGTTGGTGGCGATCCGGAGGCTGTCTGTCTCGTCCTCCTGTGCGGCGGCACTGGGCGCGGCCGCCGCGAGCGCGCCGGCCGAGAGGGCCAGCGCGGCGACGGCCGAGAGGCACCGCCGCATCAGGGCATGGGGATTCATGGGGTGCACATCCTCGCATTCGGTTCCAGGGCAATCCGGCGGACGCGCCGCCGGTCCTCGGTGTACCGACCAGAATGACGGAACACTTCTTGAGTTGTCAATGAAGTGAAGAAAGTTTTCATTGCCGCAACATGATACGGACCTCTCGCCGCGAACCTCGTGAACCGCCCCGCCCTTTCCATTAGATTCATGTCACTACTCATCGTGACGTGGAGGTCGCAGTGTGGAACTGGCTGTCTGACGCGCTCGTCGCGCACCCCGAGATAGCGATCTTCCTGGCGCTCGGTCTCGGCTTCTTCGTCGGCAAGCTCAAGATCAAGGGCATCGCCCTCGGCCCGGTCACCGGGACGCTCCTCTCCGGCGTCCTCGTCGGCATCGTCTTCGACGGCATCGACATCCCCGACCTCGTCAAGACCGTCGCGTTCGTGGCGTTCCTGTTCGCCCTCGGCTACAACGTCGGCCCGCAGTTCTTCGCCGGCCTCCGCGGCGACGGCGTCAAGCAGGTCATCCTCGCGGTCGTCAACTGCGTCTTCGGCCTCATCGTCGTCATCGTCCTCGCCAAGGCCCTCGGCTACGGCCCCGGCTGGGGCGCGGGCCTGCTCGCGGGCGGCCTCACGCAGTCCGCCGTCATCGGCGTCGCCGACTCCGCCATCGCCGCCCTGCCCGGACTCAGCGACGCCGACATCAAGGAGATGGAGTCGCAAGTGGCCGTCGGCTACGCCGTCTGCTACCTCTTCGGCACCGCCGCCGCCGCGTTCTTCCTCTCCACCGTCGCCCCCAGGATGCTCGGCTCCAAGAGCCTCGCCGCCGACGCCCACGAGATGGAGCAGCGCCTCGGCGTCGCCAAGGAGCCCGGCATCGGCAAGGCCTACTACTCGGTCGTGCGCCGCGCCTACCGCATCAGCGGCGACACCGGCGCCGGAGGCGGCGTCGCCACGGTCACCGGCCGCACCGTGGGCGACCTCGAGGAGCGCGCCCTCGAACTCGGCCACCGCGTCATGTTCCACGACATCCGCCGCGACGGAAGCGTCATGCCCGTCGAGCGCTCCACCGCGCTCCAGCCCGGCGACGTGGTCACCCTCGCCGCCCGCCGCCCCGACCTCGTCGCGCTCGACGTCGACCGCTGGGGCGAGGAGGTCGACGACGAGGAGCTGCTCGCCTACTCGATCGAGACGCTCGACATCGTCATCACCAAGAAGGAACTGGTGGGCATGACGATCGGGGACGCCTTCGCGCAGCACGCCCCGCGCCTGTTCGTCACCAAGCTCGTGCGCGGCGGCCAGGAGATCCCCTGGAGCGACGCCACCGAGATCCACCGCGGCGACGAGATCACCGTCCAGGGCGGCAAAGAGGAGGTCGAGGCCGTCGTCGGCGACCTCGGCTACCCCAACCGCACCAAGGACGCCACCGACATGAGCTACGTCGGCTTCGGCATCGTCGTCGGCGCCCTCATCGGCGTCCCCACGATCGCCGTCGCCGGTGCGGACATCGGCCTCACCACCTCCGGCGGCGCGCTCATCATGGGCCTCGTCTTCGGCTGGCTGCGCGCCAAGTCGCCCACGTTCGGGCAGTTCCCGCCCGCCGCGAACTGGATGCTCTCCACCGGCGGCCTGTGCATGTTCGTCGGCATCGTCGGCATCATGGCCGGACCCGACTTCGTCTCCGGCGTCAGGGAGGAGGGCCTCAGCCTCGTCGTCGCCGGGCTCGTCGTCACGCTCCTGCCGATGCTCCTGACCATGTACCTCGCCAAGTGGCTCTTCAAGATCCCGGTCCCGGTGAACCTCGGCATCGTCGCCGGGGCCAACACCACCACCGCGTCCATCGGCGCGATCACCGACACCGCGAAGAGCCAGATCCCGGTGCTCGGCTACACGATCCCGTACGCCATCGGCAACGTCCTGCTCACGATCTGGGGCGCGGTCATCGTGGCCGTGCTCGCCTAACCGCCCGAAGGGAACGACTATGTCCAAGGTCGACCGCGACGAACAGCAGCGCCTCGAAGGGCTCAGCCCCTTCGAGCTGAAGAACCGGCTCATCGAGCTCGCCGGCGACAACGAGCGCGCCAACGCGCTCGCGATGATCAACGCCGGGCGCGGCAACCCGAACTGGACGGCCACCGCCCCGCGCGAGGCGTTCTTCCTCCTCGGCCAGTTCGCCGTCACCGAGACCCGCCGCGACTGGGACGAGTTCCCGAGCATCGGCGGCATGCCCCAGCCCAGCGGCATCGCCGAACGCCTCGACGACTACCTCAAGGCCAACGCGAGCGCCCCGGGCGCCGCGGCCCTCGCCTCCTATGTGGCCCACGGCGTCGAGCGGCTCGGCTTCGACCCGGACGCCTGGGTCGGCGAGCTCGCCGATGCGATCATCGGCGACCACTACCCGGTGCCCGACCGGATGCTCACCCACATCGAGCAGGTCGTCCACGCCTACCTCGACCAGGAGATGGGCGGCGCGCCCGAGGGCGGCTGGGACCTCTACGCGGTCGAAGGCGGCACCGCCGCGATGTGCTACCTCTTCGACTCCGCGCAGGTCAACGGCCTCTTGAACAAGGGCGACAGGATCGCGCTCATGGTCCCGATCTTCACGCCCTACCTGGAGATCCCGCACCTGGAGCGGTACGACTTCGACATCGTCGAACTCGAGGCCTCGCGCACCTCCGACGAGGGCATCCACACCTGGCAGTACCCGGACGAGGAGATCGACAAGCTCAAGGACCCGTCGATCAAGGCCCTGTTCCTCGTCAACCCGTCGAACCCGCCGTCGGTGAAGCTCGCCGAGGCCACGCTGGAGCGCATCCGGGACATCGTCGCGAACGACAACCCGGGCCTGACGATCATCACCGACGACGTATACGGCACCTTCACGAACGGCTTCACGTCGCTCATGTCGAGCCAGGCCGCCAACACCATCGGCGTGTACTCGTTCTCGAAGTACTTCGGCTGCACCGGCTGGCGGCTCGGCGTCATCGCCGTCGCCCGCAAGAACGTGTTCGACCAGCGCATCGCCGCGCTCCCGGCCGAGAAGACCACCGCGCTCAACGAGCGGTACTCCTCGATCACCCTGGAGCCGTGGAAGCTCAAGTTCATCGACCGGATCGTGGCTGACTCCCGGGACGTGGCGCTCAACCACACCGCGGGCCTGTCGACCCCGCAGCAGGTCCAGATGGCGCTGTTCTCCCTGCACTGCCTCGACGACGCCGAGGGCGCCTACAAGCGGGACTGCCAGGCCGTCATCGCCCGCCGCCTCAAGGCCCTCGTCGAAGGCCTCGACGTGCCCTACCCGGAGGACCCGGAGGCCGCGAGCTACTACGTCGAGCTCGACCTCCTCAGCTGGGCGCAGCGCAACTGGGGCGACGAGTTCGCCGACTGGATGCAGACCAACTACGAGCCGGTCGACCCGATCTTCCGGCTCGCCGAGGAGGAATCGGTGGTCCTGCTCAACGGCGGCGGCTTCGACGGTCCCCAGTGGTCGGTCCGGGTGAGCATGGCGAACCTGCGCATGGACGCCTACAAGCGGATCGGCTCGGCGCTGCGCAGGATCGGCGACGAGTACCACGCGGAATTCCAGCGGCAGCAGCGTTAAGGGGCGGAAGCCGGGCGGGGGAACGGGAATGGACTGGATAACATCCACATTGGAGTCGACGCCGGAGATCGCGCTGTTCGCGTGCCTCGCGCTCGGCTTCGCGGTCGGCAAGGTCAAAGTCTGGAAGATCTCGCTGGGCGGCGTCGCGGGAACGCTGGTGGTGGCGATCTTCGTCGGCATGCTCGGCACGATCCAGCTGAACGACCAGGTCAAGAACATCGCGTTCGCCCTGTTCATCTTCACGCTCGGCTACATCTCGGGGCCCACGTTCTTCGCGAGCCTCAACCGCAAGAGCCTGAAGTTCGCCACATTCACCGGGATCGAGGTCGTCTCGGTCCTGGCGATCACGGCCGCGGCGATCCTCATCATGAACCTCGACGTCGGCACCGCCGCCGGGCTCCTGGCGGGCGGCGCGACCGAGTCGGCCGCGGTCGGCACCGCGACCGACGCGATCGGCCGCCTCGACCTGCCCGCCGACCAGATCGAGACGCTGCAGAACAACGTGGGCACGGCCTACTCGATCTCCTACATCTGCGGCCTCATCACGATCGTGCTGCTCTCCAGCCAGTTCTTCCCGCTCATCATGCGGATCAACCTGCGCGACGAGGCCACGAAGCTGTGGGAGAAGCTCGGCGGCTCCCGCGACGAGGCCTCCGCGACCCCGGCCGCCCCGGCGGTCGTCGGCCGCGAGTACCGCGTCGACGCCGCCGCCGGGTCCACCGTGGCCGAAGTGCAGTCCTCGCTCGGCGACGGCACCGCGATCGAGGAGGTCTCCCGCCAGGGCAGCCTGGTCGACCTCGCGCAGGACCTGCGGCTCGCCGCCGGGGACCTGGTGCTCGTCGTCGGCCGCCGCGAAGCGGTCGTCGGCGCCCGGGACGTGATCGGCCCGGAGGTCTCGCTCGACTCCTCGCTCGCCATGGACCTCGACGTCGCCGAGGTCGTCGTGACCGCCAAGGGCTACAAGGCGACCACGCTGGGGGAGATCCGCAGCGAGTTCGCCGAGGAGCGGCGCGGCGTCTTCCTCCAGAAGATCCAGCGCGGCGACCACGAGCTGCCGGTCAGCCCCGAGACGGTGATCCAGCACGGCGACACGCTGCGCCTCGCGGGCTCCAAGACCGACATCAAGCGCGTCATGCCGATGATCGGCTTCCGGCTCGACCCGAAGGTCACCATCGACATGGTGTACATCGCGGTCGGGGTCGTGCTCGGCTTCCTCATCGGCATGCTGGTGTGGACGGTTGGGACGATCCCGCTGACACTCGGCACCGGCGGCGGCTGCCTGCTCTCGGGCCTCCTGTTCGGCTGGATCCGCTCCAAGCGGCCCACGTTCGGCCAGTACGACTCCGGTGCGGCCGACGTGGTCAAGACCCTCGGGCTCTCCGTGTTCATCTGCGCGGTCGGCCTCTCGTCCGGCCCGCAGGCGGTCGAGCTCGTCGAGGAGTTCGGCGTCGGCCTGCCGATCGCGGGCGTCGCGATGACCGCGATCCCGGCGTTCGTGTCGCTGTTCGTGGCCTGGAAGCTCATGAAGCTCCCCGCGCCGCTCGTCCTCGGCTCGGTCACCGGCCAGCAGTGCTCCACGCCCGGCGTCACCGCCGTGCAGCAGGCCGCCGGGAACGCGACGCCGCTCATGGCCTACACGATCGTCTACGCCTTCTCGAACGTCGTCCTGCCGCTGCTCGGCCCGATCGTCGTCGCGATGGCGCACAGCATGGGCGCGTGAGCGCGCCGCCCTCCGAGAAGGGCGGCGCGGCCGCTACAGCTGCCAGGCCCCGTTCGCGTTCAGGATGATCGAGTAGACCGAGTCGGTGGCGGTGATGAACAGGCGGTTGCGCTTCGGGCCGCCGAACACCAGGTTCGAGACCGCGGGCTGGGGGATCGGCAGGGTGCCGAGGTGGGTGCCGTCGGGGTCGAAGCAGTAGACGTCCTCCGCGGCCGCCCACACGCGGCCCTGCGTGTCGACGCGCAGGCCGTCGAGGTTCCCGCCTGGCGACTCGCAGAAGACGTCGCCGCCCGAGAGCCGGCCGCCGTCCACATCGAACGCGCGCAGGTGCCCGCCGTGCGTGTCGGCGATGTAGAGCACCGACTCGTCGGGGGAGAACGCGAGTCCGTTGGGCCGCTCGAAGCCGTCCGCGACGAGGTCGACCGCTCCCGTGGCGGGGTCGACCCGGTAGACGTGGCAGCCGTCGATCTCCGGTTCCGCCTGGTGCCCTTCGTAGTCGCTGAGGATGCCGTAGACCGGGTCGGTGAACCAGACCGCGCCGTCGCTGGAGACCACGACGTCGTTGGGGCTGTTGAGCCGCTTGCCGTTCCAGCGGTCGGCGATGACGGTGACCGATCCGTCCAGTTCGGTGCGCTCCACGCGGCGCTCGCCGTGCGAGCACGACACGAGCCGTCCCTGGCGGTCGAGGGTGTGCCCGTTGGTGTACCCGGCGGGGGAGCGGAAGACGCTCACCGATCCGTCGGTCTCGTCCCAGCGCATGATCCGGTCGTTCGGGATGTCACTGAACAGCAGGTACTTCCCGGAGGGCACGTACACCGGGCCTTCGAGCCAGCGGCCGCCGGTGTACAGGCATTCGAGGTAGCGGTCGCCCTTGATCGCGAAGCGCTCGTCCAGTTTTCGGAAACCCACCGGAGCATTGTGCATAGAAACTCCTCGATATAGCCTGATCGTGTGATCGTGCACAATCCGCGCATGACCACCTTCCGCGGCCCAGGGCCGCACTCACGTTAGCCGAACCGAAGGCGGGCCGGGAGCGCCCCGGCCGCCGCTATGAGACGGGAAACGAGATATGGGACCGGCACTCCCCAATACGCGAAGGCGCCTGCGCGCCGCGATCGCCGCCACCGCGGTGGCCGTGGTCGGCGCGGGCGCGACAGCGTTCACCCTGATGTCGGCCGAGGCCGCCACCACCGGATGCGAAGTGGACTACCAGGTCACGGCACAGTGGCCCGGCGGCTTCAACGCCAATGTGGAGATCACGAACCTCGGCGACACCGCCGTCGACCCGTGGAAGCTCGAATGGGACTTCCCCGGCACGCAGAAGATCGGCAACGCCTGGAACACCACCGCGACCCAGTCCGGCGCGCACGTCACCGCCGCCGGCGTGGAGTACAACAAGCGCATCGCCGCCGCCGTGAGCACCAGCTTCGGCTTCTCGGGCACCTTCACCGGCACCGCCAACGCGGTGCCTTCCGCGTTCAAGCTCAACGGTGTCGCCTGCACCGGCGACACCGGGCCCTCGCCGACGAACCCGCCCACGAACGTCACCGCCTCGCCCACCGAGGTCCCCACGGGCGGTCCCGGCCAGAACGAGTGGAACCCGCCCGCGAACCTCGTCCAGCCGCTCAACGAGGTCTGGGCGCACGTCGAGGACACCTACAACCTCAACTTCCGCAACTTCGGCTGGGACCAGATCATGGCCACCGGCGGCAAGATCAACTACTGCGTCCGCTGGGACTCCAACAACTCGGTGACGCTGCAGACCCGGGACGCGATCGAGGCGAAGCTCCAGCAGCAGTACGACGTCTGGTTCGACCAGATGGCGGGCTGGACCGACTTCCCGTTCGACCAGATCGAGGTGGACGTGGTCGGCTGGGCCGCCCGCGACCGCAACCTCCTGCAGTGGTCGGACAGTGCGGTCGACGTCTACATCGGCGACATCCGCGAGAACGCGCCGCAGTGCGCCGAGGCGTGCGGGCGGTTCTTCCACCAGGACGGCAACTACTCCCAGTGCCCCGGAGGCGCTGCGCGCCACTACGACCAGAGCCTGTGGCTGACCCAGGGCATGGGCGGCGGCGCGGGCGGCGACTGGGGCCAGCGCATGGGCCAGGAGTACTTCGTGAACTCGCTGAACTCCAGCCAGATCACGATCTACCTGCACGAGCTCGGCCACACCTTCGGCCTCGACGACTTCTACGACTGGACGCCGACGGGCCAGTGCTGCTTCATCATGAACGCGGGCTCCTCGTCCACGGTCACCGAGTTCGACGTGTGGATGCTCCGTGACTGGTGGCGCCACCTCAAGAACCGCTACGGCTACTAGCACCCTCCCATGACGGCGGCGGACCACCCGGTCCGCCGCCGTTCGCGCGCCTCGCGACCCCGTATGGCGGACACCGTTGGTCGGCAACAGCCGATAGCGTTTAGCATTGTCGAACGCGGCTACACCAGACCGGTGTCGCCGAGGACGGGAACGGAGGCGCGCGGATGGCCAAGAACATCCAGTCGCTGGAGCGCGCGGCGGCGATGCTGCGGCTGCTCGCGGGCGGCGAGCGGCGCCTCGGACTCTCCGACATCGCCTCCTCCCTCGGCCTCGCGAAGGCCACGGCCCACGGCATCCTGCGGACCCTCCAGCACGAGGGCTTCGTCGAGCAGGACCCCGGCTCGGGCCGCTACCAGCTCGGCGCGGAGCTGCTGCGCTTGGGCACGACCTACCTCGACGTGCACGAGCTGCGGGCGCGCGCCCTGGTGTGGACGGACGACCTGGCCCGATCCTCGGGCGAGGCGGTCTACCTCGGTGTGCTGCACCAGCACGGCGTGCTCGTCGTCCACCACGTGTTCCGTCCCGACGACAGCCGCCAGGTGCTCGAGGTCGGCGCGATGCAGCCGCTGCACTCGACGGCCCTGGGCAAGGTGCTCGCCGCGACCGACCCGGTCGCGCACGCCGAGCTCGTGGACGCCAAGCGCGAGCCGTTCACGGCCCGCACGGTGACCGAGCTCGACGAGATCGAGCGCGCGCTGGACCTGACGCGGTCGCAGGGGTACGCCACGGACAACGAGGAGACCCTCGAAGGGGTCGCCGCCGTCGCGGCCCCGATCTACGACCGGCGCCGCCTCGCGGTCGGAGCGGTCGGCATTACCGGCGCCGTCGAGCGGGTCTGCCGCGACGGCGAGCTGCGTCCGGAGCTCATCGCGGCCGTGCGCGACACGGCCCGCTCCGTCTCGCGCGACCTCGGGGCCAAACCCTTCTAGGGTTTCGTCCGATTTCGCCACATTCCTGCGCCACCCGTGTGACCCTGGTATGCCTGTCTTGCAGGCGTTTCGGATGTTTCACAAAAGGAGGTGTGACGGCGATCACATAAGACTTGACGCGCCGGTAATGAAGGAGAACACTTTCGTACATCGGTCGGCATTGTCGAACGCCTAACGGCTTCGGTGTTCGCTGGGCCTTCCGTGTCGAACAAGCCCTTCCAACGAGGTCGACGCCCCCGGTGACGGCCTCGGACGCAGACAAAGGAGTCGGTGTGTCCAACTCAGACATCATCCTCGGCGAGGTCCTCGGCACCGCGGTGCTCATCCTCCTCGGCGCGGGCGTGTGCGCCGCCGTCACGCTCAAGAAGTCCAAGGCCCAGAACGCGGGCTGGCTCGCCATCGCCTTCGGGTGGGGCTTCGCGGTGCTCACCGCCGCCTACATCTCCGCCCCCATCTCGGGCGCCCACCTCAACCCGGCTGTCACCCTCGGCCTCGCCGTCCAGGGCAACGTCCCGTGGGACCAGGTCCCGGTCTACATCGTCTCCCAGATCGCCGGCGCGCTCCTCGGCGCCGTCCTCGCCTGGGCCGCCTACTACGGCCAGTTCGGCGCCCACATGACCGACCTCGCCCACCAGCAGGACGCCGTCGAAGGCGCCAAGGACGCCAAGGCCGGACCGGTCCTCGGCATCTTCTCCACCGGCCCCGAGGTCCGCAACAGCGCCCAGAACCTCGTCACCGAGATCATCGCGACCTTCGTGCTCGTCTTCGCGATCCTCACCCAGGGCCTCAACGACGCGGGCAACGGCCTCGGCACCCTCGGCGTCCTCATCACCTCGCTCGTCGTCGTCAGCATCGGCCTCTCCCTCGGCGGCCCCACCGGGTACGCCATCAACCCGGCCCGCGACCTCGGCCCCCGCATCGCCCACGCGATCCTGCCCATCAAGCACAAGGGCCGCTCCGACTGGGGCTACGCCTGGATCCCCGTCGCGGGCCCCGTCGTCGGCGGCGTCCTCGCCGGTCTCCTCTACAACGTTGCCCTCGGGTAGCGATGAGGACACAATCGACGTATTCCCCGCCGACTCCCACCACGACAACGACGTTCTGGAGCGAACCATGACCGACACGCACACCGGCCCGTTCATCGCGGCCATCGACCAGGGCACCACCTCTTCGCGGTGCATCATCTTCGACAAGGACGGCCGCATCGTCGCCGTCGACCAGAAAGAGCACGAGCAGATCTTCCCCAAGCCCGGCTGGGTCGAGCACGACGCCGCCGAGATCTGGAAGAACGTGCAGGACGTCGTGGCCGGGGCCATGGTCAAGGCCGGCGCCTCCCGCGAGGACATCCTCTCGATCGGCATCACCAACCAGCGCGAGACCACCATGCTGTGGGACAAGCGCACCGGCAAGCCCGTCCACAACGCCATCGTCTGGCAGGACACCCGCACCGACGTCCTCTGCAAGAAGCTCGGCGGCGACGCCGGGCAGGACCGCTGGCGCCGCGAGACCGGCCTGCCCCTCGCCGCCTACTTCGCCGGACCCAAGATCGCCTGGCTCCTCGACAACGTCGCCGGGCTCCGCGAACGCGCCGAGAACGGCGAACTCCTGTTCGGCACCATGGACTCCTGGGTCATCTGGAACCTCACCGGCGGCGTCAACGGCGGCGTCCACGTCACCGACGTCACCAACGCCTCCCGCACCCTCCTCATGAACCTCGAGGACCTCAGCTGGAACGAGGAGATCGCCGCCGAGATGGGCGTGCCCATGCAGGTGCTCCCCGAGATCCGCTCCTCCTCCGAGGTCTACGGCACCGTCACCGGCGGCCCCCTCGGCGGACTCCTCGCGGGCGTCCCCGTCGCCTCCGCCCTCGGCGACCAGCAGGCCGCCCTCTTCGGACAGACCTGCTTCAGCACCGGCGAAGCCAAGTCCACCTACGGCACCGGCACGTTCATGCTCATGAACACCGGCGAGAAGCTCATCCACTCCGAGTCCGGGCTCCTCACCACCGTCGGCTACCGCATCGGCGACCAGGACCCGGTCTACGCCCTCGAAGGCTCGATCGCCGTCACCGGCTCGCTCGTCCAGTGGATGCGCGACCAGATGGGCCTCATCAAGACCGCCGCCGAGATCGAGACCCTCGCGATGTCGGTGGAGGACAACGGCGGCGCCTACTTCGTCCCCGCGTTCTCCGGGCTCTTCGCCCCCTACTGGCGCTCCGACGCGCGCGGCGTCATCGCCGGGCTCACCCGGTACGTCACCAAGGCCCACATCGCCCGCGCCGTCCTCGAGGCCACCGCCTGGCAGACCCGCGAGATCACCGACGCCATGACCAAGGACTCCGGCGTCGAGCTCTCCGCGCTCAAGGTCGACGGCGGCATGACCTCGAACAACCTCCTCATGCAGTTCCTCGCGGACGTGCTCGACGCCCCCGTCGTGCGCCCCATGGTCGCCGAGACCACCTGCCTCGGCGCCGCCTACGCCGCAGGCCTCGCGGTCGGCTTCTGGGAGAACGTCGAGGACCTGCGCGCCAACTGGCGGCGCGCCGCCGAATGGACCCCCGACATGGACCCCGAGGTCCGCGACCGGGAATACAAGAACTGGCTCAAGGCCGTCGAGCGGACCATGGGCTGGATCGATGACTAGACGCATCGATCGCTAGCAGGACAGACGAGTAGGTAGAGGGAGCAGAGCGATGACCACCTTGCAGCACGTCTCCGGCCCGGAGGCGAACCCGACCGGCGCCGTGCGCTTCACAGCGAACGTCGGCCGGGCCGAAGCACGCGAGCAGCTGGGGAACGCCACGTTCGACCTGCTCGTCATCGGCGGCGGCATCCTGGGCATCTCCACTGCCTGGCACGCCGCCCAGTCGGGGCTGCGGGTGGCTCTGGTGGACGCCGGCGACTTCGCCGGCGCCACCTCCTCCGCCTCCTCCAAGCTCCTCCACGGCGGCCTGCGCTACCTCCAGACCGGCGCGGTCAAACTCGTGGCGGAGAACCACTTCGAGCGCCGCGCCGTCACCCGCCAGGTGGCGCCGCACCTCTCCCGCCCGCTCAAGTTCTACCTGCCCGTCTACAAGGGAGGACCGCACGGCGCGGCCAAGCTCGGCGCCGGCGTCTTCGCCTACTCCGCGCTCTCCGGCTTCGGCGACGGCGTCGGCCACCTGCTCAGCCCCGCCAAGGCCCGCGCGGCCGTCCCGGAGCTGCGCGTCAAGGACCTCAAAGCCGTCGCCGTCTACGGCGACAGCCAGATGAACGACTCCCGCATGGCCCTCATGACCACCCGCGCGGCGGTCGAATCGGGCGCGAGCGTCCTCAACTACGCCGAGGTCACCGGACTGCGCTTCACCGACGGCCGCGTCACCGGCGCCGACCTGCGCGACAGGGTCGACGGCACCGAGTTCGGCGTGAACGCCCACGTCGTCCTCAACGCCACCGGCCCGTGGGTCGACCACCTGCGCCGCATGGAGAACCCGGCCGCCGACCCGTCGATCCGGCTCTCCAAAGGCACCCACCTGGTGCTCAAGCGCACCGCCGACTGGGGCGCGGCGCTGGCCACCCCCGTGGACAAGTACCGCATCACGTTCGCGCTGCCGTGGGAGGACATGCTCCTGCTCGGCACCACTGACGAGGTCTACGAGGGCGACCCGGGCCAGGTCTCGCCGACGAAGGCCGACTTCAAGCAGATCCTCGACGAGGCGAGCATCTCGGTGCGGTCGCCGCAGCTCAAGCCCGAGCTCATCACGTACGCGTTCGCCGGTCTCCGGGTCCTGCCCGGCGGGCCGGGCGCGACCGCGAAGGCCAAACGGGAGACCGTGGTGACCGAGGGCCGGGGCGGGATGTTCTCGGTGGCGGGCGGCAAGTGGACCACGTTCCGCCACATCGGACGGACCGTGATGAAGAAGCTCGCGGCCCTGCCCGGCTACTCGCTCGGCTCGGAGATGGAGCCGATGGCGAACCTGCCGCACCGCCTGCCGCTGCCGGGCATCGCCAACCCGCACGCGGTCGAGCACCGCCTCCTCTCCGACGGCGGCGCGCCGCTGCCGAACCTCGGCGAGGACACCGCGAAGCACCTTGCGACGCACTACGGTTCGCTCGCGTTCGACATCGCCCGCCTGGCGGGGGAGCACCCGGAGCTCGCCGAGCGCGTCCACCCGGACGCGCCGGAGATCATGGCCCAGGTCGTCTACGCCCGCGACGTCGAGTGGGCCCAGACCGCCGACGACGTCCTGCGCCGCCGCACCACCCTGATGATCCGCGGCCTCGACACCCCCGAGGTGCGGGCCAAGGTCCAGGGGCTCATGGACCGCAGGTAGCCGCCGGGGAACCGGCGCACAACCGCTTTTGATCCGAGGGAGCGGCGGGGCCGCGACACGAATGCAATTCGCGTCGCGGCCCCGCCTTCATGCCTGCGGCCCTTGTCCATCGGCCGTGTCACACGCGAGTGCGATGATGGAAATGGGGGGTCCCCGGGTGTCCGATTTGAAGGCTAGAGCCGGGAAAAGACTGTTATTCCCGCCCCGCGTCCGGGTGGATCGCCGTGAACAGCGAGTACGGCTTCGCGTCCGGCCCCGGCTCGATCGCGGCCAGCTCGTCGAACAGCACCTTGAACTTCCGGCTGACCTCCTGGTACTGCGACTCGTCGAGCCGCAGGCCGAGCCGTCCGATGTTCACCTTCGACGGGTCGCCCATCTGCGCGACCTCGGTGCGGAACGCGTCCATCATCGCCGTCGACAGCTCGGACCAGTGCTCCTCGCCGAGCCGCAGCGCCCACGACTTCCGCGTCGCGAGGTACGGAATCTCCCGCGACCCGCGCGCGCCGACCCGCTCCTCCTGCGGCTCGAGGAATCCCGTGTCGACGAGCTTGCGCACGTGGTGCAGCACCGTGGCCGGGTTCGCGTCGAGCCGCTGCGCGATCTCCTTGTTCGTCAGCGCCTGGTCGAGGCACAGCCGCAGGATGCGCAGCCGCACGGCCGACGCCACCGCCTTCGCCTCCGCCTCGGAGGCCAGCGGCCGGTCGTCCTTGAATCCCTCTGACTTGCGCTGCTCTGCCACGGCTTCATCCTAGCGGCCGGAGTGATTGACAAAACCCAATTGATTGGGAATACTCAATCGCATGATCTCCCTCGGTTCCGGCCCCGTCGCGCCCGAAAAGCGCCAAGAGCGCCTCGGCCTCCTCCGCGAGCACGACTTCCGCGGCCTCTTCCTCTCCACCACGGTCGCCCAGTTCGGCTACCAGATCACCTCCCTCGCGCTGCCGCTCGCGGCGGTCATCGCGCTCGACGCGGGCGAGTTCGAGGTCGGCGTGCTCTCCTCGATGACGATGGCCGCGTTCCTGCTCATCGGCCTGCCCGCGGGCGCGTGGATCGACCGCATGCGCCGCCGCCGCGTCCTCATCGTGAGCGACGTCGTGCGCGCCGCGGTGCTCCTCACCGTCCCGCTCGCCTGGTGGGCCGACGTGCTCACCATCTGGCAGCTCTACGCGGTCGCGTTCACCATCGGGGTCTTCACCGTCTTCTTCGACGTCTCGTACCAGAGCTATCTGCCGCATCTCGTCGGCCGCGACAAGCTCGTGGAAGGCAACGCGAAGCTCGAGGTCGTGCGCTCGACCGCGCAGCTCGGCGGCCCGGTGCTCGCCGGGCAGCTCATCGGCTGGCTCACCGCGCCGGTCGCCCTCGCGTTCGACGCGGTCGCGATGGGCGCCTCCGCCCTGTTCCTCGTCGGCATCCGCCGCCGCGAGGCGAAACCCGAAGTGGCCCATGACTCCCGGATCCTCCCGGAGATCAAGGAAGGCCTGGCGTTCGTCTTCCGCAACCGCATCCTGGCGTCCATCGTGGCCGCGACCAGCTGGTGGAACCTATGGATGGGCGCGTACATGGCGATGGTCGTGGTCTTCCTGCCCCGCGACATGGGCATGACGCCCGGCGAGATCGGCCTGCTCTTCGCGGTCTTCGGCGTCGGCGGCCTCGTCGGCGCGTTCGTCACCAGGCCGGTCACCGCCTGGCTCGGCGAGGGCCGCGCCATCTGGATCTCGACCCTCGTCACCTCGCCGGGCCTGCTGCTCCTCCCGGCCGCCGAACCGGGGTGGCGGGTCTGGATCGCGGCGGCCGGGATGGGCCTGGTCGGCGTCGGCTCGGTCGTCTACAACGTCAACCAGGTCAGCTTCCGCCAGCGCCTCACCCCGGACCGCCTGCTGGGCCGCATGAACGCCACGGTCCGCTTCCTCGCGTGGGGCCTCAGCGCGGTGGGCGCGCTGCTCGGCGGCGTCCTCGGCGAGCTGGTCGGGGCGCGGACCACGCTCTGGGTCGGGGCGGTCGGGGTCTGCCTGGCGTTCCTGCCGGTCTTCTTCTCGCCCTTGCGGAACCTGCGCGAACTCCCCAAGCCGGAGCCGGAGCCCGAGCCGGTCGCGGCTTAAGGGGTCCTCGCGGGCAGTCCGTCGACGCCGCTGCCCGCGGGGAGGCCGCGCGTGCGCGCGACGTCGATGCTGGTGCGCACGAACGACCCGTCCACGGTGCCGCCGACGAAGACCGCGATGATGAGCAGCGGCAGGAGGACGGTGCGGACGACCATCGCCCACGGGCCCTTCGCGCCGATCCGCCCGCCGTCACGCACGCGGACCAGCCGGGTGCCCGTGGCGAGCGCGCCGAGCGCGCGGCCGTTCGTGTAGCACAGGCCGTACAGCAGCGGCACGGCGAAGAGCAGGACGAGCATCCCGACGGCGATCGCGCCGCCGCCGATCTGCAGCGCGTTGTCGGCCGCGGCCAGGGCGCCGGTGCCCACAAGGAGTCCGAACAGGACGATGACGGCGTCGATCAGCCACGCGAAGAAGCGCGCCCAGCCTCCGGCCTCGACGTACCGCGTGCCGTTCCCGAAGGCCTTGACTCTGTCCGTTGCCATGCGGGCCACCATAGCCGCGCCTGTCGAGCGGATCAGTTCTGGGCGTCGAACCCGGGGGAGTAGGTGTAGCGCCCGCGCAGGGTGTCGCGCCAGTTGGCGAGCCTGCGGAGCTGGAACGCGGGCTCCCATTCGGGTTCCTGCGGCTCGATCCCGTACCGCGCGGCGGGCTCGAACCCGAAGCGGCCGTAGTAGCCCGGGTCGCCCAGGAGCATAATGACCGGTTCGTCGCGGGCGTCGGCGGCGGCGATCGACGCGTGCATGAGGGCCGAGCCGATGCCCTTGCCCTGGAGGGCCGGGTCGACGCCGATCGGGCCGAGCCCGAGGATGCGTTCGTCGCCGAGGCGGCCGTACGAGCACACGGCGTGCCCGACGGGTACGCCGTCGACCTCGGCCACGAGCGACAGCTCCGGCACCCAGTCCTCGCTGCCGCGCAGCGCGTCGACGATCGCGGCCTCGGTGCCCGAGGAGTAGACGAGGCCCTTGAAGGCGGCGTCGTGGATGGCGTGGATGAGGGGCGCGTCGCCCTCGGTCTCGCGTCTGATCAGCGTCATCGGGCGAGTATCACAGCCGACATGAACGCCCGCAACGTATTTGCGTATCTGGCCGGTACGGAATACGACCGGCGTCGCTCCGACTGCCCTGTCACGTTTGCGGCCCGGGCCGGGTCAGTAGGGTTGAGCCGCTCTGAGCGGAGGTTGGGATGAGTGGAGATCTGGGTTTCGAGGAGCACCGCGAGCACCTGCGCGCGGTGGCATTCCGGATGCTCGGCAGCTCAAGCGAGGCCGACGACGCGGTCCAGGAGACGTGGATGCGCTTCGCCCGCACCGACACCGGCGACGTGGAGAACCTGCGCGGCTGGCTGACGACCGTGGTCTCGCGGGTCTGTCTGAACCTGCTGCGCTCGCGCCGCACCCGCCGCGAGGACGCCCTCGACGCCGAGGTCCCGCTGGCCGCGGCGCCCGGCGCGGGCGGCGACCCGGAGTCAGACGCGGTGAGGGCCGACGCGGTCGGCCAGGCGCTGGAGGTGGTGATCGACGCGCTCGGCCCGGCCGAGCGCGTGGCGTTCGTGCTGCACGACCTGTTCGGCGTGCCTTTCGACCGGATCGCTCTGGTCCTGGACCGCTCGACCGAGGCGACGCGGCAGCTCGCGAGCCGCGCCCGCAGGCGGGTGCGGGAGGGCCGCGCCAGGGCCGAGGCGGATCGGGACGCGCGGCAGCGCCGGTCGGTGGTCGACGCGTTCTTGGCCGCCGCCCGCGAGGGCCGCTTCGAGGACCTGCTGGCCGTGCTCGACCCGGACATCGTCGTGGTCGCCGACGAGGACGCGGTCGCGACCGGTTTCTCCGGCCGCGAGGTCATCGGCGCTTCCGCTGTGGCCGCGATCTTCAACGGCCAGGCCAAGGACGCGGTCGCCGTGCTCGTGGACGGCCTCGCGGGCGCGATGTGGGCCCCGGGCGGCACGCCGCGCTCGGTTTTGGCGTTCGCGGTGGTCGACGGCAGGGTGGCGAGCATCGAGATCATGAACGACCCGAAGGCGATCGCCGCCCTCGAACTCGCACCGGTCCACGACTGACCGGTGCGGCGACCCCCGCCCGTCGACGGCCGACCCCGGCGTTTCCGGGCAGGGCTGACTCCGTCGGCGCCCGGGAAGAAGTGCCCTTATGCAACGATCGCAGGGCGATCGGCCGCTCAGGCCGTTATCCACAGGCGGAAGTCGGTGGCCTCGCTCACTCGGGGCGCGGCCACCGACCGGCCGCTACTGCTCGATGAGGACCTTCACGTCCCACGGGCCGAGGCGAAGCGCCGCGCCCGCCTCATAGGCGGTGCCGTCGATCGCGTCGGCGACCGCGGCGGGCAGCGGGTAGTCGACCTCGTTCCACGACCAGTTGTGCACGAACCGGACCGTGCGGCCCTCCTTGGTGGTGCCGCTGGTCGCGGTCAGGCTCGCGTGCTCGGGCCGCCACGCGTCGGCGGGAGCGACCCACTCGAACAGCGCCTTCCCGAACGCCGAGTTCGGGATCGTGCCCACATACGTGACCCGGCCCGCGCCGTGCGCCTTCGTCGTCGCCGCGGCGAACCGGCCGAAGTGCGGGTGCACGTACTCGGCCAGCGCCTGCGCCCCTTCGCCACCCGGCGCGTCCTCCGTGTAGAGCCCGTCGGCCCACTTCACCCCGGCCGCGCCATCGGGCAGCGTCAGCGGCGAGCCGTCGGCGGGCCGCACCGCGAGGTCGCCCTTGAGGTTCGCGAACTCCTCGTACCAGGCCCCGGCGGCCTCGGCGAGCCGCGCGGGCTGCACCTCCCGGCGCGCCCGTGTCTCCTCGTCGGCGTACCCGGTGCGCGGGCCGACCACGAGGTGCCCGCCCGCCGCCGCGTACGCGGTGAGCCAGTCGAGCAGGCCGTCGTCCTCGGCGTAGAGCCCGGCGGCCACGAGCACCGGGTACTCGGACGCAGCCTCCTCGGGGGCTCCGAGCTGTCCGGTGTGGATGATGCGGGTCTGCAGCCCGGCGTCGAACGCGGCCCGGTAGAACGGCCCCTGGATCGCCTCGAACGAGCGGTGCTCGGGGCCGCCGTCGTCGTTCTGGAGCTGCGGATCCGCCGCCAGCGCCCACTCACTCCGCTTGGAGTGCAGAACCGCGACGTCCGCGCCCGGCACCAGTCCCTCGAGGGCCGCACCGGTCTTGCGCAGCTCCTTGCCGATCTGCGCGAGCTCGCGGTAGGTCCGCCCGGGGCGGCCGCTGTGGGGGAGGACCCCGCCCCAGTACGTCTCGGTGCCGAAGTGGAGGGTCTGCCACTGCCAGTACTCGATCATGGCCGCGCCGCGCGAGATGAGCGCCCACGCGCACTGCCGCCACTGCCCGTCGTAGGCCGGCTCGTTCCACCACGACATGCCGATGGCCTGCGCGTTGGTCTCGGTGACCAGGTACGGGGCCTGCTTCGAGGAGTACATGCGGTCGGCGGAGTGGTAGAGCGCCCACGCGCCCTTGGTGTTCCAGTCGATCGCGTCGCCGCCGTCGGCGGCGGGCATCTCGAGGCCGTCCTGCATCGCGTAGTACGGGTTCCCGGCGGTCACGTCGAGGCCCGCCGTCAGCGACGGGTCGTCGATCCCGGGGCGCGAGTAGGAGATGCACGTGGTCACGAACTGGTCCTCGCGCGCGTACTCGCGGGCGAGGTCGGCCTGCCAGCCGATGAACTCGGTGGTCAGGTCGGCCTGGAACTTGCGCCACGCGAGCGTGTACTGCGGCTGCGCGTTCCCGTCGGGCCGCCACAGGTCGGCCCAGGTGGTGAGGCGGTGGGACCAGTAGACGAGGCCCCATTCGCGGTTGAGGGTCTCGACGTCGCCGTACTGGTGCCGGAGGCGGTCGACGAACTGCTGGAAGACGCCCTCGTTGTGGTAGATCCGCAGGCCGGGCTCGTTGTCGACCTGGAAGCCGATGACGGACGGGTGGTCGGCGTAGCGCGCCATGATCTTGCGGATGACCCGCTCGGCGTGGAACTTGAACGCGGCGTGGGTGTAGTCGACCTCCTGGCGTCCGCCCCAGTCGAGGCGCTGGCCGGTGCGGTGCTCGCCGGCGATCTCGGGGTAGAGGCGCACGAGCCACGGCGGGACGGCGTAGGTCGGGGTGCCGAGGATGACGGCGATGCCGCGTTCGTGGGCGCCGTCGAGGACCGGCTGGAGCCAGTCGAGTTCGAACCGTCCGTTCTCGGGTTCCCAAGTGCTCCAGACGGACTCGCCGACGCGGATGACCGAGAACCCGGCTTCGACCATGAGGTCGAGGTCGTTCTTGAGTCTCGCGCGGGCTTCTTCGGTGTCGAATCCCGACACGACGTCCGGCTGGTACTCGTAGTAGTACGCGGCCCCGAACAGGATCGGGTTCGGCCAGTTGCTCATCTGCGGCTCCTTATGACTACGTAGTCAGACGTACCGTACGCAACCCCGGGAACCTCTGTCAACCCCGGTCCGGCGACCCCCGCAAACGCGAAAGGCCGCCCGCGAGACCTCGCGGACGGCCCTTGCAGCGCCTTCGATCAGTATTCGACGCCCAACGCCCGGCCCGGCTCCTCGGCGTCGATCGGCGACTCGACCGTCGCCTCCTCCGCCAGCTCGGACAGCCGGATCGGGGCCGCGATCGGCCGCTTCGCGAAGCCGGTCGGGTCCACGTCCGCCAGTTCGGCCACGTTCCGGCCGCACACCCGGCCCTGGCACAGCCCCAGTCCGGCCCCGCTCACGAGCTTGAGCGGGCGCACCGCGCCCACGTCCCGCTCGTCGACGGCCCGGTAGAGCATCCGCCTTGTGACCTCCTCGCACCGGCACACGACCGTGTCGTCGCGCAGCCACCCCTGCCAGCCCGGCCGCACCGGGTACGCCGCGTCGAGCGCCGCCGCGAACCGCCGACCCGATCGCACGCGCGCCATCGCCCGCAGCGGCGGCTCGACCGCCGCGCCCACGAACTTCGCCGCCGCCGCGCCCGCGACCTCGCCCTCGGACGCCGCCAGGTCCGCCCCGCCGATGCCCGTCAGCTCCCCGGCCGCGAACACCCCCGGAGCCGAAGTCCCTTGCGCCGCATCGACAACGACGAACCCGTCCTCGACCCGGCACCGCGCCGACAGCGCCAGTTCCAGCTGCGGCGTGAACCCGAACCCGACCGCGACCGCGTCCGCCTCGATCCGCCGCTGCGAACCCGGCACCGGGTTCCACAGCGCGTCCAGCCTCGCCACGGTCACCGACTCCACGCACTCCATCCCGTGCGCCTCGACCACCGCCGCCCGCGACCGGTACGGCACCCGGTGCCGCGCCAGCACGCCCGCGTACCGCGCCAGCTCGCTCGACTTCCTCCAGCCCGCGAGCGCCCCCGTCGGGTTCCCGAGCCACCCGGTCACCGCCGCGTTCGCCTCCGCGACCTCCACGACCCGCGCGCCCGCGCCGATCAGCGAATCCGCCACCGGCAGCAGGAACGGCCCGGTCCCGCTCACCACGACCCGGTCGCCGATCGCCACGCCCTGGCCCTTCGCGATCGCCTGCGCCGCACCGGCGGTGAACACCCCCGGCAGGTCCCAGCCCGGGAACGGCAGCGCCCGGTCGTACGCGCCGGTCGCCAGCACCAGCGCCCGCGCCTCGAGCGTCCGGCCCCGCCGGTCCGGCCCGTCGGCCGGGCCGATCCGCAGGTGCACGCGGTGCCCGCCGTCGACCTTCTCGATCGCCCACACGGCCGCCTCCGCGACGTGCTCGACGTTCCGCGGCAGCGCGAACTTCTCCTCTGACGTGAGCGCGTCCTGCCGGTGGTACTGCCCGCCGAGCTTCGCGCCCGCGTCGAGCAGGACCACCTCGACCCCGTGCAGCGCAGCCGCCTTCGCGGCCGCCAGACCCGCCGGACCCGCGCCGATCACCACGATGCGCCTCATGACGGCAGCTCCGCCCCGACCTGCGTGCGGATGTCGTCGCCGTCGGCGACCACCCGCTGGCAGGCCCGCACATCAGGCACCCCGTTCACGACCACCAGGCAGTCGAAGCACACGCCGATCCCGCAGAACACGCCCCGCGGACGCCCTCCGCCCCGCGTGGTCCGCCACGAGCGGACGCCCTTCGCCAGCAGCACCCCCGCGACAGTCTGGCCCTCCTGGACCTCGACCTCTTCGCCGTCGAACCGCACCCTCACGTCCGCACCTCCGCGATCACCGCAGGCCTGTCCACTGTGAACCTCGTTGGATCGACCTCGGGCTCCCGCCCGCACATCAGATCCGCCAGCAGCCGCCCCGTCGCCGGAGCCAGCCCGATCCCCGCGCCCTCGTGCCCGGACGCGTGCCACAAGCCCCGGAACCGCGGATCCTCGCCGATCACCGGCAGATGGTCGGGCGTGTACGGCCGGAAACCGCCGTACGTCCGCATCACCGGCACGCCCGCCAGCACCGGGAACAGCTTTACCGCGCTGCGCGCCAACCGCCGCAGCACCTCCACCTGCAGCGACTCGTCGAACCCGACGCGCTGGCGGCTCGACCCGATGAGCACCGTGCCCGTCGCGGTCGACTCGACCACCGACGACACCTGCAGGTCCACGTCCGAACTCGCCACGGCCGCAACATAATCGGCCGCATAGACCTTCCTGCTCACGACCTGGGGGAGCGGCGCGGTCACCAGCACCATGCCCCGGCGCGGCAGCACCTCGATCGGCGCGCCCGCCGCGACGCTGAAATGCCCGGCCCACGGCCCGCACGCGTTCACGACGGCGCCGCACGACACGGTCCCCTCGCCCACGCGCACCCCGGCGACCTTGCCCGTCCGGTCGAACACCAGGCCGTGCGCCTCGGCCCCGCCGCGCACCTCGCCGCCGCGCGCCCGCACGGCCGCGAGCATCGCGGTCGCGGCGAGCACCGGCTGCAGCTGCGCGTCCCCGGGGTAGTGCACGGCTCCGGCGACCCGCTCGGTCAGGTACGGCTCCATCGCCCGCGCCTCGGCGGGGGCCACGTCCACCGCCTCCACCCCGACCGCGCGCTGCGCCTCGGCCAGGATCGCGAGCGGCCCCACGGCGTCCTCGTCGGTGGCGACCACCAACCCGCCCTTGGGCTCCCACTCGACGCGCGCGGCCTCCTCGCCGAGCTCGGCCCGCAGCGACTCGATCAGCTCGGGCCACAGCCGCCGCGACGCGACGGCCAGGTCCAGTTCCGGACCGGGCGCCTTGTCCGACAAGAGCACGTTCCCCTCGCCCCCGGCCGTGGTCCCCCCTGCGGGAGCGCCCCGGTCGACCACGAGGACCCGCAGGCCGGAAGCGCTCAGCGCCTCCGCACACGCGGCGCCGATGATCCCGGCCCCGATAACGACGACGTCAGCGGTCTCGATGCGACTCACCTGCCTCTCAGCACACGCACGATCAGAGAGTATGCCCGCACCCGGCCCCGTGTACACGGTGGTCCGGATGCCGGTCCGAACCTCCCGCATGGTGAAAACCCGGCGACCGGCCGCACCCGCGCGAACTACGCTGTCCGGCACCGACTCCGAAGGACCGGTGCCCATGGAACCCCTGCTCGAAGGCCCCGTCCTCCAAGGCGACCGCGCGAGGACGGCCGCCTGCGCGACTCCGCCGTCTTCTCGATCACCCGCGACGAATGGCCCGACGTCGAAGCGGCCCTTGAGAAGCGCCTCGCCCGAATCCGCGAGCGAGACTCGTGAATCCAGAGTGGCGGGATGCGGCTAGTCTTGCGCACATGCGATCGAATGACGGCCCTCCTGACCTCGACGGCGGCTCGGGCCCGCGCTGGCCCTCACGTCTGGGCCTGGCCCTCGGGATCACGGCGCTGCAGACCCTCGCGGCCGTCGCGGCGTTCGTGCTCTTCCTGATCCCGGCCTCGAACGCCACCTCGGAAGGCCCCGACGACTGGGCAGGGTTCGAGTACATCGTCTACGGCGTCTACGCCGCCCCCGTGGTCGGCGCGATCGTCGGCATGCTGGTCGCCGCCCGGATGCGCATGCCGCTCTTCGCCCTCTACGCCCTGCCGATCCTGCTCGGGACGGCCGCGCTGATCGCGCCGTTCCTCCGCAGCGTCGACTACCAGTACCCCGGTCTGCCGGTGTTCGTCGGCGGCAACCTCCTCATCGCCCTCGCAACGGTCCGCCTCCCGCGCCGCCCCAAACCGCTCCGCACCGGCTTCAGCGGCACCCCCGTCTGACCTCACGGGTGCCGCACGAACTCGTACGTGCCGCCGATGATCGTCCCTCCCGCCCTTTCCAGCAGCGCCTTCGAGAACGGGTTCGCCGCGTCGCACTCGGTCGCCACCGTCCGGTGCCCGCGTTCCCGCAGGACCCGGAACGCCCGCCCCAGCAGTGCCGCAGCGACCCCGCGCCCCCGGCACGGGCGCGCGGCGGCGACCAGGCCGAGCCGTGGGCCCGACTCCGTCATCCAGACCCGCACGATCCCCGCGAAGCACTCGCCCTCCGGATCCCACGCCACCGGATACACCGCGGGGTCGTACCCCGAAGCGTGCTCGTCCGCCCAGAACCCGGTGTCGGACCGCCAGCCCCGCAATCCAGGGATGTCGGCACGGATCTCGTCGTCGAAGCGCCGCACCGCATCCATGCCGAACGTCTCGGGCGAGCCGACGCGGAACCCGGCGAGCGCCGCGTCGTCCCAGCCCGCCGCCTCCGCCACGGGCAGCGTCCAGTCGTGCTCGTAGCGTTCGCCCACGAACCCGGCCGCCCCGAGCTGCCGCTGCATGCGCTGCTCTGCCGTGTCGGCCAGCGTGTGCACCGGCCGATCCGCACCGATCACCCCGCACAGCGCCGCGATCAGGTCCGCCTCGACCGGGTCGAACCACGCGAACCGCTTGCCGTCCGGACGGTCCCACACATGCGCGGTCCCGACCCGTCCCGACCCTTCCCAGGCCTCCCAGCGTTCGGCCATCTGCCTGATCTCCACAGCGCTCCTATCCGCGCCTCGGCGGCGTGCCGTAGACCGGCCGGTACTCGGCGAACTCGGTCGTGAAGAGCGCCAGGCCCTCCGTGATCCCGGGCAGGCGCCGCTCGACGCCGTGCACGGCCTCGGTCGGCATGAACCCCGAGACGTACCCGGTCGTCTCGGTCGAGAACTGGCCCTTGATGTTCGACCGGGCCTCGCCGAGCGTCTTCAGCACCGCGTTCCCGGTCCCGGCCGGGAACTCCACGTGGAAGCTGTTCACCGGCTCGCAGACCTCGGTCCCGGCCTCCTTGAGCATCACGTCCAGCAGGAACGCCGTGACCGCCCGGAAGTCGTTCGCGGTGCTCGCCTTGCCGATGTACCCGGTCGCGGTCAGCAGCACCCGGCAGTCGGTCACCGCCCACCCGTACAGGCCCCGCTTCAGGACCTTGTGGACGGTCTCCTCCACGGCGTTCCGCAGCGCCCGCGTCAGCGAGCCCCGCTCGACCGCCAGCCCGTAGTGCAGCCCCGAACCGGGCTCGCCCGGCTCGATCCGCAGCCCCACCGTCGCGAGGTGCGGCGTCTGCTGCCACGGGCCCATCTCGTGCAGCGCCTCCGCGGTCCGGAGCGGCCGCTCGATGTGGATCGCCCGGGTCTCCTCGAACTCGACGGCGATGCCGAACTCCTCGTCCAGGAGCGAGGCCACGACCTCCTTCTGCACCTCCCCGTAGAGGCGCACCGCCATCTCCTCGGACAGCTCGTCCAGGTGCGGGTCCACGAGCGGGTCCCGCTCGGCCAGGCTCAGCAGCGCCCGGTTCAGCGGGATCCGGTCCTTCGGGTCGGCCGGGCGCACCACCGTCTCCAGTGTCGGCGGCGTGAAGAACCCGCCGCTCGCCAGCGCCTCCTCCGACCCGATCGCGTCGCCGATGCGGACCTCGGTGAGGCCCTTGACCTTCGCGATGCTCCCAGGCTCGGCCACCGCCATGACGGTCTCGGTGCCCGTGGCGAACACCTCGACGCCGGTCACCTTGCCCTCGAACGATGCCACGGCCCCGTCGACCCGCCGGAACGTCGTCAGCTGCTCACGCGGCGCGATCCGCCCCTGGCGCAGCCGGACGTACGCGACCTTCTGGCCCGCCGCGCCGTGCTCGACCTTGAACACCGTCCCGACCGGCGCGCCCTCCGCATCCCGTCGCGGCACCGGCAGATACCGCCGGACGCCCTCGGTCAGGGCAGCCACGCCCGCGCCCGTGACGGCCGACCCGAAGAACACCGGGTGCGCCGTACCCGCCCTGACCTGCGCGGCGAGCTCCGCCTCGCAGTCGAGCGAGTCGGGATCGTCGAGGTACGCGGCGAGGAACTCGTCCGACCCGGCCGTGAGCATCTCGACGGCCCGCTCGGCGAACGCCGGGTCCGCGAACGCGAACGGCTCCACGGCGGCGTCCCCGCCGCCGATGCCCCGCACCGTGCCCATCGGCAGCAGCCGCGGGCTCAGCATCTCCGCCAGGTCGTCCAGCAGGTCTGCCTCACGGGCGCCGCGCCGGTCTACCTTGTTGACGAACAGGAGCGTCGGCACCCCGAGCCGCTCCAGCGTGCGGAACAGGACGCGCGTCTGCGCCTGCACGCCCTCCACGGCCGAGACCACGAGCACCGCGCCGTCGAGCACGCGCAGGGCCCGCTCCACCTCGGCGATGAAGTCGGTGTGTCCGGGGGTGTCGATGAGGTTGACGGTGAGGCCGTCCAGCTGGAACGCCACGACCGCCGACTGGATGGTGATCCCGCGCCGCCGCTCCAGGTCCATGGAGTCGGTCTGCGTACTGCCGGAGTCGACGCTGCCGACGCGGTCGATGATGCCCGCGTCGTAGAGCAGCCGCTCGGTCAGGCTGGTCTTACCGGCGTCGACATGGGCGAGAATCCCCAGGTTGAGATACGACAATGCAAGTCCTCGAAGTTGAGATCGTCTGGAACCGGATGAAGCACTCCGAGGTTTGGCGCATGGCGATCTCCTGCTACGGCGAGGACTGACACGTCTGAACCGACGATGAGCCCGAGGGTAGGACCGCCCAAGGGGACTCGCAAGCGAATTAGCGCGCACGCGGCCGCTAGCATCCGGGGCATGGAGCAGACCACCCTGCAAGACGCGCTCACCGCGGATGAGATCGCCGCCGCCAACGAACTCACCCGGCGCTGGCTCACTGGCCGCACCGAGATCCCCGCCGCCGCCTCAGGCCTCGGCATCTGGCCCCTCCTCGCCGTGCTCGCGACCGGCGCGGTCGAAGCCACCCTCGAAGAGCTCCTGGAAGCCGCCGGGCTCGACGCCGGCCAGGCCGCCGACGTCCCGGCCGCCCTCCTCGACGCCGTCCGCTCCGCGCCCGCCCTCAACCTCGCGCTCGCGGCCTGGTCCGGGCCCCGCGTCACCCTCGACCCCGACTGGGTCGCGGGCCTGCCCGTGGACGCCGTCGGCACGCTCACCGGCGACGCCGCCGTCGACAAGCCCCTCCTGGACGCCTGGGCCTCCCGCAACACCGGCGGCCTCATCGAGCGGATGCCGGTCAACCTCGACGAGCCGATCGAACTGCTCCTCGCCAGCGCCCTGTCGGTGCGCACCAGATGGCGCACCGCCTTCGACGAACGCGCGCCCTTCCGCAGCGGCCCTTGGAAAGACCGGGGCAAGGTCCTCACCGGCTCCTACGACTACGAGGTCCTGCGGGTCAAGCCCGACACCGCCGTGCTCACCGTGCAAGGCGGCGACGACATCGACGTCCTGCTCGCCCTCGGCCGCGAGGACGCGTCGCCACAGGACGTCATGTCGGCCCTCATCGATGCCGCCGCCGACCCGGACTGGGGCCGTCCCGCAGCCGACAGCAACGCCGACCTGAGCCTGATCGGCGTCACCTTCCTCAAGTACAAGGCGCCTGCCCCGCAGACCTCGCCCGAGACGAATGCGGTCGTGCCCGCCTTCAACCTCACCAGCGACCTCGACCTCATCGAGGACGCCGCCTCCCTCGGGCTCGAGCTCGCCTCCGATGACGAGTTCGCGCAGTTCGACCGCCTTGCCGCCCAACGCCTCTACGTCAGCCAGGCCAGGCAGTCCTGCACCGCGGTCTTCAGCGCCACCGGCTTCGAGGCCGCGGCCGTCACCGCCGTCGGCATGGACTGGATGGGCGCCGCCCCGCCGCAGCACCTCCACGAGCACCGCCGCGCCGTCGCCACCTTTGACCGCCCCTTCGCCTACCTCGCCCGCCACCGCCCCTCAGGCCTCATCATCATCGCGGGCTGGGTCACCGACCCGGGCGCATAACCCGCCGATCGCACTCCGGTCACAGTCGGTATCCGATCGGGCACGTGCGGATATCGATCGATCACCGACCGTGGCAACGGCTTCGGCAACAGGGTCCACTTGAGTCATGCGCGCACTCCTCCTCGCCCTCATCGCGGCCCTCGCACTGGCGTCGCTCTCCGGCTGCCAAGCAGCGCGAGTCGGGAGACTCGCCGTCGGCGTCAACGCCGAAGACGAGCCGGTTCTGGTGATGGCCTCCTGCTCGGGGTCCCCCTACGCCATCTCCGTCTGGCAGGCGGCCGAGCCGGACCCGGCGCTGCAGCACCAGACCGAGCTCCTGCGGCTGGAGAACGACGACCCCCGAATCGACGATCCCGCCGCCGTCTCCCTGTCGAATCCCGACGATCGCTGGACCGAAGTCGAGCGGAACGGCGACTTCGAGACAGGCATGTACTACGAGGCCATGGCCTGGCCCGACAACGACGAGAACCTCGGATTCGTGCGATTCGACCTCGCCCGCCTCAACGAGCTGGGCGAAGACGAAGTCCTCTACCAGGACTCGCAGCAGAACCACGTCGTCCCCGTCGCCGAGTTCATCGACCTCGCCCTCGACGAATGCGAGTCCCTCTAGCCGCCGGGCACTAGCATCCAGGGCATGGGCACCGAGACGACACTGCAGGACGCACTGGGCAGACGCGAGATCAACGCCGCCAATGAACTCACCCGGCGGTGGTTCGCCTCGCGGTCCTCGGTCCCGGCCGTCGCCTCCGGCCTCGGCGTCTGGCCGCTGCTCGCCGCGCTGGCGACAGGGGCCGTCGGCGAGACCCGCGACGAACTGCTCACCGCCGCAGGCATCGACGACAACCAGGCAGCCAAGATTCCGGCCGCACTGCTGCAAGCGGTCCGCGCGGCCCCGGCGATCAAACTCGCCCTAGCCGTCTGGGCCGGAGCCCGCGTCACCCTCGACCCCGAATGGGCCGCGGTCCTCCCGGTCGACGCGGTCGGCTCGCTCACGGGCGACCCCGCCGCCGACAAGGCGGACCTCGACGCCTGGGCCTCACGCAACACCGACGGCCTCATCGACCGGATGCCGCTCGACTTCAGCCAGCCGATCGACCTCGTCCTCGCCAGCGCCCTCTCCGTGCGGACCACCTGGAACACCCCCTTCCTCGACTCCAGCCGCGCCTTCCAGCAGGGGCCGTGGGCCGGCCTCGGACGCTGCCGCACACTCACTACCACCCTCAACGACGACCTACTCCGCCTTGGCGATGACGCCTCGGTCCTCACCGTCCCCGGTGACGGCGGCATCGATGTGCTTCTCGGCCTCGGTCGCGAAGACCTTGCGCCGCAAGGAACTATGAGCACGCTCATCGAAGCCGCCACTGACCCCGCCTGGGGCCGCTCATCCACCGAGCTCGCGGTGGGGGAGCGGGCCGTAGGCGTCGAAGTCACCGAGACCAGAGCCTCACGGCCCCAGACCGGCCCCGAGATCGACGTCCAGACCGTGCGCTTCAAGCTCGACAGCGACCTCGACCTCAGTGACGACGCCGAAGCGCTCGGCCTCCGCATCGCCTCCGATGAGGACCGCGCCCGCTTCGACCGACTTGCGGCCGAACCGGTCTACGTCAGCCAGGCCAAGCAATCAGCCACGGCAATATTCAGCGCCACCGGTTTCGAAGCCGCCGCTGTCACCGCAATGGCCATGACTCGCGCAGCCGCTTTCGCTAAGCCTCAGCACCGCCATCTACGGGCTTCGATTAGTTTTGACCGTCCTTTCGCTTATCTCGCTCGCCACCGCCCCTCCGGCCTGATCTTGATCGCCGGATGGGTCGATCGACCCGAACTCGCCTAGTGCTATGCGAGCACAATGCTGCCTTGGCGGTCGGGGTGATGGTGCCTCGCAAAACGGCGATGGGTTGACCAGGTCCTCAATTGCCTGACCGGCATCGCCCGTTCCTGCTTGGCGGCCTTGCTCGCTCGCCCGGGTTACAGGGCTCGCGGGTCTTGCTTGCTGTGCCTCGTTCTGGACACTGCCTCCGGTCGAGGTGATCCCGACCGGCGATCTCCCACCCAGCACGCCTCTCATTGAAAAGAGCCGTGGTCCGCTGCGGATCCCGATAGCACTCGGGGACTGAACTCGATGAGTTCGGAATCGGTACGGTTTGCGTTTCGGCCAGAGGCTTGGCGTAGTCTGCTTGCACCTACTCGACACCTGTACGTTTTCCGTATCCCTGTGCGTACCTCAATTGTCCCTCGAACAGCCCACACCTGTCATCACCCACAGGGGTACAGAACGCTCATGTTTGGTGCGAGAGTCCAAGCGCTGCAGGGAAAACAGCGACACCCGCCCACGCGGTCGGGAGTGTCGAGCGCCGGGCGGCACGGCGTCGCAAGGCCACGGCTCGCGAGGCGGGCGGCGGTCGGCGTGAGCTGTCCGGCCGCACGGCAAGGCTGCGCCGCAATCCGCACGGCAAGGCCGCGCGGCGGCCGTAGGGCATTGTGCCCGAGGCACGTCGATGCCGCGCAGAGCAAGCACCGCGTTCGGCCGCGTTGCGGCGGCAACGCCATACGCAACAAGAGCACTGGGGACCGTCGAGGCGACACCGCGCGAGGGCACGGGCACGGGGAAGCGTCGAGGCGACACCGCCACAAAGCCACAGGCGAACCGCCGCCATACTCTGCCTTTGTCGCTGACTGGGGTAACCGCAACCCCAACCGCTCCTGTCCACCGGAACCCGAACCGGCGCCACCGTGCCACCCGACCGGCAAGACCTAGCCTTCGTCGAGCGGAGCGGCGTGCCAGGTCCAGTCAGGGCCGCGTCGCTCGAACCCGTCGAGGTCGCCTCTTCCCGTGGCCCATAGCAGCGTCGGCCACGGGTCGGTGTCCACCGGTGCCTCTGGGAAGAGCCTGGCCAGCGCCGGGGCCACGAGGTCGGCGGGAGCCGCGAACTCGAGCCCGAGTCCCTGCGTCAGGTCGAAGGCGTGCGCGAGCGTCTCCACCACGCCCATCGCCGCGAAGCCCTCGGGGTCGGCCATGCCCCAGATGTGCCACGCCCGCGCCGTCGCCGGGCGCGAGTCGACTACGGCCGCGGCCAGACCTCCGGCGATGAGCAGGACCTCGATCGCCGCTTCCGGTCCGTCCGCCCGGTCCGTCATCAGCGGCCGCTCCCGGTCGCCGGGCCGGTGCCAGATGATGGTCGGCCGCCCCTGGTCGTACGGCACGGGCGGTGCGAGCTTCACCGCGTACGAGAAGACGCCGTTGTTCAAGTGCTCCAAGGCGTCCCAGCAGGAGCAGTCCATCGGCCCGGCCTGTGCGTCCCACGCCGCGGCGGGCGCAGGACGCAGCGCCTCCGCTGTAATTGCAACGGCCCGTTGGACATCGGCACCGGTGACAAGCGTTCTCGACATCTTCGGACGATAGCGTCCGCGCTCCGTTCGGGCAACCCTTCAGTCGCCCTGCCAGGCGTGCCAGAGCCCCGCGTACACCCCGCCCGCCGCGAGCAGCGCGTCGTGCGTTCCCTCTTCGGCGATGCGGCCGTCCTCGACCACGGCGATCCGGTCCGCCGAGGCCGCCGCCTGCAGCTGGTGCGCGATCGCGATGACCGTGCGCCCTGCGAGCGCCGCCGCCAGCGCGGCCTCCACGTTGCCCGCGCTGGCCGGGTCGATCCCGGCCGTGGCCTCGTCGAGGATGACGATCGGCGGGTCGGCGATGACGACGCGGGCCAGCGCGATCTGCTGCGCCTCAGCCGTGCTGAGCGCGCGGTGCTCGGGGCCGAGCATCGTGTCGAGCCCGGCGGCGACGGCCCATCCGGCGTCGACGCGGCGCAGCGCCGCGAGCAGGTGGGCGTCGTCGGCGTCCGGCGCGGCGAGGACCAGGTTCTCCCGCAGCGTCGCGGTGAACACGTAGTGCTCCTGGGTCACGAGCACGACCCGGCGGCGCAGGTCCTCGACCGGGATGTCGCACACCGGGACGCCGCCGAGCAGCGCGGTGCCCGACCGCGGCCGGTCGATTCCGGCGAGGAGCCGCGCGATGGTCGACTTCCCCGCGCCCGAGGGCCCGACGACGACGAGCCGTTCGCCTTGGCGCGGATGCAGGCTCAACCCGTGCAGCACGTCCGGCCCGTCGCCGTACCCGAAGGTCACGTGCTCCAGGACCAGGTCGGTCCCGTCCGGCTCGGCTGCGCGGGGCTCGGCCTCGATGAGCCCGACGCCTGCGATGCGCGCGAGCGCCGCCGATCCCTGCTGGAACTCGCTGAGGTGGATCATGACGCCGTTGGTGGGGTTGGCGATCCGCACGACCACGGTGATGCCCGCGATCGCGGTGCCGAGGCTCAGGCCGCCTTCGAGGTACCAGAATCCGGCGGCGGCGATCGTGAGGAGCAGTTGCGTCCGGTTGAGCCACAGCAGCAGGAAGAAGAACTCGACCTGCAGCCGGATGAGCCGCTTGAACCGCTCGAACAGGGTCTCGGCCCGCGCGTAGCCGAGGTCGCGCCGCTCTTCCTGCATCGCGAGCGCCGCGACCGTTCGCGAGCCGCTGCCGGACGCCGCGAGCGTCTCGGCCGCCTCGCTCATCGCGGCGCGCTGCGCGGTGAACACGAGATTCGCGTTGCGCAGGTACCGGCGCGCGGCGAGGAGCAGCGGCGGCAGCGTCAGCAGTGACACCAGGCCCAGCAGCGGGTCGACGACGAACAGCGCGAGGTACAGCACCAGCACCTCGATGAGGGAGGTGACGATCGTGGGCCCGTTGTCGCGCAGCAGGTCCGCGACCGTGTTGACGTCGGTCGCGGTCCGCGTCCCCAGGTCGCCGCGGCCTGCCTGCTCGACCCGGTCGAGCGGCAGACCGAGCACCCGGGCGACGACGTCTTCGCGCAGCCGCGCCGCGGCCCGCTCGCCGAACCGGTACCCGGCCCGGCGGCCCAGGCGGCTGAGCACGAACTGGACGGCGACGCACGCGAGGATGACGCCGCACACGAGGTTGACGTCGCCCGCGCCCCAGCCCGCGCCGATCCCGTCGACGACCCGTCCCAGGAGGACCGGGATGGCGACGCTGAATCCGGCTGCGAGCGTGTACATGACGAGGACCTGCGCGGCCGAGGCCCTGTCGGCGGCGAGCAGGTCCCGGAACGCGCGGCGCACCTGCGCAGGGCTCGCGATCGGCAGGCGGGCTCGGGTGTCCGTGGCGCTCATGCGGAGTCTCCGTGCGAGGTGAGGCGTCGGTATTCGGGCTCGGCGAGCAGTTCGGCGTGGGTCCCGGTGGCGTGTACTTTGCCTTCGACCATCCACACGACCCGGTCGGCGTGGACGAGCCACAGCGGCGACGCGGTGACGACCAGGGTCGCCAGTCCGGCGCGTGCGGCGGTGAGCCGCGCGGCGATGAGCGATTCGGTGTGCGAGTCGACCGCCGAGGTCGGCTCGACCGCCAGGAGCGTGCGCGGCTCGGCGGCGAGTGCGCGGGCGAGGCGCAGCCGCTGGCGCTGGCCGCCGGAGAGGTTGCGTCCGCCTTCGGCGATCTGCCCGTCGAAGGTGCTGCCGAGGCCGGTGTACACGTCTGCGGCGCAGGCGGTCGCGATGGCCGCGGTCGCGGCTTCGGTTGTGACCCTGAGGGTTTCGCCGAGGGTCGCTTCGAAGAGGTAGTCCTCGTCGGTGAGCAGCATGATCCGCGTCCGTACGTCGGCGAGGGCGTACGCCTCCAGCGGCTGCGACCCCCACACCGCCTCGGAGTCGCGGTAGCGGGCGAGGCGCTCGCAGGCTTCGGTCGCGGGGGCGGTCTCGGCGGTGACGAGCACGGTGAGCCCGGCGGCGGGTACGTGGAGGCCCGAGTCGGGGTCGCGCAGCTCGCCGGCCTCGCCCCGCAGCGTCCCCTGGTCGTCGACATCCGTTGCGATGGCGAGGAACCGGGTGAGCCGCCCGGCGGCCACCCAGCTGGCGACCAGGTAGTTCGCGGAGATGATGAAGTTCCCGGAGACGGCGATGAAGATGGTGGCGAAGCTGAACGCCGAGGCGAGGCCGCCGATGGAGAGCGCGCCGTCCACGACGAGCAGGGCTCCGGCCCAGGTGATCGCGGCGACGAACACGATCGGCATGGAGCCGCGCAGGGCGTGGATCCACGAGCTGGAGTTCGCCACCGCGTAGCCGCGGTCGCGCAGCGCCGTCGACTGCTCCCGGTACCGGGCGGTGAACAGCAGGTCGCCGCCGATGCCGCGCAGGACCCGCAGGCCGCCGACGATGTCGGCCGCCTGCGCGGTGAGGGAGCCGATCATGTCGCGGTAGTCGGCCTGCGTCCGCTGGAGGCTCTTGAGGAGCGGCCCGGCGACGAGCGCGGTGACGATGCTCCCGGCGATCACGATGCCGCCCAGCAGCGGATGGATCGACCACACCAGGGCCGAGCCGATGGCGAACATGGAGAAGTTGTTGACGAGGAACCCGAGTTCGGTGACCGTGTGGGCGGCCTTGCGCATGTCCTCGCTCGGCAGGTTCACGAGCTCGCCCGCGGAGACGCGCCCGCGCACGCCGGTCCCGGCCGTGTTGAGGTGGTCGGTGAGCCGCTTGACGATGGTCCGCTGGCTCGCGGCGTCGGCGGTGTTGAACTGCCGGTAGCCGAGGACCCAGAACGCCGCCTGTGCGGTGACGGCGACCGCCATGAGCCCCAGCCAGAACGCGACGGCGCCGCCGTCGCGGGCGACGAAGCCCTGGTCGACGACACGGCTGATCATCCACAGCTGCGACATCGCGGCGCCGCCCGCGATGAGGAAGAACAGTGCGCCCAGCGCGATGCGGCCGGTGTGCGGCCGCGCGAGGGCGGAGAGGAAGCGCAGCGGGGGTGGGAGCTGCCGTTGTCTGGAGGGCATGGGATCCAAGCTTACCGGCCGACCGGTATTCCAGAAACCGCTTAATCTGTCGCATTCCCGGCTGTGCCGGGTTTCGCGAGGTCCTGTTTGCACCGCTTCGGATCGGGAACCCAGGTGTCCAAGAACGACAGACACTGAGCGAACGGAATCGACATGGCACACGTCGTCACGCGCTACAACCCCGTCATCGTGCACGTGATCACCGCGGTCTTCGGCATCATCGCGCTGATCATCCTGCTGCACTTGGGTTTCGTCCTCCTGGAAGCGAACCCCCACAACCCGCTGGTGAACTTCATGGCCGACCTCGCCAACTGGTTCTCCTGGCTGTTCCGCGACATGTTCACCGGCATCGAGGACCCGAAGGTCCGCGCCGTCGTGAACTACGGGATCGCTGCCCTGGTCTACCTGCTGATCGGCGGGCTCCTCTCGGGCTTCGGCCGCCGCTGGAACGACTGACCCCATACCCGAAAGACTTGAAGTTTCAAGTGTTTGTGCGGAGGGCCACGTCGGCGGGTGGTGCGCGCTAGTCATTAGGCATGCCTTACCTAATGTTCTCGCGTGCCCGACGCCCACCCGACCACCGACGCGGTCCGCCGCCGCACCCCGGCGCGCACCACCGCGGTGTTCGCCATAGGCATTGCGGCCCTTGCCGTCTGCGTCGCGCTCAGCCTCGCCCTCGGCACCCGCCCCGTGCCCCTGCCCACGGTCGTCGACGCCCTCCTCGGCGACGACGCGAGCCGCGACGCCCTCGCCGTCACCGGCATCCGCCTGCCCCGCACCGTCATCGGCATCGTCGTCGGCGCCGCCCTCGGCCTCGCCGGAGCCGTCTGCCAAGGCGTCACCCGCAACCCCCTCGCCTCGCCCACCACCCTCGGCGTCAACGCCGGAGCCGCCCTCGCCGTCGTCACCGCGATCCACGTCCTCGGCCTCACCCGCCCCGCCGAATTCCTGCCCTTCGCCCTCGCCGGAGCCGCGCTCGCCGCAGCGGCCGTCTTCGCCCTCGCCCGCGGCGCTGGCGACCTCGACCCGGTCCGCCTGGCGCTCAGCGGCACCGTGCTCGCCTCCGTCCTCGCCGCGTGGACCTCCGCGGTCCTCCTCACCTCCGAGCAGACCCTCGACGAAGCCCGCTTCTGGCTCGTCGGCTCCCTCGCCAGCCGCCCCCTCGAGATGCTCGCCCCGGTCGCGGCCCCGCTCGCCGCAGGAACGCTCCTCGCGTTCCTCGTCGCCCCCGCCATGAACGCCCTCAGCCTCGGCGACGACGCCGCCTCCGCCCTCGGCGTCCCGGTCGCCCGCACCCGCCTCCTCGGAGGCATCGCCGTCGTCCTCCTCGCCGCGTCCGCCGTCGCCGTCGCCGGACCGATCGCCTTCATCGGCCTCGCCGCACCCCACCTCGTCCGCGCCGCCGTCGGCGCCGACCACCGGCTCCTCCTGCCCGGGTGCCTCATCGGCGGCCCGATCCTCCTCCTCGCCGCCGACGTCCTCGGCCGCATGATCCTGCGTCCCACCGAGATCGAGGTCGGCATCGTCACCGCCTTCCTCGGCGCGCCCCTCCTCGCCGTCCTCGCCAGGAAGGCCGCCCGATGACCGAACACCACGAGAAAGCGGTCGCCGCCGCCGACCCTGCACAGACCGACAGTGCACCCGGGCCGACGCCGCCCGTCCGGACCCGGCGCGCCGAGAGCGGGGAAAGGCGCCCACCAGTCGCGGCTGCGCCCGCCGGTTCCGAGTCCGAAGGACCGGCATCGAACGCCTCGGCTGCCGCAGCCTCCGCCCTCGCTGCCCGTTCCCACCGCCTCGGCGCCATCGCCCGCCAGCGCCGCCGCGTCGCACTCCTCGCGCTGGCCGGACTCACGCTCCTCGCCGCCGCGATCCTCGCCGGGATCTGCCTGGGGGAGAAGCCCATCGGCCCCGCCCGCGCCCTCGAGGCGCTCTTCCTCGGCACCGGCGACCGAGGCGACGTGCTCCTCGTCGGCCGCTTCCGCACCCCGCGCGTCCTCAGCGCCGTCATCGCCGGAGCCGGACTCGCCGTCGCCGGAGCGGTCCTCCAACGCGTGGCCCGCAACCCCCTCGCCAGCCCCGACGTCGTCGGCATCACCGGCGGCGCGTCCCTCGGCGCGACCGCCGCCGTCGCCCTCGGCCTCGCCGCGCCCCTCACCCCGCTCGCCGCCCTCGGCGGAGGACTCTGCGCCGCAACGATCCTCGGTCTGCTGGCCTGGAAGGGTGGCATCTCACCGACGCGCCTCGTCCTGGTCGGCCTCGCCGTCCAAGCGGGCCTCACCGCCGCCGTGAACCTCTTCATCGTCCGCTTCCCGGCCGAACTCGCCTCCTCGGCACTCCACTGGACCACCGGCTCCCTCTACGGCCGCAACTGGAACGAGACGATCATCGGCGCGACCGCCACCGGCATCGCCATGCTCGCCGCCTTCGCGCTCCACCGCCGCGCCGCCGTCCTCGACCTCGGCGACGACGCCGCCGGAGCCCTCGGCGTCCGCCCCGGCCCCGCCCGCCTCCAACTCCTCGCGGCCGCCGTCGTCCTCGCCTCCCTCGCGGTCGCGCTCACCGGCCCCGTCGGGTTCGTCGCCCTCGCCGTCCCGCACCTCGTCCGCCGCCTCGCCGGACCCCCGACCGCCGGGACCCTCGCCCTCAACGCCCTCGCCGGGGCGCTCCTGCTGCTCACCGCCGACCTCGTCGCCCAGCACGCGCTGCCGCTCGACGGCCTGCCCGTCGGCGTCGTCACCGCCACCCTGGGCGCGCCGTTCCTGCTCGCCCTCCTCGCCCGCCAGAACCGACCCGACCCGAGGACCGCCCGATGACGCACGCCCCCAACGCCATCACCGCCCAGAACCTGCGCATCGGCTACGGCCGCAACACCATCGTCGACGACCTCGACCTCACCCTCCCTGGCGGCCGCGTCACCGCCATCGTCGGCCCCAACGCCTGCGGCAAGTCCACCCTCCTGCGCGGCCTCGCCCGCCTCATCGCCCCCGAGACCGGCACCGTCACCATCGACGGCGACGACGTCCACCGCATGAGCGCCCGCGCCCTCGCCCGCCGCCTCGGACTCCTCCCGCAGCAGCCCACAGCCCCCGAAGGCATCAGCGTCGAAGCCCTCGTCCGCCTCGGCCGCTACCCCCACCAGCGCGCGCTGCGTCCCTGGTCCGAAGCCGACAGCGCCGCCGTCGAGACCGCCCTGGCCCGCACCGGGACGACCGCCCTCCGCGACCTCCCCGTCGACCACCTCTCCGGCGGCCAGCGCCAGCGCGCCTGGATCGCGCTCGCCCTCGCCCAGGACACACCGCTGCTCCTGCTCGACGAGCCGACCACCTTCCTCGACCTGCGGCACCAGCTCGACGTGCTCGACCTCGTCTCCGAACTCAACGCCACCGCCGACCGCACCGTCGTCATGGTCCTCCACGACCTCGGCCAGGCCGCCCGCTACGCCGACCACCTCGTGGTCGTGCGCGACGGCTCGCCTGCGGCGGTCGGCGCACCCGCCGACGTCCTCACCGCTGAGCTCGTCGAAGACGTCTTCGGCGTCCCCTGCCAGGTTGTCCCCGACCCCGAGACCGGCACCCCCCTGGTGGTCCCGCGCGCGAGCGCCCGGCACCGCCGACCCTGACACCCCCTGCACCCGAGAGGAACCCACGAAATGAAGTCCATGTTGAGGGCCGCAGCGGCCCTGCTGGCCGCCGCCGCGCTGGCCGCCACGGCGGCCTGCGGCGCGGCCACGGCCACCGGCGACGCCGCCGAGCAGCAGTCCGACACGACCGGCGCGTTCCCGCGCACCGTCGCGCACGCCATGGGCGAGACCGAGATCCAGGCACAGCCCGAGCGGGTCGTCGTCCTCGACTCCGGCGAGCTCGACGACGTCACCCTCCTCGGCATCGAACCGGTCGGCGCGGTCTCCCCGCACTTCAAGACCTCGGGCGGGTTCCCCGACTACCTGGCCTCGATGACCGAGAACACTGTGGACGTCGGCCCGATGGAGGAGCCCGACCTCGAGAAGATCGCCGAGCTCGCGCCGGACCTCATCCTCTCCTCGAAGATCCGCCACGAGGCCATCTACGCCGACCTCGCCGCCATCGCGCCCACCGTCTTCACCGAGACCACCGGCGTGACCTGGAAGGAGAACCTCGCCGTCCACGCCGAGGCCCTCGGCCTCGAAGACGAGGCCGCAGCGGCTCTCGACGCCTACGAGACTCAGGCCGCAGCGCTCGGCGACGCCATCGAAGCCGCCTACGGCGAGATGCCCACCGTCTCGGTCGTCCGCTTCGTCGCGGGCCCGACCCGCCTGTACCAGAAGGCGACCTTTTCCGGCGTGATCCTCCAGGACGTCGGCGTCGCCCGCCCCGAGTCGCAGGACGTGGACGACTTCGCCCTCGAAGTCGGCCCCGAGCAGATCGACCTGGCCGACGCCGACCTGGTCTTCGTCACCGCCGCGGACATCCCGGAGAACACCGAGCAGGAGGCGGCCCAGGACAACCCGCTCTGGACCGAGATGGAGGCCGTGAAGAACGGCAAGGTCTTCAACGTCAAGGACGAGATCTGGATGAGCGGCATCGGCATCCAGTCCGCCCGCCTCGTCCTCGCCGACCTCGCCGCCGCGGCAGGCGTCGAGCTCCCGAACGCCGAATAACAGACCCCGGCCGCTCCCCGCTCGAACAGGGGAGCGGCCGGTCACCATCGAGCGAAACGGCGTTGCCGCATCGCCGCCCAGGTGACAGGCTTGCCACCATGACCGACCCGATCGCCGAACTCCGCACCCGCTACCGGGCCCACACCTGGACCCCGGTCGGCATCGGTCACTCCGACGCCCACGTGTTGGTGCGGCAGAACGCCGTTCATTACTGCCGAGCCCCACTGGCAACCAGTGTTGAGGTGTTGCTCAGTGGACTTTGCATGTGACACTGAGTGAATGTCGACTTCATCGATGCTTCGCAGGCAGGTTGGGCGCGAGCTCGAAACGATGCGGCTTGCCGCAGGAGTTCCCTTGTCAGACAAGGGAGCCGCCGAGATTGTGGGCTCCACGCGAACCCTCAAGCGGCTTGAATCTGGCGAGCGAGTCCGCCTGACCTATCCGGTGATCGGTGGCCTCTGCGACTTCTACGGGGCGCCCTCGCAGCGACGGTTTGAGCTGCAACGCATTTGGCAGCTCGTGGATGAGCGGACCTGGTCGCAGCCCAGCCACGCTGTGGTCGCATCTGGATTCGATGCATACGTGGAGTTCGAGCGAATCGCCACGCGGTTCGACTTGTACGAAACGGTCTTCATCCCTGGGCAGTTCCAGACCGAGCACTACATGGTGCGAAGCTTCCAGAACAACCCGTTGATTGAGCGGAGCCAGATCGCAAAGCTGGTGGAGCGCAGGCTCGGGCGGCAAGAGGTGCTTGAGGCGCGCAACCCAGCACCAGAACTCCGTGTCCTGATGTCTGAAGCAGCGCTTCGGTACGGCTGTGAGGAGGAGCAGATCCAGCGCCTTCTGGAGGAGGATGCGAAGCCGAACGTCACCATCAGGTACGTGCCCTTCGACGGCGGGCCGCCACATGAATTGAGCGCCCCCTTCCACGTACTATCCTTCAGTGACAGCGCTGACCCCAACGTCGTCTATCTGGAGAGCCCCTACGAGCGGCGTTTCTACGAGAATCGCGAGGTCGTGGCCCACTACCTTCGGATCATCGACGCGGGCGACCAGCGCGCCAGGTCGATGAGGGAGTTCGAGCAATGAGCCGTGCCGATTGGCGCAAGTCCAGCAGAAGCAGCAACTCCGCAGATAGCGCCTGCGTTGAGGCCCGCGCAGCAGAGCGCGGCTTCCAGGTTCGCGACAGCAAACTGGGTGAAGGTTCTCCGATCTTCGACCTGAAGACGGCCGACTTCGCGGGGCTGCTGAAGGCGGCAGGCCACAACTAGCGACCATGCGTTTGTGAGGACCGGCCGCAATGCGGCCGGTCCTCACAAACGTTGTGCCTAGGATTCGCTGTGCCAGCTGAGGTCCGCCGCAGTGATGACCTCGCCGAAGCGGGGGAGGTTCAGGTTCACTGCCGCTTCGTGTTCAGCGAGGGTGAGCGCGCTCATCGCATCCTTCACGAACACCAGCTCGTACCCGTGATCCGAAGCGGCCCTCGCGGTCGACTCGACTCCGAGGTTTGTCATGATCCCGGCCATCACCAGCGTCTCGGCACCGAGACGCTTGAGAGTCGCTTCAAGCTCAGTGTTGTAGAAGCCGCCGATGCTGCGCTTGATTACAACCGCATCGGCAAGCTCCGCGATCGCCTCTGTCAGTTCGCTTCCCGGCGGCTGCTCGTCCACGTTCGGGCGTTCGACCCGGATCGCCACCACCGGGACGCCCGCTTTGCGGGCGTCCTCGGCGAGGGCGATCGAGGTCGCGAGCACAGCCGCACCGGAGTGCGGCGCGATGTCGAGGTCGAGGAGCCGTGGCATGAGGTCGACCAGGGCAAGCGAAGTCCGTTGGGGGTCAAGAACAGTCATGTGTCGACACTAGTCAGTCGGCGTCGCGCATCCGCAGCAGCTTCCGGGCCTCAACGGTCGTGATCGCGGGCCGCTGCGCCAACGCCGCCGCCTCAGCCGCCCGCTCGACCAGCTGGTCGTTGCCCGTGACCGGCTGCCGCCGCGCGAACGAGACCGTGTCCTCCATGCCTACCCGCAGGTGCCCGCCGTGGGCAAGCGAAGCGAACATGACCGGGAGCGTCATGCGGCCGATCCCGGTGGCGGAGAACGTGGTTCCCTCCGGCAGATACCGTCGCACGCCCTCAGCGAAGGCCGCCACGGTCGAGGCGTCCCCGGCCGCGCCGCCCGGCACGCCCAGTACGAAGTCGACGTGGACGTGGCCGCCGAAAGGCAGCCCCTCCTTGTCGAGCAGCCGCTCCAGCCCGGCGAGGTGCCCCAGGTCGAACAGCTCGTATTCGGGCACGACCGCCTTGTCCTGCATGCGTTTATGCAGTTCGACGATGAACTCCCAGCGGTTCATGAACACGTCGTCGCCGAAGTTCACCGTGCCCATCGTGCACGAGGCCATGTCCGGCTCGGCGTCGAGCACGGCGAGCCGGGCCGCCTCGCCGTCGCGGACCGAGCCGCCCGTCGAGAGCTGCACGATGAGATCCGTCGTGTCACGAAGGGCCGCAACGGCATCGCGCAGTCGCACTGGGTCGAGCGTCGGCTTGGCGTCGTCATCTCGCAGGTGCACGTGGATGATCGAAGCCCCGGCCTGCTCACACCGCTTCGCGGTGTCGACCAGCTCGTCGAGTGTCACCGGCAGCGCCGGAACCTCGGCTTTGTCGACCTCGGCCCCGGTGGGCGCCACGGTGATCAGGGTGCCGGTCATGCGACCTCAGCTGCTTCGTCGTGCAGCGCCACGGCCTGGCGCGACTTCGCGGCGGCCGCGTTACCGGCCTCCTTGACGTGGACCGGCGGGTGCATGTTGCGCCACCACTCCTGCCCGGCCTTGGGCAGCGTGTCGATCGGGTCGTAGAACGGGTAGCGGCGAGTCAACGCATCCGGGTCGTGGGCCTCGATCGAGGTCCGGTAGTTCTTGGTCCAGTAGGAGATCCCGAGCTCGCGGTCGTACGCCTCGAGCTGGTGGACCCACCGCTTGCCGACCATCGGCACGTCGCAGATGATGCGCGGCGTCGCGTACCCGGGCAGGTACCCCATGATCGCGGTCTGCAGCTCCTGCGCCTGCGCGACCGAGGTGCGCCAGTGCTCGGCGTTGGGGATCATGTCGCACATGTAGAAGTAGTACGGCAGGATGTTCGCCTCGCCCTGCAGCGCGAAGCACAGGTCGAGCAGGTCCGCCTGGGTGTCGTTGACCCCGCGCATGAGCACGCCCTGGTTGCGCACGTCGCGCACGCCCGCGTCGAGCATCGCGGCCGCCGCCCGCGCCACGGCCGGGGTCACCGAGTTGACGTGGTTGATGTGCGTGTGGATCGCGAGGTTGACGCCCTGCCCGGCCGCGCGCTTGGCGACGCGGGCCATGCCCTCGACGATCTCGTCCTGCAGCCAGTGCTGCGGAAGACCCATGAGCGCCTTGGTGGCCAGGCGGATGTCGCGGATCGTCTCGACGTCGAGGAGCCGGTCGAGGAACCGCTCCAGCTGCTTCCAAGGCAGGTTCGCCACGTCGCCGCCCGAGACGACGACGTCCCGCACGCCCGGGTGGGTGTCGAGGTAGTCGAGGATCGCCGTCTGCCGGTCGACCGGTTTGAGTGCGAGCCGCCGCTTGTCTACTGTGGGCGTCGAGTTGCCGACGAGGTCCATGCGGGTGCAGTGCCCGCAGTACTGGGGGCAGGTCGAGAGGAGCTCGGCGAGCACCTTCGTCGGGTACCGGTGGGTGAGGCCCTCGACGGCCCACATGTCGTGCTCGTGCAGCGAGTCGCGGGTCGCGAACGGGTGCGACGGCCAGTCCTGGTGCCGGTCGGAGGCGACCGGGAGCATGTAGCGGCGCACCGGGTCGGCGTAGAACGCGTCGGTCCACGAGCCGGGGGCGGTCTCCTCGATCGCCGGCGCCATCGTGTTGAGCATCTGCGGCGGCAGCAGCATCGACATAGTCGCCGAGCGCTCCATGTCCGCCGCGAGGTCCTCGTAGAACGACTCGTGGAGCCGGTCGCCCACGACCTCCCGCAGCTGCTTGACGTTCTTGACGCAGTGCACGCGCTGCCACTGCGCCGAGGCCCAGTCGGCCTCGGTCACGTCCGCCCAGCCGGGGAACCGCGTCCAGTCCGGCTCGACCAGCCTGCGACGCCGGTACTGGTAGGGCTGCTCGATCACGGGCGCTGTGTCTCCCGTAGGTCGATCCGACACCTTCTCACCTCCATGTCCGGGCTGTTGGCCCAGGGAAACCTCGCAGACGGGGATGACCGTCCTTGTGACGAGGATAACCTTCCGTTACTGTAGTGCGCTAGGTCCCGCATATTGAGACTCTATAAACACACTGCTACCAAGAAGGGCGGCAACGATGTCGACAGGCTCACCGGTCGGATCGCACCGAGTCGTCAGCCCCGCCGGAGCGCTGCCACAAGCGGCCGACCGGCTCGACCCGAACCCCGAGATCGCCGAGGACGAGGTCCGCATCAGCGTCGAACGCCTCAACCTCGACGCGGCCTCCTACCGGCAGCTCCACACCTCCCACGGCGGCGACGGCGAAGCCATCCGCGCCGAGGTCCTCGGCATCATCGAGCGGCGCGGCAAGATGCACAACCCCGTCACCGGCTCCGGCGGCATGCTCATCGGCACCGTCGACGAGGTCGGCCCCCGATCCCCACTCGGCCTCAAAGCGGGCCAGAAAGTCGCCACCCTCGTCTCCCTTACCCTCACCCCGCTGCACATTGATGATCGATTGGCGCGCTGGGACGGCACATCCGAGCAGGTTCCGACCAGCGGGCACGCGATCCTCTTCGGCCGCTCCATCGCCGCCGTCCTCCCCGACGACCTCCCCGAACACCTCGCGCTCGCCGTCCTCGACGTGTGCGGCGCACCCGCGCTCGTCCGCAGGGTCGTCGAACGGCGCGGCCCGGACACCACCGTCGCCGTCCTCGGCGCCGCCGGGAAGTCCGGCTCCCTCTCCCTCGCCGCCGCCCGCGACGCGGGCGCGCAGACCGTCGTCGCCGTCGTCCGCGACGAGATCGAGGACGCCCAGCTGCGCGGCTCCCACCTCGCCGACGCGATCGTCATCGCCGACGCCACCGACCCCCTCCGCCTCTCCCGGAAGGTCACCGAAGCCCTCCACGGACGCGGCGCCGACGTCACCGTCGTCTGCGTCGACGTCCCCGGCTGCGAACACGGCGCGATCCTCGCCACCGCCGAAAACGGCACCGTCGTCTTCTTCTCCATGGCCACCTCCTTCCCGGCCGCCGCCCTCGGCGCCGAAGGCCTCGCCGCCGACGTCGAGATGCTCATCGGCAACGGCTACGTCCCCGGCCACGCCGACTACGCCCTCCACCTGCTCAGAGAGAACCGGCACCTCAAAGACCTCTTCATCGACCGCGTCGGGAAGGAAGAAGCGTGACCGCCGAACTCCCGCTCGACCCCGCCGTCGTCGCCCAAGCCCGCCGCCTCGCCGCCAAAGCCGCACAACCCGTCGTCGACCTGGCCCGCAGCCACACCACCGTCTCCGTCGAACGCGCCACCCTCCGCCTCGCCGGACTCACCGGCGCCGACCCCGACGGCATCCCCTGGGTCAACCGCCTCGCCGACGCCGTCCAAGCACAGGTCGGCATCGAACACGGCATCGCCCTCCCGGTCTTCCACGCCCTCAAGGACTTCCCCGACCTCGAACGACTCGCCCACGCCGCCGCCGCGGACGGCGTCCGCTTCACCCTCCCCACCGGCGGCGACGCCGACACCGCCCGCCAACGCGCGCAAGCCGCCGTCCAAACAGGCTTCGACCGCATCGACCAGTCCAGAAGCCGCAGAGACGAACTCGTCGCCGAGATCGGCGACCCGCCCCAGCGCCCCTGGATCTACCTCATCGTCGCCACCGGCGACATCTACGAGGACATCCCGCAGGCACAAGCCGCCGCCAAAGCCGGAGCCGACGTCATCGCCGTCATCCGCTCCACCGGACAGTCCCTCCTGGACTACGTCCCCGAAGGCGCCACCCGCGAAGGCTTCGCAGGCACCTACGCCACCGGCGAGAACTTCCGGCTCATGCGCGCCGCCCTCGACGAGACCTCCCGCGAGGTCGGGCGCTACATCCGCCTCACCAACTACGCCTCGGGCCTGTGCATGCCCGAGATCGCCGCGCTGGCGGGCATGCACCGGCTCGACATGATGCTCAACGACTCGATGTACGGCATCCTGTTCCGCGACATCAACCCGAGCCGCACCTTCGTCGACCAGCGCTTCAGCCGCCAGGTCCACGCCCGCGCCGGGATCATCATCAACACCGGCGAGGACAACTACCTGACGACGGCCGACGCGGTCGAGGCCGCGCACACGGTCACCGTCTCGCAGCTGCTCAACGAGCGGTTCGCGCACGAGGCCGGGCTCCCGGACCCGCTGCTCGGCCTCGGGCACGCGTTCGAGATCAACCCCGAAGTGCCCGAGTCGTTCCGGCTCGAGCTCGCGCACGCGCTCCTGGCCCGGCAGCTGTTCCCGGACGCGCCATTGAAGTGGATGCCGCCGACGAAGCACATGACCGGGGACGTGTTCCGCGGCAACCTCCTCGACGGGTTCTTCAACCTCGCCGGGGTCATGACCGGGCAGTCGATCCTCCTGGTGGGCATGATGACCGAGGCGGTCGTCACCCCCTGGCTCTCCGACCGCGACATCGCGCTGCAGAACGTCCGGTACGTGCTCAACGCGTGCGCCGGGCTCGCCGAGGACTTCCACCCGCCCAAGGACGGCTTCATCGCGGGCCGCGCCAACCAGGTCCTCGGCGAGGCCGTCGACCTCCTCGGGAAGATCGTCGACGACGGCCTGCTCAACGCCATCGCCGACGGCACGTTCGGCATCATGAAGCGCCCCGCCGACGGCGGCCGCGGCCTCGACGGCGTCGCGAAACGCGCCGACGACTACTGGAACCCGGCATCGGACATCCTGGACGACTCGAGCTCAGGCTCCGCTCGCAAGCTTCACGGAGGCGACAGATGAGCCGCATCATCAGGCCCTACGGGGACACCACCGGCGACGGCATGGTGCAGCTCTCCTTCACCCTGCCCGTCCCGCACGACAAACGCGCCGAGGGCGCGGCCCTCCAGCTCGCCGCCAAGATGGGCCTCGACGGGGCGATGCTCGTGCACGCCAAGGCTATCGGCGACGGCTACACGTTCTTCGTCGTCTACGGCGCGTCCACCCACCTCGTCAACCTCGACGAGGTCAAAGTGGTCGAGAAGGACTACCCGCACCTGAGCCCCAAGGACGTCAACGACGCCATCCGCGAGAGGCTCGGCCGCAAGCTCTGCGTCGTCGGCGCCTGCATCGGCACCGACGCGCACACCGTCGGCATCGACGCGATCCTCAACATCAAGGGCGTCGCGGGGGAGAAGGGCCTGGAGTACTACCGGGAGCTGCGCGTCGTCAACCTCGGCGCGCAGGTCGCCGTGCCCGACCTCGTCAACCGCGCGGTCGACGAGGAAGCGGATGCGGTCCTCGTCAGCCAGGTCGTCACGCAGAAGGACGCCCACCTGCACAACACCCGCGAGATGTCCGCCGCGTTCCGCGAGGCGCTGCCTCCCGGCAAGCGGCCCCTGCTCGTCGTCGGCGGCCCGCGCTTCGACGAGGGCGCCGCCCACGAACTCGGCGTCGACCGCATCTTCACACGCGGCACCACACCGTCCGATGTGGCCTCCTACCTCGTCCACCGCCTCGTCACCATGAAGGAGCCCGCATGAGCGCCAACCACGACGGCGTCTCGGTGACCCACCGCCGCTACATCTCCTACAGCCACGCCCACTACGGCGGGAACCTCGTCGACGGCGCGTTCGGACTGGGCCTGTTCGGCGACGTCGCCACCGAGCTGTGCATCCTCACCGACGGCGACGAGGGCCTCTTCGCGTCCTATACGGACGTGCAGTTCAAGGCCCCCGTGAAGGCCGGGGACGTCGTGGAGGCCACGGCCACGGTGATTCGCACGGGCCGCCGCAGCCGCACCGTCGAGTTCACGCTCAAGGTGGTCTGCCGCGCCGAGCCGGAACGCGGCGACTCGGCGGCGGCCGTGCTCGACGAGCCGATCGTCGCCACGACCGCGACAGGCACCGTGGTAGTCCCGTGACGAACGCCGTCGTCTGCGTCGACGTCGGTTCGACCTACACCAAGGCCGCCGCCGTCGACGCGGACTCCGGCGCCCTCCTCGGCGCCGCCTCCCGCCCGACCACGATCGGCACCGACGTCATGGAAGGCCTGCGCGCGGCAGCAGGCGAAGCCACGCCCAAGGGCGCCAACGTCGTCGACACCCTCGTCTGCTCCTCAGCGGGCGGAGGCCTGCGCCTCGCCGTGATCGGCAACGAGCCCCTGGTCACCGCCCGCGCCGCGTACCGGGCCGGGCTCAGCGCCGGGGCCAAGGTGGTCGACGTGCGCGCCGGGGACCTCGCGGCAGGGGACTTCGTCGAGCTCGCCGCCGCCCGCCCCGACGTGATCCTCCTGGCCGGAGGCACCGACGGCGGCGACGAGACCGCGCTGCGCGCGCACGCCGCAGCGCTCGCCGAGTCCGGCTCCCGCACTCCGGTCGTCCTGGCGGGCAACGCGGACGCGGCCGACGACGTCGCCGCGCTCCTCACCGCAGCCGGGATCGCCACGACCACCGTCGCGAACGTCCTGCCCCGCATCGGCGTCCTCAACCCCGTCCCCGCCCGCACCGCGCTGCGCGAGGTCTTCCTGCGCCACGTCATCGCCGGGAAGCACCTCTCCGCCAGCGCCGACTTCACGCGCATGGTCAAGGCCGCCACGCCCGACGCCGTGCTCACTGGCGTGGAACTGCTCGCCGAGACCACCGGGGCCGACCTCCTCGTGGTCGACGTCGGCGGGGCGACCACCGACGTCTACTCGGTGCTCACCCCCGACGCCGAACGCGAGGGCCCGCGCGCCGAAGTCGCCGGGACCGCCTGGCGCTCAAGGACCGTCGAAGGCGACCTCGGGGTCCGGCACACCGCCGTCGGGATCGTCGAGGCCGCCGACGAGGAGGACCTCGCCACGAACTGGGACCTCCCTGAGGCCGCACGCCTGCGGGCGGCGAACCCGGCGTTCCGGGCGAGCGACCCGGCCGATGACGCCGAGCTGAGCGCGCTCGCCGCCCGCATCGCGGTGCGCCGCCACGCCCGCGGCGAGCGCATCGGCGGCCCGACCGAACCGCTGCGCGGCGGCAAGGACCTTGCGGCAGTGAGCCTCGTCGTCGGCTCCGGCGGCATTCTCCGCCGCGACCCCGACGCCGTGATCTGGCTGCGGGAGGCGGTAGGGGAGGACACTTCAGGGGGCGTGCGGCCGCCCAAGGACGCCCGCTTCGCGATCGACGTGGACTACCGGCTCGCCCCGGCCGGGCTCCTGGCCGCGAACGGGCACCGGGACGCCGCGATCGGCCTCCTGGCGTCCACATCGTTCTGAAACGGGGCAACCGTTCGCACCCTCTCGCGCGTAGACCTGAAGGACATCCCTCAAGACCTTGCAAGCCAACGAAAGGCGACCATGGAACGACGCGATGTAATCAAGCTCGGCGCCGCCGTGACCGCTGGCGGCGCGATCCTCGGCTCCGCCTCCGCCGCGCACGCGGAGCAGTCGACCGCTCAGGCCGTCGTCACGACCGCCTCCCAGATCAAGGCGGTCTGGGACACCGAGACGGCGAAGGCCGGCGGCACCTGGCAGGGGTACGTGACCCTCCTCAACGGCACGGCGGCCCCCGTCGTCGCCGTCAACAAGAGCTCCACGAGCATTCAGACCGCCGCGAGCATGAACAAGCTCGGCATCGCGCTCGGCGTGCTCGACAAGATCGACCGAGGCGAGCTCGCGCTCGACGACCGGATCACGCTCACCCCCGAGATCATCCTGACCGGCTCGGGCTTCTACTTCCACCAGACCGCGTACGGCGACGAGATCACCGTCGCGAACGTCCTGGTCGCGATGCTCCTGACCTCCGACAACACCTCAGTGCGGCTGTGCGGCCTGGTCTGCCCGCCCGCGGAGATCAACGAGACGCTGGCCGCGAAGGGCTTCACCGACACCCGCGTGATCCCCAACCCGGCCAACCCGAACCGCATGTGGCTGGGCGACACCACGACGTTCGAGACCAACGACCTGCTCACGCGGCTCGCAAAGGGCGAGCTGCTCTCCGCGAACAGCACGAGCTTCTTCCTCAACGTGCTCAAGGGGCTCAGCGGCTACCACGACGGGTTCCGCCGCAACATGTCCTCGGTCGAGCGCTCGCGCATCGCCATGAAGTACGGCGCGGACGACGCCAACCGCAACGAGTCCGGCGTGGTCTACAGCGCCTCGGGCGCCCCGGCCCTCGTCTACTCGTTCATGGCCCAGTACACCGACCACTGGGGCAACTACGGCGCGACCCACCCGGCCGTCCAGGCGCACGCCGCCATGGGCCGCAAGATGTTCGACATCGTGAACGCGGCGGGCACTGCCGCTTCGGACGCGGTGACCCTCGAAGTGGAGCCCGAAGCCCTCAACGGCGGCCTGACCCAGTAAGCCAGGAAGTCGAGTCCCGGCCGCGGTGCGGCCGGGACCTCGTGCTCTGCAAACGTTAGCCAGCGTGCAGGCCCCGCTCACCGGCTCGCTACGATCCGTTCACCGCGCATCGCGAGAGTGTTGCTCGCAACCAGTTTCGCGGCGCCGCCCCCGAGGCCGCGAGGCCTTGCCCTCATCGCACTGAATCGAGCACAACATGCCAGGACAACAGCACACGATCGGCCGCCGCGCGCTCCTCGCGGGCTCCGCCGGGATCGTCGCCGCCGCGGTCGCAAGCGAATCCGCCGCCGCGAGCACGCCGACTAGCGCGCTCCAGTCCACAGTGGAAGATTCTCCCGTCCGGTGGGCCCAGTACGACGGCCCCGCGTTCGTGGACACCTACTCCACCAACACCACCGCGAACACCACGGCCGAGACCAACGCCGCCGTCCGCGCGCTCAGCGGCATGGAGGACCTCTGGCAGACCGGCTCGGCCTGGAACAACGGGACCGTCGTCGACGAGGACGCCCTCGGCGACAACGTCGAGCACTGCGCCGAGGTCACCGCGAACCGCACCGACGCCGAAGCCAAGCAGGCCTTCATCTTCGACCGGCAGCACCAGAGCTACAGCGCCATCGGCGGCCTCGGTCCTCTCGAAGCGGTCTACAAGTCCGGCGCGAAGGCCGTCACCGCGATCACCAGCGCCCCGGACGGCGTCCCGGCGGGCCCGATCAGCGACTCCGTCCCCGCCGACGCCCCTGCGGGCTCCGCGAACGGCTCGGGCGCGACCGACTCCGCGCTCGGCAAGGTCGCCCAGCTCGTCAACGCCGTCCGCGGCGACTTCACCTCCTCGAACCCCAGCAAGTTCGCCTACCAGTACCCCCGGCCCTGGCGCATGAACGGCGACAGCGCGATCGTCGAGACCGGCGGCATCCCCGTCCTCGGGGTCCCCGACTACGAGTCCGAGGTCAAGGTCGCCCCGCAGCTGCTGCGCCAGCGCTCCACGAAGCCCGCTGACGACGGCGGCTTCCCCTCCGGCCACACCAATGCCGCATGGCTCGCCGCTTTCGCCCTCGCGTACGCGGTGCCCGAGCGCTACCAGGAGCTCATCACCCGCGCCTCGGAAGTGGGCGACTCGCGCATCGCCGCAGGTATGCACTCCCCGGTCGACGTCATCGGCGGCCGCGTCCTCGGCACCGCCCTCGCGGCCGCGACCCTCTACAACCCGGTCAACGCCGAGCTCAAGGCCGCCGCCCGCGCGCAGGCCGTCGAGTACTTCACGTCGGTCACCGGCGTCTCCGCCGACGAGCTCTTCTCCTACGCGCACAGGGAAGGCGTCGACACCGACCAGTACGCCGACCGCGAGGCCAACCGCGCCGCCCACACCCCGCGCCTGACCTACATCCTCGAACGCGGCCGCTCCGACGCGGCCATGACCGTCCCCAAGGGCGCCGAAGTGCTCCTGGAGACGCGGCTGCCCTACCTCGACGCCGAGCAGCGCCGCGAGGTCCTGCGCACCACCGCCCTCAAAGCCGGGTACCCGATCCTCGACGGCCCCGAGAACTGGGGCCGCCTCGACCTCTTCACCGCCGCAGACGGCTACGGCCGCTTCGACGGTGACCTCACGGTGGCCATGGACGCCGCGAAGCACGGCTTCCACGCCGCCGACACCTGGCGCAACGACATCGGCGGCACCGGCAGGCTCACCAAGGCCGGCACCGGCACCCTGACCCTCACCGGCGACAACTCGTACTCCGGCGGCACGGTCGTGCAGGAAGGCGTCCTCAGGGCCGCCTCCGCGAGCGCCCTCGGCAAGGGCGGCGCCACCGTCACCGGCGGCGCCCTCGACGTCGCCGCCCCGCAGCTCGAACTGCGCGCCCTCGCCCTGTCGAACGCGACCCTCCAGGTCTCCCTGAACGACGAAGGCGAACCCGCACTCGAGGTCGAGAAGCAGGTCACCCTCGACGCGGGCGCGGTCCTCAAGATCGCCCTCGACCCGCAGCGCCCGCCCGCCGCGGGCGTCGAACTCCCCGTCATCAAGGCCAAGGAGGTCAAGGGCACGTTCGCCGAAGTCGTGCTCGACGTCCCCGGCTACACCGCCGCGGTCACCTACGAGAAGAAGCGCGTCAAGGTCCGCATCAGCGCCGCCTGAACCGCCCCGTGAACCCGGGCCCCGGCCGCCGCGCGGCCGGGGCCTCCGTTCGCCGACCGCTCGTCGCCCGTTCCCCGACCGCCCACATAGTAATCGATGATTATCAATGCTTCTGAGGTCTGGGCCCTTGTCCTCCAGCGGATCGAGGCCAGATAATTGGATCCGTTCCTGATGCTCACGGGACATCGATCCACCGTCACTCCCTCATGACGACTAGGGCCCTCACCCCTGGGAGTTCGTCGACGCCGACTGATGCGCCGTACCCCCGGGACGCCGCCGCGCGTCACCGGGCGACACTCCAAGGAGGCCGATCATGCGACGTCGCATGAGAACGCTCATCGCCACCCTGTCCGCCTTCGTCCTCGCCCTCGGCGCCGCCGCGGTCGTCCTCGTCGCCGCCGCGCCCGCGCAGGCGCAGACCTGCAACGGCTACGTCGCGCTGACCTTCGACGACGGGCCCGGCGGCAACACCACCAGCCTGCTCAACGCGCTGACCGCCAACGGCCTGCGCGCGACCTTCTTCAACATCGGGCGCAACGCCGCCGCCAACCCCTCGCTCGCCCGCGCGCAGGTCAACGCCGGGATGTGGGTCGCCAACCACACGCAGACCCACCCCGACCTGACCAAGCTGTCCAACACGCAGATCGCCCAAGAGCTCTCCAGCGCCCAGCAGTCGATCCAGCAGGCCACCGGGATCACCCCGAAGCTGTACCGGCCGCCTTACGGCGCGACGAACGCCAACGTCAAGTCCATCGCCGCCCAGCAGGGGCTCACCGAGATCCTCTGGAACGTCGACTCCCAGGACTGGAACTCCAGCACCACCACCGCGCAGGTCGTGCAGAACGTCCGCAGCGTCCAGAGCGGCGGCGTCGTCCTCATGCACGATCTCTACCAGAGCACCGTCAACGCGATCCCGCAGATCGCCGCCGACCTGCGCTCGCGCGGCCTGTGCCCGGGGATGATCTCACCGAGCACCGGCCGGGCCGTCGCCCCCGACGGCTCCGGCGGCGGCGCCACGACCGCCATGCTCCGCAGCAACTCGGCGGGCAAGTGCATCGACGTGCCCTCGAGCAACACCGCCAACGGCACCAGGGTCCAGCTCTACACCTGCCACGGCAACCCCAACCAGCAGTTCGCGTCCACCGCCGCGCAAGAGCTGCGCGTCCTCGGCAAGTGCCTCGAGACCCCCGCAGGAAGCAACGGCACACAGGTGCAGATCAACGCGTGCAACGGTTCCGCGGGCCAGAAGTGGACCTTCGGCTCCGACGGGACCGTCCGCAGCGTCGGGTACGCCAACATGTGCCTCGACGTGTACAGCTCCTCCGACGGCGCCCCGGTCCAGCTCTACAGCTGCTGGGGCGGCGACAACCAGAAGTGGACCCGCGTCTAGGACGACGCCCTCCGGCCGGGGCGCCGCGCCCCGGCCGGAGGCATGAACCCCACAATTCGCGGCCCGCACATTTGTACGATTGAATTTGGATAATAGGGCTGAAATCTCTCTAGGCTTCATGGCACCTCCCGCGAAAGGAACGCCATGACCACCGCCGAAGTCCTCGCCTACTACACCCAGGCCGGCCCGCTCACCGAACCCGGAGCCCACCGCGACGCCCTCCTCGCCCTCCCCAAGGACGTCCCCGCGCTCCTCGCCGCCGTCCAAGGCAACCTCGTCCACCAGGCCCTCACCCACCTCTACGGCTTCGAACTCGCCGAAGCCCAGCGCGAGACCGCCCACGTCCGCCCCGCCGACCGCGTCCTCAACGCGATCCTCGCCGCCGACCAGCGCCCCCTCGCCGAAGCCCGCGAACCGCGGGACCGCTTCGCGTGCACCTGCCGCACCTTCACCCTCGTCACCGTCGCCGCCCTGCGCGCCCACGGCGTCCCCGCCCGTGCACGATGCGGCTTCTGGCACTACGAGCAGGACTCCGAGTGGTACATCGACCACTGGGTCGCCGAGCACTGGGACGGCGAACGCTGGGTCCTCTCCGACGCCCAGATGGACCCCGTCCAGACCGAGGAGTTCAAACTCGACTTCGACCCCGCCGACGTGCCCCGCGACCGGTTCATCGTCGCCGGACAGGCCTGGATCGGCTACCGCGCGGGCGAGATCGACGCCGACAAGTGCGGCCTCCCCGGCGTCCCCGGCGGCGAGTCCGGGCCCTGGTGGATCGCCGCCAACCTCGTCCGCGACGCCGCCGCCCTGGCCAACCGCGAACTCCTGCCCTGGGACGTCTGGGGCCGCATGCCCGAACCCGAAGACGAGATCGACGCCGACCTGACCGCCCTCCTCGACGACCTCGCCGCCGTCACCGCCGACCCCGACACCGCCGCGGACGTGCGCGCCCGCTACGAGACCGACGACCGCATCCGCGTCCCCGAGCAGGTCCGCAACGCGGTCCGCCAGACAGCGGAACCGGTCATCCCGGTCGACTGACCCGCCGGTGCTGTACGGTTCGGTGCGTATCCCACACAAAAGGAGTGACCGACAGTGGACGTGGAGCGCACCGAGCTGCCCGGAATCGGAGTGCGGTTCGAATTCGAGACCAAACGCCATGTGCGCCTAGGCATCGTCGCCCACCGCGAGGGCCGCCGCGACTTCATCATCTACGACCCCGACGACCCCGACTCGATGCTCGACTGCATCGTCTTCTCGGCCGACGAGTCCGCCGCCATCGGCGAGCTCCTCGGCGGCGCCCGCATCGTCGAGAAGCTCAACCGCCTCCACCACGAGATCGACAACCTCGTCTCGCGACAGCTCAAAGTGGACGCCACCAGTCCGTACGCCGAACGCCCCCTCGCCGACACCCGGGCCCGCACCCGCACCGGCGCCTCCATCGTCGCGATCGTCCGCGCCGACAGCGTCGAGACCGGCCCGGCCCCGTCCTCGATCCTCCACGTCGGCGACCGCCTGGTCACCATCGGAACGCAGGAGGCCGTCGACCAAGTCGACCGGATCCTGCGCGGTTCGGCCTGATGCACGGGACCGTCGCGCTCCTCCTCGAACTCGGCCTCCTCATCGGAGCCCTCGGTCTGCTCGGCGCCTTCGCCGGCAAGTTCGGCATCTCCGCGATCCCCCTCTACCTCCTCGCCGGCCTCGCCTTCGGGCACGGCGGTATCTACGAGATGCACGCGATCACCGGGTTCCTCGACGTCGGCGCCGAAGTCGGCGTCGTCCTCCTCCTGTTCACCCTCGGCCTGGAGTACACGCCGCGCGAACTGCTCGGCACCATGAAGACTTCCTGGCTCGGGGCCGTCGTCGACCTCGTCCTCAACGCCACCCCCGGCGTCGTCTGCGCGCTCCTGCTCGGCTGGGGCCCCGTCGCCGCCGTCGTCTTCGGCGGCGTCACCTACGTGTCCTCCTCCGGCATCATCGCGAAGGTCCTCTCCGACCTCGGCTGGCTCGGCAACCGCGAGACGCCCACGATCCTCGCCCTCCTCGTCGCCGAGGACATGATCATGGCGCTCTACCTGCCGATCCTTACCACGATCCTCGCCGGGCTCGCGTTCGCGCAGGCCGCCGTCGGCCTCGGCGTCGCCCTCCTGGCCGTCGCCGCCGCGTTCGTCGTCGCCTCCCGCTTCGGCGGGCTGCTCTCGCGCTTCCTCGCCTCGCCCAGCGACGAGATCCTCATGCTCAAGGTCATGGGCATCGTCCTCGTCGTGGCCGGACTCGCCGAGCAGGTCCACGTCTCGGCCGCCGTCGGCGCGTTCATCGTCGGCATGGCCCTCTCCGGCGAGGTCTCGCGCCAGGCCGAAGAGACCCTCGAACCGCTCAAGAACCTGTTCGCCGCGGTCTTCTTCGTCAACTTCGGGCTCGAGACCGACCCGACGGCCCTGCCGCCGGTCCTCCCGATCGCCATCGCGCTGGCCGTGTGCACGATCGCGACGAAGTTCGCCACCGGCTGGTGGGCCGCGGGCCGCACCGGCTCGGCGTTCACCGGCAAGCTCCGCGCCGGACTCGTGCTCCTGCCGCGCGGCGAGTTCTCGATCGTCATCGCCGGACTCGGCGTCACGGCCGGGCTCGACCCCGCGCTCGGGTCCGTCTCCGCGGCGTACGTGCTGATCCTGGCCGCCATCGGCCCGCTCGCACCGCGCCTGGCCGGACCGATCGTGGCCAAGCGCCGCAAGAAGAACCGCGCGAGACGCCTCGCGCAGGCCGCCGCGTAACGCCGCCCGGAGCCACGGTGGCGGGAGTGCACATGCCCGGCGAAGCCGGAGTCGCAATGTTCACTCCCGCCACCGCAGACATCGAACCGTTATACGGGCTTGATAGAACTCAGGGATGGCTGAAACCGCGAATCCGCCCCGCCCGCAAGACGAGGTCGTCGACATCGCCCGCGACCTCATCCGCATCGACACCACGAACACCGGCGACAACGCGACCGCGAAAGGCGAGCGCGCCGCCGCCGAGTACGTCGCGGAAAAGCTCGCCGAAGTCGGCCTCGAACCCAAGATCTACGAGTCCGCGCCCGGCCGCGCCTCCGTCGCCTGCCGCTACCCCGGCGCCGACTCCAGTCGCGGGGCGCTCCTCCTCCACGGCCACCTCGACGTCGTCCCCGCCGAACCCGGCGAGTGGACCGTCCACCCGTTCTCCGGCGAGATCAAGGACGGCTACCTCTTCGGCCGCGGCGCGGTCGACATGAAGGACTTCGACGCGATGCTCCTCGCCCTCGTGCGCGACTGGAAGCGCCGCGGCAAGGTGCCCCCGCGCGACCTCGTCCTCCTCTTCACTGCCGACGAGGAGGCCGGCTCCGACTACGGCGCCCGCTTCATGGTGGAAGAGCACCCCGAGGTCTTCGAAGGCGTCACCGAAGCGGTCGGCGAGGTCGGCGGCTTCTCCATGACCCTCCCCAACGACCTGCGCGTCTACGTGGTCCAGACTGCGGAGAAGGGCCTCGACTGGCTCCGCCTGCGCGCCACCGGCCGCCCCGGGCACGGCTCGATGCTCCACGACGACAACGCCGTCACCCGCCTCGCCCGCGCCGTCGCCAACATCGGCCAGCACGAGTTCCCGGTCGAGATGACCCCCACCGTGCGCCAGTTCCTGGAATCCGTCTCCGAGCTCACCGGCATCGCGTTCGACCCGGACAACCCCGACGAGACGGTCGCCAAGCTCGGTCCGGTCGCCCGCCTCATCGGCGCGACCCTCCGCAACACCGCGAACCCGACCCGCCTCAACGCCGGGTACAAGACCAACGTCATCCCCTCCACGGCCGACGCCGTCATCGACTGCCGCTCGCTCCCGGGCCGCAACGACGAGCTCGAGGCCATCCTCCGCGAACTCGCGGGCGACGGCATCGACTTCGAGTACGAGATCCGCCAGCCCGGCTACGAGACCTCCTTCGACGGCGTCCTCGTCGACGCGATGGCCGAGGCCATCCGCCAGGCCGACCCCGGCGCCCGCACCGTCCCGTACATGCTCTCGGGCGGCACCGACGCCAAGGCCTTCGCGACCCTCGGCATCCGCTGCTTCGGCTTCGCGCCCCTGAAGCTCCCCGCCGACCTCGACTTCACCGCCCTCTTCCACGGCATCGACGAGCGCGTCCCGCTCGACGGCCTCAAGTTCGGTGTCGACGTCATGGACCGCTTCATCTCCCAGTCGTAGCGAGAACCCAACGGGCCCTGAGCCAGTGAGCACCCTCACCGGCTCAGGGCCCGTCGTTTCCTGGACACCCCGCCGAATCCGCCGCTATAATTGGCGGCGATGTTGATTTTCCTTTAGAAAGCAGCCAGGTCCGCGTAGAGCCGAGCTCCGCGAGACCGCCGAGGCACGCATCGCAATCCGCAAAGCCCGAGGGCTTCTTCGCGTGCCGTTCAATTCCTTCACCGAACGACTGCTTTCCGGAGGCGCGCACATGTTCCGCCATGCTCAACTATCCCTTGTAGACGTCACCAAGCGCTACGCCGACAACCTCGTCCTCGACCGCGTCAGCTTCACCGTCAAACCCGGCGAACGCCTCGGCGTCATCGGCGACAACGGCTCAGGCAAGTCCACCCTGCTCAGGCTCCTCGCCGCCGTCGAGGAACCCGACAACGGCGACCTCACCATTGTCTCGCCCGGAGGCATCGGCTACCTGCCGCAAAGCCTCGACCTGCCCGAACGCGACACGGTCGCCGACGCGATCAACCTCGCCCTCGCCGACCTGCGCGAGATCGAGCAGGCCATGCGCGAGGCCGAACAGCGGATCACCGACGGCGACGAAGCCGCAGGCGACCAGTACGCCGACCTCTTGGCCCGCTTCGAGGCCCGCGAGGGCTGGGACGCCGACGTCCGCGTCGACCAGGCCCTGTCCGTCCTCGGCCTCCCCGGCCTCGACCGTGACCGTCCCCTGGGGACGCTCTCGGGCGGCGAGCGCTCAAGGCTCATGCTCGCCGCGACCCTCGCGGCCCGGCCCGCGCTGCTCCTGCTCGACGAACCCTCCAACGACCTGGACGACAACGCCGTCACCTGGCTCGAATCGCAACTGCGCGAATGGAAGGGCACCGTCGTCGCCGTCACGCACGACCGCGCCTTCCTGGAGGCCATCACCACGACCATGCTCGAAGTCGCCGACCGCAAGGCCCGCCGCTACGGCAACGGCTACGCGGGCTACCTCACCGCCAAGGAGACCGAACGCCAGCAGGCCCAAGAAGCCTTCGACCGCTGGAACGCCGAAGTCGCCCGCCAGGAAGGCATCGTCGACCACAACGCGGGCCGCATGGCCGCGATCCCGCGCAAGCTGCCGATGGCCAACATGTCCACCGGCGCCTTCCGGGCCCGCAACCGCGACCACGGCGCGAGCAGCCGCATCAAGGTCGCCAAGCAGATGCTCGAACGCCTGCGGGCCGACCCGGCCCCGCAGCCGCCCGAACCGCTGCGCTTCAGCGCCGACCTCGCCGTCACCGGCACCGAGTCCGACGCGCCAGCCGTCCAACTGACGGACCTCCGCGTGGGCGACCGCCTGAAGGTCGACGCCCTGTCGATCGCGAGAGGAGAACGCCTCCTCATCACCGGCCCCAACGGAGCGGGCAAGACCACGCTCATGCGAGTCATCGCGGGCGAACTCGAACCCGACGAAGGCACGACCGAACGCAACGGAGCGATCGGCCACCTGCGTCAGCTCGCGGGCCCCGGCTCGAACCGGAAGTCGGTGCTGCGGGCCTTCGCCGAAGGCCGCGTCGGCACCTTGGAGGAGCACGCCGAAGCCCTCGACCGCCTCGGCCTGTTCACCCACGAGGAGTTCGGCAAACCGGTCGCGACCCTCTCAGTAGGCCAGCGCCGCCGCCTCGAACTGGCGAGACTGGTCAGTCGTCCGGTGGACGTTCTCCTGCTCGACGAACCGACCAACCACCTGTCCCCGCTGCTGGCCGAACAGCTCCAAGCAGCCCTGGCCGACTACCGGGGAACGGTGATCCTGGTCAGCCACGACCGCCGCCTCCGCAACGCCTTCCAAGGCCGCCACCTGCAAATGAACGCAGGAACGATCGTCGCGTCATTAGCCGTCAACGGTGTCCGCCGGTGCGGGCGGCGTCCCCGAGCCGGGCCCTCTCATGCCCGGTTCGGAACGTCGCTCGCGCTGGCGGCGGGGCACCGTTCGTCGCTCTATGACTCAGGTCACGGTTGACCTTGACCTTAGGTCATGGTGGAAGGTTCCCGTATCGGCAAGCCGCCGAGGGAAACCACCGCTTCGAAGGAGCGAAACACCATGCCGCGCAACCTCTCCACCCAGGACCAGAACGCCCTCCAGCAGACGATCGAATCCCTCGTCGACCCCGGCCTCATCGGGAGCTCGGTGCGCGTGACCGACGAGCACGGCGAGTGGACCGGCAGCGCCGGTGTCGCCGAGCTCGGCGGGTCGGCCGCGCCGCCGAGCGACGGCCACATCCGGGTCGGCAGCACCACCAAGACGTTCACCGCGGCCATGGTGCTGCAGCTGGTCGCCGAAGGCCGGGTCGAACTCGACGGCCCGGTTTCGCGGTACCTGCCCGAGTTCGGGATCGACGAGCGGATCACCGTGCGGATGCTGCTCCAGCAGACCACCGGCCTGTTCAACTTCACCGGCGAGGTCTACGACGACGGCTCCGTCGTCCTCGGCGTGACCATGCCGTACGGCCCCAAAGGCAACGACTGGCTCGACAGGCGCTTCGAGACCCACCGCCCCGAAGACCTGGTCGAGTACGCGCTCGCCAGGCCCGTGCGCTTCGAACCGGGGGCGGGCTGGAGCTACGCCAACACCAACTACGTGATCGCGCGGCTCCTCATCGAGCAGGTCACCGGCAACCCGGTCCAGACCGAGATGGAGCGGCTCATCCTCGGCCCGCTCGGCATGCGGCACACCGTGGTCCCGACCGGCGCCGAGATCGCCGAACCGCACGCCCGCGCCTACTACCGGCACGAGGCCGACGGTGAGCAGCGCACGGTCGACATCACCCGCCAGAACCCGTCCTGGTGCTCGGCTGGCGGCGACATGATCTCGACGACGGAGGATCTGCGCACCTTCATCCAGGCGCTCGCAGGCGGCCGTCTCCTCCCCGCCGAACTCCAGGAGGCGATGTTCACGCCGATCGCGACGGGCATCCCGAACATGGACTACGGCCTCGGCGTCTTCGTGCTCACCACAGAGGACGGCGCCACCGTGGTCTCGGCGACCGGCGCCTCGGTCGGCCACGCCGCCGTCGTGTACAGCACGCCGGACGGGTCGAAGACCCTCACGGCGGCACTGAACTGCGTCGACGACGCGAACATGACCCTCGCGGCGATGTCGTTCCACCGGGCCCAGCAGGGCCTGCTCGCGGCGGTCTTCGGCGGCGGCAAGCCCGAGTAGTCCCGGGGCCGTGCCGGGCCGACGGGCTCGGCGCGGCCGGTCCGCAAGCGAGAGAGGATGGGCGGATGAGGAACGGCGTCACGATCGGGCAGGCCGCGGCCTTCGTCGGCATCACAGTGAAGACCGTGCGGCACTACCACAAGCTCGGCGTCGTCGCCGAGCCCGAACGCGACGGGTCCGGCTACCGCCGGTACGACTCCGACGCGCTGCTGCGCCTCGTCCAGGTGCGGACCCTGGCCGCCGCAGGCGTGCCGCTCGCCGAGATCGGGCCGCTGCTCGACGCCGACGCCGCGCTCTTCACCTCTGCGCTCGCGAAGGTCGAACGGCAGCTCGACGAACGCATCGAGGAGCTGCGTGAGCGGCGCGAGATGCTCCACCGGCTCGCGAGCGGCGGCGACTGCGCCCTGCTGCCCGATCGCGCCGTGGAGCTCCTGGAGCGGATGCGCGCCAGCGGATACGCCGAAGAGGAGGTCGCCGCCACGCGGGAGGGCTGGGTCCTCGCGCGGGCCCTCGTCCCCGAAGGCTTCGACGACTACCTCGACCAGTTCGAGCACGCCGTCGGCGATCCCGCGCTCGTCGCCCTTGTCCAGCGCTTCGCAGAAGCATCCACTTGGGACCCCGACGACCCGCGCATCGCCGAGTTCGCCGAGGAAGCGGCCCGGCACTACCTCGCCGACCCCGCGCTCCTGAAGATCGTCACCGGCATGCGGGCGCGCACCGACACCGTCGCCCGCTACGAGATGGTCGCGCACCACGGCGAGGAGCCGACCCCGGCCGCGGCGCGGCTGCTCGCGCTCTTCGAGGCGAGGCTCCGCGCCGCGGGCGTCCGCATCCCGAGGGGCGGCTAGCGGCGCGCGAGGACGAGTTCCCTTCCCGCCGTGGCGCACTGGGCCGCGTACTCCGAGGGCGGGTAGCCGATGAGGTTCTTGAAGTCGTGCGTGAAGTGCGCGTGGTCGGACCAGCCGAGCTCGGCCGCGAGCCGCGCCAGGTCCGCCTGCGGGTCCTCTGCGAGGCGGTCGGCGGCGTCGTGGAGCCGGTACCGCTGGATGAGGGTCTTCGGGCCGAGCCCCAGGTACTCCTGGAAGAGCCGCTGCAGTGTCTTGGGGGACATGGCGAACCGGGACGCGAGCTGGTCGACCCGCGTGATCGAGCGGTCCTCCAGCATCGCCCGCACCACCGCCAGGACCCGCCCGTACCGGGGATCGGCCCGCTCGGGCAGGCGCTCGGCCAGGAACCGCGACACCACCTGGATCGCCTCGATGTCGCTGCGGCTCATCACGATCGCGTTCAACTCGTCGACCTCGGGACCGAACACGGTCGCCGCGCCCGCCGACCAGTCCGCCAGCGAGGCCCCCTCGACCCCGGTGAAGGCCGTGAACCCGCCGGGCCGGAACTTCACCCCGAACACCCGGCCGCGGCCGGTGAGCGGGTGCCGCGAGACCGCGACCCCGGGCCCGTGCACCTCCGCGCCGATCACGGGCATGAAGCTCAGGTTCACGCACGGGTGGGGGATCACCACCGACTCGTACGACGCGCCCTCCGGCAGGTCCCAGCCGACCGTCCAGTACCGCTCGACGTACTGCCCGAGCAGGCCCGTCTCGCGGTATCGCCGCAGGTCGATGAAGTTCACGGCCTCCTGCGGTCGCAGCAGGCCCTTGTCGCTCGCGGTGGCTCCGTTCACGCCCTGAAACTACCTCCGGGGTGTGACGTTTTTTTACAAGCGCGCCCGGCCGCGCCCGGGCGAGACTGGCTCCATGAACGAGAACAAGGTCAACCCGATCCCCGACGGCTACCACTCGATCACGCCGTTCATCGTCGTCAACGAGGGCGCCAAGGCGATCGAGTTCTACAAGGAGGTCTTCGGCGCGGAGGTCCTCACGCGCAACGACGGGCCGGACGGCATCGTCATGCACTGCGAACTGCAGATCGGCGACTCGATCCTCCAGCTGGGCGACGCGAACCCGCAGTGGGGCCTCGAGTCCCCCGACGCTGAGCACATCACGGCGTCCCTCGTCCTCTACGTGGAGGACTGCGACGCGGTGTTCACGAAGGCGGTCGAGGCCGGCGCCCGGGTCCGCGAGGAGCCGAGCGTGTTCCTCACCGGCGACCGCTACGCGTCGATCGCCGACCCGTTCGGGCGCCGCTGGTCCCTGATGACCCGCGTCGAGGACGTCCCCCGCGAGGAGGCCGAGCGCCGCATCGACGAGTGGGTCGCCTCGATGGGCGAAGGCTAGGAGACGCACGCCGCCCCGCGCCTGAGTGGGCGCGGGGCGGCGTTTCCTTGCGGGGATCGGGACGTCGATTCAGGGACCGGTTCGGCGAGGGCTAACCGCAGTTGCCCCAGCTCTGGCGTCCGCCGAAGGCGCTGGTGCCGCTGGGGGAGTAGATGTAGCCCCAGTACTGGACGCAGGAGCCGGAGGCGTACGCCGAGACCGCTTCCCAGTGCGAGGCGTTGTCGTCGGCCTTGTGGTAGGTGGTGTCGCCCTGCACCTGGAGCACGGCCGCGATACGCGACGCGGTGCCGTGGTACGGGGAGCCGCTGGTCTTGTTGGTGACGACGCAGTTGCGTCCGTTGCTCGCGTTGTACGCGAGGATGACCTCGCCGTACTTCACGCCCGAGCTGGTGGTCACGTTGCGGACGCCGTCGGAGGCGATCGCGTAGCCCGAGCCGCAGCCGTTGGTGACGGCTTCGGCGCGGGTGTGGGCCGACGCGGGCTGCGCGGTGGCGACGAGCATGGCGGCTACGGCGATCAGGGTCGCGATGATGACGAAGGCCGGCCGCACGAGGCGGTCGGCGAGAAGGTCTGCCACTGGGGCACCAACTTTCCTGTCGTGTCCTGTCCACAAGGCCGACCGCGGCGCGGCCGTCCCGCAGAGGAGCGGCGGGTGTGGCCGCCGCTCCACAATGGGGTACGCCCGAGAGGTGGTGACAGGTTGCCTGAAAATCCAAGCAGGACAGACGAATGCGCGCGAGACCATCCAAAATGGCATCATCCGCACCAGCGGTGCGCTTGCGTCCCGGAGAACCGGTTCGCAGGGCCCGCTCAGTAGCTCTCGGGGTACCCGACTGTGGGCGCCGACACATCATCGAGCGCCAGGCGGATCTCCGGCGGCAGGAACAGCTGCTCCGCCGCGAGCGAGGCCCGCAGCTGCGTCGCGTTCCGCGCGCCCACGATCGCCGACGCAACCCCGGGCTGGTCCCGCACCCACGCCAACGCCACCTCGAGCGGGCTCACCCCGAGCCCCTCGGCGGCGGTCGCGCACGCCTCGACGATCCCCGCCGAGCGCTCGTCCAGGTAGACCCCGGCGAACCGCGACCACTGCGCGGAGACCGCCCGCGAGTCGGCGGGCCGCCCGAACCGGTACTTGCCCGTAAGCACCCCGCGCCCGAGCGGCGACCACGCGAGCACGCCCATCTCCAGCGCCAGGCACGCCGGGAGCACTTCCCGCTCCACGCCGCGCTGCAACAGCGAGTACTCGACCTGGCTCGCCACGATCGGCGTCCGCCCCGGCCACGCCGACTGCCACGCGAACGCCCGCGCCGTCTGCCAGCCCGTGTGGTTCGACAGGCCCACGTAGCGGACCTTCCCGCTCGACACCGCCGCGTCGAGGACCGACATGGTCTCCTCGAGCGGCGTGTCCGGGTCGTAGACGTGCAGGATCCACAGGTCGATGTAGTCGGTCCCGAGCCGCCGCAGCGACCCCTCCAGCGACCGCATGAGCCACCCGCGCGAGGTGTCGCGCTTGCGCGGAGCGCCGTCCGTGCGCACGCCCGCCTTGGTCGCGATGTGCAGCTCCGAGCGGGCCACGATCTTGCCCATGAGCTGCCCGATCACCGCTTCGGCCGCGCCCTGCCCGAACACGTCGGCCGTGTCCACGAGCGTCCCACCGGCCTCCACGAACGTCTGCAGCTGCGCCGCGGCGTCCTCGAGACCGGCCTCGTCGGTGGTCCACGTCATCGTCCCCAGGCCTAGCGAGGAGACTTCGATGCCGCTGCGTCCAAGTGGTCGGCGTTCCATGACCACACAAGTTACATCGAGCAACCTTCGCATGAAAGCCTCAGGTGCGCTTGGAAGGACAACAAGTACGTCTCGGTCGCCGATCCCCGGTACTGGCCGCTCGGCTGGTATTCGAAATAAGATCGCGGGCATGGATTCCTGGACCGCACCGCACCTGCCCGCCCTCCCCGGCCACGGCCCCGCCCTGCGCCTGCACGACACCGCCACGGCGGGCCTGCTCGAGACGGTCAAGCCCGGCGCCGAGCGCGCCACGATGTACGTCTGCGGCATCACCCCCTACGACGCCACCCACCTCGGCCACGCCGCGACGATGATCACGTTCGACCTCGTGCACCGCTACTGGCTCGACCAGGGCATCGACGTCCACTACGCCCAGAACGTCACCGACGTCGACGAGCCCCTCTTCGAGCGCGCCGAACGCGACGGCACCGACTGGCAGGTCCTCGGCCTCCGCGAGACCGCCCTCTACCGCGAGGACATGGAGGCGCTCCAGGTCCTCCCGCCCCGCCACTACATCGGCGCCGTCGAGTCCATCCCCTCCGTCGGCCGCGCCGTCGCCCGCCTCCTCGAGTCCGGCGCCGCCTACCGCCACGAGTCCGGCGACGTCTACTACGCCGTCGAGGCCCACCCCGCGTTCGGCGGCGAATCCAACTACGACCGCGACACCATGCTCCGCTACGCCCGCGAAAGGGGCGGCGACCCCGACCGCGAAGGCAAGCGCGACCCGCTCGACGCGATCCTGTGGAACGCCCCCCGCGACGGCGAGCCCTCCTGGGACTCGCCCGTCGGCCCCGGCCGCCCCGGCTGGCACATCGAGTGCGCCTGCATCGCCCTCGACCACCTCGGCGAGACCATCGACGTCCAAGGCGGCGGCAACGACCTCATCTACCCCCACCACGAGTTCTCCGCCGCCCACGCCGAATCCCTCACCGGCACGACCCCGTTCGCGCGCACCTACGTCCACACCGGCATGATCGGCCTCGACGGCGAGAAGATGTCGAAGTCCCTCGGCAACCTCGTGTTCGTCTCCAAGCTCCGCGCCGAAGGCGTCGACCCCGCCGCCGTCCGCCTCGCCCTCCTCGCCGACCACTACCGCTCCGACAGGCAGTGGAGCGCCGCGAAACTCGCCGAGGCCGAACTGCGCCTGGGGCGCTGGCGCGAGGCCGTCTCCCGCGAGCTCGCGTCCCCCGCCGGGGCGATGCTCAAGGCCGTGCGCGAGCGCCTCGCCGACGACCTCGACACCGCCGGAGCCCTTGCGGCCGTCGACACCTGGGCGAACGAAACCCTCCAGAACGGCGGCGAAGACCCGTCCGCACCGGACCTTGCCCGCGACACGATGCGAGGTTTGCTCGGCATAGACTGCACGCGCTGATTGTGCGAAATGCCGAGTATCGGTACGCTCACAGTTGAGCGTGGCCGACTCCCCATCCTCCTGGAGTCGAATTGAAGATCCTGCTGCTGGCGTCCGGGTTCAACGGGCTCACCCAGCGCGTGTGGTGCACCCTGCGCGAGCAGGGGCACGAGGTCGGCGTGGAACTCGCCCCGGCCCACAGCGCCCCCGAATCGCTGACCCGCGCGGTCGAGCGGATCGACCCCGACCTCATCCTGTGCCCCTTCCTCAAGCACCGCGTGCCCGAAGCGGTCTGGAAGCGCTGGACGACCGTGATCGTCCACCCCGGACCGGTCGGCGACCGCGGCCCCTCCTCGCTCGACCACACCCTGCTCGGCCAGGGCCCCCGCTGGGGCGTGACCGCGCTCTCGGCGGTCGAGGAGATGGACGCCGGACCGGTCTGGGCCTGCTCCACATTCGACGTCCCCGAGGGGATCACCAAGTCGGCGCTCTACAACAGCCGCGTCGCCGACGCCGCCATGGAGTGCGTCGCCACCGTCGTCCGCAAGGTCGAGAACGGCGAGCGGCCCGTCCCCGCCGACGAGCTGCCGCTGCCCGTCCCCGGAACGGGTGAACTCCCGCTCCTGCGCCGCGACGCGTTCGCCCTCGACTGGCGCGCCTCGGCCACCGAGCTCGCCCGCCGCATCGCCGCCGCCGACGGCGCCCCCGGCGCGCCCGCGGCCCTCGACGGCCGCACCTACCTCCTCTTCGACGCCGCCGCCACGACCGAGGACACCGGCGCCGAACCCGGCACGATCGTCGGCCGCGACTGCGAGTCCATCGCCTTCGCCACCGGCCGCGGCACCCTCTGGGTCGGCTACGCCGCCCTCCTCGAGAAGAAGCGCGGACCGAAACTCCCCGCCTCCATGGTCATCGACGCGACCAGCGCGCCCTTCAAGCCCGCGCCCGACGCCATCGCCGAGTCGGTCTACCGCCGCGAAGGCGACATCGGCTACCTCACCATCCGCTCCTACAACGGCGCCATGCACACCGAGCAGTGCCGCCGCCTCACCGGCGCGGTCGAGAAGGCCCTCATCGAGGACACCCGCATCCTCGTCGTCACCGGCACCGAGCACGCCTTCTCCAACGGCATCCACCTCGGCGTCATCGACGCCGCCGCCGACCCCGCCTCCGAGGCCTGGGACAACATCAACGCCATCGACGAGCTGTGCCTGGCGATCGCCCAGGCCGACCAGCTCACCGTCGCCGCGTTCTCCGCGAACGCGGGCGCCGGCGGCGTCATGGCCGCCCTCTGCGCCGACGTCACCGTCGCCCGCGACGGCACCGTCCTCAACCCCTACTACGACATGGGCATCTACGGCTCCGAGCTGCACACCTGGTCGGTCGCCAACCGCGTCGGCGAGGACGTCGCCGCCCGCCTCCTGGGGGAGAAGCTGCCGATCTCCGCCGCCGAGGCCAAGCAGATCGGCCTCATCGGCGCGGTCGGCCCCCGCGACTGGGACGAGTTCCAGCGCTGGCTGCGCGCGGTCGCGATCGGCTACAACGAGCCGGTCACGCGCGGGCGCATGTTCGCCGCGAAGGCCCGCCGCCGCGCCGAGTCCAAGCCGCTGTCGTACTACCAGACCATCGAGCTGGCCGAGATGGCCCGCGACATGTTCGACGACCGCAACGGCTTCCACGGCAAGCGGCGCGCGTTCCTCGGCAAGTCGGCCCCGGCCGAGACCCCCGAGAAGCTGCGGTTCCGCTAGGCCTGCGCTTGCCATTCCCGCCAGTGCGTTGACAGGTGCCGTCCCACCTGATGGACTGTTCCTATGTTCGAAGAAGGACAGTACTTCGCGCCGGTCAACACCGACGCCGACGGAACGGTCAGCGTGGAACTGGGTGAGAACCACCCAGGCTTCGCCGACCCCGAGTACCGCGAGCGGCGCAACGCCATCGCGGCCCTCGCATTGGACTGGGAACCCGGCCTACCCATGCCGACGGTTGCCTACACCGACACCGAGCACGAGATATGGCGGCTGGTCAGCGCCGAACTCGCCGTGAAGCACCAAGCCCTGGCCTCCACTGAGTACTTGGAGGGCGCCGAGCGCCTCAAACTCCCCGCCGACCACATCCCGCAGCTCCAGGAGGTCTCCGAGTCCCTCGCGCCGCTCACCGGCTTCAGCTACCTGCCCGCGGCCGGGCTCGTGCCCCTGCGCGAGTTCTACGGGGTGCTCGCCGACGGGAAGTTCCACGCGACCCAGTACATCCGCCACCACTCGGTGCCGCTCTACACGCCCGAACCGGACGTCATCCACGAGGTCATCGGGCACGCCAACGCGCTCGCCTCGCCGCGGTTCGCCGCGCTCTACCGGGCCGCGGGCGAGGCCGCCCGCCGCGTCCACTCCGAGGACGCGCTCGAGTTCGTCTCCCGCGTCTTCTGGTTCACCCTCGAGTTCGGGGTCATGAGCGAGAAGGACGGCCTCAAGGCCTACGGCGCGGGCATCCTCTCCTCGTACGGGGAGATCGACGAGTTCCGGGGCATGGAGATCATGCCGCTCGACCTGGTCACGATGGGCACCATCGACTACGACATCACGAAGTACCAGGACCACCTGTTCGACGCGGGCTCGATGGAGCAGCTGGAGGACGTCGTGGGGGAGTTCTGGACCACCTGCGACGACGAGTCGATCGAGCGATTGAAATCCGGGAAGCACTAGGCCTGTAGCGAAGCGGCCGGGCAGAGGAGCCCGGCCGCGAAGTCCCGCGCCTTTCAGCCGCCGCTCTTGAGCGCGGCCATGCGCGCCTCGATCTCGGCGTCGTCGGCGAGCCCGTCGAGGCTCTCGAACTGCTTGTCGAGCGAGGACATCGACAGCTCGGCCTGGCCCCGCACCTTGGCCTCCTCGCGGCGGACCTTCTCCTCGAAGCGGTTGACCTCGCTGAGCGGGTCCATGATGTCGACCGAGCCGATCGCCTCGTTCACCTGCTTCTGCGCCTGCGCGGTCTTCGCGCGGGCGGCCAGGCTGCTGCGCTTGGACTGCAGCTCGGTGAGCTTGGTCTTCATCTGGTTGAGCGCGGTCTTGAGCTTCTCGACGACCTCCTGCTGGCTCTGGATGGTCGGCTCGGCCGTCTTGATCTCCTTCTCCAGCTCGAGCTGCTTGCCCAGGGCCACCTTGACGAGGTTGTCGAACTTGTCGGCCTCGGCGGTGTTCCCGGCGGCGCGCAGCTCGTCGGCCTTGCGGCTGGCGTTGCGGGCCTTGTTCTCCCACTCCTGCGCGGCCTCCTTGTCGGCGGCGGCGTCGTCCTCCATCAGCCGCAGGTTGCCGATGGTCTCGGCGATGGAGCTCTCGGCGTCTGCGATGCTGTTCTTGTAGTCGCGCTCCATCTGGGCGAGCATCTTCTCCGGGTCCTCCGCGGAGTCGATGGCGTCGTTGATGTTCGCCTTGAGCAGCTGGCCGATGCGGCCGAAGATCGACTGCTTCTTGGTCATTGGTCCCCACACCTTTCGGATCGGTTGTCACAGGTCGCTGGTCGTGCGGTCGTCAGAATCGGCCACCACCGCCCCTGCGGGTGCCCGCGCCGCCGAACGAGCCCGGCGAGGGGCCGCGCCTGCGCGAGGAGCCCGGCGCGCCGAACCCGCCGCCGCGGCCGCCCCCGGAGCCGCCGAGCATGCCGCCGAGGAGGATCCCGCCGAGCATCGCCCCGGCGTTCCCGCCGCCGCCGAAGCCGCCGCCCATGCCGGTCGGCCCGGACTGGCCCCGGTAGGCGTTCACGTCCTGCTGCGCGAGCCTCGACGCGGCCGCCGCGAGCTGGTCGGCGCGCTGCGCTCTCGCCAAGGCCTGCACGGGATCGGACGGGGCCAGCGCTCGCGCGGCGTCGAGCTGCTGGTTCGCCTCGTTCAACCGGGTGCGGGCCTCGGTGCCGACGCCGCCCCGGTTGGTGTTGATGTAGTCCTCGACGGCCGCAGCCGTCGCCGAGGCGTTCGCGATCGTCTGCGCCAGTTGGGCTTTCGCGCTCTCGCGCTGCTCCTGCTCGTCGCGCACGGCCTGCAGGTCGGCGCCGATGGCGGCCTGGGCCCGTTCGAGGCGGCGCACGGCGTCGAGCGGGTCCACCGGTCCCGCGGCCTTCGCCGTCTCGACCTCGGCGGCAACGGCCCGGGCGTCGGCCGCGGCGCGGCGCAGCCGGTCCCCGTCGGGTGCGCCGTCGGCCTTGCGCTCGGCCTCGCCGACGTCCTGGCCCAGCGTGGCGAGCAACCCCGGCAGCCCCTTGGACGCCTCGGCGAGCTCGGTCTGCCGCCCGGTCACCGCGTCGAGCAGCTGCCTGGCCTGGGCGAGCCCGCCTTCGGCGGCGCGGACGCCCACGGCGGCCCTGCCGTTCTCACCGCCCTCGAGCGCCTGCCGGGCCTCGGCCAGGCTCCGGTCGGCGAACGCGAGCCGGTCCTCGGCGTCGACCACGTTGTTCGCGACGGTGTCGTACGCCGACGCCGGGTAGGCGGCCGCGAGCGCCGCCAGCGCCTCCTTCGCGGCCCCGGTCCGCCCGGCCAGGCCCTTCGCGTCGGCGGTCAGCTTCTCGACCGCCTCGGGCGCGCGGCGGCCGAGGTCGCGCAGCTCCTCGAACTCGGCGGCGGCCCCGTCGAGCTGCTGGTCGGCCTTGGTGAGGCGTTCGATGATCTCGGTCAGGAGCGCGCGGCGCTGCTCCTCGGTCTCGGGCACGTCGTCGTCGAGGGTCTGGCGCAGCCTGAACGCCTCGGCGAGCTCGCTCTTGGCGGTGTCGAGCGCGGCCGCGAACTTGGCGGTGCTCTCCTGCCCGAACTCGGCGACGGCGAACCCGAGGTCCTGGTCGCTGGTGCGGATCGCGTCGTCGCCTTCGACGAGGAGGCGGCTCGCCTCCCGGTCGAGGTCCTGCGTCGACATCCGCTGCGCCTGCTTGCCGCCCGGCGCGCCCTGCTTCTTGCGGCGGCTGCGCCACACCAGGAACACGACGACCGCGATCGCGACGAGTACGAGCAGGAACACTAGCCACCCCGCTCCGCCGCCGCCACCGGATTCGCCTGCCGCTTCGGCCCGGTACCCGTCCGCGGCGGCGATGGCCGCCCCGGCCCAGTCGTCTGCCGACAGCCTGGGCTCGATCTCGGTGGTGGCGACCTCGTTGAGCTGCGCGTCGGTGAGCGGGAACCCGGACTCGACCGACCACGAGTACCGGCGGTCGCCGGTGGCGACGGCGAGCAGGATGTCGTTGGCGCCCAAGCCGCTCTGCACGGCGGTCTCGTTCGCCCAGTCCTGCGGCGAGTAGCCAGAGAACGAGTCGACGTACGCGACGTACAGGCCGATCGCGGCGTCGGAGCGGAGCTGGTCGATCGCGGCGTCGACTTCGGCGCCCCGTCCGCCGATCGCGCCGACCTGGTCGGTGACGGCTCCGGAGTCGAGGTCGATGGGGGCGACCGCGAAGGCGGCGGTGCCGGACAGGGCGAACCAGAGGGCGGCCAGTACGGCCGCCGCGTACCTCACTGCTGCCGCCATCGGCGCCCCTGTGTCTTCCGGTGTCCTGAACTGCGGTTATCGCGAATTCAGGGTAAGGAAGAAAATTCAGGCATTGCTCGATTCGGTGAAACAGCCCGCCCCGGCCCGGCCGCGCTAGTAGAGCTCCGATTCGTACTTCGGGCCGTACTTGTCGACCAGCTGCTCCAGGGTGGCGTCGACGACCTGCGTCTCCTTGATCATCTGGGGGTGCGGGGGGAGCGTGTCGGAGGTCCACGTCTCGGGCTTCCAGATCCCCGAGCGCATCGCGGACTTACCGCAGTGGAAGTAGATCGTGTCGATCTCGACGACGAGCGCCAGGACCGGTTTGTGGCCCTTGACGACCATGTCGTCGAAGAACGGCGCGTCGGCGACGATGCGCGCCCGGCCGTTGATCCGCAGCGTCTCGCGCCGGCCCGGGATCAGGGACAGGAGTCCGACGTGCGGGTTGGCGAGCACGTTGTGGTAGCCGTCGACGCGCTTGTTGCCGCGCCGCTCCGGGATCGCCACGGTGGTGTCGTCGAGGACGTGCACGAGCTGCCCGGCCGGGTCGCCCTTGGGGGAGGCGTCGCAGTTGCCCTCGGCATCGGCGGTCGCGACGACGCAGTAGGGGGAGGCGGCGAGCCATTCGCGGTCGCGCCGGTGGAGCTGGAAGCGCTCCTTGGTGGCGGCCTGCGGCATCACGTCGCCGACGATCTCGCGGAGTCTGGCGGGGTCGGTCACTTCGGTCCACAGGTGACTGTCGAGCGCGTCCATCTGGTTCCCTTCGGGGGGAGGGCCATTACGACCCGATGCTACGCCTCAGTTCTTCTCGTCGCCATCCTCGCCGACGTCGTCCTGGGATTCGGCGTCGCGTGCGTCGGCGATGCCGTCCCGCACCCCCAACCGAACGACCCAGTACATGACGCAGGCGCCAATGAACAGGAAGACCAATCCGAGGAAGATTTCCATACCGCCCATCCTATTCGTCCGCCTGTGATCTTCATCCGACACAGTGCCCATCCAGTGAAACCGAGTTCCCACTTGGCGGCACCCGCCAGTATCCTTGACCGCGTGTCTGCGAACAGCCTTTTCCTCGAAACCCTGCAACGTCGCGTCGTGATCGCCGACGGCGGTATGGGGACGATGCTGCAGACCTTCGACCCCACGATGGAGGACTACGACGGCTTCGAGGGCCTCACCGACATCCTCTGCCTCACCAGGCCCGACATCGTGCTCGGCATCCACGACGCGTACCTCGCCGCCGGGGCCGACTGCATCGAGACCAACAGCTTCAACGCCAACTACGGCGGCCTCGTCGAATACGACATCGTCGAGCGTGCCCGCGAACTCGCCCGCGCCGCCGCGAGCCTCGCCCGCCAGAAGGCCGACGAGTACGCCACCCCCGAGTGGCCGCGCTTCGTCCTCGGCTCCATGGGCGGCGGCACCCGCCTGCCCACCCTCGGGCACGCGCCCATGGCGCTCCTGCGCGACCACTACCAGGAATGCTCCGCGGGCCTCATCGAAGGCGGCGCCGACGCGATCCTCGTCGAGACCGCCCAGGACCTCCTCCAGGCCAAGGCCGCCGTCATCGGCGCCAAGCGCGCCAACAAGGCCCTCGGCACCAACGTGCCCGTCATCGCCCAGGTCACCGTCGAGACCACCGGCACCATGCTCGTCGGCGGCGAGATCGGCGCGGCCCTGACCAGCCTCGCCGCCCTCGGCATCGACCTCATCGGCCTCAACTGCGCCACCGGCCCGGCCGAGATGAGCGAGCACATCCGCTACCTCACCCGCCACTCGCCGGTCCCGATCTCGGTCATGCCGAACGCCGGCCTGCCGACCCTCGGCCCCAACGGCGCGGTCTACCCGCTCACCCCCGAAGAGCTCGCCGACGCCCACGAGGACTTCGTCCACAACTACGGCGTCGGCCTCGTCGGCGGCTGCTGCGGCACCACCCCCGACCACATCCGCGCCGTCCGCGAACGCCTCGGCGGCGACCCCCAAGGCCCCGACGCCGCGAACGTCGCCAAGCCCAAGGAACGCACCCCGATCCTCGAATCGGGCGTCTCCTCCTCCTACCACCACGTCCCGTACCTCCAGGACGCCTCGATCCTCAACGTCGGCGAGCGCACGAACGCCAACGGCTCCAAGGCCTTCCGCGACGCCATGCTCGCCGCCGACTACGACCGCTGCGTCGAGATCGCCCGCGAGCAGGCAGGCGGCGGCTCCCACGTCCTCGACCTGTGCGTCGACTACGTCGGCCGCGACGGCGCCGAGGACATGCGCGTCCTCGCCTCCCGCTTCGCCACCGCCTCCACCCTCCCGATCATGCTCGACTCCACCGAGCCGAACGTGGTCGAGGCGGGCCTGGACTCACTCGGCGGCAAGTGCATCGTCAACTCCGTGAACTTCGAGGACGGCGACGGCCCGACCTCCCGCTACCAGCGGATGATGCCGCTCGTCGCCGAGCACGGCGCGGGCGTCGTCGCCCTCTGCATCGACGAGGAGGGCCAGGCCCGCGACCGCGACTGGAAGGTCCGCGTCGCCGCCCGCCTCATCGACGACCTCACCGGCACCTGGGGCATGAAGATCCAGGACATCTTCGTCGACGCGCTCACCTTCCCGATCTCCACCGGCCAGGAGGAGACCCGCCGGGACGGCATCGAGACGATCGCCGCCATCCGCGAGATCGCCGCCCGCTACCCGGGCGTGAACTTCACCCTCGGCGTCTCCAACATCTCCTTCGGCCTCAACCCGGCCGCCCGCCAGGTCCTCAACTCCGTGTTCCTCAACGAATGCGTCGAAGCGGGCATGACCAGCGCGATCGTCCACTCCTCCAAGATCCTGCCGATGGCGCAGATCCCCGAGGAGCAGAAGCAGGTCGCCCTCGACATGGTCTACGACCGCCGCACCGAGGAATACGACCCGCTGCAGAAGCTCATCGAGATCTTCGACGGCGTCAGCCTCGCCGGCACCAAGGAGGCCCGCGCCGAGGCCCTCGCCGCCCTCCCGCTTGCAGAGCGCCTCGCCCAGCGCATCATCGACGGCGACAAGAACGGCATGGACACCGACCTCGACCAGGCCCTCGCCGAAGGCCGCAAGCCGCTCGACATCATCAACGACAACCTCCTCGAAGGCATGAAGGTCGTCGGCGACCGCTTCGGCTCCGGCCAGATGCAGCTGCCGTTCGTCCTCCAGTCCGCCGAGGCCATGAAGTTCGCCGTCGCGCACCTCGAACCGCACATGGACAAGGCCGACGGCGCCGGCAAGGGCACGATCGTCCTCGCCACCGTCCGCGGCGACGTCCACGACATTGGCAAGAACCTCGTTGACATCATCCTGTCGAACAACGGCTACACCGTCGTCAACCTCGGCATCAAGCAGCCCATCAACGCGATCCTCGACGCCGCCGAAGAGCACCAGGCGGACGTCATCGGCATGAGCGGCCTCCTCGTCAAGTCCACGGTCATCATGAAGGACAACCTCGCCGAGATGATGGCCCGCTCGATGCACACGCGCTGGCCGGTCCTCCTCGGCGGCGCGGCGCTCACCCGCGCGTACGTCGAGGACGACCTGCGGGAGATGTTCGAGGGCGGCCAGGTCCACTACGCGCGCGACGCGTTCGAGGGCCTGGACCTGATGAACAAGGTGATGACGGCCCGCCGCACCGGCGTGCCGATCGTCGACGCCGAGAAGGAGGCGAAGATCGCCCTGCGGCGCGAGCGCCGCGCGAAGCAGGCCACGATGGTCGCCGACTCCCTCCCGGACCTGAACGACACGTCGGTGCGCTCCGGCGTCGCCACCGACGTCGAGATCCCGGTGCCGCCGTTCTACGGTTCCCGGGTCGTCAAGGGCATCGCCCTCGCTGAGTACGCGGCGCTGCTCGACGAGCGCGCCACGTTCCTGGGCCAGTGGGGTCTCAAGCCCGCCCGCGGCGACGGCCCCTCCTACGAGGAGCTGGTCGAGACCGAGGGCCGCCCGCGCCTGCGCTACTGGCTCGACCGGCTGGCCACCGACAACGTGCTCGAAGCGAAGGTGGTGTACGCGTACTTCCCGGCCTACTCCGAGGGGAACACGCTCGTCGTGCTCGACGAGAACGGCCACTCCGAGCGCGCCCGGTTCACGTTCCCGCGCCAGCGCCAGGGCAAGCGCCTGTGCCTGGCGGACTTCTTCCGCGCCAAGGACGGCGAGCAGCTCGACGTGCTCGGCATGCAGCTGGTCACCTTGGGCTCCAAGGTCTCCGAGTACACGAACGAGCTGTTCCAGGCCAACGCCTACCGCGACTACCTCGAGGTGCACGGCCTGACGGTGCAGCTCACGGAGTCGCTGGCCGAGTACTGGCACCGGCGCATGCGCCGCGAGTGGGTCCTGCCCTCGGGCGGCACCGTCGCGGACTCGGACCCGGGGGACCTCAAGGGCTACTTCGACGTCGACTTCCGCGGCTGCCGCTACTCGTTCGGCTACCCGGCCTGCCCCGAGCTGGCCGACCGCGCGACCCTCGTCGACCTCCTCGGCGCCGAGCGCATCGGCGTCGAACTGTCCGAAGGGGACCAGCTCCACCCGGAGCAGTCGACCGACGCGATCGTCCTCCACCACCCCGAGGCGAGCTACTTCAACGCCAAGTGACGCATGTGAGTGCCCGACGCCTTTGGGGCGTCGGGCACCGCGCCCAGTACCCGTGCCGACTCGCGTTCCCCGGTTCGGCACGATAGGGCCATGTCGCACGAACTCGTCGCCTACCTCGGAGTCATGGACGCAGGCAAGTCCACCCTCGCGCTCCAGTACCACCACTCCCTCGGCGGCAAGGGCGTCGTCTACACCTCCATGGACCGCGGCGGCGAAGGCGTCGTCTCCAGCCGCATCGGCCTCAGCCACGAGGCCCGCGAGGTCAAGCCCGGGTTCGACATCTACGACGACCTCGCCGCGACCCGCCCCCCGTACGTGATCGTCGACGAGGTCCAGTTCCTCGAAGCACCCAAGCAGATCAACCACCTCGCCGACGCCGTCGACGGCCTCGACCTCGACGTCTACGCGTTCGGCCTCAAGACCGACTTCCTCGGCCGCCTCTTCCCGGCCACGCAGCGGCTCATCGAGCTCGCCGACCGCGTCGAGGAGCTGCCCGTCCGCGTCAACTGCTGGTGCGGCGAGCGCGGCACCCACAACGCCCGCGTCCGCGACGGCGTCATGGTCTTCTCCGGCGACCTCGTCGAAGTCGGCGACATGGACTCCTACACCGTCCTGTGCCGCCGCCACCACCGCGCGGGCCTCGCCTAGGGCCGGTGTGAGCCGCCTCGCGGGAGCGCCGCGAACCAGGCCGCCCCACGCGTCGCGCCCGTACTGTTGACACCGTGACTGACCGAACGGAAGCCGCGTTCCCGCAAGCCGTGCTCTTCGACATGGACGGCACGCTCGTCGACAGCGAGATCGTCTGGGACACCGGCGTCGAGGAACTCGCCGGCCTCCTCGGCGGCGCGCTCGACCCCGAGGTCCGCTCCCGCATGGTCGGCACCAACGAGGACGCCTCGGTCGTCATGCTCCTGGAGAGCCTCGGCATCCCCCTCACCGAGTCCCCCCAGCACCAAACTTGGCTGCGCACCCGCATGAAGGAGCTGTTCGCCGAGGGCGTCGACTGGAAGCCCGGCGCGCGCGAACTCCTCCTCGAATGCCGCGCCGCGGGCGTCCCGACCGCCCTGGTCACCTCCACGCCGCGCGAGCTCGCCGACATCATCATCGGCCTCGTCGGCCCCGAGAACTTCGACCTCACCGTCTGCGGCGACGAGGTCGAGCGCCCCAAGCCCGACCCGGTCCCGTACCTCCACGCCGCCGCCAAACTCGGCGTCGACATCGAACGCTGCGTCGTCCTGGAGGACTCGGTCTCCGGAACGAGCTCCGCGCTCGCCGCAGGCGCGGTCACCCTCGCGATCCCGGGCGACGTCGACCTCCCGGCCGAACTCGAGGTCAAACGCCTCGACTCCCTCGAGGGCGTCGACCTGGCATACCTGCGCAGCCTCGGCTAAACCCGTTGACGCCCAAGGGCGTCCGGCACGAGGCTGTCCTCATGGAGCCAAGCCACGTCATCGTCAAAGCCCTGGCCGACCCCGAACGCCTTCGCGTGTTCGCAGACATCGTCCTCGCCGACTCCGGCGCGACCGTCGCCGACCTGCGCGAGCGCCACCCGCGCGCCGAGAAGGCCCTCCACCGCCTCTTCGAATCAGGCCTCGTCACCCGCGAGGACGGCAGGGTCCGCGCCGCACCCGACGCCTTCAAAGCCGCCGCCGCGGCCGCCCGCGCCTCCCGCCCCGACGCACCGCCCGGCGTGAGCCCCGAAGTGGCCCACCTCTACTCGAACGGCCGCATCACCGCCCGACCCGTCAACCGCCGCACCCGCGTCGCGCTCCTGCGCGACCTCGCGGACCGCCACTTCGCGTTCGGCCGCCCCTACACCGAGCAGGAGATCAACGAACCGCTCGCCGCCGAGTTCGACGACCCGCTCCAACTGCGCCGCGACCTCATCGACGAACTGCTCCTCGAACGCGACCTCGGCGGCACCGAATACCGCCGCCGCGAGGCCCCGCCGATCTAGAGGGGGAATCCCCGGCCCCCCGGGGATCCCCGCACCTCCTACACCCGAGTCGCAGCGAGCCGCGGCGCCAGCGCGTCCCGGTTCGCGTCGCCCCACAACTCCAGCGGCGCCAGCGCCCGGTTCAACTGCTCGCCCAGCGGCGTCAGCGAGTACTCCACACGCGGCGGCACCTCCGCGTACAGCTCCCGGTGCACGATCCCGTGCGCCTCCAGCTGCCGCAGGTTCTCGGCGAGCACCTTCTCGCTCACCCCTTCGAGCTTGCGCCGGATCTGCCCGAACCGCACCGGCCCCTCGGCGAGCACCCACATCAGGTGCATCTTCCACTTGCCGCCCACGACATCGATCGCGATCGACATTCCGCAGGTTTGATCTGCGTCACTCGTCGCCTGCATCGCGGCCCTCCCGACCATATTCCGAACGTCTCGGTAAGTAACCCCACCTGGAAGTGCGGTCTTGCGAAGCCTACCCCGGCCGACCGACGATAGACCCCGTCAAGGCAAGCAAGAAACCACCACTTCCCAAGGGGCACAACATGACTGCCAAATACTCCGTCGCCGTCCTCGGACTCGGCCCGATGGGCCGCGCCACCGCCCGCATCCTCCTCGCCGCAGGCGTCGACGTCACCGTCTGGAACCGCAGCGCCGGCAAGACCGAAGAGTTCACAGCGCTCGGCGCCACAGCCGCCGCCACCGCCGCAGAAGCCGTCGCCGCCAACGACACCGTCCTGCTCTCCCTCATCCACTACGACGCCATGTACGGCGTCCTCGAAGGAGCCGACCTCAACGGCAAGACCATCGTCAACCTCTCCTCCGACTCCCCGGCCAACACCAGCAAGGGCGCCGGATGGGTCCTCGACCGAGGCGGCCGCTTCCTCACAGGCGCGTACATGACCCAGAGCGACGACATCCAGCACCCCGTCTCCCGCATGTACGTCAGCGGCCCCGCCGCCCTCCACAAGGAACTCCAGGAACTCCTCGAACTCCTCACCCCCACCGAGTACCTCGGCGAGGACTACGGCGTCGCCCAGCTCTACTACCAGGCCAACCTTGCCATGTTCCACGCCTTCCTGATCTCCCTGGAACAGGCGCTGGCCATGATCCAGCGCTCCGGCGGCGACATCGACCGGTTCCTGTCCCTGCGCGAGAACGAGCCGCAGAGCCTCAAGGACTTCTCGTACTTCTTCGCCGAGCAGGTCAAGCAGGGCGGCTGGGGCGACCTCGCGAACCTCCGCATGATGCACGCCGGAGCCCAGCACGTCATCGACGCGGCCGACGAAGCAGGCGTCGACTCCGCCATCACCAAGACCATCCAGGACTACTACCAGCGCGCACTCGACGCCAGCGACAAGACCGGCCGCGTCGTCCCCGTCCACCAGATCTTCAGCCAGGCCGGCTAGACCGACCGCGGGGCCGGGCAGCGCCGCCCGGCCCCGCACCCCCACCGAGAGGCAACACCATGACGAAGCCCGCCACCACCGTCCTAGGCCTCGGCGCCATGGGCTCGGCCATCGCCACCCGTCTCCGCGAGACCGGCCACGACACCACCGTCTGGAACCGCACCGCCGCCAAGACCGAACCGCACGCCGCAGCGGGCGCGAAAGCCGCAGCCACGGTCACCGAAGCGGTGAACGGCAGCGACACGGTCCTCGTCGTCCTCCTCGACCACGCCAGCGTCCGCGAACACCTCGAACCCGCCGCCGCCGAACTCGCGGGCAAGACCGTCGTCAACCTCGTCACCACCACACCCAACCAGGCACGCGAAACCGCCGCCTGGGCGAGCGAACACCGCATCACCTACCTCGACGGCGCCATCATGGCCGTCCCCGAGATGATCGGCCAACCCGACGCCCGCCTCCTCTACGCCGGAGACGAGCACGCCTACGACACCGCACGCCCCGTCCTCGAAACCCTCGGCGCCGCCGAATACACGGGGGAGGACCCCGGCCTCGCCTCACTCAAGGACATGGCCCTGCTCTCCGCCATGGACCTCATGTTCCTCGGCTACCTCCAGGCCATCGCCATGATGCGCACCGTCGGCACCAGCGCCGCCGAAACCGCCGCCGAAACCGAGCGATGGCTCACCGCCATGCTCCCGCACGGCAAAGGCCTCGCCGCGATCATCGACGGCGGCACCTACGACACCGGCGGCCAGAGCGTCGACTTCGACCGCTTCGGCATCGCCTCGCTCATCACCGCCAGCCGCGAGCAGGGCATCCGCGCCGACCTCCTCGAACCCCACCGCCGACTCCTCGACGACCTCGCCGCCACCGGCCACGGCGACAGCGACTGGCCCCGCATCATCGACCAGCTCACCATCCGCTAACGCACCCGAAAACCAAGGAACCACCATGAGCAAAGGCAACATCACCGTCCTCGGCCTCGGCGAAATGGGCTCGGCCATCGCCACCCGCCTCCGCGAGACCGGCCACCACACCACCGTCTGGAACCGCACCGCCGCCAAGACCAGACCCCACGTCGAAGCCGGAGCCAAAGCCGCCCCGACGATCACCGAGGCCGTCCAGGCCGGCGACATCGTCATCGCCGTCCTCCTCGACCACGCCAGCATCCACCAGAACCTCGAACCCATAGCGGCCGAACTCAAAGGCAAGATCCTCGTCAACCTCACCACCACCACACCCAACGAGGCCCGCGCCACCGCCGCCTGGGCCGCCGACCACGGCATCACCTACCTCGACGGCGCCATCATGGCCGTCCCCCAGATGATTGGCCAGCCAGGCTCCCGCCTCCTCTACTCCGGAGACGAGAACGCCTACGCCATCGCCCGACCCGCCCTCGAAACCCTCGGCACCGCCGAATACGAAGGCACCGACCCCGGCGTCGCCGAACTCAAGGACATGGCACTCCTCACCGCCATGTACCAGATGTTCAGCGGCGTCCTCCAAGCCGCCGCCATGATGCGCACCGTCGACGTCGCCCCCGGCCAGACCGCCAAGGACGCCATCGCCTGGCTCGGCGCCGTCCTCCCGCTCGCCGAGGGCTACGCCGAAGTCATCGACGGCCGCCAGTACGACCCCGCCCCCGGCCAGAACGTCGCCTTCACCAACGCCGCCGTCACGTCGCTCATCACCGCCAGCCGCGAACAAGGCGTCGGCGCCGACTTCCTCGAACCGCTCAAGAAGCACCTCGACGAACTCGCCGCCACCGGCCGCGGCACCGCCGACTGGATCAGCGTCATCGAACAGCTCACGATCAACTGACAGAAAACCGCGAGGGGCGGACCGGCACTACCGGTCCGCCCCGAGCAGCCGCAGCTTCTCGTGATCGTCCGTCCCCGGCGCCGCCGTCAGCATCACAAGCATCTGCCCCGAACCGTCCGCCACCCGGAACTGCTCCTTGTACAGCTCCAGCGCCCCCACCATCGGATGCTCGAACCGCACCGACCCGATATTGCAGTCCTTCACCTCGGCCTGCGCCCACAGTTCCGCGAAGAACCGGTGCCGCACCGACAACTCGCCGATCAGCCCCGTCAGCTCCTTGTCGTCCGGGAACAGCGCCGCCATCTTCCGCAACTGCGCCACCGTCTCCCACGAGCACACCGCCTCCCAGTCCGGGAAGTACGCCCGCGAATCGTCGTCGAACAGCAGCCGCACGAAGTTCGGCCCCGCCTCCAGATCCCACCCGAACCCGCCGTACAGCAACTGCGCCAGACGGTTCGACGCCAGCACGTCCTGCCGGTGGTTCATGATCAGCGCCGGGAACGCGTCGATCGCCGCCAGCATCGTCTGCAGCGACGGCCGCACCCCCGCGCTGGCCTGCATCGGGCTCAGCCGCGAGTTCCCCGCCAGCCGGTGCATGTGGGCCCGCGTCGTCTCGTCCAGCCGCAGGGCCCGCGCGACCGCGTCGAGCACCTGATCCGATGGATGCTTCGCCCGCCCCTGCTCCAGGCGCGTGTAGTAGTCCACGCTCACCCCGGCCAGGAGCGCCAGCTCCTCCCGCCGCAGACCCGGGACGCGACGTCGCGCGTCCTCCCGCAGCCCGACGTCGCCCGGGTTCACCCGCGCCCGCCGCGCCTGCAGGAACTTCCCCAGGTCCACCACGTCCTCGAGCCTGTGGATCTCGGCCGCCCGGGTCTCTGTCGCATCAGGTGTCATCACGCAAACCTCCGCGGCAAGTATCGCCGCGATCCCGCGCGGGTGCCTAGGTCTGTCAGTCCTAGGGTCGAACGACCCCAGGTCGAACAGACGTCTGGCAGCCGTCCCTCGACCGCAGCAGCATGGTCCGCATGAGAACGCACATCGTCTACGCCCACCCGCACAGCGGCTCCCTCAACGCCGCCCTCCGCGACGAGGCCGTCCAGACTCTCGAAGGCCTCGGCCACACCGTCTCCGTCTCCGACCTCTACGCCATGGACTGGAAGGCCGTCGCCGACTACGACGACTTCGGCCCCACCGAGAACGAGCACTTCATGGCCGCCGCGGGCGAAGCCTGGGACAAGGGCGAGATCGCCGAGGACATCAAGGCCGAGCAGGCGAAGCTCCTGGAAGCCGACCTCGTCCTTCTCCAGTTCCCGCTGTGGTGGTACTCGGTCCCGGCGATCATGAAGGGCTGGTTCGACCGCGTCTTCACCAACGGCTTCGGCTACCGGCCCTCCAGCGACTGGCCGCGCTTCGGCGACGGCGTCCTGAAAGGCAAGCGCGCCATGGTCATCGTCACCACCGGAGCCGCCGAGTCGCACCTCTCGGACCGGGGCGTGAACGGCGACATCAACGACCTGCTCTTCCCGATCCAGCACGGCGTCCTCTTCTACACGGGGCTGGAGGTCCTCCCGCCCGTGGTCGTCACCGGGGCGGGCTGGCAGGCCGACTTCGCCGACGTTGCGAAGCAGCTGCGCGAACGCCTCGAAACCCTCGCCGAGACCGAGCCGATCGCCTACCGCAAGCAGTCAGAGGACTACGACGAGCGCAAACGCCTTCTCCCCGGCCGCGAACCCGAGGGCACCACCGGGTTCGCCCTCCACATCGCCTGACACGCCGAAGGGCCGGAGCGGATCGACCCGCCCCGGCCCTTCCCCGATAGGCCCTACTCGAACGGGAACTTGTCTGCGAACGCCGGTTTCAGGTCGTCGACCCACACCGCGTTCTCGTCGAACTTCGCGAAGAACGGACGACCCACGAGCTCGGGGTTCCTCGCCTGGAGCATCCGCAGCGCGAACACCTTCTCCTCGCCGATCTCCACGACGCCGTCCACCGCGACCTTGCCCGGCGTGGCCGACATCGACGGACCCCGCACCGTGCGGCACAGCCCCGACACCTGGCTGAACGCGTCGCGGAAGATCTCCCACGCCCGCACCAGCGGCACCGAGAAGTAGTCCTGCGGCCCCGTGTCGCGCTCGACGAACATGTAGTACGGGACCATCCCCAGCTTGTGCTGGGTCCGCCACATCCCCGCCCACTGCTCCGCGTCGTCGTTGATCGTCCTGATCAGCGGCGCCTGCGTCCGGATCACCGCACCGGTCGAGCGGATCCGGCGCACCGCCTCCCGCACGATCTCGGAGTCCAGCTCCTTCCGGTGCGAGAAGTGCGCCATGAACGCCAGGTTCTTCCCCGACGCCACCACCCGCTCGAACAGCCGAAGCGTGTCGTCCGCGTCAGGATCCGACACGAACCGCTGCGGCCAGTACGCCAGCGCCTTCGACCCGATCCGGACGGACTCGACGTGCTCCATCTCCAGCAGCGGCTCGATATAGCGCCGCAGCACCGGCTCGCCCATGATCATCGGGTCCCCGCCGGTCAGCAGCACGCTGCTCACCTCGGGATGGTCCCGCACGTACCCTGTCAGCTGCTCGACGTCGTTGTTCGCCATCTTCAGGTCGGCGATCCCCACGAACTGCGCCCAGCGGAAGCAGTAGGTGCAGTACGCGTGGCAGGTCTGCCCCTGCTGCGGGAAGAAGAGCACCGTCTCCCGGTACTTGTGCTGCAACCCCGGGATCGGCTCCTCGCCGTCCTTCGGGATGTTCAGCGCCAGCTGCCCGGCCGGATGCGGATTGAGCTTGAACCGGATCCGGTTCGCGGCGCCCGTGACCTCCTCCTTCGAAGCGCCCTTCTGGAGGAGCTCGGCGATGTGGTCGACGTCCTCGGCCGGCAGCATGTCCTCCTGCGGGAACACGAGCCGGAACATCGGGTCCTCGAACGGGTCGTCCCAGTCGATCAGTTCGTCGACGACGTAGGAGTTCGTCCGGAACGGCAGCACTGACGCCACCGCCCTGGTCCGGAGCCGCTGCTCCTCGGTCAGCGGCGCTCGCTGGAGCAGTTCGTCCAGGTGGCGAATGGTGTAGGCGTGGAAGCGCCTACCGGTGTTTTCAGGAGCAGTCACGAGACCCCCTCCTCTGCGATGTCGGTTTGCAACTGGGCAGGCAGGCCTGGTTACAAACAAGTGCGCGAAACCAACGACCACCGTGCCGCCCCGCAGGCGGAACCGCCTGCGCTCGGCTCCGTGGTGTTTTGACCACGGATGGTGCACCCGATGCTTTCGCGCACACTGTGCGTGAATATGAAATTTTCAGGCGTTTGTGACGACCCTAACCCAGCGTCGCCTCAAGCGAAATCGGGACCGCCTTCAGGGCCTGGCTCACCGGGCAGTTCTCCTTCGCGCCCTTCGCGATCGTCTGGAACTCGTCGTTGTCGATCCCAGGAATGACCGCGTGCATGGTGAGGACGATGTCGGTGATGCCCGTGCCGGGCTTGAAGGTGACCGCCGCTTCGGTGACGACCTCGTCCGCGGTGTACCCGGCCTTCCCCAGGGCGGCCGAGAACGCCATGGAGAAGCAAGAGGTGTGCGCCGCGGCGATGAGCTCCTCAGGGCTGGTCTTGCCCTCAGGGTTGTTCGTACGGGCCGCCCACGTCACCGGCGTGTCCGGGAGTCCGGAGGACACGAAGGTGGTGACGCCGTTGCCGTCCTGGAGATCGCCGGTCCAACGGGTGCGTGCATTGCGAGTGGCTGACATGCCTTCTCCTCTGATCGGAAGTCCTTCGCTCGCAGGCTAACAGCCGTCAGTGCGAGCAAAAGACGTTCCGCGACGGAGGCCGGGCCTGGGGCCCGGCGACCGTCTTTCCGGAAGCTCTTGATGTCTTCGCTGGTCAAGCGTATCGTTGAACCGAAGGTGACCCCCCTGGTTTTGGCCCCTTCGGGGGTGTGTATATTTGTCTTTGCCCGCGGGGGAACGGAACAGCCGAGGAAAACGAGGCCGGTCCGGAGATCACGGAGGCACGCGACGAGCTCACGGAGCTATGGCGCGGTCCGGATCGAGGCGCGGGGATCACCTGAGACTCCATAGAGGCTCAATCGTCTGTGACGAGGGTCAATGACCCCCAGTTAGACAGTGCGGTTCGAGACTAGTAATGTTGTTCGGGTTGCTCCGGCTGAGGCCGAATCCCAATTGTGGATCGACTTGAGTTGGCGTGTTGTTTGAGAACTCAACAGGGTGTTTGGATGGTCAGCGTGCGGGCTGATCGAGGTCACTGGACAAGGTTTCGGTGAGTCTTGGTTGGTACTGTTTTTGACTGTCTTTTCCTTGGGGCACTTGCTTGGTGTCCCGTTGAAAATCGGTCAGGACATGCTTCGACACATACCAAAAGTCGCCATGGTCGCAAGATTGTGGTGCGCAACAGGTTT